>NZ_FUWG01000009.1 GCF_900167145.1 Treponema porcinum | reverse complement strand
GTCTCCTTTAAGCAGATAAAAAGTTCTTGCAATATCATACAATTTTGGACCGCGGCAGACATTCATAAAATCAATCACTTTTGCTTTTCCGCTATCATCAATAAGAATATTCCAAAGATGAAAATCTCCATGGCAGATATTTTCTCCGTCAGGAAGTTTATCAAGTTTTTTGATTGTTTCAGGTGATTTGTCGCCGATTATCATCTTTATAAAATCTTTATAGGACATCAATTCATTGCATTTGCAATTTAAAATCTGATTCTGCAGATTATAAAAAATCTCAATTCCTTTTTTTCCGGCGTTGTTCTTAATCATGTATTCATACAAATCACAGCCGGAAACTTTTTCATAAACTATCCCATATCGATTGTCCACTTCCGTCATTTCAAAACAGGCTGGAACAGGAAGATTAAAACTTTGCATTATCCTGGCATTTTTATATTCATGTTCAACAGTAAATTTCGGATAGCTTACTACAAACAGCTTTAATATTTTTCCTTCGCCGGCATCATAAACTTCAGCGGTATTCCCTTTTCCGATTAGTTTCATATTCTTCTTGTTCATTCAAATATTAATATAGTACTGTTTTTCTGTGTCAGGGTTCTTTCATTGGTCAGCCGCTTATAGGAAAAATGTTGAACTTTGATGATGTTTTAAATCTGACTTTGCAATCAATTTATAATTTTTAATTCCGTATTGCATCTGAGTAATCGGCTGCTCTTTCGTTCCATTTGAATAAGACATTAGCATTGAATGTCGGTTACTTTGTATCCCTGGTCCGCCACGGCCTGTTTTAGAATATCGTCAGAAACATCCTTCTCAAGTGTCACAACAGCAGTTCCAGTTTTGTGGCTGACCTCGGCTTTTGTTACGCCATCAAGTGCTTCGAGAGCTTTTTTTGTGTGCATTTCGCAATGTTCGCACATCATACCTTCGATTTTGAGTGTCTTTGTCATAGATTTTGTCTCCATTTCAGTGTTAATTTTATTTTTGATTTTATGATTCCGTTTGGAATCATGCATCCTGAAGAAATTCAAACGCAGTGCGTTGGTCACTACGCTAAAACTTGATAAACTCATGGCAAGAGAAGCAAACATCGGGTTAAGCTGCCATCCCAGTAGATTTATAAACAAGCCTGCCGCAAGCGGAATGCCGATAATGTTGTAGATGAATGCCCAAAACAGATTCTCGTGAATGTTTTTCAGTGTTGCACGGCTCAAACGAATTGCCGCAGGAACATCAGACAGACAGCTTTTCATCAGTACCACATCCGCCGCATCAATAGCAACATCTGCACCTGCCCCAATGGCAATGCCGATATCAGCGCTTGTCAGTGCAGGAGCGTCATTTATTCCGTCACCAACCATCATAACTTTTCCTTTTTGCTGCCGTTTACGGATTACGCTTTCCTTACCGTCGGGAAGCACTCCGGCGATTACTTCGTTCACACCTGCCTTTGCCCCGATTGCCTTTGCAGTGCGTTCATTATCACCAGTCAGCATTACAACATGAAGCCCCATATTCTGCATTTCTTTAATTGCACAAGGACTGTCCTCTTTGATAGTATCTGCTACAGCAATAATTCCTGCAAGTTCATCGTTTAAGGCAAAAAACAACGGAGTTTTTCCTTCTTCCGAAAGCTGTTCGTATTTTAGTTTTATTTCATCAGATGTCTGGATTTTTCCGCTTATAAATTGATAACTTCCTCCGCACAAAATAGAACCGTTAAGCACAGCCGTAAGTCCATTTCCCGGCAATGCCTGAAAATCTTCGACCTCATCTGCCGCAAGTCCTTCCTGTTCAGCTTTCTGATTGATTGCTTTTGCCAGCGGATGTTCGCTTTTTTTCTCCAGCGCATAAGCAATTGACAAAAGTTCCGATTCACTTCTGCCGTTTATCGCAATCATATCTGTAACCGTTGGCTCACCCTTAGTAATCGTTCCAGTTTTATCAAGTGCCACAATCTGTGTCCTTCCAGTTTTTTCAAGCGACACAGCCGTTTTAAAAAGAATTCCGTTTTTGGCTCCCATTCCGTTTCCGACCATGATGGCAACAGGTGTGGCAAGTCCGAGCGCACAAGGACAGCTAATCACCAATACAGAAATTCCTCTTGCCAAGGCAAAACCCATTGTCTTTCCGGCAATAAGCCATGAGATAACTGTTATTACCGCAATTATAATAACAGCAGGAACAAACACACCAGAAACTTTATCTGCAACTTTTGCAATCGGTGCTTTTGTTGCGGCCGCATCGCTTACCATTTGAATAATCTGAGAAAGAGTTGTGTTTTCACCAACTCTTGTCGCTTCACAACGCAAAAATCCTGATTGATTCAGCGTTCCGGCGGAAACTGTACTTCCTGCTGCTTTGTCAACTGGAATACTTTCTCCTGTCAGGGTAGATTCATCTACTGCAGAATTTCCGTCTAGAACAGTTCCATCTACAGGAATATTTTCACCAGGACGAACTACAAAAATGTCACCTTTTGCCACTTGTTCAACAGGCACAGTAATTTCTTCACCATCGCGTAAGACTGTTGCAGTTTTTGGAGATAGTTTCATCAGTCCTTTCAGCGCATCGGTGGTTTTTCCTTTTGAACGCGCTTCAAGCATTTTTCCCAGCGTTATCAGCGTCAAAATTGTGGCAGCAGATTCAAAGTAAAATTCGTGCATATATGAAATTACTTCATCTGAATTGCCTTTGATTTGTGCATCTGTCATAGCAAACAGGGCAATCGTACTGTAAACGAAAGCCGCCGTAGAACCTAATGCAACCAAAGCATCCATGTTTGGAGAACGATGATACAAGCTCTTAAATCCGCTGATAAAAAACTTCTGATTAATCACCATAACAATAACAGTTAACAATAGCTGCATAAGTCCCATTGCTACATGATTGTCATTAAAAAACGGCGGAAGCGGCCAGCCCCACATCATATGTCCCATGGAAACATACATAAGTACAATCCAAAAGCATAGAGAAGCAAGTAACCTTTTTTTTAGCAAAGGCGTTTCCCTGTCCTTTAGCGTATCTTCTTCAGAGGATAAATGCGAAGTTTGATTTTTACTTGCTGTTTTCACAGAAGCGTCATATCCTGCATCACGAACTGCCGCAATTATTTCCTCAGCGGATGCTGTTCCTTCCACGCCCATAGAATTTGTCAAAAGACTCACGGAACAGGAAGTAACTCCTTTCACACCTGATACCGCTTTTTCAACACGGGCTGAGCAGGCGGCGCAACTCATACCAGTTACTGTATATTGTTCCATAAAAGAATGCCTCCCATAAAAAGTCAAGAAGATTGTTTCAACAATCGATTGACTTTTATTTCATGAGTTTTTGCAGCGTTGCAACTAACTCGTCGATTACTTCGTCTTTACCCTCACGGATATCTCTGGCAACGCAACCTTTGATGTGATGTGCCAGTAGTTCCTTGTTAAAAGCATTGACCGCAGCGTTCACAGCAGCAGATTGTACCAAAATATCCGCACAATAAGCATCTTTTTCCACCATTCCCCGAATTCCGCGAATCTGCCCTTCAATCCGGTTCAAGCGGTGGATTAGTTTTTTTCGTTCTTCCTCTGTACGAACTGTTGTTTTTTGACAGCATCCGCATATTTTTTTTTCAGGCACTTTATGAGTCATTCTTCTCTTTCCTTTTTGCTTATACCCCTGCTGGGTATTTGTATCATATACCCTGTAAGGGTATATGTCAATAAATATTCAGAAATTGGAAACCTGAATTTTCCCCGAGGATTTTTCCGTTGAAGTTTTTTTATTAGTCTAAATTTTGAGTTTTAAATGAATTTAGAAAAAAGGCGTAATTCTTCTTTTTTTTGTTGTGGTGACAAAATTTTAAGGATTTACGCCTTTTTTGTAAATTTGTTCAAAACTCGAAATTCAGGCTAAATAATGTTTTCCAGAAAGAAAGTGTCCTCGTAGTTTAAAATGAGTGCTTTTTCTGAACCACAAAACCACGATGCAAAACCACAAAAGTCTTTTGCAATGCCCTTAAGTATGATAAAATGCCTGTATAAAAGCTCAGGACTTTTTTCAAATTCCTTGTTGAAAAAAAGCCGGGTAAAACCGAATTTTCAAAGACACTCAGCGAAAAAGTCCTCAAAGCCAAAATCCCTGAAGACTCACGGGGAGGGGTAAAAACTTTACAAAAGGAAGGATTTTTATGCTTTATATTTTTGATATGGGCGGAGTTGTTACGACTACAGCTGCGGTTGAGCGCAGAATCTGTGGTATTCTTGGGATTTCTGAGGACGATTTTATGCGCATTTGTGGCTGTACAAAGGGCAGTGCCAGCTATGGTCGTCCTGCAGAAAAAGCTGAATATAATCCGGACTGCTACGACCTTCTTACGATGTGCAGCGACGGAATCATTACGTCAAAGGAATTCTGGCACATTTTCTCCGAACGTTCTGGTGTCGCCGTAAAAACTGACTGGTGGCACTGGCTTTTTCACCCTGTGCGTAACGAGGAAACTGTGCGCCTTATTAAGGAACTTAAGGACGGCGGAAACCGCGTTGTCTGCGGAACAAATACAATGGACAGCCATTATATGAATCACATTGAGCGCGGCGACTACGCTTTTTTTGACCAAACGTATGCGTCCTGCCTTATGGGCGTTTCAAAACCAAATCCAGAATTCTGGCGTCTTATTTTGACTGCAGAAAACGTTCCGCCGGAACAGGCTGTTTTTATAGACGACAAGCAGTCTAACTGCGACGCAGCTTCTGCCCTTGGAATTACTTCATTCCGCTTTGAGTCTGCGCAGAAATTACGGGAACAGCTGGAACTGTAGCTTTTTCCTGTGATTTTTTACGTTTTTTCTTCCTGCTTGCGGCAGGGCAGGTGATTTGCTATAGTATCTTTATGAATAAAATAAAAATTCCGTTGTATATTACTCTGGGCGCGTCGGTTCTGTTTTCGCTTTTCAGCATTCACTTTGCTTTTGATGTTTCAGTCCTTTCGTTTTTTGTAAGTGCTGCAGTTACAGCTTTGTGCGTCTGGTCTTTGTATTTCAGGACTTTCAGGAAACAGCAGTACGAGTCGTATATGATTTCCCTCAAATTGCTGCAATATCTTCCATATATATTGCTTATTTCATTCATTCTGCGCAGGGCAGGGAAAAACGGAACTTACTACTGGTATGACGTTCTTACAGTCCTTTTGTGGTGTGCCGTTATGATAGGCCGGTGGATTGTGCTGTATTTTCTTAACGAAAAACGCATTTTTATCCTTATGCCGGAATGGAAAAAAGAAAACAAGAAATCCGGTTCTTCGCTGATTGTAAAGCTTTTTGGTGCAAAGCGTATTGTTTTTGAAGTTCTTGACTGGGTGGACGCACTTGTTCAGGCAGTTTTTATGGTTCTTCTGATTCAGATTTTTATTTTCCAGCTGTATGTCATTCCGTCAGAATCTATGGTTCCTTCTTTTCTTGTAAAAGACAGGGTTGTCGTGTCAAAAATTACAAGCGGACCGAAATTTCCTTTGAGTGACGTTGGCATTCCGTGCCTTAAAAAATATAAACGCGGGGATGTAATTGTTTTCCGTAATCCGCATTATATTCTTGACAGAAAATCTGAGGTTCGCTCGGTCGTATCACAGATTGTGTATATGCTTACGTTTACCGGCGTAAACCTTAATGTTGACGAACACGGCGAAGTAAAGGCAGATCCGCTTGTAAAGAGAATTTGCGGCGTTCCGGGCGAACAGCTTGTTATGCAGGACGGAGTGCTTTATTCCCGTACAAAAGAAAGCGATACTTTCAAGCCTGTTGAGTTTGATTCAAAATATGCGTCCTGGAATTTGAATGAAGTTTCTAATTCTGTAAAGCGCGGTATTCAGTACATTCCGCTTACGCAAAATCAGTATGACGTTATGCTTGAGGTAGAGCAGATGCGCCGGGATTTCAGCCTTTATGATGCGGCATTTGAAACGATTTCAATTGCACAGTCTTTCCGTTCTGTGGCTGCAGCAGCCGGCGCAAAGGAAAAAGAGCCGGTTGAAATTCCGCTTGATGAATACAGCCTGTTTGCCGGGTATATTTCAAATACAAGGAATCTGGTTTCTTCTCAGGACGGTGCTGACTGGTTCAGTCATTTTATGACGGACTGGAGGGCAGTCGGTCAGATTGGGCGGGCGTTTGTTTCTTCTGGAAAAGACACTTCTGCGCTTGAAGTGTTCGGCGGTGATTATTATGCAGAGGCGAACTATAAGCTTAATATTATGATAAAGCTGACTGCCGGGCGGCTTTTTCTTAGGACGGCAGAACTTCTTGCCGCCGGAAAATCAGATGTGGAAATTATGAACGATTCTAAAATCGCAGGATTTATTCAGACGGCGGAAAAACTGCATTTTTACGTATTGATTCTTGACCAGCGCAATATGCCTGCGTTTCCGGCGAATGAAGCAGGCGGAAAACCATCTTACATTCCGGAAGACTGTTATTTTATGATGGGGGACAACCGCTTTAATTCCCTTGATATGCGTCATTCCTATACGCAGAAACTGACAGCGCTTACTCCGGACGATCCATATTCTGTAACGTATTACTCGAATATGAAACCGCAGTATGTTCATAAGAAATATATTCTTGGAAGCGCACTCTATCGTTTCTGGCCGCTTGCGCGGCGTGGAACTGTACAGACTCAGTAAAATTTAAATTTTCGGCGGATTTTAGAATTTAAAGGAAACGCCTGCTTTAAGGAATGCAGGAAATCCTGTTTCCAGGTTTGCGCCGATCATATCAGTAAAATAATAGGAAGCACCAAGCGTATAGACGCAGTAGAAAAATCCGTCTGTGTCTGAGCCGTCTTGTTTTTCTACGGATGTGTCCCAATTGTAAATTTTGCATCATTGTATGTTCTTTTTATGAATTATAATAGTAGGACTATGAGTTAAAATCTTACAAAAACAGGTACTTCACTTTACTATGCGCAAAAAAATCTTTATATTTAATTTATTATGGTAATAGATAAGATTTTGACGGCTATATTCGGTTCTCAGAATGACCGTGATGTAAAAAAACTTCGTCCGCTGCTTGCGGCAGTAAATGAAAAAGAATCCTGGGCAAAAAGTCTTGCCGCAGAGGAATTTCCTAAGCAGACTGCTGTTTTTAAGGAACGGCTTGCAAAGGGAGAAACTCTTGATGACATTCTTCCAGAAGCGTTTGCGCTTGCCAGAGAGGCTGCGTTCCGCGTGCTTGGAGAACGTGCGTATGACGTTCAGATAATGGGTTCTCTTGTCCTTCATTCAGGACGCATTACGGAAATGAAAACTGGTGAAGGTAAGACGCTTATGTGCGTTCCTGCCGTCTATCTTAACAGTCTTAGCGGAAAAGGCGTTCACGTTGTTACTGTCAATGATTATCTTGCCGAACGCGATGCTGACTGGATGCGCCCTGTCTATGCGTATTTAGGGCAGACGGTCGGTTCCATCCTTTCTAATATGGATAACGAGGCGCGGAAGGCTGCGTACAACTGCGACATTACTTACGGAACGAACAACGAACTTGGTTTTGACTATCTGCGTGACAATATGCAGATTGATTTGGCGCGTAAAGTTCAGCGCGGATTTAACTTCTGTGTTGTTGACGAAATCGACTCGATTTTAATTGATGAAGCGCGAACTCCTCTTATTATCAGCGGACAGGGAGAGGACGATACTTACAAATATCACGAAGTTGACAAGTATGTTGACCAGCTTACGGAAGTAGAAAAAGATCCGAAAACAGGAGATTATCCTGATGAAGTTGATATGGATCCTGAAGCGCGCAAGAACATTAAGGGCGATTACAAAATCGACGAGAAATCAAAGCGCGTTTCCTTTACGGATGCCGGTATCAATAAGATTGACGAAATTCTCCACAAACACAACCTTATTCCTGCTGGAACGGCTGTCGTTGACGAAGAAAATTTTGAGTTCGTGCATTACTTTACGCAGGCAGTGCGCGCCCACAAACTTTATAAAGCAGACGTAGATTATCTTGTCCGTGACGGACAGGTTCAGATTGTAGATGAATTTACCGGACGCGTGCTTGAAGGACGCCGTTACGGTGACGGACTTCATCAGGCAATTGAAGCAAAGGAACATCTTAGGATTGCACAGCGCAACAGAACCCTTGCTACGATTACGTTCCAGAATTTCTTCCGTATGTACAACAAGCTTTCCGGTATGACCGGTACTGCCGCTACGGAAGCAGTTGAGTTCAACAAGATTTATAATCTTGACGTTGTTGCCATTCCTACAAACCGTCCGGTTGCCCGTATTGATGAAAATGACGAGGTTTACCTTAATGAGGAAGACAAGTGGGAGGCAATCTGCAAGGAGATAAAGGAAGCTCATGCAAAAGGTCAGCCGGTGCTTGTAGGTACTGTTTCTGTTGAAAAATCGGAGCATCTTTCTGCGCTTCTTACAAAAAAAGGTATTCGCCACGAAGTCCTTAATGCAAAAAATCACGCGCGCGAGGCTATGATTATTGCAGAAGCCGGTGCAAAAGGCGCGGTTACTATTGCAACGAATATGGCAGGACGTGGTACTGACATTAAGCTTGGCGGAAATCCTGAATTCCGTGCACGAAAGCGCGCCGGAACTAACGCCACGGAAGAGCAGTACGAGGCAGCATATAAAATTGAAAAAGAACAGTGGCTTAAAGATAACGAAGAAGTAAAGGCGTGCGGCGGTTTGTATGTCATCGGTTCAGAACGTCACGAATCACGCCGCATTGACAATCAGCTTCGCGGTCGTTCCGGAAGACAGGGAGATCCTGGACGCAGTAAATTCTTTATTTCAATGGACGACGATCTTATGCGTCTGTTCGGCGGCGAACGTATGAAAGTCATGATGAGCCGTATCGGCATGCAGCCGGGAGAACCGATTGACCATCCTTGGCTTAACAAAGGCATTGCAAAGGCTCAGGCAAAAGTTGAGGACAGGAACTTTGAAATCCGTAAGCACCTTCTTGATTACGATGATGTTCTGAACGAACAGCGTACTGTAATTTATAACCAGCGTGACCAGCTTCTTGCAGATGATAATCTTGCTGATCGCGTACTTAATAATGCAAAAGATGCTGTTGAACAAATGTTCTATTCATATACACATTCCGGCAGAAAAAATCAGGAAGCGGCTGCTGCGGCTTTGAACGAGGAAATCCGCAATACGTTCGGCATTCAGCTTCCGCCGGAGCGTCTTACGGAAGATGCGCTTCTTGCCGCCCTCCAGAATGATATTACCGAAAAGGAAACTCTTGCCGGTAAGGAAAACCTTAATATGTTCATACGCTATCAGTATGTGCAGATAATTGACAAAAAATGGCTTGACCAGCTTGAAGCGCTTGAAAGCCTGCGCGAAGCCGTCAGTCTGCGTTCCTACGGTTCAAAAAATCCTCTTACGGAATATAAAATTGACGGATTTAATATGTTCGACGAAATGATGGACACAATCCGTTCTACAGTAATGTCGCGCGTATTTAAAGTTCGAATTCAGCTTTCTCCGCAGGCGGCAGAACAGCGCCGTCAGGCAGCAATGCGTTCACATTCGTCAATGAATGCGCAGCACTCCGAAGCGGCAAGCGTTTCTCAGTCAGTAAGCCGTTCCGCAGGTGCTCAGCTTAGCGGTGATGCGGCACGTCGTCAGGCAGCTGGCGGAGTAATGCAGCGTCATACAACAGGACAGTCCGTAACGGTTCGCCGCACTTCTCCAAAAATCGGACGTAATGATCCGTGTCCGTGCGGAAGCGGAAAGAAATATAAAATGTGCTGCGGAAGAAACGCATAGACAGAGCGATGAAGAAAAATTTATTTGCTTTTACAGTATGTTTCGCAATGCTCGTTTGTCTTGTTTCGTGCAGCAGAACTGAAAAAATACGTGCAATTGCGGAAGATAAGCTTTTTTCCATTGAGTACGGCAATTTTGAAGAACAGCTTAATCTGTTTGAAATGAAAGACGTCGGGAATATCCGTACATCCATTACAATGCGTGACGGTTTCTTCTATGTTGTAAACGGCGAAGCGCAGAAAATCCTTTCGCTTAATTCCTACGGCGATTTGCTTGCGCTTTATTACAACACCGACGAATACAGTTCGAAAAATCCGGGACTTCCTGAAAAATCAAGTGCCGGAATCTGGCATCCTGTTGAATATCCGTTCAGCTATACAGGAAAAATTGCCGTTGACTCACGGAAATATATGTATGTTGTCGGCACTGTTCCTAAAGAACGCAACGAACAGGCGGAAAACGAAAATCTTTTGTACAGTCAGGTTGTACTCTGCTTTTCAAGTGACGGCACTGTCGTAGATTATATCGGGCAGCAGGGACCTGGAGGAACGCCTTTTCCGTTTATCAAGGGCATTTACACAACGGAAAATGACGAACTTGTAGTTGTATGCGTTACGACAGAAGGACTGCATACTTACTGGTTTTCAAAGGACGGATTCTTGCGCTATCAGGTGCCTGTCCTTACAAAGACAGTTCCGCGCATTTCTCCGGAATCTGTAAATTCATCTGCTTCCATAAATGATTTTTTTGTTACGGTAGAAAACGTAATTCCAGACTGTTATTCCGAACGTCTTTATATAAAAATCGACTATTATCTTCCTCATATCGACGAAGAGTCAAAAGTCCAGTCAGGAATCGACTTTGTTGAATCTCTTGTGTATCCTCTGAACATTGAAAAAGGCGTTTACGGCGAACCGGTGAATATTCCGCCGTACGAAGAATCTGTCACTGAAGATTTCAGCAAGCTCACTTACAAGCTTCCGTATGATTTTATGGGCGTAACTAAAAACGGCTGGTTCTTTTTTATCATTACGACTCCGTCCGGGTTCAGCATAGAAATGATACAGCCGGGAACGCAGAACGTGCTGAAACGCAATTTTGCCGTTAAGCACAAGGACGTCCTGTTTTATTCGCTTTCTCTTTCGCACGAAGGGATTATTTCCGCACTTCTTGCAAACAAAGAGACTGCTGATGTTGTGTGGTGGCGTACTGATTCGCTGATTGATTCTATTTTGAAATCATAGTCTGTTTTTTGCAGACTGTTTTGCCGGGTGAATTAGGGAAGTGCTGATTAACTCTTGAAGCAATTACTCAGCACTTCCCGTCAAATTGCCGTAAGTCATTGACTTACGGACAATTAGCTACATTCAAGGTTAACACTGAAAAATCTTCAGGTAGGATTTTTCAGTGTTTCCTTAGAGGTGAGGAAGGCAGCGTATGGATTTTGACAAAATTGACGAAGGTCATCCTGACTATAAACCCGGTGAAGAGCCGTTTCACTTTTTTTATAACAGGGAAGAACGTATTGCCCGCGCACCGCATATTGTTCAGGAATATTATGCAGGACGCGGTCCGCGCCCGGTAAAGGGACTTTTCAGAAATCTTGTTTCTACAAAGGGAAACAGATTTATGCTTTCTTCGATTGTCGTGTTTGCCGCGTTTCTGTGGATATTCAGTTTTTTTTCCGGCAGGAATGCTTCTAAGATTGCCGGAACTTCTGCCTCTCTTTCTGCCTTTTCCTATGAAGAAAGCGTTTATACAACCCTTCGCTTTGACGGTCTGGAAGAAAAATCTTCCGGCGGTGAAAATGTCATTCAGATTCCGCTTTCCGTTGTTTTTTCGGCAGTTGAGTCTTCCGGGGCAGAATGTGACCGTGCAGAGGTGAGTGCGCTTTACGAAGGCAAGGAATTATTTGTAAGGACAAAATTTACTGATTATGATATAATCAAAATACGGTGTGAAGTTACTGCTGCCGTAGAAACAAAAACGTTTGAGGCCGTTGTTGCCCGATAGAAAATGGGAGAAATTATGCTGCAATTTTATTTTCTGTCAGTTATGCTGAATCTTTTGATTGGAATTATGCTTGTATTTAATAAGGAAGATTCTGCCGTAGAAAAACTGCTTGATACGGAGGACAAGCTTTTTCAGCTTGTTGTGGGTATTCTTTCTGTGTTTGTTGCGCTTATAAAATTACTTTCGCCTGTAAAAGGCGTTCCGTTTTTCGGAGATTTCCTGCCTGCGCTTATTGGTTTTGCCGGCGGTGCCTGTCTTCTTGTACATTATTTTTACGGAAAATCGACGGCAGAAGTTCAGCCGCCTGAACTTATAAACCAGATTTTTATTGAAAACCAGCGGTACATCGGGATTGCGTGTCTTGCTTGTGCCGTAATTCATTTTATTTGCCCTGCCGTTCTATTTCTGTAGAAAAAAGGAGAGTCTTATATGAATGTTTCCATTGCGTGTATTGTGTATCAGAACGGAAAAATCCTTGTTGCCCGCAGAAATCCCACAGGTGACATGGGAGACCGCTGGGAATTTCCCGGCGGCAAGCAGGAAGCCGGAGAAACGGACGAGACGGCAATAATCCGTGAAATGAATGAAGAATTTGGAGTGACTGCCAATGCAGGCGAAAAAATTGCTTCTTCTGAATTTGAACATCGCGGAAAAATGTCCGTGCTGAATGCGTATCTTGTTCAGTTTGACCATAACGGAATTGAAAAGCCGTATGTCCTTACTGAACATACAGAATACAAATGGGTTCTGCCAGAGGAAATCCCGAACCTTAATTTTGTTGATTCCGATTTAAAGATTTATCCTGCGGTTCTGGAGTATCTTAAAAGAAAATGAAAAAAATATCGTTCTTTGCGGCACTCCTTTTGTGTCTGTGCAGTTTTTCGTGTAAAAAAAACAGGGGTATTCCTCTTGATGAGTCCGAGCCGCTTGCCCTTGCACCAGATGTTTCCTGGGCAGTTGTCATTGATCCGTATGCGGCATTCAGGAAAAACTGCGATTGGTCTGCGGAAGTGACCGGACATTGCAGGAAGGCTGATGTCCTTCTTGTTGAAGGCAAACAGATTTCTCCGGACGGCATCTGGTATCGTTTTACGGACGGGTGGCTTCCTGACAGTTCCGTTTATGTTTATGCGAACAGGCTTCGCGCCCAGAATGTTGCGGACGGTCTTAAGTAGGGCAGAATGGCGTTTATCATTGCAGAAATAGGAACAAGCCACGAAGGCTCATTGGAAAAGGCAAAGCAGCTTGTTGACTGTGCCGTTGATGCCGGCTGTGATGCCGTAAAATTTCAGTGGGTGTATGCATCTGAAATCCTCCACCCTGAAACAGGTTTTGTTCAGCTGCCGGCAGGGCGCATTCCTCTTTTTGAACGTTTCCGCCAGCTTGAATGCAGTCCGTCTTTTTATGAGGAAATGCTCCGCTATGCACATTCTAAAGGAGTTCAGTTTGTATGTTCTCCGTTCGGACTAAAAAGCCTTGACGAGCTTCTTCAAATTCATCCTGATTATGTAAAAATTGCTTCTCCTGAATTGAACCATTATCCGCTTTTAAATCGCCTTTCTGAATTCCGCGCCCGGCAGGCTGAGTCAAATGAAACGCCTGTGCCTGTCATCGTATCAAGCGGCGTTTCGACACTTTCTGATATTGAGAAAGCACTTGAAATTCTTGGAACGGAAGGCGTTTCACTCTTGCACTGTATTACAAGCTATCCTGCACCGGAAGCAGAATATAATCTGCGTCTTATTGAAAATTTAAGCCGCATTTTTGGTGTGTCTGCCGGTGTGAGTGACCACAGTCTTGATCCGGTTCTTGTGCCGGTGCTTTCTGTACTTTGCAGAGGAACGGTTGTTGAAAAACACATTACGCTTAGCCGTAAAACTTCCGGGCTGGACGACCCGGTTGCACTTGAGGGCGAACAGTTTGCGCTTATGGTGCATTGCGTCCGCCAGTGCGAAGCGGCTTTAAATCATTACGGAGCGGAAGAGGGAAGGAAGCGCGTAATTTCGCAGCTGGAAGAGTCATACGGTGCAGGGAAAATCAGTGCGGTGCTTGGAGACGGTATAAAGCGCCTTGCAGATTCAGAAAAAGATAACTACGGGCGGACAAACCGTTCGCTTCATTTTATGAGGAGTATGCGCGCAGGAGAAACCGTGCAGGGCGCAGATGTAGGCGTTCTGCGGACGGAAAAGACGCTTTCTGTTGGTGCAGGACCTGAGTTTTTGGAGATGGTAATTGGTTCTGTACTTGCGCGTGACGTTAAGAACGGAGACGGCATTCGGCTGTCAGATTTTATGCGCCGCGTATAGGCACGCTTTTACCATACCGAGAATTGTAAGGTCTTTGTCTACGCAGTCAAAAATCTTTGTTATCGGCTGAAGCATACTGTTCAGTCCGCCTGTTGCAATGACTTTTATGCTTTCTGTATCTGCGCCTGTTTCTTTGTGAAGGTCATCCTTCATCTGTGCTATCATTGATTCAACAAGCCCCTTGTAGCCAAGAACGATTCCTGCCTGTATTGACCAGATTGTGTTTTTTCCCAATGTTGACGGCGGAACTTCAAGCGGAACAGACGGAAGCTGCGCCGTATTGCTGAACAAAGATTTTAGCGCAGTTCCAAGACCCGGCGTAATTGCAATTCCTGCAATGTTTCCGTTCTGGTCTATGGCTGTAAACGAAAGCGCCGTACCAAAGTCAACTGTTATCGCCGGTTTTTTGTAGCGGCACCACGCTTCAAGTGCATCGCACAGTAAGTCCGTTCCTATTTCGTGAACTGCGCTCTGCGGAACTGTCACGGGAAGAGTTCCGTACATATCAGGTCCGATTACAAGAGGCTTTTTTCCGGTAAAATGCTGAGAAACAAGAACGAACGCACCGATGAGCGGCGGAACGACGGAACTTAGGACTGTATGTTCTATAGAAGAAAAATCAATTTCAGCCTCTTTGAAAAGCGGCTTTAAAATAGAAAAATATTCATCGCCGGTGCGTTTTGCATCCGTGCTTATTCTCCATTGATGCAAAACCTTTTCATTTTCAACAAGCGCAGTCTTTATGTTCGTATTTCCAATATCAAAAACTAATATCATAGCCGTTCCTCTATAATCGCAGTGATTTATTTTAACAAGGATATTCCGCTTTTTCAATGCAGACCTCTAATGGTCAAACTTCATAATGACCGGATGTTTTTTGCTGACATTGTAACTGCCGTCTTTTTTTGCTAGAATAAAGTATAAAAACAGACAGGAAATAGAAATGAAAATAAATGCCTTGAAAGGAATGCGTGACATTCTTCCTGCTGAACAGCGCATACGCGATTATGTACAGCGGAAAATTCTTGAAACATACCGTGCAAGCGGATTTGAGCGGATTTCAACGCCGATTCTTGAAGATTCTGAAAATCTTGACAAGTCTGACGGCGGCGACAATCTTAATCTTGTATTTAAAGTTTTGAAGCGCGGAGAAAAACTTGATGCGGCTCTTGCAGAAAAGTCCGGTGAGCCGGTTTCTGCTGCGGAACTTTCAGATATGGGACTTCGTTATGATTTAACTTTGCCGCTGTCCCGTTTTTTTGCGGCAAACAGTAACTCCCTTCAGTTTCCGTTCAAAGTAATTCAGACAGACCGCGTATATCGTGCGGAACGTCCGCAGAAAGGGCGACTCCGTGAATTCGTTCAGTGTGACATTGACATTTTGGGTGATTCAAGCTGCAATGCAGAAGTTGAACTTATCGACGTAACGGCCCGCGCTATGTTGAATATCGGTTTTTCTGACTTTACAATCAACGTAAACGACCGCCGAATTCTGCGCAATATGCTTCAGACAATGGGATTTGCGCCGGAAACGCTTGATTCTGTCTGCATAACGTTTGACAAGCTTGATAAAATCGGTGCTTCCGGAATTGAAGCGGAACTCAGGGAAAAGCAGTTCCCGGAAAATGCCGTTTCTTCGCTTGTATCGTTTATTTCTTCTGGAAAGCAGATTACACTTGATTCAGTTGTTGCAAACTGTTCGGATTCTTCCGTTGCTGATGATTTAAAATACGTTATTTCTACTGCGCAGGCAGTAAGCGGCGGTGCGTATAAAGTCGAATATTCTCCTAATCTTGTGCGCGGTCAGGGGTATTATACAGGAATGGTTTTTGAAATTGCATCATCGGCATTCAGCGGTGCTGTAGGCGGCGGCGGAAGATACGACAATATGATTGGAAAATTTATCGGACAGGATGTTCCTGCCGTTGGGTTCAGCATCGGTTTTGAGCGGATTTGCGGCATTCTTCTTGAGCAGGGATTTCAAATTCCTGACGAAAAGGAAAAATGTGCGTTCCTTTACGGTGATGAAACTCCATTCCCAGAAGTTCTTTCGTATGCAGAAAAACTTCGCAAAGATTATGCAGTAAGCGTAATCCGGAAGGCAAAAAAGCCGGGACCTCAGTTTGCAATGCTTGAGCAGCAGGGATACACAAAATTTGCCCGAATAACTGACGGTCAGCTGACTGTAAAATAGAATAAATGAAAAAATCAGCATACTCGCCGCAAGCAGCGAGGTATGCTGATTAAAGAGCGTTAAAAAAATTGCGAAAGCAATTTTTAGCTCATCCTGCCTGTTTTCTGTTCAAGGAAATAGCCGTACAAAAGGTTGTGTTCTATGGAGTATTCCATAGCCTCATTTACGGCATCTTCCTTTGTCATTCCGGCAGCAACGTTTCCCTTTATGCGGCTTACATACACCGCATAGTCACGCAGGGGCGGACACTGTTCAAGAAGCTTAAGGCTGTGCCCCTTGCTTATGTTTACGACGGTCGCCGTCCATTCGAACCTGCCTGACGTATCCGGCACTTCAAACGAGTCGGACAGCTTCAGTTCCTTTACGTCGTCAAGTTCCGTACTGCCTGTGTATATTACTATAAACTGAGGCGTGGAATTTTCAATAGCGCGGAGGAATAAATGTCTTTCCGCTGTTTCGATATGTATTTCTGATATAGTTGGGAAAAATACATCAAACCTCTTAGCGGCATGTTGGGATTGTATGACGACTGCTGTTCATACAAATTCAGCTGCGAGTCAATCAGAAACGAGATGTCGTTTTTCATAATTACGTAGATTATGCCTTCAATCGTGTTGATTTCGATTGCGGACGGGTCGGTGTAGGAAGAACCGTTAAGTGCATTGTAGAGCGTCAGGAGCCAGTCCTTGTGTTCTTCACGCCCGAAAATAGCCTTGAAAAGCCTGTCCTGGTACTGGCGATTGAACGAATCTGTGGCGGAGTATGGTATTTGGCTATGTTGAGCTGCCTTGCAGTCCAAAACTGTTGTATCTTGTTGCGATCCCGGCTGTTCTTTTGTCTTTGCATCCGCAGCTGGTATGCCTTGCTTTTCATTTTCCTGTCCGTTCTCTTTTTTGCATTTGTTTGTGTCAACGTTCAGCATTTCTTACCTCATTTTGCCTTATACCTTTTAATCGCATTTATTTTGAAAAAAAAAAGGCAAAATTTGCAGGTAAAAAATTATTTTTCCCAATTTTTTCTGAAAAAAACAAAAATCTTACTGAAAAGCACAAAAATTTTGCAAAAAATTTTTCGCCTAAAGGGGATCCCCTTTAGGCGCTTGACTCAAGCGCCTAAAAAACTTTTGGCTTTACCTGCACTTTCAAAAATGAAAAAAAAAGAATACCAGAGAATTGGTATTGATGAAAATGACATTAAAAAGTTTGTAAAAATATTTTCAAAGAAAAAAGATATTGGATGTATTATTGCACTTTCAGTTATAGCAGCTGTTGTCTTAGGTATTTTGATTTTTCTTGTTTCAAATTTTGGCTTTAAAATTGGTTTTTTAATTTTCATTCTACTACCTGTTATTCTTTGGTTGTGGGAGGAGTTTTTTGGATAAAATCTGACTGCACAGAGGGTGGGGATTACAGTTTGCGTTGCAAACTTTTTACAAAATTTTTAAAGGATGTTATTTATGAATAGAAAATCAATAAAATTTTTAATTCTTTTAGGACTTGCAGTTTTTTCATTCAGTTTAATTGGCTGTGAAAAAAATCATGAAAAAATTTTAAAGAAATTATTGAAAGAAAAACAGGAAGACAGATGTCTTGAATTGATTGAAGCATTAGAAGATGAGTTAGATAAGCGAAATAAGGTTAAATACAGAAGGCTTGCGACTGCAAGCCTTCTGTTCGTCTGCAAAGATTTCAGACTAGTCTAATGCGTGTCCGGCAGAGCCTAATACATCAATATTTTTGTGCATGTACATTTTCTTAAGTTCTTCGCGTGCAGGGCCAAGGTATTCGCGCGGGTCGAATTTGTCCGGGTTTTCTGCAAAGAATCTGCGGATTGCGGCAGTCATTGCAAGGCGTCCGTCAGAGTCAATGTTGATTTTGCATACTGCTGATTTTGCAGCCTTACGCAGCTGCTCTTCCGGAATTCCTACTGAGTCCGGGATTTTTCCGCCGAACTGTTCGATGATGCGTACGTATTCCATCGGAACTGATGATGAACCGTGAAGAACGATAGGGAAGCCCGGAAGCTCTTTTTCGATTGCTTCAAGAACGTCGAATGCAAGTGGCGGCGGAACAAGAACTCCGTCTGCTGTGCGTGTACACTGTTCCGGTGTAAACTTGCAGCGGCCGTGAGAAGTTCCGATTGAAATTGCAAGTGAGTCGCAGCCTGTTTTTGAAGTGAAGTCTACTACTTCTTCCGGTTTTGTATATTTTGATTCTTCGGCAGCAACGTCATCTTCAACGCCGCCAAGAACGCCAAGTTCAGCTTCAACAGTTACGTCGTGTGCATGAGCGTATTCTACTACTTTTTTTGTAACTGCTACGTTCTCGTCATAAGGAAGGGCGGAACCGTCAATCATTACTGAAGAGAAACCGTTGTCGATACAGTCTTTTGCTACTTCAAAAGACGGACCGTGGTCAAGGTGAAGTACGATAGGGATTTTGCAGCCGAGTTCTTCTGCGTATTCTACAGCACCGCGTGCCATGTTGCGAAGAATGTATTTGTCCGCATAAGCACGTGCGCCTTTTGAAACCTGAAGGATTACCGGTGATTTTGTTTCAACGCAAGCCTGAATGATAGCCTGCATCTGTTCCATATTGTTGAAATTGTATGCAGGAATTGCATATCCGCCTTTCATAGCCTTTGCAAACATATCTTTTGTGTTTACAAGACCAAGTTCTTTGTAACTAACCATATTATTAGACTCCTGTAAGTTTGAGTTGTAAATATATAGTATGTTAAACATCATTTTTATTCAAGGTTTTCATAGAAAACAATTTGACAAAGAATAATTCTCTACATATAATCTAAAGTACTATTACTTTTTGATATTTATTCCGATAATATGAAAGATATTCTGTTTTCGGAATGTAATATTTACTGAAGGAGTTTTACATGAAAAAGGTCTTTAAAGTCCTTGTAAACTTTGCTCTTCTTTTTGCACTTTGTATTCCGGCATTCAGCCAGCCAAGTTCAAAAAGCGTAGAGACATTTGTTATTGATAATTTTGATACGGAGCCTGACTGGAAATGGACTGTAAATGCAAGCCGTTTTATTGCTGAAGGCTATCCGAAGTACGGCTATTTTACGGGTATTCCGAATTCCCTCAAGCCGTTCCAGAAAGCAGATGTTGAACCTAAGGTATTCGGCGTAAAGACTGCGTATAATCGGAAGGGCGACAATTGGTTTGAGATTATTCCGATGCAGGGAGACAGCGTTTATGAGTATCCGTTTATTGGTACTGTAGATCATCTTGATTTCTGGGTGTGGGGTGCAAATTACCTTTATTACCTTGAGATTATGGTTCGCGATGCAAACGGACGCGTTCACGTACTTCCTGCCGGAAACCTTGCGTTTAACGGCTGGAAAAACGTTGTCGTAAAGATTCCGGGCTGGATTCCGCAGCATTCAAAGCTTCGTTCTGGTCCGCAGTCAATGACTTTGGTCGGATTCCGTGTTCGTACAGACGGTGCTGAATATGTTGATGATTTTGTTATTTATTTTGATAACTTGAAGTATATGTCTAATTCTCTTTCTTTCATTTATGACGGATATGAACTTCACGATGCTGATTTTAGTGATGCTGAATCAGGTAGTTCTGGCTCAGAATCAACTTCGGAGGCTAAATAATGAAAAAGGTACTTTTTGCAGTTCTTGCTGCATCTGTTTTTACATTCGCTGTGTCTGCACAGAACAGCCTTGTTGATGAACCGAATCCTGAAACTATAGGTAATGAATCTGCTATGCAGGCACTTCATGAAATTTCTCTTGACAAGTTTGAAAGGGAAGGTTCATGGAATGTTCATATCTCGCCTGATTACGGTGTTATTACAAGCCGTCTTTTTGAAGGCAGTCCTGCAATGAAAGATCCTTTGAAAGAGGATGAAGGTAAGGAAAATGAAGATACACAGGTTCTTGGTGTAAAAGTTGAATTCTTCAAGCGCGGTATTAATTCTTTTTATATTACATCACAGCGTCCTATTCCTATTGAGGGTGTTACAAAGACTGTTTCTGTATGGGTATGCGGACGCAATATGGGGCATGAACTTTATCTGCTTGTAGAGGATTATTTTGGTCGTAATTACGAACTGTATATGGGATCTCTCGGTTTCAGCGGCTGGAAAAAACTTACTGCTGTAGTTCCTCCTAGTCCGGATGGAGAACACGGAATCGTTCAGCACAGTGCATATTATGGAGATAAACCGGGACTTAGAATTATCGGTTTCCGTGTGGATTGTGATCCGATGCTTTCTCGCGGTGCTTACTATATGTATCTTGATGACCTTCGTTGTGTAACTGACCTGTATGATATGCAGAATCACGATGAAGATGATATGGCTGACAACTGGTAATTCCGGTTTGTAGCTGAAAAAAGGGAATTGCTTTTACGGTAATTCCCTTTTTTTTAAGCTGTTTTTTCAGTTTTTGTAATTAGTAAAATTTTCCGTATGCTTCAGGCTGTATGAAATTATCGTTGATTTTGTACAGCCTGCTTTTTTCCTGAAGTCCGGTATGTTCTATAAGCTTCATTCTTACAAGTACCCAGATAACAAGATGTGCGTATGTACTTGCACTGGAAGGCAGGTCTTTTTGACGGCGTAGTTCTTCTGCAAGTGATTTTGCAGTAAAATTCGGGAGGATTGATTTTGGAATGAGTTTCAGGTAATCACTTGCGTTTGAAAATGAAACTGTTTTTATTATTTCCTGAAGTTCGTTGTCTGTTTTTAGCCAGTTTTTTTTGAAACGCCTTCTTCCGTTTTTGGACTGAACGTCGGTGTCCGTGCGCATTCGCTTTTCTGTTATCGTTACAAGCAGGACTTCAAGCGAAAAATGTTCGTCCAGTAATACCGGATGCAGTCCTGTCAGTTCCCTGAACAGCGAGTAAATGCTTTCTTTTTTCGGACTTTTACGCTTAGCAATTATTTTGCCTTCGGTGTCCGTAAGCGTAATTGTTTTTTGTACTGCAAGCGGATGAACGACTGTTATCTTTTTTCCGCGTTTTATCGTTTTTTTTATTTTTGGGAGAAGTTTTGAAAGGTTTTTCGTCTGTATTTCTATGGCGTTTCCATCTGCGTCAAGAATGTCGTATATGTAGCCGTCCTTTTTTACTTCTGTCTGAAAGCCGTTTTCTGAGGCGTATAGCGTTTTTAAAGTCTTGTGCAGGGAACTTTCATTGTACGTGTTTATGTCCATATTTAGTGTACCTATACAGGTATGTGCAAAATTGAAATTCAGACGATTCTTTTTTTTATTTTCGGCTTTTTTATCTGTTGACTTTAGAATTTTTTAGTATAAAATGATGTTTAAGTGGGAATTAGTGGTAAATTGTGGTAGGTAGTGGTTTGAATTTGTTGACTGGTGAATACAGGAACACGCTGGACGAAAAGGGAAGAATTTTGTTTCCGACAAAACTTCGTACCGGTATGGCAGACAATGTTCTTGTTGTAACTCAGGCATTTGACCGCTGTCTCTGGCTTTTTACTCCTGAGGAATGGGAAAATATATCTTCAAAGCTGATGGAAAACGCATCGCCGTTTAACGAAAAAAACCGTCTTGTACTGCGAAGGTTTATTGCACCTGCTCAGGAAATCGAATTTGATAAGTCCGGTCGTCTTTCTATCCCACAGAGCCTGCGCGAGTATGCTTCTTTGTCTAAAGATTGCGTCATTCTTGGGGTTAATAAATATATGGAACTCTGGGATGCGGAATCATACAAAGCATATTTAACTGAAAGTGAAGATTCTTTCCGCTCTGCTGCGGAAGAACTGAACGCAATCAGTTTCTAAGTTTTAGATGCGCACATAAAATGCAGGGAAATGAAAGTGGAGATTATTCATACACCGGTGCTTTTGCAGCCGTGCCTTCAGCTGCTCAGTCCTGAGGGCGAACCATTTGAAAAAAATCCGTGGATGGTTGATTCTACCCTTGGCGAGGGCGGTCATTCAAATGCATTCCTGTCTCATTTTCCTTCGCTTTCTGTTATTGGTATTGATGCAGATTCTGTTATTCAGGAGCGCGCCAGAGAGAGGCTTGCACCGTTTGGAAACAGAATGCATTTTTATAACGGCTGGTTCAATGATTTTTATGAATCATATCCGGCTGAATATCCGAAACCCGATCTGATTTTATTCGATCTGGGGATTTCGGTTTTTCATTACGAACGGTCAGGGCGCGGGTTTTCTTTCCGCTACGATGAAGTTCTTGATATGCGTCTGAATCCTTCTTCCGGGATGGACTCGGCGGCAGATATTGTGAACAATTATCGGGAAGAAGAACTCGCAAATCTGATTTATTTGTACGGTGAAGAAAAGCTGAGCCGGCGGATTGCTTCTGCTATTGTAAAGGTGCGCAGCGGAGGACGAATTGAATCTTCAAAAGTGCTTGCAGATATTATTTTTAATGCAGTTCCGGGAAATTACCGGTACGGTCCGATTCATCCTGCAACCCGAACTTTTCAGGCGCTTCGAATTGCAGTGAACGGCGAATTGCGTCATATTCCGCCGGCGTTGCACAATGCGTTCAATATTTTAAATCCTGGCGGAAAGCTGGGAGTCATAACGTTCCATTCGCTTGAAGACAGGATTGTAAAGAATTATTTTCGTAATCTTGGAAAATCCTGTGTCTGTCCGCCGGAAGTTGCGCAGTGCAGGTGCGGCGGGCAGCCGTGTGCGGAAATTCTGACGCGTAAACCTGTTGCGCCGTCTGCGGAGGAAGTCAGTATGAATTCTCCGTCACGCAGTGCAAAATTACGCGTTGTGCGTAAATTGCGCAATGCAACAGATTATCACTTATTCGGAGTGGAGGGTTATTGATGAAATCAAGTAAAAAAGAGATTGTGTCTGCCGTTGCCGGCTGCCTGATTGCAGTTTTGATTCCGCTGCTTTTGATTGCATACGGATTTCAGGCGAAACGGTACGCGGATCTTTCCAGGGAAATAACGGCTCTCGAAAAAAAACAGGAAGAGCTGATAGAACAGAATAAAAAACTGGTGAGCGATATCAGCCTGCTTTCCAGTACTGACAGAATTGAAAAAATAGCGACGGATGAACTTGGAATGCACAAGGCAGAAACAGAAGATATTGTCCGCGTGGAAATGAACGGGGCAGGAAAATGAAAGAAAGTGATGTTTCGGGCGAAAGCCTGCTGAGTGCGGATGAATTGATTTCTGCGACTGGCGGAAAATATATAGGGTCTGCGGAAAATAAAAATCTCTTTTGCTTTACGTCTGTTGCTACGGACAGCAGAAACGTTATTTGCAGAACAATGTTCGTTCCTCTTATTGGAGAAAATCAGGATGGTCATTTATATTGTCCGCAGGCTGTGGAAAACGGTGCGCGCATTCTTCTGATTGCACTGTCTGAGTACGAAAAAAACGGCGGCTTTTACGATAAGCTTGTGGCAGATAACGCAGAAATTTCTGTTGTTGCAGTAAAAAATACCTTGAAAGCGCTACAGGATGCTGCCGCCGCATACGTTGCAAAATTCCCGACTCTTGTAAAAATTGCGGTTACAGGTTCAAGTGGAAAGACTACTTCAAAGGAAATGATTGTTTCTGTCCTGCGGCAGAAATACAGCGTTGTATATACGCAGGGGAATTTTAATTCAGAAACGGGACTTCCGCTTTCCGTGTTCAATATACGGAAAAATCACGAAATCGGCGTTTTTGAAATGGGAATGAACCGCAAGAACGAAATCAAGGAAATTTCCGGTGTTTTAAAGGCAAATTTTGCGCTCATTACGAATATCGGTACGGCGCATATTGGAATTTTGGGAAGCCGTCAGAATATTGCGGAAGAAAAACGCCACGCATTCGATTACATTACGGAAAACGGCGCGGCTTTTATTCCTGCCATTGATGAATTTGCCGGCTATCTTGCAGAAAATGTAAAGGGTGATGTAATTCAGTTCGGAAGTCTTGTTCCTCCGGAAACAAGCGGCATTCGTTATGTGCGTGACTGCGGAATTGGCGGAACTGATTTTTCCGTAGACGGCGTTGAAATTCATCTTGGGCTGCCGGGCGTTTATAATTATGCTAATGCGCTTGGTGCAGTTGCTGTTGGAAAACGTCTTGGAGTTTCTGCGGAATTCATAAAAAAAGGACTGGAATCCCTTTCTCCGATTGCAGGACGTATGGAAACGGAAAAACTTACGCTGAAAAACGGGCGGAATATTACGCTGATTAAGGACTGTTACAATGCAAATCCTGATTCAATGCGGAATGTGCTTGCCTTCTGCAAGTCTTTGAGCGGCGGACGGCTTCTGTATGTGCTTGGCGATATGCTGGAACTTGGCGAAAAATCTGCCGAATCACACGAGGCTATCGGATGCATTGTTGCATCTGATAAACCTGCGCTTGCTGTTTTTGTCGGAGCGGAAATGGAATATGCCTATAAAAAGGCGTGCGTGCGCGGTTTTATCGATGCCGTTTACAGTAAAAAATCTGATGAAAATGCAATTTCTTATATTGCTTCTGTCATTATTGATAAGGCTGTGGAAAATGATGTACTTCTGATTAAGGCAAGCCGCGGTATTGCGCTGGAACGGCTTATCCCTGAACTGACGGGAGAAAAAGGAAAGTAGTATGGATACGTACCATTTTTTTGCTGACCGTTCGGTGGAGCAGCATCATAAAAGCGATTTTACATTTGTTTTCACGGTAATTCTTCTGCTCGGACTTGGACTGTTTACGCAGTATTTTTGCACGCAGAATTATGCGTACCGTCTGTTCCACGACTCGTTCTATTTTGTAAAGCGCCAGTTGATTTGTGTTGCTGTAGGCATATTCGGATTTTTGCTTATATCAAGCATAAAAATGTCCGCCATCAGGAAAATTCTTCCGGGAATTTTCGCAGTAACGTTCATTCTGTGCCTTCTTACGTTTGTTCCTGCTTTTTCTGTTGAAAAAAACGGCGCGCGCAGATGGCTTCGTATGCCTTTTTCATTTACGCTTCAGTCGTCTGAAGTGGTGAAATTTACGATTGTTATTTTTCTTGCAAACCTTTTTGACAAGCAGCTTTCAATTGAAAATAAGGACGAACGTTCCGTACTGCCGTGCGTAGTTGTACTTATTTTATTTGCAGGAATAATTCTTTTGCAGAAAGACTTGTCGACGGCACTTTTTATTTTTTGCGTCTGTTTTTCAATGTTTCTTGCCGCCGGTCTTAACATAAGATGGGCGTTTGCCATAGGAGTGCTTGCCGTTCCTGCTTTGTTCCTGTTCATTACAAGCGAGCCGTATCGTCTTGACCGTATTATTGCGTTTCTTAGTCCGGAAGTCGGCGAGCACACTATAAATTATCAGAGCATTGCGGCAAAGCGTGCAATAAGCGCCGGCGGTTTCTGGGGTTCTGGAATCGGTACCGGGCTTGTGCAGAGCAGCCGCATTCCAGAAGTTCAGGCTGACTATATTTTCGCCGGATGGGCAGAAGCTATGGGCTTCGGCGGAGTTTTGGGATATTTTTTCCTTCTCGGCGTATTTGCCTGGCGCGGCTATCGTATTTCGCTTGTGTGTGAAGACAGGTTTGCCTCGTTCGGAACGTTCGGCTTTGTAACGATGATTGCCGCGCAGTCTGTCTTGAACTGCGCCGTCGTATGCGGAGCCGTTCCGTCTACAGGAATTCCGCTGCCGTTTTTTTCGCTCGGCGGTTCTTCAATAATCGTAACGCTTTGTATGTGCGGCTTTATAGTTAATGCTTCGCGGTGCGATTCCGAAAATATTGATATACGTGAAGATGATTTTGTAGAAGTCTGTGATATAGATGGAGTTAGTATATATGAGTGATTTGAGTATCAGATTTGATGAATTAGAGGATGAAGGATTTTTTCTTTCCCCTGATTCAAAAAGCAAGCAGAAAGAAAAAGAAAAGAATGATTCGTTCTCCAAAGCCGTAAAAATTATTTTTATAATTCTGTCGGTCTGCGTTTTCCTTGAATTTTTGTTCTACAAATTCATTATTCCGAGCATTGAAGCACCTGTTGTTTCTGTAACAGGGCAGGATTCGTATGCGGCAGAAGAGATTGTCGAATTTTTAAGACCGATGAATGCGCAAAACTGGTTTGATTTCAATGTTGAACAGGCAGTTTCCATTCTTGCGTCTGTAAGCGGAATAGACTCTGTTTCTGTAAAAAAGACGTTTCCGAATAAAATCTATATTCATATCGAGGAACGGGAACCTGTTGCACTCACATTCCTTACTGTGAATGACAGAAGCGTTGCCGTTCAGATTGATAAAAATGGCGTATTGTTCCAAGAAAAAGGTGACGGAGCCGGAACATCAGCTGATATTCCGATTCTTTCAGGGCTTCCTGTTGAACATATGTCAGAAGGAATGCGTATTCCGTCTAAATATCGCGCGCTTATCGAGCAGATTGCAGACATTCGCAGAAAGCCGCAGAAATATTTTGCTGCCGTTTCTGAAATCTGTGTCGTTCCGAAAGAATATGGAAACTACGAACTTGTACTTATTCCTGCAAAGTCAAAAATTCGTGTTCTTACTGATAGAACATTGAACGAAGATTCATTAAAATATATGATGGTTGTACTTGATGTTGTCAACTCAATGGAACCGAATGTGTCAGAAATTGATTTGCGCTACGGTTCGGTTTCGTATAGAAAAAAATAACATTCAAAGAGAATAGTACGGGTGGAAAGCATTAAATGGTAGTTGGACTTGACATAGGAACAAGTTATATCCGCGTAGCAATCGGTGATTACGATGAAAACGGAAAATTCAGAATACTTGGTACTTCCTGCGAGAAATCCATGGGGCTTCGGAACGGAAACATCGTTAATATTGAAGCTGCATCAAATGCAATAAGAAATGCTATTGACAATGCGGAGCAGAATGCCGGAGTAGATATTGTTTCCTGCTATGTTTCTGTGGGCGGAGATCAGATTGAGGGAGAGAATGCTACCGGTAAAGTTGCAGTGTCACCGAAAGGAAAATCTCAGAGAGAGGTTTCAAAAGATGATATTGAGCGCGTAATTGAAAGCGCTACCGCCGTTCAGATTGCTATGGACAGGGAGCGGCTTCACGTTATAACTCAGGACTATATTGTAGACGGAATTTCTGGAATAAAAGATCCGATGCACCGGCTGGGTGTATGCCTTGAAGCAGCCGTTCATATTATAACTGCATCGCGCACGACAATCCAAAACATTCGTTCCTGCATAAACCGTGCCGGCTATATGATGAACGGCGTTATGCTCAAAACGCTTGCCGCTCAAAAAGCTGTTGCCACAGAGGACGAAAAGGAACTCGGCTCTATTATTGTTGATATGGGTGCTGGAACGACAGACATTCTTGTTCTTGTGCACGATGCGCCGGTGTATACAGCTTCCATTCCTGTCGGCGGTAATATGGTTACAAATGATATCGCCATAGTAAAAGGCATTCCTGTTGCGGAAGCTGAGCGCATAAAGATTGAATACGGCTGCTGCTGGATGGAAAATATAAGTCCTGATGCAACGCTTATTATAAACGGAATAGGCGGACGCCCTCCTGAAGAAATAACGCAGGCGGAATTGTGTGACATTATTATGCCTCGTATGGAAGAAATTTTTACGATGGTGCTGAATAAGATTATTGAAAAAACAAACCTTACGCAGCTTTCAGGAAATATTATTCTGACCGGTGCAGGTGCCAGAATGGACGGCATCATAGAACTTGTGCAGAATGTGTTTGGAACTTCTGCTGTCCGCATAGGACTTCCTGAGCGGCTCGGAGGCATTGAAGAAAACTATGAAGGTCCTGAATGGGCTACGGCTATAGGACTCGTCCTTGCCTGCAAGGATGACGTTAAGCATCACGATTTGAAAAAAAACAGAAAACATCTTTCTTCTGAAAAAGAGGGGAAAGGCGGAAATATTGTAAAACGATTTTTGAAATCATTGTTCTAAGGTGAGGGGCTGGGAGGAAACTGATGAATTTTGAAGTGCTGAATAACGAAGGGTCTGATTTGAATGCTGTAAGTCCGACTGTAATCAAGGTTGTCGGCTGTGGCGGAGGCGGTTCTAATGCGGTTAACCGTATGATTGAGGCGGATATAAAAAATGTTGATTTTATTGCATTGAATACTGATTTACAGGCTCTGAATAAATCAAATGCAAAAAGCCGTCTTGCTATCGGACAGAAAATTACGCAAGGGCTTGGTGCAGGAGGAGATCCTCTTATAGGTGAAAAAGCTGCGGAAGAAGATAAGGATGCAATCAGCAATATTCTTAAAGGTGCAAATATGGTATTCGTGACTGCCGGAATGGGCGGAGGAACAGGTACTGGTTCTGCACCTGTAGTTGCAAAAATTGCCCGTGAAATCGGTGCATTGACGGTAGGTATTGTAACTACGCCTTTTCCGTGGGAAGGTCCGCAGCGTATGAAACTTGCGCTTGACGGTATCCAGCGCCTGCGCGAGGCTGTAGATTCTGTTATTGTAATTCCGAATGCAAAAATTGTTGATGTGTTCGGTCAGGGAATGTCATTTAAGGAACAGCTCCGTGCCGCTGATGATATGCTCCGCCAGAGTATAGAAGGTATGTCCATGATAATTACTCAGCATGGAACGCCTAATATTGACTTTGCTGATGTCCGTGCCGCGATGAAGGGGCAGGGAACTGCCATTTTTGGAATAGGAACTGCCAGCGGTGAAAACCGTGCTGTTGATGCTGCTACAAAAGCAATAAATAATCCTCTGCTTGAAGATACGCGCATTGACGGAGCAAAGCATTTTCTTATTAATGTATGTGCAAGCAGCGATTTTACTCTGAACGAACTTACTGAAATTTCGAATATCGTATGTGCGTCGGCAAGTCCTGCATTCGACTTAAAGCCGGGTGTCGTTACTGACGATTCAATGGGTGATACAATCAGCGTTACCGTAATTGCAACGGGATTTGGTTCTGAAAATGAAACTTGCGAAAAAGAACCGGCTGAACAGGTTTCTGCTGAAGAAATCAATCCTGTAAAAGAAGATGATAACGTGTTCTCGGACGAGGAGTATTCAAAGCTTCTTTCAGGAAAAACGCAGGTTCAGAACGAACTGTTTTCTACTGCGGATACAGTTCAGGCAGAACCTGATGTTCCTGTAAAAGACTACGGTTCGTTTAAAAAGGCAGATGCGAATTCCGGTTACCGTTCTTCTGTATCTGTTGATGTTAATGATTTGAATACGCCGGCTTGTCTTAGAAAAAATCTTTCAAGAACAATAAATTTTGACAGAAAGTAGGTTTTAAAAACGGCTGAGCATAATACTGAACAGAAAATTCAGTCTTTTCTCCAGGGATTTTATACGGATTTGCTTCTGGTGGAACGGCGTTCTGCACAGACAGCCTCAACTTACAAGCTTGTGGTTGAAACGTTCCTTCACTGGTGCGTTGAAAACCGTATAAAACTTTCTGCCGTAACGATACAAAATCTTATTTATTTTTTGGCGTGGAGAAGAACGAATAACTGTTCGCCATTGACAATAGCAAAAGATATTTCCGCATTGCGCGCTTTCGGGTCATATCTGGTACGACAGAAGATTTGGAAAGAAAATCTTGTGTTTATGCTTGACCGCCCAAAAGCATCGCGTTCGCTTCCAAAAGTGCTTTCCGTAGAGCAGGTGGAAACGCTTTTGAGCGTGGTAGATACGTCTACTCCCATCGGAAAACGCGACGCAGCTCTTTTTGAAATGATTTATTCCTGCGGACTTCGCATAAGCGAGGCGTGCACTCTGCTTATAGACAATCTTCATTTGAACGAACAGCTTGTTATGGTCTGCGGAAAAGGCGACAAGGAGCGGATTGTTCCGTTTGGCGAAGCAGCAAAGAAAAAACTTGAAGCGTATCTTGATGATGGACGGCCTGATCTGGTGGGAAGAAAAGTTGTCCGCGAAGTTTTTGTAAACTACAAGGGTGATCCTATTTCACGGAAGGGCGTGTGGAAGCGCTTTCAGGAACTGGAGGCACTTTCCGGCGTTACGTCCAAGGTGCATACTCTCCGTCATTCGTTTGCAACTCATCTTCTTGCCGGCGGTGCGGACTTGCGTTCGGTGCAGGAACTGCTTGGTCATTCTGATCTTGCCACTACGCAGATTTATACGCATGTTGACGACAATCAACTTTCCGCTTATCATAAAAAGTACTTTCCGGGACATGAATGACGTTTTTGTCGCTTTTTTCCGTGGAATAGGGAGGCTTTTATGATAAAAAGAACGGCTGCTGTATGCGGCATACTTTTTGCTCTTTCCGTTGCGTTTTCTTCCTGCGGATTTTCCAATAAATCAATTGTGCGTATGCAGCATCTTGAGGAAGGCGTTGACCATCCGACGTCAGTTGAAGAACTGAAAGATGCAATTTCAAAATACCAGAAGCGCGTTGCAGACGTGCAGATTGCGCAGTCGCAGATAGGAATCTGGTATAAGATTTTGGGAACGCGCTACCTTGACACGAAAATGTACGGCGAGGCGATGAAATGCTTTGAGAGCGCGCTTCAGTATTATCCTGACAATCAGAACCTGTATTATTACGTTGGAATTTGCGCCGGATATATGAGCCATTCCGCCCTTGATTTTAACGCGGAAGGAAGTTCCGTAAAAAAAATGAATTACCTTAAGCTTGCCGAATCTTCCTATCTTCGCGCAATAGAAATTGAGCCGCGATTTTCCAGCGCGCTCTATGCGCTTGGAATTCTGTACACATTTGAACTTGATGAAAGCGAAAAGGCAATTCCTTATCTTGAAAAACTGCTTACGATTGAAACGAAGCACACGGATGCAATGTTCGTCCTGGCGCGCTGCTATTATTCTACCTATCAGTTTGACAAAGCCGTTGATTTATATGATAAAATACTTTCCATAACAAAATCCGCACAGAAAAAAGCGGATGCAGAGACAAACAAAAAAGCGGCGCTTGATGCAGCATATTCGTATGAGCAATAAAACTGACGACATTATTTTACTGATTTCTCTCGCCAGAATTTCTTTTCTTAATCTTACGGAAAAGTTAAATTTGCTGAAAAAACTTGACAGTTATAATGACCTTGCGATACTTTCTATAGAAGATATTAAAAACATCACTTCAAGGAATATCAGGGCTGTTTGGGACGGCAGGCAGAATCTGCTTGCTGCCCGGAAAGAAGCTGCAATCCTTGAAGCAAAGAAAATAAAATATCTGCTGTACGGTGATGAAGCCTATCCTGCGCTTTTAAAGGAAACGCCGAATGCTCCGTTTATGCTGTTTTACACAGGCGATGCGTCCTGTCTTATCGGCAGAACGGTGTCTGTTGTGGGAACGCGCCGTATTGCTCCGGAAGCAAAACGCGCCGCCGTTCAGTTTGCGTATGATGCAGCCTGCGACGGATGTACTGTTGTGTCCGGGCTTGCAAAGGGAGTAGACGGGGCGGCGCATACAGGCGCAGTGAATGCACGTTTTGATTCTTTTGAAGATATTGTTTCTGCAGAAGGACGAACGGCGGCTGTTCTTCCCTGCGGAATTGATACTGTCGTTCCTTCCGGGCATAAGGCTCTTGCGGAACAGATTGTAAGGACAGGCGGCTGTATCGTAAGTGAGTACGTTCCTGGAACGCCTGCGGAAAACTGGCGTTTTGTCCAGAGGAACAGGATTGTGGCGGCACTTTCTCCGGCGACGGTAGTAATTCAGGCACCGGACGGAAGCGGCGCACTTATTACTGCCCAATATGCGCTTGACTACAGCAGGGACGTTGTTTTTCATAAAGCTGCGTTTTCTAGAAATGCAGAAGATGTGCGCAGTCTGGTAAAGTCACAGCTTGCAAAAGATTTTGCCGCCGGGAATGTTTCCAAAGGTAAAATTGAAAATACGTGTGAAAAATATATCGAGGCTGGCGCTCCGATAATAGAAAATTATAAAGAATACTGTGACTGTATGACGGCTCTTCCGGGCACTTACAGTTTAAAAAACGAACAGTTGAATCTGTTTTGATTTTTATTTGTCAGAAAAGGATGTACTATGGCTGAGAAAAAAACTGCATCAAAAAAATCTAAAACACCTCAGAGTCTTGTTATTGTAGAATCTCCTGCAAAAGCTCATACGATTGAAAAATATCTGGGCCCCGGTTACACCGTAAAGGCTTCTATGGGACATCTTATTGATTTGCCGAAATCCCGGATGGCTATTGATGTGGAAAATGATTTCCAGCCGGAATATATAACTGTCCGCGGACGGGCAAAGCTTTTGAAAGAACTTCAGAAAGATGCAAAAAAGTCTGATGTCGTTCTTCTTGCATCGGATAACGACCGCGAAGGAGAGGCGATTGCCTGGCATTTGAATAATGCTCTGAAGGACAAAACTGACGCAAAAATCAGCCGGATTGTATTTAATGAAATTACGCCTGTTGCAATAAAAGAAGCTGTACAGCATCCTGGCGAAATAGTTGAGTCCAAGGTGAATGCACAGAAGGCGCGCCGCGTACTTGACCGCCTTGTGGGTTACAATCTCAGTCCGCTTTTGTGGAGCAAGGTAAAGAACGGACTTTCTGCCGGCCGCGTACAGTCAGTTGCGCTTCGCCTTATTTGCGAGCGTGAAGAAGAGGTGGAGAATTTTCTTCCTGAAGAATACTGGACGCTTGACGCTGATTTTGCAAAAGGAAAGACAAAATTTACTGCCCAGCTTGTAAAGTACAAGGGAGAAGCTCCTGAACTTAAAAGCGAGCAGATGGTAAATGATATAATAAAAGAAATTCAGTCTGCTGACTGTATTGTGTCAAATATCAAGCAGACGGAAAAAACTGTCCGTCCGAAAGCGCCTTTTACGACGTCAAAACTTCAGCAGGCAAGTGCAAACCGGCTTGGATATACGTCGCGCAAGACAATGCAGATTGCGCAGCAGCTTTACGAAGGCGTGAATATCGGTTCAAACCGCGTAGGGCTTATTACCTATATGCGTACCGATTCCGTTCGTATAAGCGAAACTGCGCTTGCCGACGTCCGAAAGTGGATTGAGAAAAATTATCCTGAAAACCTCCCTGCCGAGCCTATTCATTATACCGTTGGAAAAGCCGCGCAGGATGCTCACGAAGGTATCCGTCCTACGTATACCGAATACACGCCGGATTCCGTAAAGGAATATCTTACCCGCGACCAGCTTCGACTGTACACCATAATCTGGGAACGTTTTGTTTCAAGCCAGATGAATAATGCAAAAACAATGACTACAAGCGCAGAAATTACAGCCGGTGATGCAGTATTCCGCGTAAGTGCAAGCAAAATTACGGAAAAAGGCTTTTACAGTGTCATAAAGCTTCTTTCTTCCAAGGAAGACAAGACAGGAAATCTTCCGTCTTTGAAAACAGGCGAAAAAATTACGTCTGACAAATTCTATCCGGAGCAGCATTTTACGCAGGGACCTGCGCGCTATACAGATGCATCTATCGTCCGGACTCTTGAAGAAAAGGGAATTGGACGTCCGTCTACGTATGCGCCGATTATTTCTGTTCTTCTTGACCGCTATTACGTTACGCGCAGCAACAAGCAGCTTGTTCCGACTCAGCTGGGGCGTATGATATGCAGGATTTTGGTAGAATCGTTCCCGGAAGTAATAAACGAACATTTTACTGCCGAAGTAGAAAATAATCTTGATAAGGTTGAGCAGGACGAACTTGTATGGAATACGATGATTGCAGATTTCTTTACGCCATTCAAGAAACGCGTTGACGAGGTGATGGAATCTGTTGCAAGCGTAAAGGGAAGCCTTGACGAACCTACGGACAAAATCTGCGAAAAATGCGGCAAGCCGATGATGAAAAAACTCGGAAGGTTTGGATTTTTCCTTGCGTGTTCAGGATTTCCTGAGTGCCATAATACAAAGTCCATTCCGCTTGCAAAATGTCCGATGCCGGATTGTGACGGCGAGATTGTTGCGCGAAAAACAAAAGGACGCGGAAAGGAATTTTACGGCTGTACGAATTATCCGTCCTGTAACTTTATAAGTCATTTCAAGCCGATTGACCAGTACTGCCCTAAGTGCGGCTGGTTCCTTGTTGAAAAATTCGACAAGAAAAACGGTTCTTATAAGTCCTGCATAAATCCAGACTGCGATTACCTGCATTCCGCTGATGATGAAGAAAAGATAATCCCGGAAGCAGGAAATGACGAAGATTAAGTAATGGCGGATAATGTTGAAAAAATGCTGTATTCTCTTGTCGATGAATTTCTTGTGTACCTTGAGTCTGTAAGGGGATTGTCGGCAAATTCTATCCGGACATACCGGAATGACCTTAATCATCTTATGGAACAGCTTGGCAGGGAAAAATCTGTTGCTGAAATTACAGTGGTGGATTTGCGGAACTGCATAGCATGGCTTTCTGCGCGCAAGCTTTCGAGTGCCAGCGTGAACAGTTTTATTGCGGCAGTCCGTACTTTTTTTGCCTATTGCCGGAAATTTGGTTATATTGAAACAAATGTCGCTCTGGAATTGAAGACGATAAAAATGCCACAGCATATGCCGCGTTTTCTTACAGCACCGGAGGTGGATGAACTGTGCAGGCAGCCGGTTGTAAATGAACTTTTGTGGCAGAAGAGAGATGCTGCTATTTTTGAAATGCTTTATTCAAGCGGCTGTCGTGTAAGCGAAATAGTTTCGCTGAAAATACATGATTTGCAGAACGGAAATTCGTCCGCTATAATCACCGGTAAGGGAAACAAGGACAGGCGCGTTTACTTTGAGGAAGATGCGCGAAATGCGCTTGCGCTGTATCTTGAGGACAGAAAAGACCGTTTTCATCGTGAAGGAATAGAAGACAGGACTCCTGAAGTGTTTGTAAATCAGAGCGGAGGTGCTTTGACAGCCGGCGGCGTCCGTTATATTCTTTCGCGTTATACCGGGTCAGAGGGAACGAAACATCACGTTTCTCCGCATGCACTGCGCCATACGTTTGCAACAAGTATGCTTTCTAAAGGTGCAGACGTGCGCGTGGTTCAGGAAATGCTCGGTCACGCAAGCATTTCTACGACGCAGCGGTATACGCATATAACAACTGAAAGGTTGATTGATATATATAATCGTGCTCATCCGCACGGTAAGAAATAACAGTTATTGGGAAAACTGCCTGAAAAAAAGTGCAGTTTTGTATGGAGTGTATATGTCAAAGACAAAAATAAGAAGTACGACTGTTGTTGCCGTCCGCCGCAATGGAAAAGTTGCTATGGCAGGTGACGGTCAGGTTACAGCCGGTGAAACCGTAATGAAAGGGAATGCCCGGAAAGTAAGGAAAATTTACGACGGTAAAATACTTACGGGCTTTGCAGGCAGCGTTGCGGATGCTTTTACGCTGTTCGATAAATTTGAAACTAAGGTAAAGGAGTTTAACGGCGACTTGACGCGTTCTGCCGTTGAACTTGCAAAACTCTGGCGTACAGACCGGTCGCTCAGCAAGCTTGAGGCGCTGCTCCTTGTTGCAGATTCAAGCAAAATTCTTCTTATAAGCGGCGACGGAAATGTCATTGAGCCGGAAAATGACGTAATTGCAATCGGTTCTGGCGGAAACTATGCGTATGCCGCGGCGCTTGCCTATCTTGATTCAAGCGATTACTCTGCAAAAGAGATTGCTGAAAAAAGCCTGAAGATTGCAGGCGATATTTGTATATACACTAATAACAATGTAACAGTAGAGGAACTTTAACGTATGGCAGAATTACAGACTCCGTCTTTGACACCGAAGCAGGATTTAACACCAAAACAGATTGTTGAAAGGCTCGACCAGTATATTATCGGGCAGAACACGGCGAAGCGTGCAGTTGCCGTTGCGTTAAGGAACAGAACGCGCCGTCTTAAACTTCCGGAAGAAATCCGTGACGAAGTTGCCCCGAAAAATATTCTGATGATTGGACCTACCGGCGTCGGAAAAACCGAGATTGCGCGCCGTCTTGCAAAATTGTGCAATGCTCCGTTCCTTAAAGTTGAAGCTACGAAATATACAGAAGTCGGCTATGTCGGGCGTGACGTTGAGTCTATGGTGCGCGATTTGATGGCAGTCGGCTACAAGGACGTAAAGGCGGAAATGGAAGAGCAACTGCGCGAAAAGAGCGTCAGTATTGTTGAAGAAAAACTGCTCGATCTGCTTTTGCCGGGAAGCCGTAAAGAAGCAAAAAAATCTTCCGCTCAGTCAGATGCTGCACTTATTACCAACGGAACTGCATCTCCGTCAGATACTGCTTCTGACTCTTCTGAGTCTACCAGAGAAAAATTCCGCGCTATGCTGCGCGACGGTAAGCTTGAGGATCGTGAAGTTGAAGTAACGGTGAACCGCCAGCAGAATGTTCCGAATATGGAGATAATTGCAGGCGGAAGCCTTGATGATTTGCAGAGCAGTATGCAGAATCTTGCCGGAATGCTTACTGGCGGACGTCATAAGCGGCGTACCGTATCTGTACGCGAGGCACGCCGTATTATTACTGAAGAAACGCTTGATAGTATGGTTGATGCGGACAAAGTTGCTGATATTGCAAAGGAGCGCGTTGAGCAGAGCGGAATTATTTTTATTGACGAAATTGATAAAATTGCCGTTCACGGTGAAAGCCACGGACAGGACGTAAGCCGAGAGGGTGTTCAGCGCGACATTCTTCCGATTGTAGAAGGAAGCAACGTAAATACAAAATTCGGCGTGGTAAACACGACGCATATTCTGTTCATTGCCGCCGGCGCATTCAGCGTGGCTGCTCCGAGCGACCTTATTCCTGAACTTCAGGGACGTTTTCCGCTCCGCGTTGAACTTGATTCCCTGCACAAGGAAGATTTCAAGCGGATTTTGAAAGAGCCTAAGAATTCTCTCCTTATGCAGTATTCTGCGCTTCTTGAAACAGAGGGCGTTTCTCTGGAAATTACGGAGGAAGCTATCGACCGTATGAGTTTTATTGCAGAGGATGTTAATGCCCGCGCAGAAAACATTGGTGCGCGCCGCCTTCATACGATAATGGAGAAAGTCCTTGATGAAATCAACTTTGAGGCAGACGAGCACAAAGGCGAAACGATAAAGATTGATGCAGAGTATGTGGACAAAAAACTTTCCGACGTTGTACAGGATCAGGATTTGTCACGCTATATATTGTAGTAATTTATTCAGCAATACCGCATATATGCGGACGGGCGCTGCCTTGACCGGAATGTTTTTTTTGCATTTGGAACGGGTGGCGCTTTTTTTTCTAAACTTTTTTTTCTAAATTCCGACATTCTAAGCAGGAAGATTGTAATTTGCATCTCACACACTGCGCTTTCTTCCTGAGGATGTCAGAATGAATACTTTTACTAGATCAGTAGATTTGCTTCAGCGGGCAATGGATGCAACTTCGCTTCGCTATCAGGTAACCGCTAATAACCTTGCGAACAGCGAAGTTCCGAATTTCAAGCGTACTACAGTCAATTTTGAAAGCGAACTGAAACGCGCATTTGATTCGGAAGAGAAGGCTCGGAACGGCTTTCAGCTTACGCGTACGGACAGCCGTCATATTCCCCTTCACGAACCGTATGACTACCGTGATGTAGAACCGCGCCGCGTCCTTGACTACACGACGACTGCGAAGGCAAACGGAAATAACGTTGATGCGGAAACTGAAGCTAACAATATCCTTCAGATTCAGATGCAGTACAGGCTTCTTACGCAGCTTACAAATTTTGAATTCAGCCAGCTTAATATCGTAATGAAGAAATAGCAGGGGATTTTTGAATTCCGTATGAAAATCAATGATTTTTGACTTTTTACAGGAGAAATAAAATGGGACTTTTTACTAGTATAAATATTGCAGCTACAGGAATGAGTGCCGAACGCCTTCGTTCTGACGTAATTTCCAATAATATTGCGAATGCTTCTACAACTCGTACACAGGAAGGCGGAGCATTCAAGCGTTCCCGTGTAGTTTTTGAACCGATTTCGTCAAAACATCCTCAGTGGAGAAGTCCGTTCTGCCCTGAAGATCTTGATAATGGTGCCGGAAAAGGCGTAAAAGTCCGTGAAATCGTAAAGGATTCCTCTGAAGGTCGTCTTGTGTATGACCCTGAACATCCTGATGCAATAAAATCCGGACCGAACGCAGGGTACGTTGAGTATCCGAATGTGAATATTGTAAATGAAATGGTGGACTTGATTTCAGCCAGCCGCGCCTATGAGGCAAATTCAACTGTCATCGAAGGTTCAAAGAGTATGTTCGGTGCTGCTCTTGAAATCGGACGCTAGAAGCTGTCTTTGCCGTTCTTAGGTGATTGACAATAGAATGATGATAATTGATAATTGTACAAGGTGGGTACAGTATGAAAATTCCAGAATTAGGTTCGCTTCAGATGACGCGGACTGTAGAATCACATTACGGTCATCAGAAGCTTCTTAATACGGCAGAAGCCGGAAAAATCCTTAATATTGAAAATGCTGCGGAAACAGGCGTTGAAAAAACGCGCATTTCTTTTGAAAATTATCTGATTGATGCTGTAAAATCAATGAACGAGCAGCAGCTTGATGTGAACAGGATGCAGGAAAAACTGATAACGGATCCTGACAGCCTTGACATTCACGACGTTACTATTGCAATGGCTAAGGCTCGTATGTCGCTTAATCTTGCACAGACTGTAATCGACAGGATTGTACAGGGCTGGAGCGAAATTACGACGACAAGATAGGCTTTGTAAAAATTAAAAAGGAGTTTCCTGGCTGAAACTCCTTTTTTTATGTCATTTTTTACTTTGCAGAATTCGTATTATATGGTAAGATAGGTCTGCAACTGTTTAAAATTCGTTCACGGGAGGGGTCAGATGAACGAATGGCTTAGAAAAATAACGGAAGCTGTGTCGAATTTCTGGAAGAACAGTTCTGTTATTAAAAAAGTTATTCTTTTCGGCGTACTTGCCGTAATTATTTTTGCTATAGTACTCACTACTCGTGTTTCTTCAAAACCGACAGGAGTCCGTCTTTTTAATTCTCAGGTTACCGACGAACAGTCCAGGAATCAGATTCTTGACCGTATTTCGCAGGAGAACATATCTGCGCATATTACGGATGACGGTTATATCATTGTTCCTGATGAAAAGACTGCTGTCAGGCTGCGCGATACTCTTGTAAGCGAAAATCTTGTTCCGTCTTACATAGACCCGTTCGCCGGTTTCTATAACCGCAGCTGGAATACGACCGATGCAGAACAGCGCGTCAAGCTTAAGAATGCGATTACGCGTACCGTAAAAAATCATCTTGAAGCTATTGCTGACATTGTTTCTGCGGATGTTGCCATCGTTAGTCCTGAACCTACAACATTCTTTGAAGACCAGAAGCCTGTTTCGGCAAGCATCGTTCTTAAGCTTACTCCGAACAGCGATCTTGCAACAAACAGAAGGCGCATTCAGGGCGTGCAGAAAATCATTCTTTCTGCCGTCGAGGGATTGAAGGAAGAAAATCTTGTCATTTCCGATATGGAAGGAAACGTTCTTAATGATTTTGACGGAATGGCAGATTTCGACAGGCTTTCGCTGATTGAAAAACAGCAGAAGCTTAAGCGCAAGACAGAAGCTGAGAAAAAGGCAGAGGTTCTTTCTGCATTGCAGAAACTTGCGTCTGCTGACCGTATACGTGACCTTAACATAAACGTTGACTTTGATATGTCTGAAAAATCGGTTGAGTCAACGGAATATTCTCCGATTGTAATAAAAAAAGATAATCCTGATACACCGTATGATGATTCCGAATATCGTGATACGCTGCCGATTTCACAGCAAACGGTTACAAAGGAGTGGCAGGGAACAGGCTATAATCCGGAAGGACCTGCTGGTACGGAAGGACAGACTCCGCCGGTTTATTCCGATATGTCTAATGTCATCGGAAAGTCTACGGAAACAGGTGTTACGCAGAATAACGTAATCAATACGACTCATACAACGGAAAAAGTTGCTCCTCAGACAGGACGCGTTACTGTTTCCCTGAACGTTGACGGACGGTGGCGTCTCCTTCTTGACCCTAAGACTCACCGGTACGTAGTTGACGAAGAAACTGGTGCGCTTAAGCGTGAATTTATCCCTGTGTCTGATGAAGATCTTGCACAGTATAAGTCGCTTGTTGAAAATGCCGTTGGTTTTAAAAAAGACCGCGGTGACAGCGTGTTTGTAGGACGCATTGCCATTGACCGCGACGAGGAACACCGTGCATTTGATGAAGCTTACTTTAAGAAACTTCAGGCGAGAAAAACAACTGTGCTTGTTCTGGCTGCAGTTGCCGTTGTGCTTGTAGGTTTCATTTTGTTCCGTATTATAACTAAGGAACTTGAACGGAGAAGGCGTCTGCGTGAGGAAGAACTTCTCAGGCAGCAGCAGGCGGAGCGCGAAAAGGCACTTTGGGAAGCCCGCGACGATGCAAATATGCAGGTTACGATGTCTGTCGAGGAAAGCCGCCGTGCCGAGCTGCAGGAAAATGCAATCAATATGGCAAAAGAGCATCCTGAGGATGTTGCAATGCTTATCCGTACATGGTTGATGGAGGAGTAGGAAAATGTCAGAGCAGTTTTATACGCAGACGGCAGAGGCTATCGGTTTTGCAAAGCAGTCCGTCCTTACGGGAAAGGAAAAAGCAGCCATTCTGTTTTCTGAACTGGGCGGAAATGTTACCGTCGGAATGCTGAAATATTTTTCAACGCAGGAATTACGGACTATCAGAAAGTCACTTAAGCGACTGAGAGGCTATAGCCGGGCAAATGAAATAAAAACTCTGGAAGAAGCAAACAGGTTCGGTTTTGCAAGGAAAATTCTGAAACTGTCTCCGGCGCTTTTGAATAGGGAAGAATATGCAAAATTGCACGAAAATGACGGCAATAAGCAGATGCTGAGAAATCTTGCAAAAAATGCAGATGCAGTGGCGAATGTAATATCGGTCTGGCTGAAGGAGGATAAGTAAAATGGCAGAAGAAGAAAGTTCTGTTCCAAAATCAAATCCTAAGCCTGTTCCTAAGCCAGGAAGCCTGAAACCTGCCGGCTCAGGAAAGAAAGAAAGAAAGGACTATAAAAGTCTTACCGGCCGTCAAAAAGCGGCTATTTTCCTTGTGTCCTTAGGAAGCGACATATCTTCTGAAATTATGAAGCATCTTCGGGAAGACGAGGTTGAAACGCTGACTTTTGAGATTGCACGCCTTGAAACTGTAGATGCAGAATATAAAGATGCAGTTCTTGAAGAATTCCAGGAACTGATGAATGCCCAGAACTTTATTACGACCGGCGGTATTGATTATGCGCGCGAGCTTCTTGAAAAATCATTGGGAAGCCAGAAAGCGATTGATATTATCAACCGTCTGACAAGTTCTTTGCAGGTGCGTCCGTTTGACTTCATCCGCCGCACGGATCCTGCGCATCTTTTGAACTTCATACAGCAGGAATATCCACAGACAATCGCCCTTATCCTTGCGTACCTTGAACCGGGAAAGGCAGCTGTCATTCTTCAGAATTTGCCGGAGGAAATGCAGCCGGAAGTTTCCAAACGTCTTGCGACTATGGACCGTACTTCTCCTGACGTATTGCGTGAGGTCGAGCGCGTTCTTGAGAAAAAACTGTCTACTCTTTCCAGCGAGGACTATACTGCCGCTGGTGGTGTCGAGTCTATCGTTGAAATTCTTAACCTTGTTGACCGTTCGTCTGAAAAGGCGATTATTGAAAGCCTTGAAGAGGAAGATCCTGATCTGGCAGAAGAAATCAAGAAACGTATGTTCGTATTCGAAGATATCGTTATGCTTGACGACCGCGCTATTCAGAAAGTTCTGCGTGAAGTTGATACGCAGGAACTTTCAAAGGCACTTAAATCTGTTGATACGGAAGTTCAGGATAAGATTTTCCGCAATATGTCAAAGCGTGCTGCAAGTATGCTGAAAGAAGATATGGAATTTATGGGACCGGTGCGCTTGAAGGATGTAGAAGAAGCGCAGCAGAAGATTGTTTCTACAATCAGACGGCTTGAGGATTCCGGTGAAATCGTTATCGCACGTTCCGGCGAGGATGAGCTTGTTCAGTAGCGCTTGTTGTGGAGTTTGTAGATGGCAAAAACTGTATTCAGACCGAATGAAATAAAGACAAAATCCGGTGATAAAGTTACCCTTAAGCTGATTCACGATTATACTCCTGAAAAAGTTGAAGAAGTTGCTGAAGTTGAGGAGTATATCGGTCCGACTGCTGACGACCTTCGGAAAGAGGCAGAGGCGTTTAAGGCCGGATGGGAAATAGAAAAGAAGAGGATGCTTGACGAAGCGCAGAAGTCTGCTGATGAAATTGTAAAGAAAGCAGAAGATGCCGCGTTTGCAGAGGTAAAGCGTCAGACAGATCAGGCGCAGGTCATAAAGGCAGACGCAGAAAAAGAAGCGCAGGATATTGTAAACAAGGCTCAGGCGGAAGCGCAGGAAATCATAGCAAAAGCCCATTCTGAAGAGAATGAAATTCGTGATTCAGCATACCGCAAGGGATATGACGAAGGGCAGAAGTCCGGCTACAATGACGGACAGTCGGAACTTAACCGTCTGATTGAGCGTGTTCATAAAATAGTTGAGTCTGTAATGAACAGGCGCGAGGAAATTCTGCGCGATACCGAACAGCAGATTGTTGATCTTGTGATTTTAATGACGCGGAAAATTGTAAAAATTATCTCCGAGAACCAGAAAGGTGTTGTACTGAGCAACGTTCTTTCTGCGCTGAAAAAAGTTAAGACTCGATGCAGCGTAATTATCCGGGTAAATATTGAGGACTTGAAGCTGACTTCCGAACATACAGGCGAATTCATAAAGCGTGTTGAAGCCGTACAGGGAATTACTGTTATAGAAGACTCTTCCGTTGATAAAGGCGGATGTGTTGTAGAAACTGATTTTGGTGCTATAGATGCACGGATTGCAAGTCAGCTTGGCGAGCTTGAAAATAAAATTCTTGAGATTTCTCCGGTGAAAACAGTTGAAGCAAAAAAAGAAACTGCTGCTTCTGAAAAGATGTAGGAAAACGGCGGATAAGGAATCTGATGGTGGAAACGCTTTCTTTCACAGATAATTTTAATTTTTCAAAATATGTTTCTCAAGTCGAAGATTTTGACCCGATTTTGTATATCGGCTATGTCTGTGCCGTAAACGGTCTTGAAGTTCTGAGCAAGGGGCCGTGTGCAAAAATCGGCGAGATATGCACCATAAAATTAACGGATGGAAAAACGCTGCTTTCTGAAGTTGTAGGTCTGGAAGATTCTGTTGTAAAACTGACAGTATACGGACTTACGGATGGTATTGAAGTCGGCTGTGAAGTTGTTGCTTCTGGTAAGCCTCTCCAGGTTCCTGTAGGCTGGGGACTTTTGGGACGGACGATTGATGCGACGGGAAAACCGTGCGACGGACTCGGCGAACTTGTGCCTGAAGCATATTATCCTGCCGTAAAAAGTGCGCCGGATGCAATGACGAAGAAGGAAATTGACCGCCGCATTACGACAGGCGTTCGCGTAATAGATTCTATGCTGACCGTGGGAAAAGGGCAGAGGCTCGGTATTTTTGCCGGTTCAGGCGTCGGAAAATCAACTCTTTTAAGTATGATTGCCCGAAATACAGATGCAGACATAAATGTTATCGGACTTATCGGTGAACGCGGTCGTGAGGTTCTTGATTTTATCGACCGCGATCTTGGGGAAGAAGGAATGCGCCGTTCGGTTGTTGTTGTTGCAAAGGGCGATGAACCTGCCATCTGCCGTCTGCGTGCTGCACAGGTGTGTACTGCCGTTGCGGAATATTTCCGTGATCAGGGAAAGGACGTTATGCTGATGATGGATAACGTTACCCGTTTTGCAAAAGCCCAGCGTGAAATCAGCCTTTCAAGCGGCGAAGTTCCTGCCCAGCGCGGATATACGCCGAGCGTTTTTGATTCCATTCCGAAACTGCTTGAGCGCACCGGTACGAATGACAGGGGTACAATTACGGCTTTTTATGCGGTTCTTGTTGACGGCGACGATATGAACGAGCCGATTGCAGATACGGTTCGCGGCGTTCTTGACGGACACGTTGTATTGAGCAGAAAACTTGCGATGGAATATCACTATCCTGCGATTGACGTTCTTCAGTCTATAAGCCGTCTTTCAAAGCGCGTTACGGGAAAGATGACGCAGAAGGCTGTGGGTAAAGTGCGCGAGCTTATGGCAGTGTACCAGAATAATGCCCAGATGATAAATGCCGGGATTTATACAAAAGGGTCTTCCGTCCAGATTGATGAAGCAATTGACAAACACGATGAAATCGAAGCGTTCTTAAAGCAGGAGGAGGATGAGCGCTGTCCGATGGCAGATACGCTTGACAGGCTGAAAGCGCTTACCGGAATTGATATTTCTGAGGAAGAGTATGAAGAGCGCCCTGCAATAAAGAAAAATGCCGCTGTCAGTACGCAGGCAGCTGCGCTTGGTCAGGCAGTTGATACAAGCGTTCCGGATGTTGAATGAAAAAGTTTCAGTTTGAACTGGAAGAAATCCTTAATATACGAAAATTCGAGCAACAGCAGGCGGAAATCGAACTTGGAAAGGCGCTTGCTTCCGAAAATGAAATTCAGTCTAAACTGAATGCACTTGCAATGCAGCAGGCATCCGTTCAGAAACAGATGTCCGGTTCAACTGATTTTTATGATATTACAAATGCAAATCAGTTTTATGCATTCGTGCGCAATCAGTCAGAGTGTCTTTTAAATGAACTTGCTAAGGCAAAACTGATTTCTGACGAGAAGCGCAGCATTTTGAAAGAAGCAATGCAGAAAGTCGATTCCCTTGAAAAACTGAAAGAGCAGCAGCTGGAAGAGTATAAGGTGGCTCTTATTCACGAGGAAGACAACGAACTTGACGACATAGTTACCAGCCGCTTCAATCCAAATCAGCAGTAATTCTTAGTGAGGACAACAGGTGTTGCGCCGCAAAGCAGTTTCTGGTTGTAAAATACACAGAGGCTGTTTTTCGAAGAAAAACGGCAAGCGCAACTGAAAAACATAATCGTTGTAAGAATTTCTAGTGTTGCGCCTTAGTATTTAAACGCACTTCCGCCTATGAATTCACGGATGATTGACCTTTGTGGTACCGCAGTCGGAGCGATTGTTGCAAAGTTTGTAAGGAAGTCAAGCAGCGTGCACGCTTCGCCGTATTCTTTCTGTGTCGGTTTTACGCATCTTAGCAAAGGTTCTGCATATACCTTCAGTACGGAAAGTTCGTAATCAAGCGCAGTATTCAGTATGGCATCCGCATTGTTCTGGAACGGGAATATATGCAGTTCCTCTCCCTTGCGCACGCTCGGCCACATTGCAATTGTTCCTGCCGCCGATTTTCCCCTGAACTGATAGTCGCGTACGATTCGGCGGATCAGGCGGTTGTCGCTTGTGGAAATGCGGTTGTGGTCATCAAGATTAAGCTGAGTAAGGGCAGAAAGATAGATTTTGAACTTCATTTCCGCCGGAATTAACGGCGTAAGCTTGTCGTTCAGTCCGTGTATTCCTTCCATAATGAGAATATCATTCGGTGCAAGTGACATTTTGTTTTTTTCTTCAAAGAACTGCGTTCCGTCGTGGAAATTATAGGACGGAATTACAACTTCTTTTCCGTCAAACAAATCAATCAGGTTCTGGTTCAGAAGCGGAACGTCAAGCGCTTCAAGACATTCAAAGTCGTAGTTTCCGTTTTCGTCTTTCGGAGTGCGTTCGTGTCCTGCATAGTAACAGTCAAGGCTGATGACTTTAGGACGGTAGCCCATAGCCTGAAGTTCCAGCGCAAGTTTTTTGCTTGTCGTAGTTTTTCCTGAACTTGAAGGACCTGCAATGAGGACGACACGAACTTTTTTCCGGGCGGCAATCTGGTCTGCAATTTTTGCAATGCATTTTTCCTGCAATGTTTCCGTGATGTCGATGAAATCGTCTATTTTCCGGTCGATGATAAGCTGGTTCAGGCTTGCACTTGACGTTACGCCAAGCTGGCTTCCCCACTGTTTGTACCGTGAATATATTTCAAAAAGCTTCGGCTGGTCTTGGAATTCAGGAATAACGTCAGGTTCCGTTGATTTTGGAAAGCGTAGAAGGAATCCTTCCTTGTATTTCATAAGTGAAAAGACGTTCAAAAATCCTGTTGACGGAACAAGCGGCCCGAAATACAAGTCGCTGAAGTCGTCAATGGAATTTATCTGAACCCTCGGCGGACACTTAAAATCCATCAGCCGGCGCGTTTCCGTAAGTCCGCTTTTTTCAAACAGTTTCAGCGCATCTTCATAGGAAACAAAGCGGGACATTATTTTTTTATCCTGAGCAACAAGATTCTGCATTTCTTTTTCAAGTGCGTTAATCTGTTCTCCGCTTATTTCTTTTCCAGTTTCAAGCGTGTAATAATATCCGGAACCAAGGCTGTGACCTACCAAAAGCCGCGAACCTGGAAACAGTTTGTACGCGCTTGCCGCAAGAAGAAGGCATAGCGAACGCCGGTAGACGACAATTCCTTCCCTTGAAGTTGCATAGACAGGCTCAATTTCAGCATTGTAGCGAAGTTCCTTGTCTAAAGGATATAGCTTGTTGTTTATAAGGACTGCAAGAATTTTTCCTTTCTCTGCACCGTAATTTTTAAGCAGACTGCCGGCAGATGTTCCGTATTGTATATCCTTTGTTTTTCCGTCTGGAAATGTGATTTTCAATGTGTCGTGTTCCATAAGAGTGTTCTCCTGATGTCAAAAATATGCTTATATTTTACACCATAAACGTCGTATGTCAAAAAACTCTTTTTAAGTTTTACAGTTCAATTAAGTCAATCTGCCTGTCGATGTATCGGCGGACTGATGTCATTTGTGTCATTGCTTACCCGGTCTGCATATCCAAAAACTCCCTGTAAAAACGCAGGGAGTTTTTATTATTCCATAATCTGCCTTCTGTTTTACCTGTTTGACATTGTATTCTGTTTCTTTTATTCTTTTACATTGTTATATTTTACAATAAAATAGTAATAAAAGAGGATTGTTATGTTAGAAGAGTTGAAAGAACCTGTTGCTTCATTGAAAGAAGATATTATGAACGTCTGGGGGCGTCTTTGACTCGGCTGCAATTGAAAAGAAAATAGCAGAAAAAATGGCTTTGACGGAGGCTCCCGGATTTTGGGATGACCATGAAAAAGCCGAAAAGATAATGAGTTCCGTGCGGAAACTTAAAAACCGCATTGAGCCTTGGAAAGAACTTTTGGGCGAACTTAGCGACATTGAGGCTATGTATGAGCTTGCAGAAGAAAGCGGTTCTTCCGAAGATGAAACTGAACTAAGGGAAATGATTTCTTCCGCACGTCAGAAATTCGAAGAACTTAACGTTCTGAACCTTCTTTCCGGTGAGGTAGACGATTCGAGCGCGTTCATCACCATTCATTCTGGTGCCGGCGGTACGGAGGCGGAGGATTGGGCTTCTATGCTAAGCCGTATGTACACTCGATGGGCGGAACGGCACGGTTACAAAGTTGAAGTTGTTGATCTTCTGGAAGCGGAAGGCGGAATAAAATCCGTTACAATGCAGATTGACGGAGATTATGTATACGGTCATCTAAAGGGCGAAGCTGGCATTCACCGGCTTGTGCGCATAAGTCCGTTTGATTCGAATGCGCGCCGTCACACTTCTTTTGCTAGTGTATTCGTTTTCCCTGTGCTTGACGATTCTATCGAAGTCGACATACGTCCTGAGGATTTGCGCATTGATACATACCGCGCCGGCGGAAAAGGCGGTCAGCACGTCAATAAGACAGATTCTGCCGTCCGCTTTACGCATATTCCTACAGGAATCGTTGTTGCCTGTCAGAGCGAGCGAAGCCAGATTTTTAATCGTCAGGCATGTATGAGCATGCTCCGCGCAAAACTTTACGAATATTACCGCGAGCAGAAAGAGAAGGAAAATGCGAAATTTGCCGCAGAGAAAAAAGACATTTCCTGGGGAAATCAGATTCGTTCCTACGTATTCCAGCCGTATACTATGGTAAAGGATCACCGTACCAAGTGTGAATCGGGAAATATTCAGGCGGTAATGGACGGAGATATTGACCAGTTTATGGACGCATATTTAGTTGCAAAATGGAAAGGCCTTCCGATGGATGCAGGTGACGACGACGAAAATATGTAACTTTTTAAAAAAAATAAGTATTTTCTCAGTATTGCTTGCGTGCAGTGCGGCGGCGTTCTGTGCTTCAGACAAAAAATGGACGCTTGCCGCCGAGCAGTTTGAATTCACGCAGAATACGAATAATTCCAAGGCGGCGGTGTCGTATGCAAAAACAATGCCGTCGCTCATTATGGAACAGATGGCAGAAAACCTTACCCGTATTCCCCGCGCGCGCGAACAGCTTGACCGTACGCTGTACGATTTGCAGAAAGAGCGGCTTTCCCTGTTCCTTCAACTGTCTAAAGAAGTAAAGGCTCGTGATTCCCTTCTGCTCGCTGATTATTCCGCGCGGAAACTAAAGGCTAAGCTTAAGGAATCTGATGTAAAAATCCGTGACATTGAAAAAAAAATTGACGAGAATTTGCAGTCAGCCCTGAAAGAAACTAGCCGCCGGGAAAAGCGTATGCAGCAGGACGAAATGCGCATTGCCCATCTTGAGCAGGGCGAAATTGTGGATGACAGGCGCGAAGAAGGGAACGGATTTTCCCGTTTTTTTAAGGGACTTGGCGGACGTCAGGACGAAGATTTTGTTCTTGAGGACGTTGTTCTGTATAAAAATGATTTTAACCAGCTGTTCGATGCAGGGGAAGAACAGCGGAAGAGCGGATATGACAGCTATTATTTTGGAAAAGCCTGCGTTGATGCCGGCATTCAGGGGCTGATTACAGGAAAGATTACTGTCTACGGAAACTATATTTCGATTTCCGCGGAACTGTATCAGTATCCTGGCGGACGGCGGATTGCATCTGTTTCTGACGTTGGAATTACCGATGACTTGCGCACTCTTGCTACAAGCATAGCCGCGCAGCTTACGCCTAAAATTGCAGACAGTATGCCGGTTGAACTTTTTATTGAGGTCTTTCCGCCGGAAGCTGCGGAAAATATCGTCCTTTCGGTGAATGACGTAGTTTATTCGGACGGAACGGAAAAAATCACCCTGCCGAGCGGAGTTCATACAATAACTTTTTCTTCTAAAGGCTATATTACAGAATCGACTTCGTATTCGTTCACCGGAAACAGGCGTTTTAAGATTACGGTGGAAATGCAGCCGGACAATCCTGGCGAACTTTTCCTTGCGATGAAAAAGCCGTTTTCCGGCGATTTGTTTGCAAACGGTCTTTTTTCTGCTTCGCTTTCTCCTTCCGGGCGCTTTGCATCAATTCATATAAACAATCAGCAGATTTTAGGGCATTTTGTGTCTGAAAACGGCGAACCGTGCGATTTTTTTATCCGAACCAAATATCTTTCTGACGGAAATTTTCTTCTGCTTGACGCAAAACCGTTTGACAGGAGCAGTTATATTGAAAAGCGCCGCATCTGGATGTATCGTTCCTACAGTCTTCTGATTGTGTCGCTTCTTCCGACTTTTTACTGCTACGGCAATTCATTTGCCGCTTCTTCTGCGTATAATGACGGTTATGGCGTAAGCTATGACGAAGCAAAAAAGTGGGAAACTGCGCGCAATGTTACTGCCGGCATTTCAATCGGGTGCGGCGTGCTGTTTGTCGTTGAACTTGTGCGTTATCTGCGTGCTGCAAATTCGGTACTTCCTGCGGAGGCAAAAAAGATGAGTACGAAGGAACTTACGAAAATCAGGGGAAGGGAGCAGATTGAAAGGGTGAAACAGCAGGAACTTCTGCTTGAGGCGGACTCTGCTTTTTCTGATGAGGCGGAAAACTCGGACGGAGCGGAGCTTTCTGAGCCGGAAGGCACAGGCGGAATGCCTGTCATTAAGGGTGAAATACAGGAATTACAATAAAAACTTTACAAAGGGCAAAGAGGAATAATAGATGTCGAAAATGTCATTTGCAGAAAAACTGCGCGTGCTGTTCAAGGGAAATAAGAATTCTGACGAGTTTTTTGAAGATTTAACTGACCGTCTGATTGAGGGTGATGTTGGCGCAAAGACGGCGTTTGAAATTGCGGATCGTCTTGAACAGGCGTGCCGGAAAAATCATCTTGCAGAAAATTCTGACATACTTCAGGAACTGAAGCGCATTCTGCTTAAGTATGTGCGCGAAACCCGGCTTGAGCCTGATATGACAAAAGTTAATGTCTGGATGGTATTAGGCGTAAACGGCGTAGGAAAGACGACAAGCGTTGCAAAAATGGGACTTTTCTTCAAAAACTCCGGCATTGACAATATTGTTCTTGCAAGCGCCGATACGTTTCGTGCCGCCGCAATCGAACAGCTTAATCTGCACGGCGAGCGGACAGGGCTTCGCGTAGTGAGCCATCAGCACGGTTCAGACCCTGCCGCTGTTGTTTTTGATGCGGCGCAGGCGTGCGCGAGTAAAGGCGCAGGTCTTGTTCTTGCTGATACAGCCGGCCGTCTTCACAACAAGGAAAATCTTGTGCGCGAGCTTCAGAAAATCGACCGTATCTGTAAGGAAAAAGCCGGCGAGGGCTGCTACAAGCGGATTTTAGTAATAGACGCAACTACCGGGCAGAATGCGCTCCGGCAGGCGGAAGTGTTCAACGAGGCTGTGGGAATTGACGCGCTCGTCCTTACAAAATACGATTCTACTGCTAAAGGTGGCGTTGCCGTTTCCATCGGAAAAGAACTTGGAATTCCTGTTGCTTTTGTGTGCGACGGCGAAAAATATGAAAATATCAGGCAGTTCAATGCGGAAAAATATATCGATGATTTTATCGGACTGTAAGAGCAGGAAAGAAAGTGAAGTCGTTTTTTAGAAAAACGGTTCTTTTTTGCGGTGCAGTTTTCTGTTCCGCTGTGTGTGCCGCAAAAGAGCCAGAGGAAACCATCTATCGTTTTTTCAATGATATGCTGATTTTTGAATGTACCGGGATAGAAAGAAGTTCCGGCATTGCGCAAAAATCGGGAGTCAGTGAAATTCCGTCAGTCCTGTTCACCTGTACAAAATGGAATGATGGCTGTCAGGTTGGAAATCTTTTTGACTATTACGTTCCTGACTGCGCAGGTCTGCTTTCTGCGTTCGTTGCGTACAATGCAGTTGAAGACGATGCGCTGTGGGCAGAAAACCTGTTTTTTTCGGGGGAAAATGCTTTTGTCCTGAACAGACCGGCTGAACTTGACGAAGCGGTGCAGGAACTTGACAGAATGCGTGAAGCGGAAAACGGCGGTGCGGAACTGGCTGATGAAAGTGAAGAGCTTTTGCAGCTGGTTGAAAACAACGTCAGGAACGATGCGCAGAAAAAGAAAGAAAATTCCGGGGCAGGGGAAGAAGAGCCTGTTGTAGAGCGTAGGCTTCGGAATGCTCGGCAGATGCTCAGCCTGTATTCCTACGGAGCAGAAGTTTTTACCGTAAAAAATTCCGGGGAGGGCGGAATCGTCATCGTTTCATCCTTTCAGAAAAAAATGATAAGGCAGTATTATGACGAGAAAATGCGTCTTGTCAAAAAAGAATACTGGGATTTGTCGGGAGGAATTTCCGGTTCACGGAAAACAAAGACAGAACTGTTTGAGTACGGCGAAGGCGTTTTTCCTGTTTCTGCGCAAATTCTTGAAGAGTCCGCACGTCATCTGCTTTCGTATGATGCGAACGGGCGAGTGTGTGTCAGCAGAAACTATCGTGCGGTGGAAACGCCGGCTGACAGCGGAAAATCTGTGTCCGGGGAAAAAACGGCTGATGGCGGCGGAACGGATTTGGAAAAGCGCAGGCAGTTTGTGCTTGTCAGCCGCACAGAATGGAAATATACGCAGGACGGCAGCATTTCTGAAAAATATTACGTTGAGTATGCGTACAAGGACGTTTCTTCCTCGATGATAACGGCAAAAAATTCAAAACGCGAGGTGTTTGAATATAAAATTGAAGGCGGACTTCCAGACTATTATTATTATGAAAATTCCGTTCTCCGTATGCAGACTGTATACAGCCGAGAAAATTCCTATATGTCCGCGTCGTATTTTGACGGCGGTTTTGTCGTGGAGTCTTATTATAACGAGGGAAATCACACGAAAGATTTGTTCTATATGAACGGAACGCTCTGGAGAAGCCGTGTATATGAGTAGAAAAAAAACTTTTTCATTCCGATTGTCATACCGATGGATTTTTGATGTTTCGCGGCGTTTTGCGTCTGTAGACAGGAAAAGCCGTTCTTCCGCAACAAGCTTTCTTGCCGTTCTTGTAATCTGTTTTGGCGTTATGTCGCTTGTTACGGTTGTAAGCGTTATGAACGGATTTCAGATGAGTTTTGTCAATGCGATTATGGAACTCTCCTCTTTTCATATACGTGTTTCAAATCTGGAAAGTCAGGCAGAAGCAGATTTTCTTGACTCTTGTGCGGACAGTAAAGAAATCAGGTGCGTTTCACCGTTTTATGAATCGCAGGCGCTTCTTGTGGGAAATAAATCAAAGGAAAGTGCAGGAATTATCCGCGGTGTTGACGCCCGCACGTGTGAGTTTGACGAAGGATTTGCGCGTGAAATAAAAATCGTTTCCGGAAGTTTTGACCTTTCTTCTGCAGACAGTATCGTACTCGGCTCGTATCTTGCGCAAAGTCTGGGCGTAACCACAGGAAATACAGTCAATCTGCTTGCGCTTAGCGGCGGAAAGGACGTTGAACTTCTTTCGCAGAACAGACAGTTCAAAGTTACCGGCATTTTTGAGTGCGGCTATTACGACATAAATCAGGGCTATGCGTTTGTAAGCCTTGAAGCGGCGCGTATGTATTTTGGTGAAGATGCGCCTGTGTTCTACGGCATAAAAATCCGCCGTCCGCAGAATGACGGATTTGTTTCTGCTGCGATTAAAAACCGTTTCCCGGATGCGGCGGTTCAAAGCTGGCGTGAGTATAACCGTACTTTTTTCGGCGCGCTCCGCGTTGAAAAAAATATCCTTATGCTGCTTGTATTTTTGATTTTTGTCGTAGTTGCAGTTAACATTTACAACGGAATGCGCCGGCTTGTTTTTGAACGAAGTCAGGAAATCGCCGCTCTTTCTGCGCTGGGAGGAACGTCTTTTCAAATTAAAGCGATTTTTGTTGTCCGCGGATTTTTGACCGGTGCTGCCGGTACGGTTATAGGCATCGTGCTGGGTATTTTCATAAGCCTGAACATACGGAGCGTTTTTCTTGCCGTTTCGCACTGCCTTTACTGGCTGGAACTGTTTTTTACGTCTGTTTTTTCTCCTGAAAATGCGGCGTTTGTTACGGAAAACCAGATGTATGCAATCTATGCGTCAATTCCTGCCCGGATTATTCCGTCTGAAGTCCTTTTAATTTCTCTGTTCGGCGTGCTTTCACCACTTCTTGCTTCTGCCCTTGCAAGCCGATCTGTCCTTAAATTAAAAATTGCGGAGGTTCTGCATAATGAGTAACATTCTTACCGTTTCGCAGCTTGAAAAAACGTACGTTACCGAAAGCGAACGGCTTACGGTATTCAAAAACCTTAATCTTTCCGTTGAGGAAGGCAGTAAGACTGTCATTATCGGTGAAAGCGGAAGCGGAAAAAGTACGCTTATGAACATCATCGGAAGCATAGATTCTGCTACGTCAGGAAGCGTAACCGCAGGTCCCTGGAACGTTACTGCGCTTAAAGAAAAGGAACAGGCGGCGTACCGTTCGTCATTTCTAGGGCTGGTGTTTCAGTTCCATTATCTTTTGAAGGATTTTACAGCCCTTGAAAACGTCTATCTTCCGGCGTATATGGCAGGCGTTTCAAAAAAAGAAGCGGAAAAAAAGGCGGAAAAACTGCTTTTTGAAGTGGGGCTTTCGGAGCGGAAAAATCATCTTCCGTCCGAACTTTCCGGAGGAGAACGCCAGCGTGTTGCGGTTGCGCGTGCCCTTGTAAACAATCCGTCGCTCATTCTTGCGGACGAGCCTACGGGAAACCTTGACCCTGCAAATTCTTTAATGATTGGAAAACTTTTGTTTTCTATGGCTGAAAAATACGGAAAAACTCTTGTGCTTGTTACGCACGACAGAAAACTTGCCGCCGGCGGAGATGTCTGCTATGAAATAAAGGACGGAACTTTGGAAAAAGTAAACCTGTGCGGTGAGCCAGAAGGTGCTGAATGAAACTTCGTGCGTCATTTTTATTTGCAAAACGGCTGATATTTCCTCTTGCCGGAAAAAAATCTTCCGCCAGGAAAAGCGTTCTGGGCGCTATTATCTGCATCGCAATAAGCGTAGTGCCTCTTGTAGCCGTCCTTGCCGTATCAGACAGTATGATAGACGGAATGACGGACAGAATTATCGGACTTTCTACCGGCGCACTTCAGGCAAGGCTTTACCGGTCGGCAAAATTCGTTTCATCGGTGGAAGCGCTGTACGAAGTGGCAGATGAAATCAGAAGCGTTGATGGCGTGGTGAATGTATTTCCTGAGGTTGGAATAGATGCGCTTGCTGCAGGATGCAGTTACCGCACCGGAGTACGGGTTCGTGCCGTAGAACCGGCTGTGTTTTTGGAGAACGAAGCGTTTTCGCGCTATTTTACAATCTGCGCCGGTTCTCTTGACGGTTTTGCCAGGGGAAAAAGATGCGCTGTTGTCGGCGAAAAAACTGCGGAAACGCTTTCTTTAAAACCGGGAAGTACGTTCCGCCTCATTACTACAAAATCCGGCGCGAACGGTATGATTGTTCCTAAAATGACAGTTTTTACTGTAAGCGCAGTCGTTTCTTCTGGCTATCAGGAGCTTGACGCGCTGTGGGTGTTCGTTCCCGTTGATACGGCGTTTTCTTTTGCCTCAAAGGACAACGCCTCTTTTGCCGTAATGATTGAAACGGAAAATCCGTTTTCTAAAGACATCTACAGAATTCGCAGGCTTGTAAACGACCGCATTCGCGGAAAAGGCGTTGCATATATCTGGAGCGAACTGAACGCTTCGCAGTTTGAAAATTTTTCTTCCACGAAAATACTTCTTGTGTTCGTTATGATGCTGATTGTGCTTGTTGCCGCGGTGAATATTTCTTCTGCCCTCGTAATGCTCGTTATGGAGCGCCGCCGTGAAATTGCAATATTGAAAAGTACCGGCGCATCTTCCGGCGGAATTGCGCTTTCCTTTATCATTACAGGCTGTTTCTGCGGCGCTGCCGGCTGCCTTGCGGGGCTGCCCTGCGGAATTGCGTGCGCCCTTAACATAAACGGAATTGTCGCGCTTATTGAAAAGGCAGTAAATGCAATCGGCAGGCTGATTTTTATCCTGCGCGGAAATCCGGCGGAACAGTTCCTTGCGGTAAAAATTATGGATCCGGCATATTATTTAACGGAAATTTCTGTTAAGATTTCTTACGGTGAGATTTCCTTTATCGTGCTGACAGTCCTTGTTCTGTCTTTTATCGTTTCTGTCATTCCTGCGGTAAAAGCCGGTCGTGAAAAGCCGCTTGATATTCTGCGGAAAGGCTGACGGTGATGTCCGTGAACTGCGTGACTGCGTCTTGCGTTTTACTTTTTTTGGAGTGTTATTATGATTTGTGATTTGTGCCGGACTCGTGAAGCAGTGATTTTTCTTGAGCAGATGGGCAAAAATATAAAACGGAAGATAAATCTGTGTGCGGAATGTGCAGCGGCACGCGGAATAGCAGCGCCTGTTCCTGCTCCGAACCAGCAGAATGTTGCCGCACTATTTCAGGAAATTGTCGAACGGAATATGGCTCTTGAGTCAGAGTCAAAACGCGTCTGTCCTTCGTGCGGAAAAAGCATTCTTGATATTAAGAGTCAGGGAATTGCCGGCTGCCCGGAATGTTACGAAGTATTCAAGGCGGAAATACGGGAATCGATGAACGCGCACGGAATAACTGGAACGTATACAGGTTCAATGCCGCTTCGTGTCAAGGGATTTCGCAATGCGCTTACAGACCGTGCCGATTTGCAGGCAAAACTGGACGAGGCTGTTCGTACTGAAAATTACGAGAAAGCCGCTGTTTACCGGGATTATCTTCGTGCGCTTGAAAAAGGAAGCGTTGCAGACGGTTCAGATGCCTCTTCTTCTGACTAAAGCGTCGGATGTGCATAAACAGGAACATATATGGAACAGACTATAAATGAGGTGAACGGTCTTCCGTGGTATTCATACGACGGTCAGAACCGTGACGTAATTATTTCAAGCCGGGTGCGGCTTGCACGAAATCTTGCGAATTTTCCTTTTCCGGCGCAGTTTCGCGGCGATGACAGGGAGCGCGTTCAGGCGATTGTGTTTGATGCGTTCTCCCAAATGGAAAATGCCGCCGGGTTTCATGCAATAGAGTCGGCTTCCCTTTCTGAAAACAGCCGGCAGATTTTAGAGGAGCGCGGCGTCATAAAGCCGTCTGTGGAAAAAAAAGCGTGCAGGCTTCCTTCCGAAAGCGGCATTGTTATGAGCGCGGACGGAAAAATCTGCTGTCCGGTAAACTGCTCTGACCATCTGCATATAGCGCGGTTTTCAAGCGGACTTGATTTCCGCTCGTCGTTTGAAGAATGCCGTAAAATTGATGCGCAGCTCCAGAAAAAACTTCAGTTTGCGGCAAGTTATGATTTCGGCTATTTAACGGCGGCTATGCGTAATGCCGGAAGCGGAATGAAACTTTCCGCGCGCATTCACCTTCCGGGAACAGTCCGCTTCGGGAAACTGTCCGTTATTCTTGATTATTTGAAGCAGAAAAATTGCAGTGTAATGCCGGCGTTTCCTGCAATTTCGCAAGGTTCTGCCGCCGGAAATTTCTTCCTTATTTCTACTAATTCAGCGCAGAACGGCAGCGAAATTGACCAGATTGCCGAAATGGAGTCAATCTGCAAATATATTGCCGAATGTGAATGCAAGATTTTGAAAGATTTTGCCGATAATAAATCAACGCTTATACGCAATTCTGTAATCCGTGCATATTCCATTGCAAAATTCAGTATGCTTGTTTCTTTGCGGGAGGCCGTCGACATTATTTCCGACATAAAGCTGGGACTCCAGCTTCATTTGCTTTCGGGAATTGATATAAACGCGCTGTGCAGCCTGCTTTACAGAATTCAGGACGGACATCTTTCGTATCTGATGACCACCGGCTCGTTTGATTTTGAGAAGGACGTTCTGTGCGACGGGCGGATGAAGATTGACCGGCTGAGGGCAATCACCATTCAGGAATCTTTTGAAAAAATTTCTTTGGGGAACTTATGACAGATTTTTCACCACGCGCATTGCGTCTTGTAAATGCGTTTTGCCAGGACGAGGCACGGAAAAGCGGCTCGGAGCTTATTCAGCCGGAGCATATTCTGCTTGCCCTTATAAAAAAATCAGACGGACTTGGCGTTGAGCTTTTGAAAACATTAAAACTGTCGCTTCCGTCGTTTCAGTTTGCTCTGGAACAGGACATTCTTTCAAAAGCATCCGGGCTTACTGATAGGGATTTACTTTCGGAAATTCCGCGCGGCAGACGTGTTGACGCTATGCTTGATCTTGCTTCCATTGAATCACAGGCTCTTGAAAATAAATACGTCGGAACGGAGCATATTGTTCTTGCCTGCGTGCGTGAGTCTGAAAGTGTTGCCGCACTCTTTTTTGAAAAATCAGGCGTTTCTCTTTCCGATGCGCGCGCTGCCGTCCGTTCCGTGCAGAAAAACAATATGTCGTCCTATTTGGTAAAGCGTGCAGAAGCGCTTGCAAACGTTGAACTTCAGAATATTTTTGGTGCAGGAAAAGGCGCCGGTCGTTTTGACAGTCTGTTCGCAGGAGCAGGAAATAATCCGCAAAGTTCGCGCGATGCGCCGGAAAAAAAGTCTTTCCTGTCTGAATACAGCCGGGATATTACGCGCCTTTTCCGCGAGGGAAAGGCTGACCCGGTCGTCGGGCGCGAAAAGGAAATCCAGCGCCTTATACAAATTCTTTCTCGCCGCACGAAGAATAATCCTGTTCTTGTGGGCGAACCGGGAATCGGAAAAACAGCTATTGTGGAAGGACTTGCACAGGCGGTTGCAAAAGGAACTGTTCCGTCCGGGCTTTTGAAAAAACGCATTCTTTCTCTTGATTTGACTTCACTTGTTGCCGGTACAAAATACCGCGGCGAATTCGAAGAGCGAATGAAAAAAATGATGAGAGAAGTAAAGGATTCAAAAGACATCATTCTTTTTATTGATGAGCTGCATACGATTATCGGTGCCGGCGGTCCGGAAGGGCAGATGGACGCATCTAATATGCTGAAACCTGCGCTTAGCCGCGGTGAACTTCAACTTATCGGCGCTACTACTACAAAAGAATACAGCCGCTACATCGAAAAGGATTCTGCGCTTGCGCGGCGTTTTCAGAAAGTTGACGTTGAAGAACCGACTGACGAAGATTCCGTAAAAATTCTTGAGGGAATAAAAGCGCAGTACGAGCATTTTCACGGAGTTGTGTATGACGATGACGTTATTCCTGCAATTGTACGGCTGAGCCGCCGCTATATTCCAGAGCGTTTTCTTCCAGACAAAGCGATTGATATTCTTGATGAAGCCGGTGCTCAGAAAAAAATACAGGAAGAAAACAAGCCGTCCGAGCTTAACGACCTTGAGGTTCAGATAAACAGTCTTATTGAAGAAAAAAAACGTCTTGTCCAGCAGCAAGATTATGAAAATGCCGCTTATGTCCGCGACAAGGTTCTGGAACTTAAGCGTAAGTTTGAAGTTTTCAGCAATTATTGGAAAGAAAACGGCATTGCGTCAAAGCGGCACGTTACGGCGGACGACATTGCGCATATTGTCGGTGAAATGACTGGAATTCCGGTGGAGCAGCTAGGCTCTTCTGAATCATCGCGCCTTGTAAAAATGGAAGATGAGATGCACCGTATGGTAATAGGACAGGATGAAGCTGTCCGCACTATTTCCGGGGCTGTCCGCAGAAGCCGTGCAGGAATTTCCTCTCCAAAGCATCCTATAGGTTCGTTTATTTTTCTTGGTCCTACAGGCGTCGGAAAAACGCAGCTTGCAAAGGCGCTTGCAAAATTTATGTTCGGAAGCGACTCCCAGCTTATCAGAATAGATATGTCTGACTTTATGGAAAAGCACAATGCATCGCGTCTTGTCGGTGCTCCTCCAGGATACGTCGGCTACGAGGACGGCGGAGTTCTTACGGAACAGGTGCGCCGTCATCCGTATTCCGTAATTCTTCTTGATGAAATTGAAAAGGCGCACCCTGACGTGTTCAACCTTCTCCTTCAAATTCTTGAAGAGGGCGAACTGCACGACAATCTCGGGCATACGGTAAATTTCAGGAACACGGTAATTATTATGACAAGCAATGCCGGCGCGCGCCAGATTACGGCGGAGGGAAGGGTAGGATTCAGTGCTTCCGGCGACGGCGTCCTTTCGTATGCAGAAATAAAAAGCGGCGCGATGGTAGAATTGAAAAAGCTTCTTAGCCCGGAACTTCTGAACCGAATTGATGACGTGATTGTGTTCAATGCGCTTTCAAAGGCGGAAGTTTCAAAAATTCTTGACATTCAGATTGCGGAACTTTCCGCCCGTCTTAAAGACAGGAAACTTTCTGTTACTGTCAGAAAAAGCGCGCGCGAATATCTCATTGAAAAAGGCTATGAGCCGTCGATGGGCGCGCGTCCGATGCGCAGGCTTATTCAGCGCGAAATAGAAGAGCCTCTTTCGCTTGAAATTCTTGACGAGCGGAATGCAGGGCTTTCGGAGATTGCCGTTGAATGCAGGAACAATGTACTTCGCGTTCACTTTGTACGCGATGCAAAAAAAAGCGCCGGAAAGACAACTATAAAATGCGTTTCAAACCAGTCAGACTCAAGCGACGAGTCTGTCCTGGCAACAGTAAATATTCTGGAAGATAAAAAATGAAAGACATAATTTTTTCTGATTTCGGAGAGAAATTGTGCGGGCCTTCTGGCATAAACGATTTGATGGACGATTTGGGAAAGCCTCTTCCTAAGGGAATTCCGCTAAGCCTTATGGGCGGCGGAAACCCGGCGCGCATTCCTGAGGTAGAATCACTCTACCGTCAGCGGATGGCAGGAATAATGGAAAACGGCACCGAATTTGAAGACCTTATCGGAAGATATGATGCTCCTCAGGGACGAATAAAATTCATTGAACAGATTGCAGAATGTCTTTCTGGAAAATATGGCTGGAAAATAGGACCTGAAAATATTGCTGTTACTAACGGAAGTCAGAGTGCGTTTTTCTACCTTTTCAATATGTTCAGCGGAACGTATACGGTAAACGGTAAAACCGTAAAAAAGCGCATCATATTTCCACTTGTTCCTGAGTACGTCGGCTATGCAGATCAGGGAATAGAACGCGGTACATTCACCGGCATAAACGCTGATTTTGAAATGTACGCAGACAGAACCTTCAAATACAAGATTGATTTTCCGCGACTTGAAAAATACCTTTCTTCCCACGATGATACGGCGGCACTCTGCGTAACGCGTCCTACAAATCCTACGGGAAACGTGCTTACAGATGATGAGATAACGCATCTTTCCGAACTTTCAAAGCGCTATGATATTCCGCTTTTTATAGACAATGCGTACGGTCTTCCCTGGCCGGACATTATTTTTACCGATGATGCAAAGCCGTTCTGGGATGAAAACGTAATTCTTTCGATGAGCCTTTCAAAAATCGGTCTTCCTTCACTGCGCACTGGAATTATTATCGCACAGAAAGAGATTATAAAGGCAATCTCCAATCTGAATGCGATTGCAGCCCTTGCGTCAGGAAGCGTCGGTCAGGCACTTGCCGGAGATTTGATTCGCACCGGAAAACTGATTGAAATTGCGCATACAGTCGTCCGTCCGTTCTACGAAAAAAAATCCGTTCAGACGCAGAAATGGATTCATAAATATTTTAAGGGCGGAAATTATTACGTCCACAAAAGCGAAGGTTCTATATTCCTGTGGCTTTTAATGGAAGACCTTGCGGTTCCTGCAAAAGAATTCTATCAGCTTCTCAAGAAAAAAGGTGTTTTTGTTATGCCGGGCGAATTTTTCTTCTTTGGAAATCAGGCGGACTCAACGCTGCCACCGGTAGAAGAGCATCCTCATTATTCAAAATGCCTTCGCCTGAACTATGCCGGAAGTGCAGAAGAAGTTGAACGCGGTATAAAGACGATTGCAGAACTGTATTTCCAGAACAGAAAGTGAGTAAAATGACAAAAAAAACGTGCGTTTTCTTTTCCGTAATTTTTTTTGCTTCTCATTTTGTGATTTCAGAACCGTCGCGTATCGGTTACGTGAAGGGAATGACAGCCGTTCCGTTCGTATATATGATGCCGGAAACTGACAAATTTGAATTCATCGAGTTTTCCGGCGTTTCAGCTCTTGTTGAGGGGATGAAAAACGGCGAAATAGATGCGGCAAATCTTCCTGTGAATGCAGCCGTTTCGCTGTATGAAAAAAAGTCCGGGTCAGTCGTCTGCATTGCGGTAACGCAGAACATAAATTATTCTGTTATATCTCCGGCGGAAAGCAACGTTTCTTCGCTTTCTGACCTTGTGGGAAAAAAACTTCTTTATTCCGGGAACGGTTTTACAAGCGGCTTTATTTTCTGGATTTTAGAACGTAACGACATTCCTTCCGGGCAGGGGGAAAACGTAATTCAACTTGAACGCATAGAAAGTGAAACAGCCGCCGTTACTCATCTTTCTAACGGAACGGCAGATGCAGCCATTCTTTCCGAGCCGGCTGCTTCTGCATCTCTTTCTGTTAATAAAAAATTCAGGCGGAGTGTTGACCTTCAGGATGCCTATACTTCAATTAACGGAAGCCGTAAATCCGTTCCTGTAACTGTTCTTGTGGCGCGTACACAGTTTGCGGAAAAATCATACGATTCCCTTCTTCTTATTGTTCAATATCTGGAAAATTCTGTCAGCCGCATACAGAGAAGTCCTGTAAAAGCAGCTGCCTTGATAAAAAAATATTCGCTTGGCATTCAGCCGTCTGTTTCCGGAAATGCAGTTGCGCATGGAAATTTTGTCTGCCGTTCAGCAAAGCAAAGTCAGCCTGAAATTACTGCATATATCGAAATATACAATTCCGGAAGGACGGAAAAACTTCTTCCTGTGCCCGGCAAGCGTTTTTTCTTTCAGTAAATTCTGTCGCAAAATCCTGATACAGAAGCTCACGCACGTAACGGCACAATCCTTTCAAAATGATTGAATTCATAGAACATATCGTTTATAATTCACGGTAGTTATCGTTACCGTAATGAAAAGTGCGGTTATTTTTATTCTGGAGTATTTATGATTAAGGAATTTCTGCCATACGATGTTGTTCGCAATGATGCTTTAAAGCTTGCCTATAAAATGTACAACATAGACGGTTTTGTTCCTGACGTTATTTACTGCTCGCTTCGCGGAGGCGCGTATATGGCGAATGTTATCAGCGAGTATTATAAAATTGCGCATAAAAACCACCATCCTGTACTGTATGCGGCAGTTGTTGCCCGTTCCTATACTGATGTACGCAAGTCAACTCCGCGTGTATATGTTGACGGCTGGACGTATCCTCCTGCAAATCTTCGTCCCGGCGACAGGATTATGCTGATTGATGATATTTTTGATACAGGAAATACAATAAATGCGCTGGTAGATATTCTTCTTGACTATGGCGTAAGCAGGGAGAACATCAAGGTTGTTGTTCACGACTACAAGGACTGTACGTACCGTAAAAAACAACCCGTTCTGCCTGACTACTGGTGCCGAAAATTGGTTATCAATTCTCCGGCCGAGGACAGGTGGATTCATTATATGAGCCACGAACTGGTCGGGCTTTCGGAAGAGGAACTTGAACAGAATTATTATAAGCAGGATCCTGAGTTAAAATCAGTTCTTGGTTCATACTTAGGAAAACAGGCGGCAGATGAATAAAAAAAGTTTTGGATTGAAGGTTATCATTTTTGCTCTTACAGGACTTTTTCCTTTCTTGTGCGTGGCGCAGGAAGTTATAAGTCCTTCTGACGGCGTATGGGCGAACAGGCAGATTCTTGTAATTGACGTTCCGTCCGGTTCTAGTGCGTACTATTCGTTGTCTGGCAATGACCCAGAGTCATCGGGCTTTGCGTACGATGGTCCTGTTCTTCTTGATGTTGACGGAGACGTACTCCTTAAGGTAACTGTAGTCAGCACTGACGGCACGCGTTTTAAAAAAGATGTGCTGTATACGGTAAAAAATGCTCCCTATCCGGAAAAAACAGAATATTATGACTTTGTACGAAATTGCGTTGAAGCAGGTATTATAAATTATACTGCTGGTGCAGAGCTTTCTGTTCCTGCCGGACTTGAGTACAGTCTTGGACAGCAGCAGGACTGTTTTGAAACCGGGAAAAATCTTGTTCTTTCTGAAAAGACTGTCGTTTCCAGATATATTCCGTGTACGATTACTGACGGTTCTGTGTACTGGCGTTTTTTAATTCACGTAAATCCTGTGATGACAGGCGTGTACAGCCGCCGGGACGTTCCGTTTGAAATAATAGACTGGGAAACAGTTTCTTTTGCAAATAAAAAATTCATCTATAAAATTGACGACGGCTGGTGGCAGCAGCCGAAACTTCCTCTTAAGATAGACCGTTCGGTAAATCATATGATTTCCTGGCAGCCTGTTGACTATGCTTCGGAAAATTCGGTGCGTTTTTTTGTACTTCCGCCAAAACCTCAGATACATCAGACTACGGCTGCAAGCGGTGCTGTATCTGTTTCGTATTCAGGCGAGCCGGGCTATAAATTCGGTCTTATACAGCAGGACGGAACAGTTTCCGAACTGTACGACTCTTTTGAAATTGATACTTTTCAGGGGGACAGATACGAGGGATCTTACCGAACCGGCATTTTCTACGATTCTGTATATCAGGGTGAACTTGAAATTCCGTTTTCCGTGAACAAACGTGTTCCTCAGAAGCCGGTGATTACGTCTTCCGCAAAAAATAATTTTTCACGCCGTCTTGTAACTCTTGGAATTCAGTCATTGCCTGGTACTGTTGTGTATGCTTCCGTTTCAGGTCCTGTTATCGTTGATTCAGCTGATGTTTCTGTTGACGTTCTTTTTGCCTTTCAGAAAGAAAATTTCAAGAAGCTTGATACTGATAGAATAGTGCTTCATCCGTCAAATGACGGTGCGGCGGCTTACAAAGTTTCTGTGTATTCGGAGGATTCAAGCAAGAACCGGAGTTCAGTTACCGAATATAAGGTTGTAATTGATACTTGCAATTATTACGTTGACTCAACATCGTCTGCCGGTGAATTTTCCGACGGAACTAGAGAGCGGCCGTATACGTCTTTTGAGCAGCTGCTTCCGTTTATAAATGAAAACAGGTTTGTAAACGTAATTTTATCCGGCGAAATGGCTATGCCGCAGAAAAATACCGTTATTTCTTCCAATGTTCAGATAACAGGGCAGAATGATGGCAGAATTGTGTTTTTGCCAAAATCTTCACTGACTGTAAGGAATTCAAGTCTTGTCATTTCTGACTGCATAATTTCGTATGCGGCAAATCATACTAAGGGTGAAGAAAGCGAGATTTCTGCAAATCTTATTCAGATTGAGAGAGGCGTTCTTGATTTCAATAACGTTGAACTTTCTGCTGCTTTTGCAAAGAACGGAACTGTAATAAATGCGGAAAATTCTGTCGTAACAATAAAGAATTCCGGCGTAACGTCTTCAGCGGACTCTTATTCATCTGCACTTGCCGCTGTGGATTCTAAAATAAGCATCCGCAATTCGACTGTTACGACTGTTGCTGGAACATCCATTAATTTTTCGGCGCAGGGCGGCATTTTTGAGCTGCGTTCTACGCAGTGCAAAATTGTCGGCGTAATGGGTAGGATTGCAGAACTTTTTGATACGCAGAGTTCCGTTACGGACAATGCGTTCTCTGCTGATTTGAAAAAGCAGCTGTCTAGCACAAGTGCCGTTTATACAGACAGCAGGAATGTGTCCGTTGAGTACAGCGGCAATAAGGAGTCTGGTTTTTAAATGAAACTGCTTTGCGGACTTGATGAAGCGGGAAGGGGACCTTTGGCGGGTCCTGTAACTGCTGGTGCTGTCATTCTGCCGGAGGATTTTCCCCTTGATATTCTGAATGATTCAAAAAAATTATCCGAAAAAAAACGCATTGCCGCAGAATGCATTATAAAGGAAAAAGCCTGCTGGGGAGTCGGCATTGTAGATCACGAAACTATAGACAGGCTCAATATTCTTCAGGCGAGCCTTTATGCTATGCGCCTTGCCTTTGATATGATGATGATGAAACTTCCTGAATGGGCAAAGGCGCATAACTATGACGGATACACCGTTTCTGCAATGGCGGACGGTACTTTTGTTCCTGAAATACATTGTGATGAAGCTAAATGCGAGCCTAAGGCGGACGGCCGCTATCCGCAGGTGATGGCGGCAAGCATTCTTGCAAAAGTTGAGCGCGACCGCATTATGTGCGAGATGGACAAACTGTATCCGCAATACGGTTACGCGCGGCACAAAGGGTATCCTACGCCGGAGCATAAGCGGATTTGCCGGGAAATCGGACCGTCTGAAATACAAAGAATGTCGTTTTCTTATTAAAGCGAAAGTTTCAGATATAAAAAAAGTCCGCCCTTTTTAAGAGCGGACTTTTATCTTTTGAAATATCTTTTGAAATATCTTTTGAAAATCAGATTAGTTTTCTTTCTGTTCAGTTTCTGTAGTTCTTTTTGAAACAACGTGCACTCGTCCAGTGCGCTTTATTCCGTCGTCCTGCTTTGTCTGCCTGACTTTATAAATCTTTTTCTTTTCTTCTTTTTTTGCAACCCGTGCCTTTGCGCGCGCTTTTCTGTCTTTTTCAATAAAAGACAGTGAAGTGTCCATTCCCTGAAGGAATTTTTGCATATCTTCTGCAAATATTGCAATCTGATGCCGGTCAGCATCTGCTCCGTCGCGGCTTTTTGATTCAACTATCTGAAGAAATACGTCTCCTGTTCTGTTTTCCTTTACGTTAAAAAAATACGAACGGTTATCAAGATAAACTTCTGTTGTAAAAAGTTCTCCGCGTGCACCCATAGTATTTGCCTTCCTTTGAAATGTGTTTGCAGTAAAACTAACATTTTTTACTGTCTGTTGTCAATTATTAAAACGTCCTGCAATTTCACTTACTTTGTCAAAAAGTTCGTCAACCGCAGTTTTTGTAGTAAGCGGACCAAAACTGAACCGTACCGCCGTTTCGCTTATCTGCGGCGTTATGTGCATTGCATCAAGAATGGGGCGTTTGTTCTTGCGCGCAGAGCAGGCGCTTCCTGTAGAAATGTAAAAACCTTCGGAATCAAGCGCGCGCAACATTACTTGTCCCGGAATGTTTTTGAACGCCGCCTGAACTACCCACGGAGAATACTTGCCGGGTTCTTCAATGCGCGCTTCTGGAATTATTGTACAGCCGCTTATTCCTGCAAGTTTCTTTACAAAATCCTGCGTAATTTCTTTCTGCCTGTTGAAATGCTCAAGCTGTCCTTCATTTTTTTTATTGATATAGTATTTTTCAAGGCATTTTGCAAACGCAAGCGCTCCAAATACGTTTTCCGTTCCGCTTCGCATTCCTTTTTCCTGACCGCCGCCTTTTAAAAACGGCTCTACCGCATCTTTCATATACAAAAGCCCGATTCCGCGCGGCCCGCAGATTTTATGCGCACTAAAAGCCGCGCTGTCAATTCCGGCACAGGAAAGGTCAAACGGTATTTTTCCTGCCGCCTGTACGCAGTCAACGTGGAATTTTGGGCGGCGTTTTCCGGCGGTTGCACTGGTGATTGCGTCTGCAATTTCATAGACTGGCTGGATTGCGCCTGTTTCGTTGTTTACTGCCATAACGCATACGATTACTGTTTCCGGCGTAAGGCTTTTTACGACTGCTTCCGGCGTAATTATTCCGTCTTTGTCAGAAGGAATTGAAATTACTTCCATTCCACATTTTTTCATTTCAAGAGCCATTTCGCGGATTGCAGAATGTTCTATTGAACTTATGAGAACAGTTCCTTTCTGCGGACGGTTCAGCACGGAAAGGAGCGGAATATGGTCACTTTCTGTTCCGCCGGAAGTAAAATACAGTTTTTCGGCTTTTACACCAAGCACATCTGCACAGCGTTTGCGCGCCTGTTCCAAAAGTTCGCGCGCTTCTTTTCCTGCTGCGTGAATGCTCGATGGATTTCCCCAGACTGCCACCGTTTCATCAAGTGCTTCCTGAAGAATTGTTTTATCAGCCGGACTTGTTGATGCCCAGTCAAAGTAATGGTTTGTCTGAATGTCTGTCATATTATCTCAGTATGGGTAAAATGTCGCCGTCTTCAACTTCCTGCGTAAACGTATCGGTAAGTCCCCTCTGAAGGACAATGCTGATTTTGTCTGATTTATTTTTCTTGTCCTTGTGCATAATCTGTATAAGGCGCTCGCTGATTCCGCCGCCGGATGCGATTTTAGGAACAGGATTTATGTCCCAGCCGTAAAGGGAAAGAATGTGCAGGACTTCATCTTTATAGGATTCTTTGCAGAAGTCGAGTTTTGCACTCAGGGAAACAGCCCGTCCGATTCCCCAGGCGACTGCATCTCCGTGCGTTACAGTTCCGAGTCCTGCAAGAGTTTCCAGCGCGTGACCGAACGTATGTCCCAGATTCAGGTGTTTTCGTATGTTTTTTTCGGTAAAATCTTTTTCCACAACTTCAGCTTTTGCCTTTGAACATTTCTGTATGATTGTGCAGATTGTTTCAGGTTCGCGGCTTAAAATCTGGCTTGATTTTGTGCGGAACATATCATACAGTTCTGCATCGTACAAAAGAGCTGTCTTAAAGGCTTCTGCAAGTCCTGAGCGGAACTGCGCTTCTGAAAGTGTGGAAATGAATTCCGGAAAATAACAGATTTTCTGAGCAGGAAAAAAACTTCCTATCATATTTTTATAGCTTTTGAAATCACAGCCTGTTTTTCCGCCGATAGACGCATCTACCATAGAAAGCAGCGTTGTCGGAACAAACTGAACGGCAGCTCCGCGCTTGTAAAGCGATGCGGCAAATCCCGTAAGGTCGCAGATGACGCCTCCGCCTATTCCTACGAACAGGTCGTTACGTGAAAAACCGTTCTCCAGCGCTGTTTCTACAATGGAAAGGACGCTTTCTATTGTCTTGTACGGCTCGCCAGAGCCAAGAATAATCAGAAGGTCACTGCCGCATCTTCCGTCATCAAACTGAGAAACAAAAGTCTGCATATATGGCAGGGTAGCGACAGTTGCATCCGTAACAAAACAGCGCTTCTGCGGATTGTTTTCTTCGGGGAGGAAAAACTGCCGCAAATCCGGCGTTTCTGTGTGGAATTCTATCTGTGTTACATCAGTTCCCGGATGAACGGACGGGTATGTTATGTTGAAGTTGCTGTAATTTTCCATAGCAACGTATTCTAGTATCTTTTCGATTCCATTGCAAGGAACGTATCTCGTACTTCTTCTACGCGTTTTATTTCACGGGAAAGCATTTTTCCGTAGTCAAGTTCGCCTGTTTTAATTCGCTCGCGCTCGTCTTCCCAGTTCTGAACGTCAGTTATGAAAAGAAATGTAAAGTCCTTTACGTTTGCCTTTTCCGCCCACAGCTGTGCTTCCTGCCAGTAGTAAAGTCCTGCGTTGTAGCAGGAGAGCGTTTTTTCAAGATTTCGTAAATATTCGTCTTTCCAGGGCGCATCGTAAAAATATGCTGTTTTTTTGTCGTAAGTTCGTCCGAGCCGCAGATGCTGTTCTATTAACTTAAGGTTTATGTGCATCTGGAACAGGTAACGGTATTTTTCCCATTCCTTTTCGGTTGTGATTTTTGCGTTTGCATACAAAGGATTTGCAAAGTCAGCCTGCGCGGCTTTTTCAAGCCAGTAAATGTTTTCAATGCAGTCGTCAGGATACTGCTGATAGTGGATATGATAAAGCCTGTACCAGTCTTCCTTGTATTTTACCATATAAGCATTTGCCGGCTGCATATTGACGGCGGAAAGAATGATCAGAGAAACTGTTAATATAAAAAAATGAAACCTGCGTTTTTTCACGCTTTATGTATCGGCAGATTTTTGACGCAATTCCATATAAATTCTGCAATTTCTTCGATTGATTTTTCTGCATCCACCGTAATTACGGTCATTCCGCGTCCTTTTTCCGTTCCGTCGTAGAGTTTTATCACTTCGTCATAGGCTTCTGCCGTTTTTTTCTGGAAATCAAGTTTTTCATAGATTTCAATATTTCCGCCACGTGAAAGAACTCTTTTCAGCGACTTTTCCGGGTCGATTTTAAAATAAAACAGCAGTTCTGGAAGCGGAAAAGGACTGTTTAAAAGTTCCGGCAATTCTTTTCCGCAGGTTACGGACTGATAGGCCAGGCTTGAAAAAAAGTAGCGGTCGCTCAACACTGTTTTTCCGTTCTGCGTCTGTTCGATTATTCCGCACTTTCCGTAAATGTGTTCGCAGCGGTCAGCGGCAAACAGGTAGGATGCAGTTCGTTCGTCCACGGAAAATTCGCCTTTCAGCATTCTGCGAAGGAATTTCCCGGTTTCGCTCCCTGTCGGTTCTGCCGTAGTAAAAACATTCTCTTTTGGAAACCGCTCTGCAAGAAGTTTTATCTGAGTCGTCGTTCCTGCTCCGTCAATTCCTTCAAATACTATATAATTGTTAATAATCATTATTTTTACCTGTAAAAATTCCGATTTATTTGATAGTATTGCATTGTTGCTGTTTTTTACCGCTTTTGTAAAGAGAACTGCCGTTTATAAATGAAAAAACTGTCTTTAAAAGAACTGTTTGGGCTTTCTGTATTTTTTGTCCTCATTCTTGTGTCTGTACTTGTCATTCATCCTGTGTACAGGCAGACGGCTTCTGTTCTTGACAGGTATATACAGTCTTTCTGCCGTCAGCTTGAAACTTCTTATGGAATTTCCGTTTCCTATTCGTCTTTGTCGCCGTCAGTTTTTTCAGGAATTCACATAAAGGGAATTGAAATCAGGGATGCTTCCGGGGAAAACAGGATTTTGGAGATAAGGCGGACTGTCCTGCGCTATTCGTTTTTCAGGCTGCTTTCCGGAGATGTAAAAGGCGCGCTTAAAGATTTAACTGTGGATGGCGTTGTCCTTGACGTAACGGAAGAAACGAAAGCTTTTTTTGCGGAAAAACGGCGGAAAACTGAAAAAACGCCTCTGGAAAACGGAGGAGAGGGCAGTGAAGAAAGCGGTGGTAAAGCTTCCGTCATTGATTTTGAGAAAATAATTTCGTCCGTGCCGTTTGATGTTTTTATAAAAAACGTTCACGTCCAGTATTCCGCCGGAAGGCAGATTGCAGATATATTCCTCAAGCGGCTTACGCTCAGCCTTTCTCAAGAAACGCACAGCCTTTTGGTAAAAACTTCCGGCTCTGCGCTTCTTTCAAACGATGATACGCGCCGTACGCTGTCCGCTTCTTTTTCGGTGGACGGCTCTCTGGCAGAAGAGTTTGACGGCAGCCTCCTGAATATCCGTTTTTCCGACTTAACGGACGGAAACTACCGCTTTAACCGCCTGAACCTTCGCGTAAGTTATGATGACAGGGTGATGGAAATAAGGACTATTCAGAATGCCTATCCGTTCTTTATTATCGGTTCGTATAATTTTGATACGGCAGACGCGCGTCTTGAGGTGAAAACGCAGAACCTTAATCCGGGAAACGTATTCTCCGTAAAACGCGACACCGCCCTTATGAAAAAACTCCGCGCACTTTCCGTTGGAATTCAAGCCGCCGCGGAATATAATTTACGCACTGGAGAAGTGCGCTATAGTTCCGGCGGTGAAGTATCCGTTTCAAAACAGCTTGTCGACGGAGGACTTGCCGTTTCGTTTTACGTTGAGGGTGATTCCGATAATTTTTCCGTCCGTTCGCTTGAGGCAGAAGGAAAGGCGCTCAACGCCTCGCTTTCAGGCGATTTTTCAATAAAGAACCGTTCGTTTTCCGGAGCGGCGCAGATTTATAACTACACGCTTTCAAACGGCGGCGTTATTTCTACGGAACTGTATTTTGACCCTCTTGAAAACGGCTTTGTCTGTTTTGCGCCTCAGCTGCTTCTTGACGAAAAGGCGTTTACGGCACTTCAGCTTACTGTTCTTCCTGTAAATGATTCCGTTGATTTTGCTTTCGAACTTTCTGACTATTCCCACTACGATACGGCTGAGCCTGCATCCGTAAAAATAGACGGCAGTTTCATCACCGACACAAAATATCTTCAGGCAAATATGACGGTGAACGGAATGTATCTGGACAGCGTTGCGCAGGCTGCCTCTTTCTTTGGAAAAAACAGGTCGAAGTCGGCTTTTGCGTTTCTTTCGCCGTTTGCTTTTAACAGCGAAGCGTACTTTTCTTCCGATTTGAAAACTTTTTCCTATAACGTTCCTTATATAGTCGTTGCAAATACAAAAAAGGACAATCAGTTTGTCTACCTTTCTCTTGACGGAAACGACTCGTCTGTGCAGGTCAGTCAGCTTAATGTAATCAGCGGCGGACAGATGGCGCAGTTTTCCGGTCTTATAGAAAAAATCCCTGAAGCGCAGGAAGCGTTCGCACTTCTTGAAGCTCAGTTTGGTTCGGTTCCGTATCATTTTTCAGGAAGCATCCGTAAAAATTCGGTCAGCATAACAGGTGATTACGGCGTTGCTTTCGATATGCATATGTCGGGTCGGGAACGTTACGATGGTGCATTCTGTATGGATGAATTTCCGATCGCATTCCCTAAGTCAATTCTTGCACTTTCCGTTGATACAGGATTTTCTTACACAAAAGAAGACGGTCTTAATTTGATGATAAGCAGGATTTTTGCGCAGGAAGCAGGCGGAAAATATGCGTTTTCTCCAAAACTAACTGTTTCTTCTGCGACTGTTTCTAAGTACGGTGCGTTTCTTAATCAGATTGAATACACGGATTCATATTCTTCTCTAAAAGGAAAAAGCCAGCTTTTATGGAATGTAAATGACGGTATATTTGATTCTGCAAGTTTCTTGTTTGAGGCGAATGACAAGACTGAAACGGAAACTGTTTCCATTTCAGTTGACGTTTCAAATCCTATGCGCGATTCTTTTTCCGGTGATTTTGTAAAACATTCGATGTACGTAAACTCTCAGGCAGTCCTTAAAAATTTTGACCTGAACCGCTTTACTTTCGAGGTGAACGAAAAAAATGCACTTACGGCAACAGTCATTGCAACGGGAACGATTGATAATCCGTATATCGGAATTAACGTTGATTCGCTGGGCTTTACAAAAGGCGGAAAATCAGTTTCTGCCGCCGGAAGTGCGTATGTTGAAGAAAAAATGCTTGCGATGGAGAATGCGCGTCTTTCCTACAACAAGCTTTCTTTTACCGGGATTTCTGCTTCATTCGATCTTTCAACGTTTTCCGGAAAAGCATCCGCCGTTCTTGATACTGTCGTGATGAAAAATACTGTACACGCACCGCTTGAACTTTCTGTTTCGGAAACGTATGTTTCGCCGGGAACTTTTGTGCCGGCTGAATTTGCGGCAACATTGCAGTGCAAAGAAGTAACCGGTTCGTTCATAAAAAAGCCTTTCCCGTTTGAACTTACCGTCCTTCATTCTGCGGAAACTACAGCAGTTTTTACTTCGGAGCAGATTGGAGTTTCCGGCGTTGCGGCGCATAACGGCGACATTCAGTTTACTATTGCAGACGGAAAGCCGGTTTTCTTCCGGCTGGACGGTTCTGTTTCTTCTGGGGCTATTTCGCTTTCCCTTGATGACGTGCGCGCAGATATAGGGGAACTTTATTCGTACATTGATGTACCAAAATTTAAAGTTTATAAAGGCGTCCTGAAAGGTGCGGCAAAAATCAGCGGCGTCAGCAAAGACCCTGATTTTACCGGGAAATTTGTAATTGACGGTGTAGATTTTTCCCTTCCCACAATTATTCCTTCGCATATTACCGTTCCGCGCATTCATGCGGTAATGAACCACACTCAGCTTGATGTTCCGGAATTTAAGGCTCTTGTAAAGAATAATTATCCTGTTTTCGGAAGTGCTGTCGTTTATCTTGACCGATGGTCATTCGACCGGCTGGAAGCAAAGGTTCGCACGCCGGAGAAGGGCTTTGTTCCGGCAGACTTTAATATCCGCCTTGCAGAAATTGAGGGCGATGCATCGGTCAATCTTGATATTGTATATGCCGACCACTACCTTGACGTTTCCGGCGACATTCTCGTAAAAAACACGAACGCCCGCGCAAAAACAAAGCAGATTGCAACGACGAGTGCGCCTTCAAACCGTTCATTCTACGTCCGTTCCGACCTGAATATAACGCTGCTCCAGCACTGTATCTTCCGCTTTGATCCGCTTCTGCGCGCTGTTTTTACTCCTAACTCGCAGTTTAAGTTCAAGTATGATATGGAAGAATCAATCGTGCAGATTGACGGCGAGATTGCGCTTCGTTCCGGCGACATTGCCTACCTTAGCCGGAACTTCTACCTGAAAAACGGTGTAATGCGTTTTAATAAAAATGATACTACCTTTAATCCGCTTGTTACGCTTACGGCAGAAACTCGTGAAAAGGATGAGAACGGTAACGATGTCCGCCTTATTCTTTCTGCAGTGAACCAGTACCTGTTCGACCTTAATCCGCAGATTTCCTCTATCCCTGCAAAATCCGAAACGGAGATAAGCCAGATGCTGGGACAGATTGCAGTGGGTGATTCCGACAATATCAGCGGATTTCTGCTTGCAACTGGCGATTACGCAATCCAGTCAACTGTCGGGCGTAATATAGAAAACAAGTTGCGTGATTTCTTTAATTTTGATATATTATCAATCAGGACTTCCGTGCTGCAGAATGCACTGAAGCTTAGTCTTTCTTCAAGTAAATCTGATTCCGGGAAGAATTCTCAGGAAATCGGTAACTATTTGGATAATTCGACTGTTTATATTGGTAAATACTTTGGAAGTGCGTTATATGCCGATGCGCTGCTGCATTGGTCTTATGATGAAACGCGTGTTGATGATAGAACAACTGCAGGCGGTCTTGTTTTTCAGCCGGAAATCGGTCTTGAAATGGAATCGCCGCTTGCTAACATTAGATGGAATATGGCTCCTGATATTGATGCGCTTATGAACAGCAGGCTTGTCGGTTCAACGTCTGTTACACTTTCCTGGAAGTTTTCTTTTTGATATATAGAGGAGTTCTTATGCTTTCTTTTGGCAAATGGAGGAAAATAGCTTGTGTTTTCCTTGCGTGTGCGTTCTGTTCTGTTTCTGCTTTTTCTCAGGAAAATTCAGACTGGTATATTGGAAAAACAATCTCGCAGATTTCTTTTGAGGGACTGCGTTCCGTAAAAAAATCTGAAGTTTCCGGTGTTACAGGCAGTTTTATAGGAAAGCCGTTTGAAGATTCTTTATACAATGATATTCTTGACCGCCTGTATGCGCTTGGTTATTTTGAAGATATCGAGCCGTATGCAAAGCACGATCCGAAAAGTCCTGACAAGATGATTCTTGTGTTCACGGTAAAGGAGCACGCTGTCATTTCGTCAATTGAATTTAAAGGCAATAAAAAAATCCGCAACAACGAACTTAAGGACAACGTTACTGCAAAAGCCGGCGACGTTTTTCTTGATTCGGCAATTCTTCTTGACGAGCGTGCGCTTCGCGATTTCTACATCAAAAAGGGCTATTCCAACGTGCGCGTTTCGTATACGGCAGAGGAAAATGCTGACGGCGTAAAAGTTGTTTTTCACATTATAGAAGGTTCTGGTACTGTTATTACGTCAATAAAGTTCAGCGGAAACACCGTTTTTTCAGAGCGCACGCTTAAAGGAAAAATCTCTCTAAAGGAAGAAGGCTTTATGCGCGACGGTGCTTTCCAGCGCGCTTCTCTTGAAACTGACAAACAGACTATAATTGCCTATTATCTGACGCGCGGATATGCTGATGCGCGGATTGTAGATGTAATTCAGGAATCGTCAATCAATGAAAAAAAAGCACGCGAGGAAATGTCACTCGTGTTCATCATTCAGGAAGGCGAGCAGTATACGTTCAGCGGACTTACGATTTCTGGAAACGAGATTTTCTCCACCGACAAACTGATGTCGTTTATAAAATTGAAGAACGGCGACGTTTTCAACCAGACAAAATTTCAGGAAGGTCTTTCCAATCTGACTAATCTGTATTACGAAAACGGTTATATGTCGAATGAATTTTATCCGGCGATAAACAAAGATTCCGAGCGCCACACGATAGGCTATTCGCTGTCTATTGTAGAACGCTCGCGCGCGCATATTGAAAACATTATTATAAAGGGAAATACAAAAACTAAGGATTACGTTATCCTGCGCGAGCTTCCGGTAAAGCCCGGCGATGTATTTTCCCGCGACAAAATTATGGCCGGAATGAGAAATCTGTACAATACGCAGTATTTTTCAAGCATCGTTCCTGAACCTGTTTCCGGCTCGGAATCAAACCTTGTAGACCTTGTAATTACGGTTGAAGAGCAGTCAACTACGTCGCTTCAGTTCGGTATGACGTTTACCGGCATTGAAGATCCTGACGATTTTCCTATCTCTCTGTTTTTCAAATGGCAGAATTCAAATCTTCGCGGACTTGGAAAAACTATTTCCGCCGGCGTAAATGCTTCTACCAGCGACCAGTCTGTTGATTTTTCTTACAGTCAGTCATGGCTTTTTAATAAGCCGATTCAGTTCAGCGAGTCGCTTTCCCTGTTCCATTCTGATACGTCTGCGCTTCTTGCAAACTGGCTTGCATCCGGAACGCTTGACGACGATTACTATTACTACGGCTACGAGTCCTGGGGTGCCTCTTTAAGTTCTTCTGTAGGTCACCGCTGGAATCCGCCTTTTGCAATCCTTACTGTCGTGGGCGGTATGACGAATACCGTTACGGATAACCTGTATGACCAGAACCTGTACATTCCGATTGATTCGGGCGTTAATAAATATGCAGAACGTTTCGGACTTAAAAATTCAATCTATGCGTCAATTTCTCTGGACGACCGCGACATAAACTACGATCCTTCTACTGGCTGGTTTGTAAATCAGAGGCTTGCCTGGTACGGTCTTATTCCTGACGTTGAACACGAATTCTATCTCCGTTCCGATACAAAACTTGAGTCGTACCTGAAACTGTTTGACATTCCTGTTGCAGGCGGTTACTGGAACTTTAAGGCTGTTCTTGCTGCATACACAGGATTTTCTGCGATATTCCCTGTTCCGGGAACTCTGTTCGGTTCGTCAAGCAAAGTGTATATCGACGGTATGTTTAACGGACGCGGATGGACGGATATTTACAATGACGTTCGCGGAAAGGCGATGCTTTCAAACAGGATTGAGCTTCGTATTCCGATTTTTACAGGTGTCATCGGACTTGACGGATTTTTTGATGCAGTTGCAGTCAAGGAAGAGCCTGAGCAGATGTTCAATGATTTGTCTATTGAAGATTTCTATTTCAGTTTCGGACCGGGACTCAGATTTCTTGTTCCGCAGTTTCCGCTCCACCTGCTTTTTGCAAACAAATTCCGCGTAAAGGACGGCGATGTTGTCTGGGACAGCAAATGGCAGTTCGTCCTTTCATTCAATATGACAAACAAATAATATGTTTTTCTAAAAGGAGTTTTTATGAAGAAGAGATTTTTTGCACTGATTGGCGTACTTTTTTTTATGGCGGCAGGTTCCGGTCTGTATGCACAGCAGATTACAAAATTCGGTGTTGTTGATACGGCAAAAGTTTATAATGCATATTTCCGTAATTCTGCGCCGGTTCGTAATTATGAAAAGAAGAAGGCAGAATTTCAGGAAGAAATCAACAAATATACAGATGAACTTCAGAAACTTCAGCTGAAAAAACTTGAATATGAAAAAGCTGACAATGACGCACAGGCACAGCGCGTTCAGGCTGAAATTTCCAAAAAATCTGAATTTCTTGTCGAATATACGAACGCAAAAAACATTGAGCTTGAGTCTATTCAGAAGTCATTGCAGAGTTCCGATGCTTTTTATAAAAAATTGTATGATTCCCTTGCAAAAATTGCAGAAAGCGGCGGCTACAGTATGATTTTGAGCCTTCAGCAGGCAAATGCGATTTTGTGGTATTCCAGTTCTGTTGACATAACGGAGCAGGTTATTGCTGATTTAGGATTATAATCACCGGTTTTACAATAATGGAAAATGAAATGACGCTCACTCCTGTTATGCAGCAGTATATGCGCATAAAGAGCGAGCATAAAAATGAAGTCCTGTTCTTCCGGCTGGGAGATTTTTACGAAATGTTTATGGAGGATGCGGTAGAAGTATCGCGTCTTTTGAATTTAACGCTTACGCATAAGGGAACTGCGCCTATGTGCGGAATTCCTTATCACGCGTCGAAAGTGTACATTTCGCGCCTTCTGCGTCTTGGAAAAAAAATTGTTATATGCGAACAGGTTGGCGACCCTAAGGCGAAGGGACTTACGGAACGAAAGGTTGTTGAAACCATTACGCCGGGAACTGCGGTTGAGTCAGAATACCTTGAAGGAAATTCGAATAATTATCTTGCCGCGCTGTGCGTTTTTCGGGGAAAAACAGGTTTTGCGTTCATAGACGTTACGACTTCTTCTTTCTGTGCGACGTCCTGGAACGCTTCTGATATGACGGAGCAGTTTCCTAAGGAACTCGGGCGCTGTTCACCTAAAGAAATGCTGCTTCCGCAATCCTTGAAAAATAACGGAACTGTCCAAAGCGCGCTTGAAGAATATCCGGGAATGTCCGTTTCATATTATCCGGACTGGGATTTTAACGCTGAACTTGGCTATAAAAAACTGTGCGCGCAGTTTAAGACTGCTTCGCTCCAGCCATTCGGGCTTACGGAAACGTCTTGTGAAGTTCCTGCAGCAGGTTTTCTTCTTGATTATCTTGAAAAAACTACGAATTCTCCCGTTCCGCACGTAAGCGGCATAAAAACATATCACGACAGCCAGTATCTGATAATTGATGATTCTTCACGCAGAAATCTTGAGATTGTGGAAAATTTGCGCGATTCTTCAAACCAGTTTACGCTTCTTGAATGCGTAAATTATGCCGAAACGGCGATGGGAAACCGAATGATACGTCAGTGGCTTTTGTATCCGCTTACTGACAAGGGAAAAATTGAGGCGCGGCAAAATCATGTTTCCCTGTTCGTAGATAACCGCACTTTGATGGAACACGTCCGGAAAAATCTTGCATCTGTCCTTGACGTCGAGCGTCTTGCCGGACGAATTGCAATGGACAGGGCGCACGCAAAGGATCTTCAGGCGCTCCGTTCAAGTCTTGTTGCCTGGCTTACGGTGCGCGAGGAACTTTCCGAATACGATTTTGCCGAAATCGACGCGCAGAAAGCCGTTGAAATAATAGATTTAATTCAGAATGCGATTATGGACGAGCCTTCAACTGCCCTTACGGAAGGCGGAATTATAAGAACCGGCTGGTCTGAGGAACTTGATCACTGGCGGGACGTTCACGACAATTTTGATAAAATTCTTTCTGAGTATGAGGCGGAGGAACGTGAAAGGACGGGGATTTCTACGCTCCGCATAAAATATACAAACGCGTTCGGCTATTTTATAGAAGTAAGCAAGGGGAAGCTCTCTTCCGTTCCTGAGAATTTTATTATGCGCCGCGCTCTTGTAAACGGCGACCGCTATACTACTGCGCGCCTTCAGGAACTTGAGCACGAACTGAACGAGGCTGGAACGCGTATTCTGGAACTGGAACGCGATTTGTTCCTTGAAGTCCGCACAAAACTCCACGATTACGTTCCGTATCTTATGCAGACAGCTGCTGAAATCGCCTGTACCGATGCGGCGTGTTCTTTTGCGCAGGCTGCGTGCATTCACGGCTGGGTGCGTCCTGTAATAACGGAAGACAGGCGTTTTTATGTGACTGCGGCACGCCATCCTGTTGTGGAAAATCATCTTCCTAAGGGCGAGTTTGTTCCGAATGATTTATGCATAAGCGCAGATGATGACGAAAAGCCGTCATTCGGACTGATTACAGGACCGAATATGGCAGGAAAAAGTACGTATCTGCGGCAGAATGCGCTGATTTCGCTTCTTGCCCAAATAGGTTCGTTTGTTCCTGCAAAAACGGCTGAAATCGGAATTGCAGACAGGATTTTCTGCCGCGTAGGTGCAAGCGATAATCTTGCCCGCGGAGAGTCTACTTTTTTGGTGGAAATGACTGAAACGGCGAATATCCTGCGCTCTGCAACTGACCGTTCGCTTGTAATTATGGATGAAGTTGGAAGAGGTACAAGCACGGAGGACGGTCTTTCAATCGCCTGGGCTGTATCTGAATATCTTTTGAATACAGTCCGGTGCAGGACTCTGTTTGCAACGCATTATCACGAACTTACGCGCATTGAGCATCCGAATATGGAACTTTTATGTATGGACGTTGCGGAACAGGGCGGAAAAATAACTTTTCTCCGAAAAATAAAGACTGGCGCTTCGGAAAACTCTTATGGAATTCACGTTGCCCGGCTTGCCGGCATTCCGCAGGCAGTCATTGACCGCGCAAACGTCATTCTTGAACATATACAGTCTGTGGCGGAAAACAAACCTGTCCTTGATTCAGTTCCTGAGTATGAGGAAAAAACTGTTTTGCAAAATCAGACAGTTCCGTCACCCTGCGCGCCGGGACTGTTCAGCGACGAGGAGATTATCCTTGATGAAATTCTTTCCGCCGATACAGATAATATGACGCCGATTTCTGCGCTTCAGCTTGTTGCGCGCTGGAAAAAAGCGCTTAGCGGAAGATAGATTTTTTTGCTTTTTTTGTAAATTTTTTCTGCAAAAACTGCCTTTTTTTACAAAACGCCGCGATATATATTATGTGAAAAAATATATTTTTGTACTGTGGCAGCAGTTGATTTACATTCTGCGGCTTGTGGCAGCGATTTTGGGTAACGGTCAGAACTGTGCGGTGTGCGAAGCGTCGTGCCGCGTAGTTCCTGTGTGTGAAAAATGCGAAAAGACGTATTTTTCGGTGAGAACAATCTCTTTCGGAATTTGCCGGGTGTGCGGAAAAAGGCTTGTTTCCGAAAATGAAATCTGTACGGAGTGCCGGAAATCGTCTGTCCTTCAGCATACGGACGGCGTTTTTCCGCTTTTTTCATACCGCCTGTGGAACATTGACCTTTTGTGCCGCTGGAAAATGCAGGAAGAAAGGCAGCTGTCGCCGTTTTTTGCAGGGAAACTCGCATCAAGGCTTCGGGAACTGAGTAATTATTTTCCGGATTTTGCCGTTATTCCCGTACCGCCACGCCCTGGGAAAATACGGCGCGAAGGATGGGATCAGGTTCAGGAACTTTCGGAATTTCTTGAATATGAGTACGGCTTTACCGTTCTCCGTATTCTTGAGCGACGGTCTGTCACCGAACAGAAAACGCTTGCAAGGACAGGGCGCATTGAGACTGTCGGAAAATCATATTGTATGAAAGATGGTATTTTTTCCGTTCCTGATACTGTCTGCCTTCTTGATGACGTCATTACGACCGGAGCAACTGTAGAAAGCTGTGCGTCTGTCCTGAAGTCTGCCGGTGCAAAAAATGTGCTTGCAGTATCGCTTTTTACGGTGGACAGTTAGTCCGTTCTGGCGGCTGTAATGATGATTCGCGCAATACGGACTTTGAACGATTGCAAAACAGTACATTTCGGTGTATTCTTATAAAACCGGATGTTTATTTATAGATGAAATATGATTCCGGCACTAACATAGCAGAACGCCCGTGTGCGTTTCTGATGTCTTTCTAATGGGAGATACGTATGGCAGAAGATTCTCAGTTTCAGTTGGTAACGTTCCGTCTTGGAGAGGAATTGTACGGAGTAAATATTATGGACGTTAAGGAAATTGTAAAGTTACAGACTATCCGTGCAATTCCGAACGCGCCGTATTATATGGTCGGTATTTTAAATCTTCGCAGCGAGATTATTCCAATCATAGACTTGCACCGCCGTTTTCACATAGGAACTGAAAACGGAGATGTAGAACTTGATGAACTTGAAAGTGGTTTTATTATTCTGAACATTCAGGGAACAAAAATCGGAATTATTATAGATAAAGTTTCTCGTGTTGTTACGGTGAACCAGAGCGATGTGCAGGAGCCGCCGCAGATGATGGGAGGTATCGGTTCTGAATATATTTCCGGCGTAGTAAGGGAGGAAGATTCATATCTGATAATCCTGAACACTCAGAAATTATTTGAATCTAAAGAACTCCAGAAAATTATTGAAATTCAGTAGAAATGATACACACATATAGCACAACAATTAGACGAAAAGAAATGGATGCCGTACTTACGTGTATGGTTGATGAAAAAATCGGACCTGGTGAACTGAATGCGCGTTTTATTCAGCAGGTTAAGCAGTTTTTCGGCTGCGACGGTGCTGCTGCCCTTAGAAGTCCGCAGTCTGCACTGAAACTTGCGCTCAGGGCAATTGATTTTGAGCAGGGCGGAACGATAATGATTTCTGCGCTTGCTCCTTCGTGGCATTATCAGGCGGTGGAAGATTTAGGCTATGTTCCGCTTGTACTTGACGTTGATGAAGCTACAGGTCTTGTAAATGCAGAAATTGTACAGCGCGGCATAAATCACGGCGGAAGGCTTTTGCTGCTTCACGAATCAATGGGAATTCTCCCTGATATGGAATCGATTATGGCGCTTGACATTCCGGTGATAGAAGACATTTCCAGAAGCGCCGGCGCTCTTGTTCCTTCCGTTGATGAAAAAGGGGAAGCTGCTGAACCTCAGAAAGCAGGCTCGTTCGGGGTGTATTCAATTCTCGGACTTGAAGAACGTGACGTTATTACTGCCGGCGGAGGTGCCGTTATTATGGCTCCTTCTCGGCGCGAATGGATTGTACTTAAAAAATTTGTTGATGAAATCCCTTCTGTAGAGCAGCTTCCTGATATAAACTGTGCACTGGGGCTTGTTCAGCTTAAGGAATTTCCGCGAAACGAAACGGCTCGTAAAGAAATTTTTGCGCTGTATAAACGCGCCTGTATGTCAGGAAGGCATAAACTGTTCTCCCGTTCCAACAATACCGGGGAACTTCTTGCGCCTGAAGTTCAGAAAGGTGAGGACGGTTCTGAAAAACAGAATGCTGCTCTTGATTATACGTCTACGATGTCATCGTTCCCGCTTGTCCTTACAAGTGCTTTTAAGGATGTAAAGCAGTATGCGGCAAAAAAAGACATCGAGATTGTTCCGGCATACGAAGATTCTGTAATTGCACTGAAACAGGAACTTCTTGAGGACAGCTGCATACGTGCAAAATCGCTTTTTCTGCGATGTGCGCTGTTTCCTCTGTATCCGCGCCTTTCGCACTCTAATATTGCAAAAATTGTAAAAGTGCTCGGTACGCTGCCGTAACCTTATTTATAGCTGGTAATATGAAGAAATGCCTGATAGTCGTTAATACACATAAAGATGAATCTCAGAATTTGGGCAGGATGATACAGTCGTATCTTGCCGCAAAATCAATAGAATCATTTGTATTTTGTTTTGACGGTTTCAGTACGGAAAATCCGTTTACAGGATTTGACTTTGTAATAACGCTCGGCGGTGACGGAACCGTTCTTTTTGCGGCGCGCGGATGCGTAAAAAATAAAATTCCTGTGTTTCCTGTAAATCTTGGAGAATTCGGATTTATTGCAAGCATTCAGAAAAATGAATGGCAGAAAGAACTTGACTTGTTCCTTGCAGGAAAATCCGAAGTGGATGAGCGCAATATGCTGAATGCGGCGCTTGTTTCAACGCGTCAGTCAGAGCCTTTTTCAGGAATAGGGCTGAATGATGTTGTAATTTGCGCAAAGACTGCCGCGCGGACAATTATGTTTACTGTGTCATATAACGACGTGCCGCTCGGAACGTTTAAGGCAGACGGCATCATTATCAGTACGGCTACCGGTTCAACGGCATATTCGGCTTCTGCAGGAGGTCCTATCATTGACCCGGAACTTGATGCGCTTGTCCTTACGCCTATAAATTCTTTCTCCCTTTCGTCTAGGCCTCTTGTTCTCAGTCCGAGAGGGGAAGTCGGAATAACGATTCTGCCGTCCAGAGAAAATGACGTGATTATTACAATTGACGGGCAAAAACCGTTTGACCTTCACGAAGGCGACTGCATAAAAATCCGCAGGCTTCAGGAAAAAGTAAAGCTTGTCGGCTGTACAACTAATAAATTCTACGGAGCGCTTCGCTCAAAATTAAACTGGTCGGGAGGTCCTCATGCTTGAAGATCTTACTATAAAAGATTTTGCGATAATCGAATCTGAACATATTGAATTTTCAAAGGGATTTACCGTTCTTTCCGGCGAAACTGGTGCAGGAAAATCTATTATAATAGGTGCCGTTTCTTTTTTGTTGGGTGGAAAGGCGGAAATTTCCCAGATACGCGCAGGCTGTCACGAGGCAAGCGTTTGCGGAACGTTTGTCATTCCTCAGAAAGGAGCTGCTTCTGAATGGCTTTCTGAACACGGAATTGAGCCGGAAAACGACAGAATTCTTCTAAGGCGCTTTGTGCGTGATACCGGAAAGTCCGGCGCCTGGATTGGTGCAGTTCCTGTAACGCGTACTGACCTTGCCGATTTTTCTGCATTTCTTGTTGACATTCACGGTCAGCACGACCATCAGTCGCTTATGCGCGTTCCCGAACACCGGAAATTTCTTGATGCCCGCGCTGGAATTACGGAAGAAGTTTCTGCGTTTACTGGTTTGTATACGGCGATTGTAGAAAAGCGCAAGCTTCTTGCGCAGCTTGATTTTTCTGATGCGGAACGTGCGCATAACATTGATATGTATACGTTTGCAGTCAATGAAATTGAAGAGGCAAAACTTTCTCCCGGTGAAGACGAGTCGCTTGAGGCTGAAGAAAGCAGGCTTTCTTCCTTTGAAAAACTGTACGCCGGCATTGAATCCGTAAAAACGCTGCTTGATGGCGGAGAGTCGGGAATTATTCCTCTTTTAAAAAAGGCGCGGCGTGAAAGTCAGCAGGCTTCTTCATTTGACAGAACATTAAATCAGCTTGATTCTCGTCTGGAGTCTGCCTTTTATGAACTTTCTGACATTTCAGAAGAATTTTTTTCCTATTCGCAGAAACTTGTGTATGACCCGGTTCACCTGTCTGAAGTTCAGGAGCGCCTTTCTTTAATTTATAACCTTAAGAAAAAGTATGCGTCTTCCCAAAGTGCGCCGCTTCAGGAAGTTTTTGATTACTACGAAGATGCAAAACGCAAGCTTGAACAGCTTAGTGCAGGCGGTCAGGACAAAGATTCGCTTCGGGCAGAAATTACAGCTCTTGAAAAACAGGCGTATATTGCCGCAAAAAAAATCTCTGAAAAACGCCGTGCTGCCGGAGATACGCTTTCCGGCGAGGTAGAGGCAATTCTTTCTGCGCTCGGTATGAAAGGTGCGCGTTTTGCCGTCAGCATAAACGAAAAGCCCGGCACGGATATTGAGCAGAAGTGCGGACCGTACGGAATGGACAATGTGGAATTTCTTATTGCTTCGAATGTCGGTTCTCCGCTCCTTCCGCTTGCAAAAATTGCCAGCGGCGGCGAACTTTCACGCGTTATGCTTGCGATAAAAACGATTTTTGCGCAGATTGACCCGGTAGAAACGCTTGTCTTTGATGAAATTGATACCGGTATCGGCGGAGAAATTGCCGCTGCTCTCGGCAGGCATATGAAAGCTCTTGCCGTAAATCGTCAGATTTTCTGTATAACGCATCTCGCGAGCATTGCAGTTTATGCCGATAATCAAATAAAGATTAGAAAAGCTGTTGAAGGCGGAAAAACAGCGTCTTCCGTTCAGTATGTAGAGGGCGAGCAGCGCGTTGCAGAGATTGCACGTATGCTTTCCGGTGATTCTGATACTCAGGAATCTCTTGAACATGCTCGTGCAATGCTTCAAAAAGCGCACTGATACACAGCTGATAAAACAATATGGGTGTAAGATAAATGCCGTCAGAATGTCGGGCTTTTATCTGCAAAAAGTTTGCGTTGCAGACTTTAATCAACTGCACATTCTTATTTCACTGTGAATGTGCTTAAAAAGTTAGATTGGAAATAAAAAAAAATCCTTATTGACTTTTTACAGGAGATTATATGGCAAAGATTTCTGAAGTAACAAGACTGGAATTCGCTGATGCAATAAAACCATATCAGTCAAAAATCACTGCTATTTTGAGCAAAGAAAAAACAGTTCTTAATGCCATTGCCGGCGGCGGAAAGGAAGCTCCTTATAAAAAACTGATGCTGTGCGAAGATATGATTTATGTTGCTTCACTGTATATGGCGCAGAACAGCATTTCCTTGAAAATCCTTGAAGTGAAAAATAACGATGCGCTGAATGATGCCCGAAAAATTTTATACAAGGCTATAATTTATTTAGAGGAACTTGTTACGAATATTATTGATATTCCGTATGTTGACCTTGCAAAGAATTATGAGCAGATTGCAGACTATCCTGTTGCAAAGCGTTTCTACCTTATAAGAAAGCTTGGTCTTGCAATTACGCTTCTGGAAGATGCTTTCGGCGATAACAGTAAATGGAAATGGTCTTTTATTGAACTGAAAGGAAGGTTTGCCGTTGTTGCAAAGAACTGCCTTGATATGCGCAAGGCTGCAAAGGCATATTTTGATCCAAATAACGAAGATTATGAAACAGTGGTTTTATATATTCGTATGCTTATAAAACTTCTTGATGCATCAGCTTCCGGTTACCGCGATAAATATGAACTTTCTACACGGCGGATTGACGATATGCGTAACGGCATAAAATTCCTGCTTGCGCGCCATAAACTTGCGCTTGCATTAAATGATGCAAAAACGGCAGAAGAAATCAAGAAAAAGGCTCTTGTCTGGAAAGATAAGATGGATGCCGACCAGAAATCAGGTTCCAGCAGGTAACCTATATGCTTACACAGAAATTTGCGCTTAAAATATTTGAAGGATTTTCAATTCAGCGGTGGACTGATTTAATCCGTCCGTTCGACATCGTTGAAATGGATAAAGCCGGTGAAAAAATGGTTCTTGCCTATATTATCGGAAAATGCGAGGAGCAGAAGGGCGTTTTTGTTGACTGGATTTGGATGATTTATGCATCCCTGTTCGACATTCTGAAAAAAATTGCGCTCTGCGATATAAAAGCTCCGATTCAGCAGATTTTGAAAAAGGATTATGCCTCCGAATATTTGCGCCTGAACGAATGGATTTTAAATCAGTATAAGCCGCTCATTGATGACAGTGCATTGTTTTCTCAGTTTACGATTTATGAGGGGCAGCGCGCAGGAACGTTTGACATTCCTGAAAAATCTCGTGCAGCGGAGCGCATTCTTTCTGCGGCGAATAAATTTGCTACGATGAGGGAACTTCAGATGCTCAGCGTAGTAAATGAGCCTGAACGCCTTGAAAAAATAAATAAGGAGCTGCTCGCTGATTTGCAGGGATATCTTGACTTGACAGGTCTTCAGCTTCTTATGACACGCCAGAAGTCATACGATTTTATAATGAAAATCGAGCAGCTTCGTTTTCAGACGCGCTGGAATCAGACTCCGCGAGTTCCAAAAACGAGTGTTCTCGGGCACTGCTTTTTTGTGGCTGTCATTACGCTGCTTTTGTGCAGGCAGAGCGGTCAGAAGATGTGCGAAAAACGTCTTATAAACAATTACTTTTCGGCTCTGTTCCATGATTTGCCGGAAGCCGTTACGCGGGATATTATTTCTCCTGTAAAGCAGGCGACAGACGAACTTCCGAGTATCGTAAAGCGGATTGAGGACGAAATTGTAAACAAAGAGCTTGTTCCCCTTATGGAACCGTATTTTTCCGATGAACTTATGTATTTTACAAGCGATGAATTTTCCAACAGGATAAAGGATAAAAAGGGAAATGCTGAGGTTGTGTCCTGGGAAGACTTGAACGGAAAGTATAATCAGGATGATTTTTCACCTGTTGACGGACGCACAGTCCGCATTGCTGACCATCTTTCTGCATTGCTTGAGGCGGACAGTTCCATAAAGCACGGCATTACGTCAAGTCACCTTGAGTACGGGCGGAACAGTATGATTTCTCATTATAAGCCGGGTGAGACAATTAACGGAATTGATGTAGGAAAACTTTTCAGGGAAATTATCGGGGAATGACTAAAATAATCAGTGTTTTAGTCCGATAATCAGAATATGAATATTTCCAGAAACTTAACGATTAAATTTTTTGTTTTTTTTGCAGTGTGTGCGTTTTTTGTACAACCGTTGTCTGCGGATTCTGAATACATTGTAAAAAAAGGCGATACTTTATATTCCATAAGCCGAAAATATGAGCTGACCGTAGCAGAACTTCGCGCGGCAAATAATCTTAGCGAAAGCGACATTCTTAAAGCCGGCGAAAAACTTGTCATTCCGTCGGCAGACATCAGTAATGCCGCCGCGCTTTCCGGAAGCAGTAACGGAAACGGCGGAACGGCTGCCGCGCCGGAAAAAACTTCTTCGACTGTAAATACAGTTTCATATACAGTTAAGAAAGGTGATACGCTTTACGGAATTGCCCGGAAATATAATATAAAACTTGCAGAATTGCTTTCACTGAATAATATTGACACATCCGCAACGATAAAAGTTGGTCAGAAACTGCTTGTTCCGGCAGTTTCAACCGCAGTTTCTTCGGTAACTGGCGGAAACTCCGCAAAAACGACCGGCACTTCAAGTTCGGCTGCGGCACCTGTAAAAACAGCCTCCGAAAATACAGCCGCTTTGAACAACGTCAAAGGCATCTTGTGGCCGCTTGCAAATCCTGTCGTAAAAAACATAAGCGGCAAGGTGAGCGGAGTTCAGCTTACCGGCGCTGATAATGAAAATGTAAAAGCCGTCCGTGAGGGAACTGTAATGTACACCGGCGTATACCGCGGATTTGGTGAAGTTGTATTTGTTCAGTCAAAAACAGGTCTTATTTATTCATATACAGGATTGAAAAAAGTTTCTGCCAAAAAAGGTGACTATGTTCTTTCTGGAGATGTTCTTGGCAAGACAGGAAAGGGCAGTGAGGCAAGCATTAAATTTATGGTATTCCAGAACGGTATGCCTGTAGATCCTGTAAAAGCACCGCGCGGATAACGTTTACAGTTTTTGAAGTGCTGCTGTATGACGTATGCAGTGAAGGAAAATGTTTCCGCAGACAAACGCATCGTCATAGGCGCGGTGCGCATTTTTTATGATTATTCCTAATTTCTGCGCAATGAGCGGCTGATTGTATTTTTCCTGCTCCGGGAATGCCCAGCGGCACAGGCTTAGCGTATCTATCACCTGATTTTCAACAGGCGGCATCGACAGCCGTTCCATTTCTGCATTCAAAAAGCGCAGGTCAAAATTTACGTTGTGTCCGATTATTATAGAATTCCCAAGAAAATTTAAAAAATCCGGCAGGATATCCTGAATTTCCGGTTTTCCGGCAAGCATTTCGTCTGTAATATGATTTATCTGTGAGCATTCAAACGGAACGCTCTGGTGCGGATTTATCAAAGTGCTGAATGAGCGCAGAATGCCGGACTTGTTGAACTGAACCGCGCCGATTTCAATAATCCGGCACGTCTGGCAGTTCAGTCCGGTCGTTTCTGTGTCGAATGCCGTAAACGTGGCGCCGCTGTCTAAAAGCCGCGCCAGTCTGCGGTAATCTTTTATGTGCTTATTTGGAAGCGTCATCAAGAATTGCGTTTATTTCGGCAGTTATGCTGTCACACAGTTTTCCTGCTTCTTTCTTTGCTTTTGCAAGACATTTGTCGCAAGTTCCTTCAACAGGAGTTTTTGTGTTGATGTAGAACTTGATTTTAGGCTCTGTTCCAGAAGGACGTGCGCTGACAATCGTTCCGCCTTCAAGGAAGAACTGAAGTACGTTGCTTTTCGGAAGGTCAATGCTTGTCTTTGCAGACGGATTTGCCGGGTCGTATGAAACGCTTGTCTGTATGTCGCGGATCTGAACGACTTTCTTTCCGCCAAGAGATTTCAGTCCTTCTGCTCGGAGCTTTGCCATAATTCCCTTCATTACGGAAACGCCTTCCATACCAGGGAAATTCTTGGAGATTGCGCGGTCTTCAAAGTAACCGTATTCTTTGTACAGATTGTCGAGGTGTTCAAGAAGGCTCTGTCCCTGTGAGCGCCAGTACATTGTCATTTCTGCACAGAGTGCCGCAGCAGAAACTCCGTCTTTGTCCATAACTTCAGTTTCAACTTTGTAGCCGTAACTTTCCTCTAATCCGAATACATACGTTCCTGTTTTTGCTGCTTCAATCTGTGCTTCAACAGCGGCAATCCATTTAAAGCCTGTAAGGCATTCAATCATTTTTACGCCGTATTTTTTGCAGATTTCATCACCGAACGGAGAAGTAACGATTGAACGTACGACAAATGAATCTGCCGGAAGATTGTTCTGTTCCTTGCGTGAAAGAAGTACGTATTCCATAAGGAGCGCGCCCATCTGGTTTCCGCTGAGAAGGACGAAATTTCCGTCTTTGTCCGGGAATGCAGTTCCAAAACGGTCTGAATCCGGGTCAGTTGCCATAACGCAGTCTGCCTTTTCTTTTTTTCCAAGTTCAACTGCCATTGTAAGGGCTGCTTTTTCCTCTGGATTCGGCTTTGGTACTGTCGGGAAGTTTCCGTCCGGGTTGCGCTGCTCAGGAACGGTCGTAACTGACAGACCGAGGTCGCCGAGTACTTTTTCTACGTGCATTGCACCTGTTCCGTGAAGCGGAGTGTAAACAATGCTTACGTTCTTTGCATATTCTTTTATTAATGCCGGGCGGAAAAGCTGTGCCTTGCACATTTCCCAGTATTTTTCGTCAATTTCTTTGTCAATCAGTACAAGAGTTCCTGCTTTGATTGCATCTTCTTTTGAGATTGTCTTAACGTCAGTAACTTTATTGACTTCTTCAATAATTCCTGTATCATGCGGCTCGATAACCTGTGCGCCGTCGCTCCAGTATGCTTTGTAGCCATTGTATTCACGCGGATTGTGGCTTGCCGTTACAACAACGCCTGTGTCTGCCTTAAGCTGGCGGATTGCGAACGAAAGTTCCGGAGTAGGGCGAAGTCCTGTAAAAAGATATGCCTTTATTCCGTTTGCAGCAAAAATGCATGCAGTAGCTTCTGCAAAAACGTCTGAATTGTTGCGACTGTCATACGCAATTACGGCACTAAGCGTTCCTGCTTTTGCTTTTTCCGGGTTTGCCTTTATAACGTAATTTGCAAGTCCCTGTGTAGCGCGGTTTATTTCAAGCGTGTTCATTCTATTTGTTCCGCCGCCCATAATTCCGCGAAGTCCGCCTGTTCCGAATTCAAGCGTCTGATAAAATCTGTCTTCAAGTTCCTTGTAGTCTTCTTTTTTTACAAGATCTTCTACTTCCGCGCGGAAGCGGACATCTTTTTCTTCTGCAATATACTCGTTTGCTTTTTTAAGAATTTCGTCTTTTGTCATCTATGTCTCCCTTGTCGGTTTTATCCTGTTTCTCTCCATAAATAAGAACGTATTGTTTGTAATATATATGTTACGCTTAAACTATACTGAATTTATTATCTTTGATAAAGGTACGCAGATAAAATAAATTACTGTTTTGGAGCAGAAACTTGAGTTTCGTTCTGGTTTCCGCGTGTCAGAAGAGGAACTGTCATTCCGCCGGCTGCGTTTCCTGCAATTACCGTCAGGACGAAAAGAAGGTTCTGAACGGTGAATGTGTGTTCTCCGAGCGCAATTCCGTTGTACAGAGAGTTTGCTATGGAGTGGTCAAATCCGCACAGAATGAACACTGGAATGTAAATAAAGCAGCCGATTTTGCTTCCGCGCTTCCATGTATCTACAGAAAGGAACATCAGAAGTCCGCAGAAAATGCCTGATACAAAAGATTTCCAGTAAGGAACGGTAAGTTTTGCCGCATATATTTTTTCTGCTTCCTGTTTTATAAGCGGAAAGACATTCCGTAAAAGAATTCCCAGAAGGAATGTCGTAAGAAGGTTGCATATAAGCACAAGAAGAACGAGCCGTACATAGGAAAAATCTGTAAAGCGGAAGGCAATGTAGCCTACTTTTCCGGTGTACAGGTTGAAGCCGTATTCACAGATTGTGTACAATCCTGCCGCAAAAAGAACTGCTCCGAGCCAGGTATAGCCTTTTGCAATGCAGGAAAGGTATATGGCTCCACCGACTGAAATCATAATTCCCGAAAGAACTGCTTTTTTAATATCTGCTAACATAATGACAAATTTTATCATAATGTAAAGTTCTGTACAAGTTCTATGATTTTTGACGCGCTATTTGTCCGCAAGTTCAAGCATTTCTGTCAGCCATTGCAGAAGTTCCTTTTCCATTTGCGGATTGTCGCCTTTTACGTCACACATAATCCTGAAAACAGGTTCAGTTCCGCTTCCGCGCATCCATATAAACGCCGTCGGCTGATTTTCTCCGTTATAGAAGATGATTTTAAGTCCGCCTTTTCCGCTTTTGGAAAAATCTGTTACGCGCCGCGTTTCTTTTGTGCCGTTGGTGATGACGCATTCCCAGAAAAGAATGCCGTATTTTTCATATAAAGCGTCTTTTTTTGCCGCCCACTCGTTATCAAATACGTTTTGAAAGCGCGCCTTAAGAACTGAATGGTCTTTTGTTGCTATGTGAAGAACGGCGCGCTTTTCGCTTACGCCGGTTGTCGTATAGACAGGAAGCGTATGCATAATGTCAGAAAGCGTGTAGTCTTCGGAGAAGAACGCGCCGGTTGCCGTGCACCAGGATTTGTACAGTTCTTTTATGCTCAAAAGCTTTATGATTGCAAAAAGCGTGTTTATCGGGTCGCGGACGGCAGACGGATAGGTGATTGTGCCGCCGTTTGAGCCTTCACCGAAAATGCGTACGTCGTAACCTTCGACGCGCTTTTCTGCCGCACAGTTTACTACATTTGCTTCTCCAACCTCTGCCCTGAAAACTGCCGCTTTGAATGCGCCTGCAATTTCTTCTATACGCATTGATGTTGGGCAGTTTACAGCTACAGCAGGCTTAAAGTCTTTTTTTCCGCCGTTCAGCCAGCACGAATAGCTGAGTTCCGCAAGGACAGAAAGGCTGAATACTTCCTGTGCCTTTAGTATTACGGCTTTCTGCGCCTTTTCGTCCCAGTAGACTATGTTTCCCCTGTCGCCGTCGCAGTCAGGCATATAGCCCAGCACGGCATCTTTTTTTCCTTCTTTCTGAAGACGCTCCATTTCTGCGGCAACATAAACAAGGTTTTCTGCCTCAGGGATGATTTCGTGCGCAATGTCGCCGGCTTTATTATGGATTGCGTAAAACCGAATGCCGTTTTCCGCAAAGAACTGCGCATCTACCGATTCCGCGCGCGCAGAACCGTTCATATCGCACACAACGCCGATTTTCCGTTCCTTTATAGCGGCGCGCATCGTACTGAAAATACGGTTCTGCATCTGTTCGTCCGTACTTGCAGTAATCGTGTGGCAGAGAAACTTTTTGTATGTGGCAAGTGCTTCTATCTTTACGTAAGGCATTGCATCGTACACGGCCTTTACTTTATCACCGTCCGCCGCATCTTCCGTTTTCTGCGCGCGCTCCAGCGCATCTTCTCCATCGCACAGTTCCAGAAATGACGCCGTGAGCTTTGCGTTTTCCGCTCCGTTCAGAACTCCTCCGCCGTTAAGTCCGAATTTTATTCCGTTGTGACCTACAGGATTATGGCTTGCGGAAATGTACATAAATCCGTCTGCCGATTTTGCATACGCCATAATTTCCGGCGCGGCGATTATTCCTGCGTATTTTACTTGTATTCCGCCGGCAACGAATGTTCTGATTGCCGCGTCTGCAATTTCCGGACCTGTTGGACGGGCATCCATTCCAACTATGACAAGAGGGATTGCATTTTCTGATGTTTCTTTTATATATTCTGCAAATACAGTTGCCGCAAAGACGGACAGCGCCCTGTTTTCTTTTCCGATTTCAGCAGATTTGTCCTGCTCGTTTCCTGACTGCGCGAACACTTTTCGCCAGCCTGATGCCGAAAGAATCATATTTGTTTTCATAGCGTCAGTATAGCACAATAGGTGATGTCAGTCAGCAGTCTGCCTGAAACTGAAAATGCTCCGGGCAGGGAATGGAAATTGTCTTGTCCCTGCCGTCTACGGGGAAGGTGAGTGAAGTTGCCGCAAGCAGAAGCTGTTTTATTCCGCAGGCTTTTCTAAGCAGTTTGTTGATTTTGAAATTTCCGTGCTTGTCGTCTCCTGCAATAGGGCAGTTCTGTTTTGCAAGGTGTATGCGTATCTGGTGCATCCGCCCTGTTTCAAGTCGCAGGTGTATTTTTGAAAGGGTGACTGTTTTTTCCTCTATCGAAACGTTTTTTTCTTCCAGCACTTCGTAATGGGTGACTGCCGGTTTTTCCGTTCCGTGTTGGATGACTGCCGTTTTTATCGTTCCTTTTTTTGCAGGCATTGTTCCGGCGCAGATTGCCGTATATTCCTTGCGAACAAGTTTTCCGCCTATCATTTTAGTCCACTGGGCGGCATAAAGCGGAGATTTTGCCACAATCATAAGACCGGCTGTGTCGCGGTCAAGGCGGTGAACCAGGTAGACTGGATAACCGAGCTGTGCAGGAAGTTCCTTGTCAAGCGGATGGGCAATTCCTTCTCCGCCCTGAACAGCAATTCCGCACGGTTTGTTTATTACAAGAATCTGGTCATTTTCAAATAAAATATCAATCTGTTTCATCCGATAGTATATTGTAGTAAATTCTATATTTTTGCAATGTCAGTTGCGCGGAGGATTACCGTTATGTCAAAAAGTTCCGTAAAATGCCTTCAGGCTCTTGTTTCAGCCGCCGTATTCCTTATTCTAGTACTTCTTCCGGTCTGTCTGCACGCAGAGGAAATAGTTGACTACGACTTCGGATATTCCCTTGATGTTCCGGAAGGATACTCTGTTGCAGAATATACGCCTGACGGAATGAGCTACCGTTTTGTTCACGACAGGCTTCCTGTCAGTTTGATTTTAAAATTATATGCGGACGGACAGTTTTCGGAAAGTTCCGTTGCGCTTTCTGCTGCGCTCGATAAGCTTTCTGCAGAATATGAAATTGATTCTTTTTTATGGCGCAATGTTCAGAGTTCAGTTGCTTCGTTAAAAATGACTTTGGGCGGTTCTTCCGGGTATTCGGGCTGGGCGGTCTGCACTGAAATTCCTGAAAAAAACGCACATCTTGTTCTTGTGTGCTATGCAGACCAGGCAAAGGCTGATGACTGCCAGCAGTTCATTATTTCAACGTTGAATTCCCTGAGCATTGACCGCGGAAGCCGCTATTCGCCGGGAATTTTTACCTCGTATGCGTTTCCTTCTGCCGAAAAAAAATCGGTGAAGCTTAAAATTGCAGGAATTGATGTCTATACCGAAATTGACGCTGATGACGAAGCGGCTTCGGAATTTGTCGTTGCCTGCGAATATGCCGTGCTTACGCTTTATGCCGGTAATGAAAAGTGGAAGGAAGCCTGGACTCGTTACTATAAATGTATTTTTCGCGACAGTTACGGCAGGCTTAAAAAAACTGCGTTTGACATTCAGGCGGCGCTTATGCCTTCTGCAAAACGGAAAAACAAGGAAAATCCCGGCGCGGCGATGAACGAAATGCTATTGGGATGGGTGCAGTCTTTTCCGTACGAGAGGCAAAATCAAAGTGCAAAACAGTCTGATTTTGCAAACCTTCCTTCCGTTCTGTGCGGTGCAGGAAGTGACTGTGATTCACGCAGTATGCTGATGTGCGTTCTTCTTGGAAATATGGGAATAAAGTCAAATCTTTTCATAAGCCGCGAATACAGTCACGCAGTGTACGGTGCGGACATCAATCAGCCGGGTGCAAAAATTACAGTCAACGGAACAGATTTTCTTCTTGGCGAAACGACTGCAAAAGACATAAAACCTGGTCTTATTGCTGCCGAAATGAACGATACTGAAAAGTGGCTGCCTGTTGAATTTTTCTAGCCTTAACGACTATAATAGAAAGAAATGACAGTATTATCGTGGCAGCAGCTTACGGCAGGCGGAAATGAAAATATATTTAAAGGCGGAACGGCACTTACAGTGGGGTGTTTTGACGGTCCTCACAGCGGACACGACGTTCTGTTTGATGAGGTTTTTCGTGCCGCCGGTGAAAAAAATCTGCTTCCGGGAATTGTGACTTTTTCACGTCCGCTTCCTGTTCTTAAGCATCCTGACGATTATGCAGGAGATATAGCCACTTTGCGCCAGCGTCTTTCCGGGTATGAGCGGCGCGGTTTTGCGTTCTGCGTTGTCATTGACTTTTCTGATGATTTCAGTAAAATTAGCGGTAATGATTTTCTGGCTGTTTTAAAAGATTTCTGCAGAATGAAATTTCTTGCAGAAGGTCCAGATTTCCACTGCGGTCATAACGGTTCGTTCGGTATGAAACAGATTTCTGAATTTGCAGAGGCAGAAGGAATTGCAGTCAGTTTTCCGCAGCTTGTACTGTGCAGTAACTGCCGTATAAGTTCTTCCCTTATCCGTAAAAGCATACGGAGCGGAGATTTTGAAACGGCGGAAAAAATGCTCGGACATCCGTACGAGCTTGATTTTGAAGGCTGTGCGTTTAAAAAGTCAGCCGGTACATACGAATATGCGAAAAGCAGTTTTTTACAGGTGCTTCCGCCTGACGGTATGTACAATGTTATGGTAAATACGTCCGGGTTACGGGCTTGTCTTGAGGCATCTGGTGGTTCAATCCTTGTTCACCCTGCCGGCAATGAGCTTCCGCGAATCCGGAGTATACAATTTTTATACAAGGAGTAAGTCAGATGGCACTTACAAAAGAAACAACTTCTTCAATCGTATCAAAGTACGGTTCAAAAGAAAAAGACACAGGTTCTGTAAAAGTTCAGATTGCACTTCTTACAGAACGCACAAAGCAGCTTACAGAGCACACAAAGAACTTCCCTAAGGATGCCGGTGCAAAACGCGCCCTTCTTAAGGTAGTAGGACAGCGCCGCAAGATGCTTAAGTATTTTGAGCGCACTGACCTTGAAGGATACCGTGCATTTATAAAAGAACTCGGACTTCGCAAGTAGTCTGGGATTTGTGCATGAAAGGCTGTTCGGGAAACCGGGCAGCCTGTTTTTTTATGGGGCTTATGATTCAGCTAAAACTGTTTTTGATTACTATGAATAAAAAATAAAGGAAAGGAAATGAAAAAGTTTTGTAAATTTATTTTTATGCTGATTCCTGCCTGGATTTGCCTTGCAGGATGCGTTACAAGTCCTTTTGGTTTTATTTTAGGGTTCGACGATATATTACTTTCTGCAAATTTCCCCCGACGTGCTGAATATCAATTGCCTCCTGGAGCAAAAGTTGCAGTAATTCCGTTTCAGGACACTTTTAATGACGGAACGGTTGTTGGCGAAGTTGCTGACTGGATGGTTGATAATTTTTTTGCAATGCTTCAGGGAGACATTTCAAATTTTTTTGGCGGCGAGCGAGGTTCAATTGTTCACAGAATTACAAAAAGGGTAAGCCAGGAAATTGAAGAAGATCCGAATCTGGTTCTTATAAACAAAAAAAATGCTGCCCAGGCAGATTATTTAATTGGCGGTGGAATAACCAGTTTTGATACTTATATCGATAGAGAAAAAAAGGATAATAGAAAATATTGCACTAAGGGAGTTTTTGTATCCATCTGATATCAGCTTGTTGATGTAAAAACAAAAGAAATTGTTTATACAGAGGAAAGGTATATTGACAGGCAGGATACAAGAGAAGGTTCTGTGCCGCATACCATTGCAGTAGTTTCTGATGACATAGACATGCTTGCAAAACAAATTGTAGATATAACTCGGCCGCATGAAGTTAAAGTGACGGAGCGCATTTATTTAGTGGAAACCAAAAATAAAGATTTCAAGACTGCATGCAAACTTGCTAAAAAAAGTGAAAACCGCAGGAAGGCACAGGAGCTTTTTGCAAAAGTTTATGCAGACGAAGGAATTTATCAGGCCGGCTACAATTCAGCTGTTCTTTTATTTTTGAATAGAGATTTTGAAAAGGCCATGGAAGAAATGCAGGCAATAGAAGAAAAATTCCATACGAAAGAAGCTCAGAAGGCTTTAAAGCGCATTCAGGAAGAAATAGAATATCAGCAGAAGCCAGTACAGGAAACTAGCCTTGACTCGATGTATTTAAGGTTTTAAACAAACCTAAAAAACGGCGAAGTCAAGGCCTTGAGCGAAGCGTGCCTTGACTCGACATATTGCGCGGAGTTTTGATGCTTTTTCTTGCAGGGTAGGGAGATGGGGGGCTTGCGATTTGGTGTGTTGATTAAAAATCAGTATTAGAATAGAATTAAAATGCTTGTTTTGTCCGCCGTGGTAAAACAAGCTGGTATGAACGCGGCGCATCGCGTCCTGCGGATTTTGGTAAAGCACGGGTGCACACAAATAAGTATTCTGCAGGGAGTTTGCAGATTTTTTTCCGGTGATTTTTCCGGGCGTTTTTTTCTGCGGAGTGCGTATTTGTGTGAATCTGTGTAATTTTTGCAGAATGCGATGTAAAAAAAAAGAATTTTTGACACGAGGTTAAAGAATGTCAGTAGAAAGAGTTACTTACAGACTCGGAGATGCCGATCTCATCCTTGAAACAGGAAAAATCGGAAAACAGGCTAACGGCTGTGTATATGCTCAGTGGGGCGGAGCAGCCGTCATTGCAACAATCTGTGCATCAAGCTCAGTTACGGAAGGACAGGACTTTGTTCCTGTAACGGTTGAGTACAACGAAAAATTCTATGCCGCAGGAAAAATTCCAGGCGGTTTTGTAAAGCGCGAAGGACGTCCTAAGGATAAAGAAATCCTTGTAAGCCGTCTTATCGACCGCCCGATGCGTCCGCTTTTTGAGCCTTCGTTTGGACACGAACTTCAGATTGTTCCTACGTGCGTTTCTGCCGACGGCGTTCATACGCAGGATATTCTTGCCGTTCTTGCAGCAAGTGCGGCAACGACTATTTCCGACATTCCGTTCCACGGACCTGTTGCAGCCTGCCGCGTAGGATTCCTTAACGGTCAGTATGTTATCAATCCGACGTTCAAGCAGATTGAAGAAGCCGATATGGAAATTGTTGTAGCCGGAACAAAAGACGGTTTTACAATGGTTGAAGGCGGTGCAAAAGAAGTTTCTGAAGAAGTTATGCTCGGCGCACTTGCTGAAGCAGAAAAATTCATAAAGGAAATGTGCGTTCTTCAGGAAGAACTCCAGAAGAAATGCGGAAAGGAAAAACTGCCGCTTAATCCGCTTGACGTTACTCTTGCAAACTCAGACGCAATCGAGGCAGAGGCAACTCCGCTTTTGAAAAAGGCGTGCTTCCAGGACGGAAAAGTTAATCGTGGAATTGCAATCGCAAAAGTTCAGAAAGAACTTGCAGAAAAATATGCAGAGCAGCTTGAAGATCCTGTTCAGGCAAAACTTTTTGCAACTTTGATGGACGACATTCAGTACAAACTGCTGCGCAAGTCTATTCTTGATGACGGTGTTCGTATTGACGGACGCAAATGCGATGAAATCCGTCCGATTACCTGCGAAATAAACGTTCTTCCTTCTCCGCACGGTTCTGCGCTTTTTACTCGCGGCGAAACTCAGTCGCTGGCTGTTTGTACGCTCGGAACTGCAATGGACGAGCAGAGTTATGACGATATTGACGGCGACAGAAGCGAGCATTTTATCCTTCACTACAACTTTCCGCCGTATTCTGTCGGTGAGACAGGCAAACTGACTACAGGACGCCGCGAAATTGGTCACGGAAACCTTGCCCGTCGCTCACTTGCACCTATGGTTCCAAGCCGCGAGGAATTCCCGTATACAGTTCGCGTTGTATCAGAAATTATGGAATCTAACGGTTCTTCTTCACAGGCTTCTACCTGCGGCGGCACGTTGTGTATGCTCGCTGCCGGCGTTCCAATGAAGAAAATGGTTGCCGGTATTGCAATGGGTCTTATCACAGAGGGCGAACATTACGAGCGATACAAGATACTTTCTGACATTCTTGGTGAGGAAGATCACCTTGGTGATATGGATTTTAAGGTTGCCGGAACAAAAGACGGTATTACCGGTTTCCAGATGGACATTAAAATTCCTGGCGTTACTACAGAAATTATGAAAAATGCACTGGAGCAGGCACGCAAAGGTCGTCTGCATATTCTTTCCATTATGGAAAAATGCATTGACAAGCCGCAGCCGCTTTCTCCGCGTGCACCGCAGATTCTTACGATGAAAATCCCTGTTGATAAAATCGGTGCGCTCATCGGTCCTGGCGGAAAGAACGTTAAGGCATTGTGCGCTCAGTACAGCGTAACAATCAATACAGAGGACGACGGAACTGTAACTATTTACGGAAAGAACGGTCTTGATGCCGAAGCAGCAAAGAAGGCTGTAAAGGGAATTACGGAAGATCCGGAAGTCGGCGTTGTCTATCAGGGAACTGTAAAACGAATTATGGACTTCGGTGCATTCGTTGAAATTCTGCCTGGAAAAGAAGGCTTGTGCCATATTTCCAAACTGTCAAAACAGCGCGTAGAAAAAGTTACTGATGTTCTTAAGGAAGGTCAGGTAATTCCTGTAAAACTGCTTGAAGTAGACAAAATGGGAAGGCTTAATCTTTCTTATATTGATGCGCTTGAAAGCAAATAGCGTTTCGGGCAGGAAAACGGACTTCTGCTTTTCTGCCTGATAAAAAAGCCTGCGTTTCTTACAGACGTAAAGAAACGCAGGCTTTTTTTATTTTTTCAATTTATTCGTGCGGAAGGGGGGCTCCAGCGCTCCTCCTGGAATGTTGATTATTTTTCCATTTCAGATGCGGATTTTTGGACTTTAAGCAGAAGTTCAATCAGCTTGTTCCGTTCATCTTTTGTAAGGTAGGCAGAAAGCGCTTCTTCGTGCAGATTTTTTTCCTTTTCGCTTTCAATTAAAACGTTTTCGCCTTTTTTTGTAAGCCGGACTGTTTTTGAAAGGTGTCCGTCTTTTTTTGTCATTTCCGTAGTGATGAATTTTTTTTCTTCAAGCCGCTTCAGAATTCCGTTTATTGTAGGGTGCGAAACGTCAAGGAAAATTTCAAGGTCCTTCTGCGTAGTCGTAAAATTTTCCTTGCGGTAAATAAAAGACATAACGCGAACCTGCGAAAAAGTCAGTCTGATTGACTTGAACTGCGCATTTGCAAGACGTTCCAGCTTGTCAGTTATGTTTTTTAATAATCAAGGCGCTGAAATCTTCTTATGAGGCTGGGAAAATTTCTTTTGACGACACTGTGCAAAGTACGGAAACTGCCGTGCGCAAAAGTTTTTACAGGCTTTTGTATTTAAAGCACGCTCTTGAAACTAGCCGTAGCACGCTATAGTTGCTGTATTATACTACACAATGGAGGAAACGGGATGAAAATTGTCATTTTTCGTTTGTTTTGTGTTTTGTTTTTCGTATGTTTTTTGCCTGCCGGGATTTTTGCTGAAAGTGACAAGGATTTAAATTCTACAGAAAAGGAAAAAACAAAACTTATACTGACTGTTGATGAAGCGGTAAAGCGCGCGCTTGAAACGCACGTGGACATTCAGCAGTCGGCAATAAAACTTGAGCAGTCAAAAAGGGAATGCAGTCATTCATGGAACAAAGTTCTTCCGTCTGTTTCGGTTACAGGTTCTGTTTCTGAAAAACAAGGGTGGAAGGATTTGGAGTCTGACACGGTGAGTGCATCTGTCGATGGTTCTGCAAGCCTTTCTTTGAACACATATACAAAGACAGCACAAATTCAGAAGAAAATTATCAACTGCATTTCTATAATGTGTGTAATGAGAACGAAACTCTCATAAAGCCAGCGTATGCTGACCGCAGACAGTAAATGGAGAAATGTAACTATGGAAACAAGTACAATCAAAGAAAACAAGCTTAAAACAATACTTATGTTTTCTGTTCCAAGCATTATTGCAATGCTTTTGCAGACTGCAATAACAATAACAGACGGCTATTTTACCGGAAACTATGTTGGTGAAAACGCACTGGCGGCTATAAACCTTGGACTTCCGGTACTGTATTTTTACCTGGGCGTAGGACTGTGCATAGGCGTGGGCGGTTCTGTTATATGCGGGAGGCTTCTCGGTGCAAAGGATAAACGCAAGGCTTCCGAAGTTTTTTCGCAGACTGTCGTTACGGCCCTGATTATCTGCATATTAACATCGTTTGCGGTTTTTCTGTTGTTCAATCCGATTCTGAATGTGCTTAAAGCGGACGGCGAACTGTCAGGTTATTTCAACGAGTATTACAGGATAATGCTTTTCAACTATCCCCTGATGATTATGGGAACAATACTCGGAATGTTTATTAGGACAGACGGAAAACCGCAAGTGTGTATGCTTGTAAGTATTGCAAGCTGTATTCTGAATGTCGTACTTGATTATATTCTTGTGGGAAGATTATCAATGGGAGTAAAGGGAAGTGCCGTAGCTTCGCTTATCGTTCAGGTATTTGCAGTAATCGTTCAGTTTGTGTACTTTATAAAACCGTCAATAAGCATAAAATTCAGGCATTTCAGTTTTGACAGGGACGTAATCAAGGAAACGATTATAAACGGTTCATCAGAATTTATTGGCGAGATGGCAGGGGCTGTATCAATGTTTGCATTCAACTATGTTCTGATGAAATATGTAGGTGCAGAAGGTGTTGCCGCATTTACGATACTTGGCTTTGCAGTCTACGGATTTAATATGATAACTATTGGCTTCGGGCAGGGAATATCACCGCTTGTAAGCATTTGTCGGGGCGCAGGAGAATATGAATGTGCAATACAGATTCGCAGAATAACGAATAAGATACTTCTTGTGCTCGGTGCAGTATTTGCAGCATTCTTTATATTCTTTGGAAAAAACTATGCCTCAGTATTCGGGTGCAGTGATACTGTTGCAGATATGGTATCACAAGGATTTAAGATTTATGCTGTTACTTTTTTAGTTATGGGTTATGATGTAATAAACTCAATGTATTTTACAAGCTGCGGTGATGCAAAGAGTTCTGCGCTCATATCGTCCCTGCGCGGTATTGTGCTTCTGCTTGCATTTACATTCATTTTCTCTGCTTTATGGGGAATGACGGGAATATGGCTTGCAGCCCCTGCAACAGAAGTTCTTACGGCTGCTGTTTCTGTTTACCTTATTGCAAGGGAAAAGAAAATTTTGAAATCAGGTGACAAAAACGGAAGGTGATACGAGGTGATATGAATGGAAGAAAAAGATAATGATGTAATAAGAAGTGCGGTCATCAATAAAGCGATAAGCTATATTTTTGACCACATAGAAGAAGATATTACCGTTGATGATGTTGCTAATCACTGCTGCTATTCAAAGTATCATCTTATGCGAATGTTTAAAGAGCACACTGACGAGGCTCTGTATCAGTTTATAAAGCGCGTCCGTCTTGAAAGAAGTGCCTGGAGGCTCAAAGTCGAAAAGGGAAAGAGCATATCGGAAATAGGCGCAGACTATGGATATTCTTCATCAAATTTTGCAACGGCATTCAAGAAGCATCTTAATTTATCGCCGGCGGATTTCAGAAAGAAAAGCGAACAGATGGTTCAGCAAAGCTCTTTTTCTCACGGCATATCAATGGACGAACTTGAAGAAGCGGAAAAACTGATAACAATCGAGCAGCTTCCAGAATATCTTGTTGTGTATGAACGAAAGAAAGGGAATTATCATGACCTGCCGGAAGAATGGTGCCGCTTTATCAAAAAGTATGAACATCTTTCTTCTGACAGTACGCTCTATATTGAAGCTACCATTGATGACCCGAGCATTACTGATGAAAACAGATGTATGTATGAACTGTGCCAGACAATTTCTCCTGAGTGCCTTACACAAAAAGAAAACAGCGGACTTTTAACTCATACATTTGAAGGCGGAAAATACGCAGTATATCACTTCAAGGGATTTCCGCAGTTTCTGTTTATGGTCTATCAGGAAATTTTCTGCAGATGGCTTTCAAAAACAGGCAATAAGCTTGATGATAGACCAATATTCGACATATACCGGAATGTGCAGGAAGACGGATATATGGGAATAGACATTTGCTTTCCTCTTAAATGAAAAGGCATAAAGGAAAGGCAACCTGTACACTCATCAAAAATAGTTATAGAATGATTTTATAATAAAAAACTTCTTAATACATTTTTTTTGATGAGGGCAATATGAAAATTTCAGATTCAGTAAAGTATGTCGGCGTGAATGACCACGAAATAGATTTGTTTGAAGGACAGTTTGAAGTTCCGCTTGGAATGGCTTACAACTCTTATGTAATCATTGACGACAAGATTGCAGTAATGGACAGCGTTGACCGGAACTTTGGCAGTGAATGGCTAAAAAACATCGACGGCGTTCTTGAAGGAAAAACGCCTGATTACCTGATTGTTCAGCACATGGAAATGGATCATTCTGCAAATGTCCTTTCATTTATGCAGAAATTCCCGGAGGCAAAAATCGCCGCTTCCAAAATGGCATTTACAATGATGAAAAATATGTTCGGCACAGATTTTTTAGACCGACAGATTGTAATTGCAGAAGGTTCAAAAATTGAACTTGGAAAGCACACATTGAATTTCATTACCGCGCCAAACGTTCACTGGCCGGAAGTAATAATGACTTATGAATCTTCAGAAAAGATTTTGTTCAGCGCAGATGCATTCGGAAAGTTCGGGGCAAATGACAAGGAAGACCCGGAAGGCTGGGCATGCGAAGCGCGCCGTTATTATTTTGGAATTGTCGGAAAATTCGGAAGCAGCGTTCAGGCACTTCTTAAAAAGGCTTCAAATCTGGAAATACAGAAAATCTGTTCCCTGCACGGACCTGTGCTTGATTCTGAAATCAAAACTTACATCGACTATTACAGCACCTGGTCATCATACGATGCAGAAACAGAAGGCGTTTTCATCGCTTACACTTCGGTATACGGAAACACAAAACAGGCAGCAGAAAAACTTGCGGAACTCCTTAAATCAAAAGGCTGTCCTAAGGTTGCCGTTGCAGACCTTGCACGCGAAGATACTTATGAATGTGTAGAAGACGCATTCCGGTACAGCAAGCTTGTTCTTGCGACTACAACATACTGCGGCGGTATTTTCCCTAAAATGCGTGAATTTATCTCTCATCTTGCAGAACGGAATTTCCAGAAGCGGACAGTTGCCTTAATAGAAAACTGTTCATGGGCACCGGCTGCCGTAAAAGGAATGACGGCAATGCTTGAACCGCTCAAAGACATAAAAATCATTGACGAAAAAGTGACTGTCAAGATTGCCGTAACAGAAGAAACTGTCAGACAGCTTGAAGTCCTTGCAGAAAAACTGACTGACAGCCTGTGATAAAAAGAAGCTACATTCAAGGTTAACACTGAAGAATCCTTAGGTAGGATTTATTCTGTGTTTCCTTAGCATCTAGCCCCAGGTGCGGACTAAGTCGTAGTTATCTTCCGTAACCTGAATGTATGCGTTGTATTCGTTACAAGTCGGGCAGTAGTCAGGAGCAGAAGGACCTACTACGATGTGACCGCATTTGAGACATTCCCATACTTTTACAGAACTGTCTTTAAGCTGTGCAGATGCGGCATCTTCTTCTTTTAAAAGTGAGCGGTAGCGTTCTTCGTGGCGTTTTTCAATGGCAGCGACTGCGCGGAATTTTTTTGCAAGTTCAGGGAAGCCTTCTTTGTCAGCAGTTTCCGCAAATTTTACATACATATCAGTCCATTCGTAATTTTCGCCCTCAGCCGCAGCCGTAAGGTTTGCCTTTGAATCTCCGATTCCTTCAAGTTCCTTAAGCCACATTTTTGCATGGTTTTCTTCGTTTACGGCAGTCTTTGTAAAAACATCGGCAATTTTGTCGTTGCCTTCTGCCTTTGCAACCTGTGCAAAGTATGTGTACTTATTTCTGGCCTGTGATTCACCTGCAAATGCTGCCAGAATGTTTTTTTCTGATTCAGTTCCTGTGTATTTACCCATTTGTATACTCCTATAAAAAGTCAAAGAAAAAAAACTATTTTTTATAGCCGCACTTAGGGCATACGCCGTTTTCGTTCAGGGCGATGCCGCATAGAGGGCATCTGTCTTTTGTTCCTGTTACGTCGTATTCCTGCGAGGCGGCGTTTACTCCGCTTGTGAAAGTGAGCTTTGCAATGTTCAGCTTGTCTTTTAAGAGATCATAGACGATTTTAATCATTCCCTCTACGGTCATCGTTTCTTTTGTAACTACAAGCCGGCAGTCCGGGTAAGCGGTTGCAAGTTCCGTTTTGAATGCAGGACCTTTCATCTTGTTTGTAGGCGCGCCGTCTTTGATTCCCTGTTCCTCGTAAACCTTTAAAATTGCAGGCAAAAGCGGGTCGTCTTCGCGCAAAATCAAAGCGTGGTCAAAATTCTTGAGAACTTCCCATGCTGTTTTCTGAATTTCATTGCACGGAAAAACCATATTTACACCGGCTTCTACCGAATCTTCAACTTCGATAGTAAGCTTTCCTGTGTGTCCGTGCAGATACTGAGCCTCTCCCTTAAAACCATAAAAACGGTGTGCATACTGTAAATCTAAAGTCGTAATGCTTCTCATAATTTTCACCTCATTCAATATGTATGGAATAAATCGCAGATTTTAACCAAATAAAAACTGCTGATAAAAGTATATAAGTGTTTTTTAAACTTTTCAAATCTTTTTTTTTCGTTTTTTATAAAAAAAGACCGGAAGTTTTTCCTTGCAAAACAGGCAGCCCTGATATTTAAATCAAGGCTGCCTGTTTTCGGTTTAAAAATATCTTCCCTTATCCGGCAATAGTAACAGGATTACTGCAGGCAAGAGAATAAGTTTTTCTTGTGGCTTTCCCAAAAGTACTGTTCGTTTTAAGGACAATACAGTAGGGAACTCCTGTTTCCAGCTCTGACGGCAAAAAGAATTCCAGAATTTTTGAAACATTGCGGATTATTCTTGAAACCTTTATCCACTTTGCTTCATCAGAATCAGACTCTCCTTTTTCCGTTGCATGGGCAAAGAAGATTCCGCCGTCATCGCCTGAGATTTTTAAGTGCCTGCCTTCTATCCGTATTGCTTTTCCGGCACTGAATGCAGTTCCTTCTTCTCCTGTAAATAAATCTGTCTTTGTGCCGATTATCGGGCTGGAATCAGATATTACAATCTTTTTTATTCCGAGTGCCGAAACAGCATCATTTGTAATTTTTGAACAGGTGAATTTAACCTGAAAGCCCGGTATTGTTGCAGTCTGCGGAGTATCTCCTTTAACCTTTCCGTTTGTGGTTATGTAAAGGGTTCCCAGGTCAAAGATATTTACGGCTTCTCCGCGTCCCAATGCTTCAAGTAATGGATTTCTATCTGGTGGTTCTGGTGTTGGTGTAACACTTGTAGCGGCAAGATGTTCCAGATTGTTCACAAGCTCCTGTTGTTTATGAGACCAGAATTCGTAAATGAGAAGATTCTTTCGTACAACTTGCTAATTCTAAGGATTACCAGTATTTTGAAAATAATGCTGGTAATCGATAATCCCTACGGAAGCAGATGACCTGCCGCCAGGTATAGCTCATACCATTCCTCACGAGTCAGAGTAATATCGCACGCCGCGATAATTTCTTTCAGGTGGCTTTCACTTGCAGTGCCGGTAACAATCTGCATATTTGCCGGATGACGTAAAATCCACGCAGCCGCAATAGTAGTATCGCTGACATTATATTTTTGGGCAATCACATGAAGTTTTTTATTCAGTTCAGGGTATTCGTCGCTTCCGAGAAAGCAGCCTTTCCATGCCGGCATCTGAAACGGAGACCATGCCTGGAGAGTGATATTGTGGAGGCGGCAGTAGTCGAGCAGACTTCCATCGTGATCAATTGAACCTGGGGTTTCCATATTGACTTCCATGCCATTTGCAACAAGATTGGAAACAGGGATGCTGAACTGAACCTGATTGACAACGAGTGGTTGGCGGACATATTTCTGCAGCAGTTCAATCTGCATTGGCTTATGGTTTGAAACTCCAAAATGGCGAACCTTTCCGCTTTCATAAAGAACATCAAATGCAGCAGCAACATCTTCCGGTTCTACGAGTGCATCTGGACGGTGAATAAGCAAAAGATCAAGATAATCTGTATGGAGCCTTTCTAAAATTCCATCGACAGATTTCAGAATGTGCTCCTTGGAGAGATCATAGAAGCCTTGGCGGATGCCACATTTTGACTGAAGATAAATATCTTCACGCTTTATGGATGAATCATCTGCGAACGCTTCGCCGAATATGCTCTCGCTCATACCATCACCGTAGATATCTGCGTGATCAAAGAGATATGCCCCTTGTTCCAGAGCTGCATGAATAAAACGATTCATCTCATCCTTTGATTTTTCAGAAAGGCGCATGCATCCAACTGCAACTGAAGGAACCTTTCGTATGTGATTTCCTAATATTATTTCTTTCATAGTAAATATCTCCTTTGCAATTATTTTCTTATTCCAATAATGAATGAGACATATCCCCAATCCCACAAGAGTTGTTCTTTATTTATACAGAATTGTGAATAATGAAGAATGGTACCCAGCAGATTGGATTTGTAATTGTGATAAAGGGAACCGTCTCAAAGAAGAGATTTGCACTGGTAGGTTCCAATGAGAGATGCTAAAAACTGCTCTATTATAATCAGAATCAAAAGTTTTCGAAGCATTACCTTTATTGAAATATATTCTACGAGTTTAGGTTAGTACAATAAATTCATAATGTCAATAAGAAACATTTAAAGCATTAATGAAAGACTGCGTAGACGATTCTATAAGATGACATTATTATCGTTCCGGATATTTATGTAGAAAAACATAAAATATTATGCTATAATCAACATATGTCGGAAACAGAGGTGATATAATGCCAAGACCTAAAAGATGCAGAAGAATATGTAGTGAACCGGAATATTCATGTTTTGAGCCGGAAGGAGTTACAAATCCTGAAAGTGTGGTTCTTTCTGTAGATGAATATGAAGTGATAAGGCTTGTAGACTTTGAAAAACAAAATCATGAACAATGCGCTGCAGTTATGGATATTTCACGCACGACAGTCACAGAAATATATGAGAGAGCAAGATATAAAATTTCGGACTGTATTGTGAATGGGAAACAATTAGTGATATCCGGCGGAAATTATAGAATCTGTAGCGGAAAACATAAAGCTTGTTGTGAAAGACCATGCCGGAGATATGCAGAAAATTCAGAAAAAAATATATTAGCGAAAGGACAGAAAGATATGAAGATAGCAGTAACTTATGAAAATGGAAAAATTTTTCAGCACTTTGGACATACTAAGCAGTTTAAGGTATATGAAGTGGAAAATGGTGAGATTGTTAAAGCAGAAGTAATGGATTCCAATGGAAGCGGTCACGGAGCATTAGCTGGTTTGCTTTCTGAGGCAGGCATTGAAGTTCTGATTTGTGGTGGGATCGGAGGCGGAGCACAGATGGCTCTTGCAGAAGCTGGTATCAAGCTTTATGGTGGAGTGTCCGGCAATGCAGATGAAGCAGTTAATGCTTTGATTAATGGAACACTTGGATATAATCCGGAGGTACGTTGTGATCATCATGACCATGAGCATGGAGAAGGTGGACATACCTGTGGCAGTCATGGTTGTGGAAATAACTGTCATTAATCTATGTTAATGCTGGGCGGGATGAATGATGGATATTAATGAAGTAGTAAAGCAAATACCTTTTTGGAATAATCTTGTGGATGAGGAAAAAGCACAGCTGTTAGGGGGTGCTATTTTACGCACTTACAAAAAAGATTCCTATATTTATGGAATGACAGATGCATGCCTTGGAATGATTTATGTACAAAAAGGCTCTATCAGAGTTTATATCACAAATGAAGAAGGACGAGAGATTACTTTGTTTCATATCGGAAGTGGAGAATGCTGCATTATGTCAGCGTCCTGCGTGATTACAGGAATATCACTGGATGTACAGCTATATGCAGAAGAAGAGACAGAGATTTTGGCGATTCATTCCGGAATGGTTCAAAAACTGATGGATAGTAATATCTATGTGAGATGTTTTGCCTATGAACTTGCGACGAAGAGATTCTCTGACGTGGTTTGGGTGATGCAGGAAATATTGTTTGCAAGATTTGATGTGAGAATGGCAAGATTTTTACTGTCTGTTTATGAAAAAACCGGCGAAAATACGATTCAAATGACACAGGAAGCTATTGCAAAAGAAGTCAATTCCGCAAGAGAGGTAGTGGCTAGAATGTTGAAACAATTTGCATCAGATGAGTTAATAGAGCTTAACAGAGGTACGATTCTTATAAAAGATTTTGAAGGTTTGAAAAATATTATTGAATAATGAGACTCAGTCACAGAAGGGAAAACTCCTAATGTATATAATGAAGTTAGAAATCAGGAATGATTACTGAAATAAAAAATAGGAGGGCTAACAAATGGCTGAATTAAAAATAACAATAGAAAATTTTGAAAATGAAGTGATGAAATCCAATATCCCGGTACTGATTGATTTTTGGGCACCCTGGTGTGGACCATGCCGGATGATGGGGCCAGTTATTGAACAGCTTGCAGATGAGTACGAAGGAAAAGCAAAAGTCGGTAAAGTAAATGTGGATGAGGAGGGTGAATTATCACAAGCCTTTGGAGTGATGAGCATTCCAACCATTGTCCTCATTAAAGATGGAAAGGTTGTAAAACAAGCTGTCGGTGCAAGACCAAAGACAGAAGTGGAGGCGATGTTACAATGAGTATTTTCGGATTTTTTAAACAAGCTGATATCAATGCAGGAGTTCAGGAATTTTTGAAAACAGAAAAAGCTGTATTATTAGATGTTAGAACAAAGGAAGAATATGAATCCGGACATATTGAGAATAGTGAGAATATTCCTCTTCAACAGATAGAGAAAGTCCTTGCAAAAATAACGGATAAAGATACACCTCTATTTGTATATTGCCAAAGTGGTGCAAGAAGCAGTAGTGCTACATCTGCATTGAAACAGATGGGGTTTTCACATGTTACCAATATTGGAGGTATTAGTTCATACAGAGGAAAGGTTGTGAAAGGATGAAGGTTGTAATTGTGGGTGGAGTTGCAGGTGGTGCAACAGCAGCAACCAGACTTAGAAGATTAGATGAACATGCACAGATTACCGTTTTTGAACGCTCCGGATACATTTCATATGCAAATTGCGGACTGCCTTATTATATTGGCGGTGTAATTGAGGATAAGGAGGAACTGACACTTCAAACACCGGAAAGCATATGGAACAGATTTCGCATAGATATGAAGGTTCATCATGAAGTAACAGACATCAATGCTGTAAAGAAAACAGTTACAGTTTACAATCTGGATACCGGAAAAGTATATGAGGAATCTTATGATAAATTGATTTTATCACCGGGAGCAAAACCGATAAAGCCGAATCTTCCGGGAATAGATAATGATAAGATTTTTACATTACGAACGGTAGAAGATACATTGAAAATACGAAGCTTTGTAGAAGAAAAGAAACCCAAAACTGCAGTTATGGTTGGTGGTGGATTTATCGGACTTGAGGTTGCGGAAAATCTATGTGACTTGGGTGTTAAAGTAACAGTTGTACAAAGACCGAAACAGCTGATGAATACACTGGATTATGATATGGCAACTCTTGTACATAATAAGCTACGCAGTAAAGGGATAAGTCTAAAACTTGGCGGTGACGTAATCGGATTTGAGGAGAAGGAACAGTTACAGGTTCTTTTAAAAGATGATGAGCCAATAAGTACCGATATGGTTCTAATGGCAATCGGTGTCAGCCCGGAAACTACACTTGCAAAAAAGGCAGGACTTGAACTTGGCATTAAGGGAGCGATTGTTGTAAATGATAAAATGGAGACATCCGTACCGGATATTTATGCGGTAGGAGATGCAGTACAAGTAAAGCATACAGTTACGGGAAATAATGCGGTTATTTCTTTAGCAGGTCCTGCAAACAAGCAAGGCAGGATCGTGGCAGATAATATTTGCGGCTTAGACAGTCATTATAAAGGGAGCATGGGTTCTTCGGTTATCAAGCTGTTTGATATGACAGCTGCAAGCACAGGGCTTACCGAAAAAGCAGCGAAAGATGCCGGAATAGATTATGAAAGAGTTGTTTTATCTCCGGCTTCTCATGCAGGCTATTATCCCGGTGCAAAAGTCATGACAATGAAGGTTGTGTATGAAAAGAGTACTTTAAAAATCCTTGGAGCACAGATTGTGGGCTACGATGGAGTCGATAAGCGATTGGATGTAATTGCAACAGCAATTAGTGCCGGTATGAAAGCAACAGAACTTAAGGATTTGGATTTGGCATATGCTCCGCCTTATTCCTCTGCAAAAGACCCGGTAAATATGGCCGGATTTATGATTGAGAATATTGAAAGCGGAATCGTAAAACAGTTTCACTATGACGAACTGGACAAGCTGCCAAAAGATGGAAGTGTGACACTTCTTGATACAAGAACGCAAGGTGAATATGCAAGAGGTCATGTGGACGGATTTATCAATATTCCTGTAGATGATTTAAGAGAAAACATTGATAAGCTTGATAAGTCAAAACCAGTGTATGTGATGTGCCAAAGCGGATTAAGAAGCTATATATCCTGTAGAATTTTATCTGGGGAAGGATTTGATTGTTACAATTTCTCAGGCGGATATCGTTTCTATGAGAATGTCATGAGGGAAACAAATTTGATAGAATTATCACTTCCTTGTGGAATGGATAAGGAGTAGGGGGCATTATGAAAAAAATACTGATTCTATGCATGACTTTTATCTGTATCCTCTCAGGATGTAGAAAAACTGATTCTGTACAGAACACGGAACAAAAGACAGGTTATAAACAGGTTTCCATGGAAGAGGGACTTGACCTTATGAAGGAAGATTCGGGATATATTCTTTTGGATGTCAGAAGAACAGATGAGTTTGAAGAAGGACATATTCCCAAAGCAATCAATATTCCGAATGAATCCATTGGAACAGAAGAGATTGCACAGCTTCCAGATAAGAATCAGACTATATATGTCTATTGCCGCAGTGGAAACAGAAGTAAGCAGGCTTCACAGAAGCTTGTGGACTTAGGGTATACAAATGTTATTGAATTTGGAGGCATAATTGACTATTCTGGAGAAATAGAGAAGGGTAGACAATAGCTTTTCATAATAAAACAAAAGGAGGTATTCTCTATGAAGTACATTTGTCAGATTTGTGGCTATGTCTACGATGATGCCAAAGAGAAAGTCCCATTTGCAGAATTGCCGGATGATTGGAAATGCCCACTATGTGGTGCGGCAAAATCGGATTTTAAACCGGAAGCAAATGGTGACGAAAAGAAAGTGGTAACAGCCATAGAGCCAATGGAAGCAGATTTAGAGAAGCTTTCAGCAGGACAACTGGCAGCACTTTGTTCCAATCTTGCCAGAGGCTGTGAGAAACAGTATAAACAGGAAGAAGCAGGTTTATTTAAGCAGTTAGCAGATTATTTTACCGCAGTTGTACCGGCGGTAAATGATGCATCAGTTGAAAAACTTGCCAAGGAACTTCAGACAGATGCAGATAATTATGCAGCTGTAAGAGCTACTGCAGATGCAAATGCAGACAGGGGTGCTGCAAGAGTATGTGTATGGGGTGAAAAGGTTACAAGAATGCTTTCATCGTTGGTGAATCGCTATTTGAACGAAGGTGAAGCCATGTTAAAAGATACCAATATCTGGGTATGTACAACATGTGGATTTGTTTACATAGGCGATACACCTCCACAGCTTTGCCCGGTGTGTAAGGTTCCTGACTGGAAATTTGAGAAAATAGAAGGGAGAGCATAATCATGGATGAAAAAGTAGCTGTAAGAAATCTAAGACTTTGTACAAAAGATTGTCTATGTCTTTATGTTTGCCCTGTTGGAGCTACAGACACAGAAAATAGTGTGATTGATGTAGATAAGTGTATCGGTTGCGGAATGTGTGCACAGGCTTGCCCGAGTGGTGCAATTTCCATGGTGCCAAAGGAATATCCTGCACAACAGCCAAAGACAAATCAGGTGAAAGCAGTGCTGAATAAGACTGCACAGGCAAAAGCGGATGAAGAAAAGGAAGCACTTCAAATAGCAGAAACTACTGATAAAGATGGACTGTATCGTTTGATGAAAGCGGTAGCAAAATCAGAAAGACTGGTAGCAGAAGACATTATGAGAGAAGCAGGCTTTATGCTTCCACAGAGTAACAATACACATGAACTTTTGGAAGATTTGATTGCAAATCCGCCAACAAAAGATTTTCCGGTGGATGCTGCAAGAAAGATATTAGAAATGATTCCAAACAACGAAAAAAATAATGTGAAGAAAGAAGAGGTAAAGATTATGAAGAAATGGGTATGCACAGTATGTGGTTATGTTCATGAAGGAGAAGAAGCACCACAGCAGTGCCCTGTTTGCAAACAGCCAAAGGAAAAGTTTAAGCTGATGGAAGAAGAGAAGAAAAATCCTTATGCAGGAACTCAGACAGAGAAAAACCTTGAGGCTGCTTTTGCAGGAGAATCTCAGGCAAGAAACAAGTATACATATTTTGCTTCTGTTGCTAAGAAGGAAGGCTATGAGCAGATGGCAGCATTGTTCTTAAAGACAGCTGACAACGAAAAAGAACACGCAAAGATGTGGTTCAAGGAATTGAATGGCTTAGGCGATACACCTGCAAACTTAAAAGCAGCAGCTGATGGTGAAAACTATGAGTGGACAGATATGTATGAAGATTTTGCTAAAACAGCTGAAGCTGAAGGATTCACAGCTCTTGCAGCAAAATTCCGTATGGTAGCCGCAATCGAAAAACATCATGAGGAAAGATACCGCGCACTTCTTAAGAATATTGAGACCGCTAAAGTTTTTGAAAAGAGTGAAGTGAAGGTATGGGAGTGCCGTAACTGTGGTCATATCGTAGTTGGAACAAAGGCACCTGAGGTTTGCCCTGTATGTAATCATCCTCAGGCTTACTTTGAAGTAAGAAAAGAGAATTATTAAACCGAAACATGGCTTGTAATTATGAGTGAGCAAAATAATATATCAATTTGAAGGGAAAAGTATGAATCGTTTAAAGGACAAGGTTATTATTGTAACCGGCTCAACAAGTGGAATCGGCATTGGCATTGCGAAGCTCTGTGCAAAGGAAGCAGCACAGGTGGTGGTTACCGGACGTAATATGGAGAGAGGTCAGAAGGTAGTAGATGAAATTGCAGCAGAAGGCGGCAGCGCATGGTTTCACGCCTTCGATTTGACTGACAGAGAATCTATGCATGCGTTGATCGTTGATGTGGCAGAGAAGTTTGGCAGAATTGATGTCCTGATCAACAACGCTGCCGGAATGGGAATGAAGGACGGACGTGTGGACGAGATCAGCTTCGAGGAGTTCAATGCTGTGGTAGCTACGGATCTGGGCGGAACCTTTAACATGATCAAGGAAGCACTGCCTTTCCTTATGAAGAATGAGAAGGGTGGCAATATTATCAATATCGGTTCTATGGCCAGTGTAGGAGGAGATCTCGGAACAATTGCGTATGCCTGTGCAAAGGCAGGCGTTGACAAGCTGACTGAGTATGTTGCTTGCATGTATGGTCCCAGTGGAATTCGCTGTAACTGTGTCCGTCCCGGTCTGATTGTTACTCCTCAGAATGAAGGACGTATTCCGGATGTACTGAAGGATATCTTCCTTTCCAATATTCTCGGAAAACGCTGTGGTAACCCTGATGACATCGGACATTTGTGTGTATACCTTGCAAGTGATGAAGCTGAGTATATGAACGGACAGGTTCTCACATGCGATGGCGGACTTAATTCACATACACCCACGGTTGCGCAGTTCAGACAGATGGCAGGCCGCACCTGGTAACAGGGAATTGTTTGTGTATTAAAGTATAGCAGGTAGCAAAGCAATGTTACCTGCTATTTATTTAGGGTTTAATACAAACCCTAAAAACGGCCGAGTCAAGGCCTTGAGCAAAGCGTGCCTTGACCGGACGTATTTGCCTAAAATAATATAAACCTAATTTATATATAAGTAAATTTTATTTTGCAGAACGAACTACACGGAAGCCCCAAGTATTATTACGGTTACCTGGCATATTTGGAGGAAAGTTATAAACATAACAAGCAGTAGCTCCAGTCCTCCAACTTCCACCAGCTGTAAAAATATGATTTCCATTTTCATCTAAACGAACAGGATTGATTTCTAATTCACCTGTGTATTTTGGAGATATATTCTCATTTATTTTTGCATAACAAAATTCTGAAACATTACCACTCATATCATAAAGACCAAGTCTGTTTGGTTTTCGTTTTCCAACTTCATGAGTTCCTTTGTAGGAAAAATATGTATCATCTTCTCTATTTCCACTAGTAGAAGATTCGCCTGTTCTATTATTGTATCTATACCAAGCAACTTGATCACATTTTTTATTAACATTAGCTAGTTTTTCACTAGATTCGGTATCTATACCACTAAAAAGAAAATTCCAGTCTAGTTCATTTACATCTCCACCACGAGAAGCATATTCAAATTCGCATTCAGTAGGTAAACGATATCCATTTGCACTAGAAATAAATTCAACTTCTGCATCTGTTATATGACTAGAAAGATTTACTGAAGATACTTCTGTAACAGTAATTTTATAAGCAGGATTTAATTTTTCTTTTTTACTTAAAGCATTACAAAACCAAATTGCATCAAACCAAGTTATACCTTCTACAGGACGCTTTTCTTGAATTTCACCTTCAAATGAATGATACACATCACTATCAGCTTGACAATACGAAGGATTAGGCTCTAATTGAAATTTAACTCCATCAATTCCTTTTACTGTAACTTTTTGATCCCACATTACGCTGTAATATTGTTCCTGAGTTATTTCATACTTTCCAATATAAAAATCACTTAACTGAACACGTCTTTCCAAAGGAAAACTTCCTTTTGAAGTGTATAAACTATTATTCTTTCCATTAATTATTCCACCAGAAACTTTTACCATTTCTGGAACGATAACTGGCATAAAAGGATTTTTTTCTTCTGAGATATTAACTTTACAACAAGTTATACAAAAAAGAAAAATTGTTACTATTAAAAATGAAGTTAATCTTTTTATCATACTTACTCCCATAAAAAGTCAATGAGGAAATATCAATTTCCGATTTGACTTTTTACGCTGTTCCGTAATGCAATGAGGAACAGCAATTTATAAGAAAGTTTGCAACGCGAACTTGTGAATACGTCGAGTCAAGGCACGCTGTCGCTTAAAGCCTTGACTTCTCCGTTTTTAAGGTTTGTATTAAACCTTAAATAAAAACTTTGACGCTAGTTAGGCAAAGTTTTTATTACACTCTCCCATATTCTATTTTACAAATAGAATTTTTTTATTCTGCAGTACAAACTACCCGTAAACCAATTTGAGAATTTCGTGCTGTTAGTTTCATTGCTATGCAACTACTATATGATCTAGATAAAAGAAAAGATTCAGGTTGTTTATAAAAATAATATCCTCCTGCATAAAGGACATTTTCGTTTCCTTTGTATTTATCAAAAGTCCATTCCTCTATATTTCCGTTTAAATCATAAATTCCTAAACCGTTTGGTTTTTTAGTTTTTATTTCTGATACAATGTCTGTATTCCAAACAGCAACTTCATCTAAATCGTTACTTCCTGCATATTTAAACTGATAACCTTTAAGAGCGTTTCCACCTCTAGCGGCGTATTCCCATTCTTTATGAGTTGGAAGTCTGTAACCATTTGCTGAAGGATCACATGTTACATTAACCCAATTTTCCCAACTTTCCCAAGTGCTACTTTTTGGAACTTTTCCCCAATCTTTTGGATTTGTTGAATCGTTAATTGTGTAACAAGGTGTTCTGCCTTCTGCGATACTTCTGTTATTACAATAAACTAATGCATCAAACCAATTTAAATCGTAAGCAGGATAATTATCCCCGATAGCTTTTTCATTTTCATTTATACGATACTCATAACCTTCGTAATATCGTGCAAATTCTTTTTGTGTTACTTCGTGGTCGCACATGTAAAAATCAGAAATAGTAACTGTACCTCCTGCTATAAACCCAGGACTCTCTGTGTATCCTTCTGCTTGAATTGCGCCTTCAATGGTTGCACCTTTTATAAAAATAAAATCTTTTGACAATGGTAATGGTTTTGTTGGTTTTTCAGAATTAACTTCACAAGAAAAAGTAAATATCAATAAAACTAAAGATAATAAAATTTTCATTAAATTATTTTTCATAAACACCTTCCTTTTTTTAAAATTTTTATTTGTAATAATTATATGATAACAATGTTATTTCATCAAGATTGAATAAAAATCAATCATAAACGAGTAGAACGATTATACAAAGAAAATAAAATGCAGCTTAAAAATCGCAAAAAAAGTCATAAAAATATTCTGTAAAGAAAAAAGAGAAACATATTCGGCTTTTAAAAAATCGAGAAAGCTGTATAATAATTATTATGCAACAAAAACACTCCACCAGTTCGGAAAATATTTTTTACACTTCGTCGCGGTCGGTTTGGCGCACCTGGCTTTTGAAAAATTACAGGACGCAAAAAGAGGTCTGGTTTGTGTTCCCTATGAAAGAATCTGGCGAGGAAAGCCTTTCTTATAACGATGCTGTTGAAGAGGCGCTGTGTTTCGGGTGGATTGACAGTACGATAAAGCATATCGACAGAACTCACAGGGCGCAGCATTTTACGCCGAGGAAAAAAGGAAGTGCGTATTCAAGACCGAACATAGAACGGCTTATCTGGCTTGAAAAAAATAATCTTTTGATGGACGAAATCCGCCCGGAAGTTCTGCCTTTGATTCGTTCGCCGTATGTTTTTCCTAATGACATTATTACAAGCATAAAAAGCGATTTGCGTGCCTGGGAAAACTTTCAGACATTGAGCGACGGCTACAAAAGAATCCGCGTTGCTTATATTGATGCGGCAAGAAAGCGACCGGAAGAATTTAAAAAACGGCTTGAAAACTTTATCGCAAAAACGCGCGACGGCAAATTGATTAAGGGCTTCGGCGGAATTGAAAAGTATTATTGATGGCGGCTTTTTGGTTGCTTAGACTCCTTCTGAAGTCTCAAGTAACAAAAGCAACCAAAAACCAGGCTATTCGGGGTTCCGCTATCGCTGCATTCGACGCAGCAAGCTGCTTACGAACGGCTTCGCCGCCCCTACTATCCTTGCCGCTTATTCTTATTTGATATTCCTTTGCAAAATTAAAAATTCATTGTTTTTTATGCTGTTCTATGTTATTATATAATAAAGAATTAGATTCTGTGTTTTTGCAAAAATCTGTAAACAGTCTGTTTACAGGCTGTAAATAGACTGTTTACAACACGAAAACAGCCTGTTTACAAGGTGCAAACAGCCTTTTTCCAAAATATTTGTTCAAGATAAAAATAATTTTTGATCAAGATGAAAATAAATTTTGTTCTTGATGAAATATTTTTTTGTCCGCGAAGTTTAATTTAAAAATAAAGCAAAACCGTAAAAATCTGCCGTGAAGATGCGCAATTGTTGCAGGTTGACCGGAAAGTTTAATCAGTTATATATAGAAGGAACAATAAAATGAACTTTTATAAAAATGATGAAAAAGATCAAATCTGGATGGTTGATACCCTAGGTTCTAAAGGAGAATTTTTGTTCAGTTTTGACAAGAAGAGTATTTTTAATTTTTTCACTGATTATCCTGATAAATTATCTGATGAACAAATTGAAATATTCAAAAAAGAGCAGCCTATGCTGGCTGAATTAAAATAAACACTTTCTTTTGTCGAATATTGACTGATAAAACCATACATCATAAAAAGTTCATTAAAACAATTCTACTCCGACATTATATGTCGCTTTTTTGATTTATAATGCTATAATCATAATATGGAAAAACTGCAGAAAAACGTAGAAAAAAACACTGGTGAAATTGTAATATTCAAAACCTCAGAGAATAATGTTTCTATTGATGTTAGATTTGAAGGTGAAACGGTCTGGCTTACTCAGGCACAGCTTGTAGATTTATATAACTCAAGCAAGGCAAATGTAAGCGAACATATAAAGCATATTTTTGAAGAAGAGGAACTTGACGAAAATTCAGTTGTTCGGGAATTCCGAACAACTGCTACAGACGGCAAATCATATAATACAAAATACTACAACCTCGACATGATTATTTCTCTCGGCTATCGCATTAAATCGAAAATTGCGACTCAGTTCCGTCAGTGGGCTACAAAACGACTGAACGAATATATCCGCAAAGGCTTTACAATGGACGACGAGCGCCTTAAACAGGCTGGCGGTGGGGATTATTGGAAAGAACTTTTGGCACGAATCCGCGATATCCGTTCTTCTGAAAAAGTAATGTACCGTCAGGTTTTGGATTTGTATGCTACGAGTGTGGATTATAATCCTAAATCACAGGAATCTGTTTCATTTTTCAAAATGGTTCAGAATAAGCTGCATTATGCGGTAAACCGTCAGACTGCTGCTGAGATTATTTATGACAGGGCTGACAGTGAAAAAGAATTTATGGGGCTTACTTCTTTTAAGGGCGCTGACATTACTCTTGATGATGTGCGGATTGCAAAGAATTATCTTAGCGAAAAGGAACTGAAAAAACTGAACGCGCTTGTTTCCGCCTTTTTTGATTGTGGATTTATAATAAAAAATAAATCCACAAAACGAGTGAGTCAAGACTTTAAGCGTAGCGTGTCTTGACCACTCGTATATTGCAGAGTATCAGGCAGAAAATCACAACGAAATGCACATGAGTGATTATGTAGAACAGCTTGACCGTACAATAAAATCTGTTGGTGAAGAAGTTCTGGAAGGGGCAGGCAAAATCAGCCACAAGAATGCAATGGAAAAAGCAGAAGGCGAATACCGAAAATATCAGGTAAAAACACTTTCTTCTGCAGAAAAGGCTTATATTGAAACTCTTAAAGAGTTGAAACAGATAGAGAGTAAAGAAAAGAATGCAAAATAACAAAACAAACGGATTTGTTCGCATCTAACGATGCTCACGGGGGAAAAGAGTGAAGACTGTTAGGTCTGAACAAATCCGATTTTTCTGTGTCGTTTTACGCACTCATTTTAGATTGACTGATAAAAACCATACATCATAAAAAGTTCATAAAAACAATTCTACTCCGACATTATATGTCGCTTTTTTGATTTATAATGATATAATCATAATATGGAAAAACTGCAGAAAAACGATGACATCCGCCGGACTACACGCATCATTCAGATTGATGAAATGCTTCGCGGCGGTTCTTATGTTAAAATTGCCTCTCTTGTACGCAAATTTGGAGTTTCGCAGCGCACTGTTGAGCGAGATTTTGAAAGACTTCGTGATGACTTGAATGCGCCACTTGAATACGACAAGTCAAAAAACATGTATCATTACACCGACCCGACTTTTTCTGTTCCAAATGTAATTTTAACAGAAGGCGAACTTTTTACAGTTTCCGCGCTTCTTCCTCTTATGGAACAGTACAAAAACACACCTCTTGAATCATCGTTTAAAAACATTATGAAAAAGCTTGTTGATTTTTTGCCAGACACGGTGAGCGTCAATTCTTCTTTTTTGAATCAGGACATCAGCTTTATTTCAGACCCGCTCCCAAAAATCGACGAAAACATTTTTAATATGATTTTTAAGGCTATAAAAAGCAGTAAAGTTCTTTCTATCAAATACCAAAGTTCCAAAAGTCAGCAGCCGAAAGAAAAAACTTTTAACGCGTATAAAGTAATTTGCCAGAAAGGAAACTGGTATGTTTTCGGTTTTGAACACGAGACAAGTGATTTTAGAATTTATTCACTTGCAAGAATTCAAAATGCACAATTACAAAATGACTCTTTTAGAGTCCCGCAAGATTTTGACATTAAAAAGCATATTGATTTGGAATTAGGCATCTGGAACAATCCCGACCGGTTTGAAGAATACGAAATTTTATTTGCAAAAGAAACCAGCCGCTATGTTTTAGAGCGCGAATGGCACAAAGACCAGATTATTGAACAAAACGAAGACGGAACTGTTTTACTGAAATTCAAGTCGAACCAGTCGCAGATGATTTACACCTGGCTTTTAAGTTTTGGAAACAATGCCACAGTAATAAAACCGCCGGAACTCCGCGAAAAAATCCGTGCGGAATGTGAAAAGGTGGCAGAAAAATACATAGTAAAATAAATGGAGGATAATTTATGAAAATCAGCGAAGAATTTTGCGGACAGGGGAACGGGTATTCAATTTCAAAAACTTTGAGATTTGAATTAAAGCCAAAGGGGAAAACTCTTGAAAATATTGAAAAAGAAAAATTACTGGAAAGTGATTTTAAAAAATCGCAGGATTATAAAGATGTAAAAATAATTCTTGACAACTATCATAAATATTTTATTGATGATGTTCTGCAGAAAGTTAATCTTGACTGGACTAAGCTTGCAGCTTCTATAACCGATTATAACAAAAACAAAGAAGATGATTCATCTGTAATAAAAGAACAGGATTTTCTTAGAAAAGAAATTGTAAAAATAATTTCAAAAGATAAAAGGTTTGCATGTCTTACGGCATCAACCCCAAAAGACCTTTTCAACAGTATTCTGCTAGAATGGTTTGAAAAATCAACTGAATTTAGTTTAAATAAAAAAGCTGTGGAAACTTTCAAAAGATTCAGTTCATATTTTAAAGGTTTTCAAGAAAACAGAAAAAATATGTACAAGGACGAACCGATTCCAACAGCAGTGCCTTATAGGATTGTAAACGAAAATTTCCCGAAGTTTTTGCAAAATGCAGAGTCTTTTAAGGAAATTCAAAAAAAATGCCCTGAGGTTATTGAACTTGTAGAGAAAGAACTGTCTGCATATCTTGGGAATGACAAGCTTTCAGATATTTTCTGCGTAAAGAATTTTAACAGGTATCTGTGCCAGACAGGAGCAGAAAATCAACGCGGAATTGATTATTATAATCAGATAATTGGCGGAATTGTTCAAAAAGAAAATGATGTGAAATTACGAGGAATAAATGAATTTTTAAACTTGTTCTGGCAGCAGCATGTTGATTTTGCAAAAGACAATAGGAGAATTAAGTTTGTACCATTGTATAAACAGATTTTGAGCGACAGAAGTTCATTGTCGTTTAAAATACAAACATTAGAATCTGATGAAGAATTAAAAGAGGCTGTTCTGTCTTTTGCAAAAAAACTGGATTCAAAAAATAAAGATGGAAAAAATATTTTTGATTTGGTTATGGAACTGACTGAAAATATTAACCAATATGATTTATCCCAAATTTACATAAACCAAAAAGACATGAACGCAGTTTCAAAAACTCTTACAGGCGACTGGGCCTATTTGCAAAAAAGAATGAATATCTTCGCCGAAGAAACTTTGACTAAATCTGAACAGAAACGGTGGAAAAAAGAACTTGATGATGATACTTCAAAATCAAAAGGAATTTTCAGTTTTGAAGAATTAAACAAAGTCTTAGAATATAGTTCAGAAAATTGTTCTGCTGTTTCAATCAAAATTCAAGAATATTTTGAAACAACAAAGCGTTGGTATTTTGAAAAACAAACAGGCATATTCACAAAAGGTGAAGAAATAATTGAGCCGTCAATAAGCGGATTGTGCGGACAAATAAAAAGTAATTTTGACGAAGTAAATAAAGTTTTTGGGAATGTTTCTTCCGAAAATACATTGAGGGAAAACCCAGAAGAAGTTGAAAAAATCAAGAATTATCTTGATTCTGTACAAAATTTACTGCATCGAATAAAACCTCTGAAAGTTAATGGAATCGGTGATACAAGTTTTTATTCAGAGTATGATGAAATTTATTCTGTGCTTTATGAAGTAATTTCACTTTACAATAAAACAAGAAACTATATCTCAAAAAAATCCGGTATACCTGAAAAATTTAAGTTAAATTTTGATAATCCGACTTTAGCGGATGGATGGGATCAAAATAAGGAACAGGCAAATACTTCTGTCATATTGATAAAAGATGATGAATATTTTCTTGGAATTATGAATGCAAATAACAAACCGAAGTTTCTTGAAAATTATGAAGGAAATACTGAAAAATGTTACCAGAAAATGATTTATAAACTTCTTCCCGGACCAAATAAAATGCTTCCTAAAGTGTTTTTTTCAACAAAAGGAATTGAAACTTTTAATCCCCCAAAAGAAATTTTGAACGGGTACAATGCCGGGAAACATAAGAAAGGAGATAGTTTTGACCTTGACTTTTGCCACAGCCTGATAGACTGGTTTAAAGATGCAATAAATCGTCATGAAGACTGGAAAAAATTTGATTTCAAATTTAGTGAAACATCTTCGTATAAAGACATCAGCGAATTTTATAGAGAAATTTCTGAACAAGGCTACAAACTCACTTTTACTGCTATTCCTGAATCTGTAGTAGAAAAAATGGTTACAGACGGAAATCTTTTCCTTTTTCAGATTTATAACAAAGATTTTGCAAAAGGTGCTTCTGGAAAACCGAATATGCATACTCTCTACTGGAAACAGCTTTTCAGCAAAGAAAATCTTTCTGACACGATTTTGAAACTTAACGGAGAAGCAGAAATTTTTTATCGTGAACCCGGAATAAAAGAACCTATAGTTCATAAAACCGGTTCAAAACTTGTAAACAAAGTTACAAAAGACGGAGTTTCTGTCCCTGCTGAGATTTATAATGAAATCTATAAGGTTCAGAATGGAATGCAGACAGAATTGTCTGAAACTGCACAGGTTTTTGTAAAGGAGCATGAAGTTAGTGTAAAAACAGCAAGTCATGACATAACAAAAGACAAGCATTTTACTGAAGCAAAATTTTTATTTCATGTTCCAATTACAATTAATTTTAAGGCGCAGGGAAATTCACTGACAATGAATGAGCGCGTAAGAAAATTTTTGAAAAACAACCCTGAGGTAAACATAATCGGACTGGACCGAGGTGAACGCCATCTTATTTATTTTTCACTTATCAATCAAAAAGGTGAAATCTTAAAACAGTTTACTTTCAATGAAGTTGAACGAAAACAAAATGACAGGATTATAAAGGTTGATTATCACGAAAAACTCGACAACCGTGAGAAAGAACGTGATGCCGCACGAAAGAACTGGACAGCAATTGGAAAAATCGCAGAATTAAAAGAAGGTTATCTTTCTGCTGTAATTCATGAACTTACAAAAATGATGATCCAGTATAATGCAGTCATCGTTATGGAAGATTTGAATTTTGGATTTAAACGCGGACGCTTCCATGTTGAAAAACAGGTTTATCAGAAATTTGAGCGCATGCTTATTGATAAACTGAATTATCTTGTGTTTAAAGATAAAGGATTTACAGAACCTGGCGGAGTATTGAACGGATATCAACTTGCCGGTCAGTTTGAAAGTTTTCAAAAGCTAGGCAAACAATCAGGATTTTTGTTCTATGTTCCTGCCGGCTACACTTCAAAAATTGATCCTAAATCAGGTTTTGCAGATCTTTTTAATTTGCGTGATTTAACGAATGTCCGCAGAAAGAGAGAATTCTTTTCAAAATTTGATTCGATAAAATATGATAGCGAAACTATGTCTTTTTCGTTTGCTTTTGACTATAAAAATTTCGATGGCAAAGGTAAAACTGAAATGGCCAAAACTAAATGGACTGTTTTTTCAAAAGACAAGCGGATTGTTTATTTCCCGAAAAATAAATCTTATTCAGATGTTTTTCCGACTGATGAACTAAAACAAACTTTTGAACAGGCTGAAATAAAAATTCATGATGATGAAAATCTGCTTGATGTTATTATGGAAATCGGTGCAGATTTAAAACCAGATGAAAAACCAAATCAAAATGTTGCTTCTTTTTGGGATTCGCTTCTCAGAAATTTTAAACTAATACTTCAAATGCGAAATTCTAATGCTCAGACAGGAGAAGATTACATCATTTCACCTGTAAAAGCCGATGACGGAACATTCTTTGACAGCCGCAACCAGCTTTCTCTTGGCAAAGAGGCAAAACTTCCAATAGATGCCGATGCAAACGGAGCTTATCATATTGCATTGAAAGGTCTGGAACTTTTAAGACGCTTTAATGAAACAGATGAAATAAAACTAAAAAAAGCTGATATGAAGATTTCCAACGCCGACTGGTTCAAGTTTGTGCAGGAAAAACAATATTTGAACTAACCCCACCACCAGCACGCTTGCCAGAAACACACAGTTTTTGCAGGCGTGCAGATGGTTTGGAAATTATGGATTTTTTATGTTTATCTGTGTTATTTTACGAAACTATGGGAGATTGTAAAAAATGACACGTGGTGATATTTATATGCTTGATTTTGGCATTCCTTCCAAAAGATATTTTGAAAAAGATTGAAAATGAAATCGATTATGTAACAAAAGAATAGCAGTGATTCCGGTAAAACCAAACTTCTGCAAATCATTTTAGATTTTCATAATTTTGAATAATATTGCCCGGAATTTGGAAAATAGTATCATGGAACTCTACCTTAAAATCACTTATCTGAACGATTTTATCTTTTGTCCGCTTTCTATTTATTATCATCAGTTGTATGGCGATTTGGCAGAACGACTTTATTATGACAATGCACAGCTTGACGGAAAGGCTGCCCACTCTGCAATTGATGAAAAGCGGTATTCAACTCATAAAAACATTCTGCAGGGAATCGATGTTTATTCTGACGAATTTAAGCTTTGTGGGAAGATTGACATTTTTGACACGGAAAAATCGCTTCTTACGGAACGAAAAAAGCATATTGAACAGATTTATGACGGCTATATTTTTCAGCTTTATGCGCAATGCCTTTGCCTTAGGGAGATGGGGTACACGGTAAAGGAAATGCGTTTTTATTCCAGCGACGACAACAAGATTTATCCGCAGAAACTGCCGGAAGAAAATCCTGAAATGTTTGAAAAATTTAAATCCACAAACGAAAAAATGCAGTTTTTTAATCCGGCAGAATACATTCCAAAATCCCCGGAAAAATGCCGCAACTGCATTTACAACGATTTTTGTGACAGACCGCTTGCTCAAAAATCGTACCGCGGCGGAAATTAATTAAATAGAGGCGTCGTATGATGAGTACCCGGGATTTTGAATATAAGCAGATTGCCTTTGTGTTTACCGGCAAGGGCGAAAAAATCAGCTTTAAAAACGACAATCTTTTGATTACGGACGAAAATGGAAAAACAAAGCATCAGTCCACCTGCTACAGACTTTTCCTGCTTTTTATCTGCGGAGACTACTGCATTACATCGGGACTTTTGGACAGGGCAAATAAATTCGGCTTTAACATCGTTCTTATGACACCCAACCTTCGAGTAACTAAAATCATTCCTTCCAAGGCAGAAGGCAATGTTCTTTTACGAAGGCGCCAGTATGAATACGACAAAACCGACATTGCTGCTAGAGTAATTGCAAACAAAATCCATAATCAGAACTTTCTGCTAAAAAAACGGCGCAATAAATCTGAAGAAGAAAAGGACATTATTCAGAAACTCAAAAATTTTGAAAAAGAAGTGCTCAAACCAAATTTAAAAGTTCAGGAAATTATGGGAATTGAAGGCGTAAGTGCAAAACTGTATTTTCAGACGCTTTTTAAGGAGCACGACTGGACTGCACGGCGACCGCGGGTTAAGCATGACATTACAAACTGCCTTTTGGATATTGGTTATACGATTTTGTTCAATGTAATAAACGCACTTTTGGAAATGTACGGTTTTGATGTTTATGTCGGGATTCTTCATACGCAGTTTTTTCACCGAAAATCCCTCGTCTGCGATTTGGAAGAACCGTTCCGCCCAATTATTGACGCGGCTCTCATCAAGGCTTTTAATCTTGGACAGATAAACGAAAAAGATTTCTGGAAAAATCAGGAACAGTTCATCCTTCCTTGGAAAAATTCCGCCCCGTATGTCGAACTTTTTATAAAGGCAATCATGGAATATAAAAACGAAATTTTCATTTACCTGCAAAGTTATTACCGCGCATTCGTGCAGAAAAAAAACGCCGAAGATTTTCCATTTTTTGACCTCGATGACAAGGAGGAATCTTGATGATTTTGGTCAGTTATGATATAAGTAATGATAAGGTAAGGACAAAATTTGCAAAGTTTTTAAGCAAGTTCGGGTTCCGCCTTCAGTATTCAGTTTTTGAAATTCACAACAGCGAAGCCGTGCTTTCCAACATCGAAAATGAAATTCAAAATGTTTACATGAAGGCTTTTACAGAGGAAGATTCTGTGATAATTTTCAATCTGTCGGCAACCTGCAAAAAAACATGCTACGGATACGCAAAAAACGAAGAAACCGATGTTTTTGTGATAACCTGAAAATTGCAACCCCCCAGTCTTACTGGAGAAAATTGCCATGAAAAATCTTAAAACACCATATTTTGACGTAACAAATGCAAAATATAGCAACAAACCGTACTGTAGTACAAAGGTTAGAGTTTAAGACCAATACAAAATTTCTACTGTTGTAGATA
>NZ_FUWG01000024.1 GCF_900167145.1 Treponema porcinum | reverse complement strand
CGATTTCTATCTATTTATTAATTTGGAGGAATTTGATGAAAAAATTATTCGCTTTCATCTCCCTTTTCCTGTTGCTCAGCATTGGCAGTGCCTTTGCTGACGTAACTGTGAAAAAACTTGCCGACGGCAACGTAGAGGTTACCTTCTTCTACGGAAACCCTCGCGCTACGGAAGTTCTCCTTGCAGGAGACTTCAACAACTGGCAGAACGGTGCCGAAGCAATGACAAAGACCGACAAGGGCTTTACTATTACAAAGACTTTCAAGGCAACGGACGAACTTCGCTACAAGTTCATTTCCGACGGAAACTGGACTACCGACCTTAAGGCTCCTGATTTCGTTGACGACGGCTTCGGCGGAAAGAACAGCCACGTAGTCATCGCTGATATGCTCGGTGGAGACGACGATGCTGCTGCTAGCAAGGCTAAGATTAACTTTGTAAGCTGGTCTATGTTCGGAATTCAGGCAAACTACCTTACACAGGGTGCTTATGATAAAACAGAAAAAGGACTTGACCTTGACTCTGTAACAATCGGTGCAAAATCATACAATAAATTTGTTGGAAACTTCCTTCCTAACTGCCCGGTTTATATTGAAGTTGCATTGGCAGAAACGGATTTGGAAGATTATTCTGGTGAAAAGAAAATCAAATATCTTTATCAGAAAAACGGCTTTGATGATGAATCACTTGAATTTAGCGAAGGTTTGAAGCAGTTTGTAAGCGGAATGTTTGCAAATCCTGTTGCTTATCTTGCTCGTGCAAATAACAATGGAAAAGACGTTGCTTCTGAAGGACCGGGATCAAATCCGTTCCTCGGACACCTTAAGTTCGGATTCAATACCCCATACATCAACTTCCTTACAGGCTTCAACTATGCAAAACCAGATGTTCGCCAGGCAATCACTTGGACAACAGTATGCTCATCTTGGGATGCAGGTTATCAGCACGTAGGTGGCTTCAACCAGTTTAGTCTTGGCTCAAAGGCAGTTGCAGCTCTTGAAGAAGCTACAGGCCTTACGTTTGACATCGGATTTGCTCCTAACAAAACAGGTGACCGCAAAGGTACAAAATACGGTTATTGGGGATGGTTCGACGTTAAGAAAGATGACCTTGTAATCGACTTCCAGACAAACGGTATGTACAACGGTGACTATTTGTTCTATGAACCTGTTGAGCACGACTTCATTATCGGTGCAAAGGATAAAATCGGCGGCCTTTCATTTGCTGTTCAGGCTTTGCTTGCAACACATCAGAAGAGTACGGCAGAAATCGTTGCTTTCAATGCCGCAGATAACCCTGAAAAAACAGACCCGAATATCCTTGACTACTTCGGCTATTCAACAGACGTATGGTACCGTTCAGGCGACTTTGACGGCATCCAGAACATGGCAGCAAATGTTCAGGTTGGCTATAAGGCTGATCTGTTCAACGTAAATCTTGAGTACCGTTTCCGCGGTATGCAGGCTTCCATGCTCTATCTTCGCGAAAACCACGACGACGGTACATTCGACCTTTCAAATACTCTTGGTCTTCTTAACAGCCAGAGAATTGCATTCAACGGTTCTGTAAATCCTCTTGAAGCACTTAAGATTGACCTTGGCGTAACGGCAGAAATGGCTTTGAGTGAACTTAAAGCTGGTGACGAAGAATATGACGTATATAATGGACAGGTTCAGTCATGGTGGACTGCCCGCCGCTTTGACGAGGAAGATACTCCATTGTTCAACAGGACTGGCGGTGCTGAATTCACATTCAAGCCGGCAGTTGCTTATACACTTGAAGATTATGGAATTACAATCGGCGCTTACGGTGATATGAACTATCAGGCTTATCAGTGGTCAGACGGAATTGATGAAGACGAAGCTAATAAATACGGTGCTTCAGATTCTCCGTTCCGCTTCAAGAAAGCAGGTGTTTCATTTGCCATGACTCCGGACAGCGACATCGTTAAGGGCGTAAACGTTTACTACGGTCTTGATATGTCTAATAAAACCCGCTACTTCAACACATTGATTGGACAGGTTATGTTCCCAGGCGACGTAACTGCAAACCTTGCATTCGGTCTTAAGACAGAAAATACACTTTCTGACGGAGATGTATACAAGTTTAATTCAGACGAAAACAATCCGTTTGCATTTGCAGTAGGCGTTTCAAAGAGATTCAAGGCTATGAAAAAGCCTACTCTTTACGCTCAGTTCGTATACAACATGGATCCGTTCAAGCACTTCGGCGACGGACAGGATGCTCTTAACCTTGACCGCTGTAACGTAAACGGCAGCCACGAGAAAGAGGGCGTTGGAAAAATCGATGCTGTTGACTGGTACGACGGACGTGCTGCAATGCGCGTAGGAATCCGTTGGGATATTTAATCTGTGCAGGAACAGATTAAATGACGAGTTTTCTTTGAAAACTCGAACGTTGATTGTGAAAATGATTGATTGTTTGGGTTATTGGAAAACTCAATTGAGTTGAAAGCGAATATCAAATACTTTGCCCGGCTAGGGTCGGGCAGTTTTTTGACGGAACTTTCAGATAACTAAGAATATAAATTCTTATTCAGGAGAATTAAATGAAAAAATTACTTTCATTTTTAGCAGCAGGCGCTCTTGCACTCGGTCTTATCGGATGCTCCGGCGACTTGCACGACTACGAGGCAAACGAAGAATGTATCGGTTTGTACCTTGCAGGTGACGTTCAGAAAGATAAAGATAACAGAGGAAAGTTGACTTTTGTTGATGCAAATACACAGACTTATAAATTTACGTATGATTCAACAAAACATAATTATTGGGGCGGAGCAAAAGGTACAATCAATTTTAAGCTTGTAACAGATGCTACAACATGGACTCAGGATTTCGGTTGGAAAAAAGATACTCCTGTATTCCTTTCACTTAACGATGATTTTTTGACGCTTCAGGCTCGTGATGCTGCAAACTCAAACCCTGGAAACATCAAGGTTGAAAATCTTATAAACGGTAAAGAATATGTGATTACTGTAAACTATGATGCTCCTAACAAAGTTGCAAAAGTTAAGATTGAAGGTCCTTCAATTGACTTCCCGACTCTGAAACTTGTTGATAGCGATGGTAACGAATATCCGTTGACTCGCGAAGGAACTACATACAGTTATGTATGGACTCCAGCAGAAGCAGGTTCTAAGAGTTTCTATGTAACAAACGGATATATGTTCTATGGTGCTGACGGAAAAGTCGACACAGAAAAACCTGACACAGAGGACTATGTAACGGTTTCTTATGAGGCAAATAAAGAATACATAGTAAAAGTTGAAACTGCTTATGATAAGGGTGCTGATGTAACTATATATGCAGGTATACGTGATACAGGTTTCTTTGCTAATTCAGATATCATCGGAGCTTTTGAGGACTGGAAAGGTTCAAAGATGAAATTTGTTGATGCAAACACATATACATTTGATTTTACTAATGCTGATACAAAAACTGAATTTGATATTCGTGAAAAAGCAGGTGATTGGTCTGTAGGTCGTTGGTTCAAAGGTATTCCTGAAGATACAGCAGACAGAAAGAAAACAGATATGGCAGATGATATTGTTGCTGCAAAATATGGTGAAACTCCAACTCCTGTAGTTCTTACATATTACAAAGGTGACGCAGGTAACGATGGTAAAAATGCAGTAATAACAGGTTTACCATATGAAGCTAATCATAAATTTAGACTTACAATTAAAGTTATTGATGCTGCAACAAAAAAAGTTTCTGTAACTTGTGAATCTCTTGAAGATCTTGATGACAGTGCTTATGCACCACCAGCATACAATAAAGTTTATTTAGCTGGAAATGCTCCATTAACATGGGATCTTGGAAAAACAAATGCAATTGAAGCAAAAATTGTTGCAGAAACAGAAACATGTACAGATTATTATTATACATTTACAGCTGAAACAGAAACATTAGACTTCAAAGTTGCTTTAGCAAATGGTTGGGGTGATGCATATTCAAATAATACTGAAGATGCATTACCAAATAAAACTGCTGTAGATGCTGCTCCTGTTGAATTTTCAAATGCTAATGCTAAAAATGCACAAATTACAGGATTAACAATTGGTAAAAAATATACAATCGTTATTAGTACAGCATCTGGAAAACCTGCAGTTTCTGTTGTTCCTGGTGAAGATGTAATTTTTGCAATCGGAAACGATGATTTTGGAGCATGGGATTGGAAAAAATGTATAACATTAACTCCTGCAGGTGCTGGTGAATGGAAATATGAATTCAAAGCAACAAACGCAAATGCTCAATTCAAATTCCAAACAACATGTGGTGGTTGGAATGATGCTGCTACTTGGAATGCAAAATGTGCATTAACAGTTGGTGGCGATTACATAAATATGGAAGCTGGTGCAGGTGGCGATAATACAAGTGCTACACTTACTGTAGGAACAGACTATGTTCTTTCTGTAAAGAAATCTGGTGATAAATATCAGGTTAAAATTGCTGAAAAACAATAATTTTTAATAACTATTATTCAAAGGTTCGGTAGAAATTTACCGAGCCTTTGTTTTTGTAGAATAATGCATGAAAATTCGAGTTTCCTAAAAATAACATGTGAATTGTGTTCTTTTTAGAAAACTTAAGTAAGTTTTCTAAATATCATGGAGGGAAAATGAACATAAAAATTGGGGCTGATGAATTGATTTATCACTTGAGAAAAAATGATAAATGCAAAGATATAGATGATATAACTCTTGGAAACAAAATAGCAAAATTTTTTAAGGGTACATTTGGAGAAGAATCTTTTATACAAAAAGATGTTCCTTCTTATTGGTGTGATAATAATCACACCATAAACGATTACTTTAAACACAAAAAATTGCCTCTAACAAGTCAATTATATGAAATTAACATAGAAAATATTTGCCAAGTTTATAGAACAATTGAAACTTGGCAATAAATATATATTTGGTAAAAAAAAGCAAAATTTTATTAATTTATTTTTGCATAAAAGATCTTTGACATAATTATTCTAACGATTTTCCAAGAAATATAGTCTCTTTTGTAGGTATGTTTTCTGATAAATTTTTTCATTGATTAGTTAATTCCACAATGTCTTAAAAAAATATTTCCATGGGAGTATTTCTATTCCATCAACAAGGCGAGGATAATCTTCGCGACAAACTACAATGTAACGCTTAAAAATATTTTCTTCACGCAGAGTTTGCAATCCTTTTAAGTGTTTTTCATTTACAGAATCAGTTGATTTTACTTCTATTGCAAGTTCATCATCAACACAAAAATCAACTTCATTTCCTGTTGTTGTTCGCCAAAAAGTAAGCGAACTTCGTGGCCTTTTATAATCTATCCAGGCTTTTAATTCCATGCAAACTAGTTGTTCAAAATAGTCTCCAAATTCTTTATTACCTTCTTGTGGGACTTGAATATTTTGCAATGTTCGTGCAACACCTATGTCAAAAAGATAAAACTTAGATGTTGCAACTGCTTTTCTTTTTGTTCCTGACTTATATGGTTCAATCATAAATCCAAGAAGAGTATCTTCAAGAATTTTATACCATTGCTTTACAGTTTGAACAGGAACTTGAGAATCTGCTGCTATATTAGCAAAATTTAGAAGTTGCCCGTTAGTGAGTGCAGCTGTCTTTAAAAATCTACTAAAAGAACCTAAATTTCTTGCTGTACCTTCAGCTGCTATTTCTTCCGTAAGATAAGTACCAACATAAGATGAAAGATCTTCTTCTATATCATTAGAAAAAAACATAGAAGGCAAAAGACCATGTTCAAAAATATAAGAAAGATTATAATTTGAACTTTCTCCAACTTCGGAATAAGTAAAAGGATGTAGATGTCGCTCCCATGCTCTGCCACCAAGTAAATTTGTTCCCAATGTACGCAATTTTCTAGCAGAAGAACCTGTAAGCATGAAACGGATATTTCTTTCTTGTATAAGAAGATGACATTCATTGAGTAATTCAGGGCAAAGCTGTATTTCATCTATAAAAATTGCACAGTCATGAAGATTGAGAAATTCAACTTGTTCAGTTAAATAACTTGGATTCCTCTGAACTTCTAAACGTAATTTTCCTTTAAGTAAATTCCACGAAAGAGCAAAAGTTTCAGATAATTCTGTGTTAATTAGTGTTGATTTACCTGTTTGACGAGGTCCGAATAAAAATACAGATTTCTTTGTAATCAAATTTGCTAAATCAAGACAACGCTTAATATTTTCAGACATAACTATCACCCCTCCTAAAAGTAAAAATTTTGGAAAAATTTTTCATTGCTCTTTGTGGATATTATAAGAGATTGTTTAAATAAAAACAATTGTTTAGTTGATTTTTAATTAAATTCAACTAAAGAGTAGTTGTTTTT
>NZ_FUWG01000003.1:223357-284710 GCF_900167145.1 Treponema porcinum | reverse complement strand
TTTGCAGGCTTGGTCATATAACAAAATGCGGGAACAGAAACTTACGCTCTCTCCTTATACTGGCGGCATGGTCACATGTAAGGTCAAAAGGAAGCGGAGCATTAAGGGAAAAATATCTATATATGACGCAGGTTCAAAGCAAAGGAAAAAAAATTGCAATTGTGGCTGTAGCAAGAAAACTTGCAGAGTTGATGTACACGTTGCTGAAGACAGGAACATCATATGAAAACAGACCTTCAACTTCAATATCACAACTTGCAGTTGAAGCTTTATCAAAAGCATCGTAAAATTATGGAATCAGGAGTTCCTTGCTATTGACAAATATCATAGGAGCTGTATTTTTCCCGTTCCTGACATACTAAAAACGGCACGGTTTTATACAGACAGCCTTGGCTTCCGTGCTGTGGGATATGTGGAGTGCGAGGAACCTCATATCTGCCTGTACAGGGATAAGACAGAGATTATTCTGCTTAAAGCAAATACAGACCGGGTATTTACGAACAGGGAACTTTACGGTTACGGCTACGATGCGTATCTATACACCAGTGAAATGGAAGAACTTGAAAAACAGCTGCGCAGAAACAGAGTAAAGATAGCAAGACCTCTTTCTATGACCGACTACAAAAACAGGGAATTCGTAATTGAAGACATAGACGGACGCTGGATTGCATTCGGCAGGAAAGAGGACTAAATCAGGCCGGAAGTTTCTTACGCGGAAAAGCGGAAAACATCATACATACCGCCATTTGAAGAAATTTAATCTTTTTAATCTGCGCAGTTTCTTCCGGGAACTTTTTGCAGTATACTGTATGTATGAAAATCAAATCCGCTTTCATTTTTTTATTTCTCGGCATTTTGTCTGCCTGCAAGTCTTCTGACGTTCGTTCCGACTCCATTCTTGAATACAGGGGCGCGGACATTTCGTATTTTTACCGCCAGGAACAGAGCGGCGTTCAGTTTTACAGTAACGGAAAAGAGGCGGAACTTTTTGATATTTTAAAAGAAGCCGGTGTGAACTGGATTCGCCTGCGCCTGTGGCATACGCCTTCGAACGGGTGGAATAATCTGGAAAAAACGATTTCTGTTGCCCGGCGCGCAAAGGTTTCTGGTTTTAAGCTTCTTCTTGACATTCATTATTCTGACAGCTGGGCAGATCCTTCCAGTCAATCACTCCCTGCGGAATGGGAAACATATTCTTTTGACCGGCTGAACGAAGCAGTGTCGTCATATACAGAGTCAGTTCTTTCTGCATTTTCGCAGGCAGACTGCATTCCTGATATGGTTCAGACTGGAAACGAAATTTCAAATGGAATGCTCTGGCCTTATGGAAAAATAAAGGAAGGCGGCGACTGTTCTGATTTTATGGCTCTTCTAGGTACGGCAGTTACGGCAGTTCGGAATTTCTGTCCGTCCGTAAAAATAATGCTTCATATTCCTTGCGATAAAGACATTCAGCGCGTCGTGTGGTGGTATTCGCAGGCGGAAAAATACTGCATTGACTATGACGTTATAGGTCTTTCTTACTATTCGTTTTTTACGGGCACGGATTTTTCGATTGTTTCAGATACTGTTCAGAATCTTAAAAAACAGTTTGACAAGGAAATCTGCATTGCAGAAACTTCTTATCCGTGGACTTTGGACTGGAATGATAATGAAAACAATCTTGTGGGGCTTGAAGAACAGCTTATTCTGGGATTTCCTGCTTCAAGGGAAGGACAGCAGCGTTATTTAAATGAACTGTGCCGCAGGGTGTGTTCTTCCGGCGGTTCGGGCGTATTTTGGTGGGAGCCGCAGGCTGTTTCTTCTCCGTCCTTTCCGTCCTCTCTTGAAAACCTTACCTGGTTTGACTTTAATAATGAATATCTTGGAATTGAATTCCAGAGTTCCTTCTGACCGTATAATTTTTAACGGAGAAATTTTTTCATAATACCTGTATTTTTCCTGTAAAACCTCTGTTCTTTATGCCGATAATATTACAGAATGCTATAATCATTTATCTTTTTTATATGAGGATTTTGTGAAATCGGGCCTAAAAACAGCGCTGAGTCTGCTGCTTACATTTATTGCTTTTACCGTAATTGCAATTGCGTCTTTATCCGGACTGTTTTCTCCAATAGAAAAACGGTTCTATGAGCCGGCGCAGGTTCAGCAGTTCCGTTCTGAGCTTAATGAAGTGGCATCTGCCGGCAACCAATATTTTTCTTCTCTTTTAGCGGCGTTCGGCTCTGATAACGGCGGTTTTTTAAATGATGAAAGCGTCCTGACTTTCCTGTCTGTATCTCCGTCTGATGAAGTTCTGCACCGGCTTGCCGTTCTTTCTGAGGCGCACAGGGGACTTGAGGGAATACGCGTGGTAGATGCTTCCGGGCGCCGCGTTCATTTCAGTTCGTTCAGAAACGACTACAGGCTTGATGCCGAAAGGCGCATTTATTCTAATTATCAGGAACTTAAAACTCTTTTCGGAACCCCTGAAATTCCGTTTGAAAACCTTTCCTGCTTTTCCGGCGAAGAAACGCATCCGTACCGCATTGGAATTGACGGACAGAATCAGCGGATTGTCTATTCTTTCCCTCTTGAAAATAACGGAAGCAGGTTTTGCGTTCTTTTTTACGTCGGTACTCGTGGTTTTATAAACACTCTTATTGAGAAAAAAATTATTTCGGTAAATCAGGACATTCCGCTGGTTTCTTCCGCAGACTGTATGACAGGCGGTTTTATTCTGGGGCTTGAAAATGATATTCGCGGAGCTGCTGATGCAGAACTTTTGAAAATATGGAAAAACGGGCAGGTTGATACCGACGGAATTCAGACAGATGGAATTCAGTTTGTTTTTGATGACCGTACGGTAAACTATACGGTTTTTACGAATAGGAGCACTTCTGCGCCGTTTTTCAGCATTCTTTTTAGTTCAGATTCTGTTCTTTTGCCTGGCTATGTAAAAATCCTTATTCTTGTAAGCGCATTCATCAGCGTCTGCCTTTTCTTTTTAATTCTCTTCAATTTCAAAAAAGACGATGATGTGATTATCCGCGACAGGATTAAGCGCGTTCAGTTTGAGCTTTTAAGTGAATATTTTGACAAGAACCTTGAGCGTGCCGAGATTGCCGGAATTATCGAGGCGAAAAAGAGCGATGTTTCGGTCAGAATAAAGAAAAGTCTCGGGCGGCGGGGAAAAAGACATTCGGCTGAACTTGATACGATACTTGAAAAAAGCTGGTCTGAAATTATTGATATGCTCTCCGCCGAAAAAAAGCAGCAGCCGTCCTTTGATATGTCAGAAATCAGGCGTATGCTTGAAGAACTGCTTTCGGCAACCCCTGTAACCGTAAGAAATCAGTTCGTGCAGACAGTACCGGCAAAAGTTGCAGAACCAGAACCGGTTGAAGATTTGGAAGATGTAGACGCCGTAGAACCGGCTGAGGACTTGGAAGAAGCTGACGTCGTAGAACCGGCTGACGGCTTGGAAGAAGCTGACGGCGTAGAACCTGTTGACGGCTTGGAAGAAGCTGACGTCGTAGAACCAGTTGACGATTTGGAAGCAACTGGCGGTGTAGAACCGGTAGATGACTTGGAAGAAGTCGACGCCGTAGAATCGGTAGAAGATTTGGAAGAGGCTGATGGCGAAGAATCAGTTGAAGACTTGGAAGAAGCTGATGGCGTAGAACCAGTTGACGGTTTGGAAGAAGTTGACGGCGCAGAACCAGTTGACGATTTGGAAGAAGCTGACAGTGTAGAACCGGTAGAAGATTTGGAAGAAGCTGACGGTGTAGAACCAGCTGACGGTTTGGAAGAAGCTGACGGCGTAGAACCGGTTGACGATTTGGAAGAAGCTGATGGTGTAGAACCAGCTGACGGTTTGGAAGAAGCTGACGGCGCAGAACCAGTTGAAGACTTGGAAGAAGCTGACGGCGTAGAACCAGTTGACGATTTGGAAGAAGCTGATGGCGTAGAACCAGTTGACGGTTTGGAAGAAGTCGACGCCGTAGAACCGGTAGAAGATTTGGAAGAGGCTGATGGCGAAGAATCAGTTGAAGACTTGGAAGAAGCTGACGTCGTAGAACCGGCTGACGATTTGGAAGAAGCTGACGGTGTAGAACCGGTAGATGACTTGGAAGAAGTCGACGCCGTAGAACCGGTAGAAGATTTGGAAGAAGCTGATGGCATAGAATCAGTTGACGGTTTGGAAGAAGCTGACAGTGTAGAACCGGCTGAAGACTTGGAAGAAGCTGACGGCGCAGAACCAGTTGAAGACTTGGAAGAGGCTGATGGCGAAGAATCAGTTGACGGTTTGGAAGAAGCTGACGGTGTAGAACCAGCTGACGGTTTGGAAGAAGCTGACGGCGCAGAACCAGTTGAAGACTTGGAAGAAGCTGACGGCGTAGAACCGGTAGAAGATTTGGAAGAAGCTGATGGCGCAGAACCGGTTGAGGACTTGGAAGATACTGACGGCGTAGAACCGGTTGACGATTTGGAAGAAGCTGACGGCGCAGAACCAGTTGAAGACTTGGAAGAAGCTGACGGCGTAGAACCGGTAGAAGATTTGGAAGAAGCTGATGGCGCAGAACCGGTTGAGGACTTGGAAGATACTGACGGCGTAGAACCGGTTGACGATTTGGAAGAAGCTGACGGCGCAGAACCAGTTGAAGACTTGGAAGAGGCTGATGGCGAAGAATCAGTTGAAGACTTGGAAGAAGCTGACGGCGTAGAACCGGCTGACGATTTGGAAGCAACTGGCGGTGTAAAATCGGTTGAGGTTTCGGAAGATGAAATAGACGAGACTTCTGAATCATTTGGTACTGCGATTTTCGGAAAAACTGATGATTTGTTTGAATTTGCATCTAGTCCGTTCTTTGACGCAGACGAAAAGCTCAATGCTATAAAAAGCGTGCTTACAAATGACAATTTCGAGGAAGGTCAGAAAACTCTTGAAAATGTCAATGCAATGAATACCGCGCAAAAGTACGGAATCATTGATTCAGAACCGCTTGAATTCAGCGATCCTGCCGTAGAGCAGGAAAGCAATCCTGATATGAGCCTTGCAGATGGTTTTGAAATCTTTTATCCGGGTGACGAACTTTTTTCCGCATCTTCATTGGGCAATTCTGAAAATACATCCGTTCCTGCGCCTGAAGAAAACAAAGTCACCTTGCAGGAAGACGATGTTTCCGACCTTGAATTTTTATCGGAGGGCGAAACCCGTCCGTTTATGATGACTGCTTTTGGCGCGAACAACAATCACGTAACGGATTTATCTTATGAAGCCATCGTTGAAGGAGATGACGGAGTATATCAAATCGCGGAAAATCTTGATACAGACGGCGTTCCGATAGACAATGATTTTCAAAATCTGGTAAATTCCGTATTGAAGTAGTTTTATGAAAATAACGTTAAATTCCCTTGTAAAAAAATATTCGGGCGGCAAAGGTTCGCCTGAAATTACAGCCGTAAAAGGCGTGACTCTTGAAATTCCGTCAAACGGAATATTCGGAATTATCGGAAAAAGCGGTGCAGGAAAATCATCACTTGTCCGTCTTGTAAGTCTTCTTGAACGTCCTGATTCTGGAACAATCCTGTACGACGGCGAACGCGTTGACAATCTTTCTGAAAAAGAACTGCGTATTCGCCGGCGCCGGCTTGGAATGATTTTTCAGAATTTCAATTTGTTTTCATCCCGAACTGCCGGACAGAACATTGCCTATCCAATGGAGATATGCGGAATATCAAAAAAAGAAATTGACATACGTGTGGAAGAAATGCTTGAAGTTGTCGGTCTTTCTGACAGAAAAAACGCACCGGTGAGTACGCTTTCTGGCGGACAGAAGCAGCGCATCGCAATTGCCCGTGCACTTTCTACAAAACCGGACGTTCTGTTCTGTGACGAGGCGACGAGTGCCCTTGATCCGCAGACTACAAAGTCAATTCTTGACCTGATACGCAGGATACAGGCGCAGATGAATCTGACTGTCGTTATGATTACGCATCAGATGGAAGTTGTGCGCGATGCCTGTTCTCTTGTTGCCGTTCTGAATGACGGTATGGTGGTGGAGCAGGGAACTGTAAACGACATTTTCCTTTATCCGAAGTCTGCCGTTACAAAAGATTTTCTTTCGACTATTTCCCATTCTCAGCAGCAGGAACAGGCGGATTTGCTCCGCTGGTCGAATGACGGCGGCGAGTTTATCCTTCGCTTTAAGGGTTCTCTTACAGGCGAGCCGGTTTTAAGCGAAATGGCAAAAAAATACAGCGTTGATTTTAATATCCGTGCAGGCGGAGTGCAGAAACTGACTGACACCAGCATAGGAACTCTTATTGCAGACATTTCCGGTTCTGAGGAAGAAGTGCAGAAGGCGCTTTCATATCTTAATGAACGCGGCGTTATCGTCGAGAAAAAAACAGGGGAACGGTAAATATGACGGACTTCAATAAAATCATAAATTTAGTGCTTGAGTCTACTTTGCAGACTCTTCAGATGGTTTCTCTTTCTACGCTGTTCAGCGTTATGCTGGGGCTTCCGCTTGGAATTCTTCTGTGCATAAGCGATCCTCAGAGCGGAATAAAACCGCGCCGCGTTTTGTATCAGGTTCTTACGCGTATCGTAAATGCGCTCCGCTCCTTTCCGTTCATCATCCTTATGGTGCTGCTTTTTCCGCTTTCGCGCCTTATTGTAGGTACGTCAATCGGAACTGCGGCGACTATTGTTCCTCTTTCAATTGCGGCAGCACCGTTCGTTGCGCGCGTTATTGAAACTGCCCTCAAGGAAGTTGATTTGGGCGTAATTCAGGCGGCGCGCGCAATGGGTTCTACAACAATGCAGATTATTCTTAAGGTGCTTCTCCCGGAGGCAATGCCTTCTCTTGTAGACGGCGTTACGCTTACGGTAATCAATTTAATCGGCTATTCCGCTATGGCAGGAGCGCTTGGCGGTGGCGGACTTGGTGATTTAGCTATCCGCTACGGTTACCAGCGTTTCCGCCCTGAAGTTATGGCGATTGCGGTTGTCGTAATTCTTCTTATGGTAGAGCTTATTCAGTTTGCAGGAACTTTTGTGTCGCGCAGAATAAGCGCACGAAGATAAGGCATAAAAAAGGCGGAACATATCCGCCTTTTTTCTTTAGTTGAACCGCTGTTTTTTCCATTCGGTGTAGCGTTCGTTTATTGACGGTATTCGTTTTGTCTGGTCAGAGGCAAGCGATTCTTTTATATACGGAATGATTATGTTCTGCTTTATTTTTTCCCAGCGCGCCGGTTTTTTCTCGTAAACTTTGAATGAACCGGGCTGCGGAATGTTGGAAAGAAGTGCCGTATAATAGCCAGGAAGTATTGATTCGTTTACTTCTTTTATTGCGGAAAAACCGTCTGCAATGCCGAATTTTGTCGTTCCAAGGTGCATAGACGCGCTTCGTTCAAGAAGTGCCTGCTGAGTTTCCGTCTTGAAGAACCAGGAGATGAAGTCAGCTGCTCCTGCCTTGTTTGCGGCATTCCGTGAAATTCCCATCATAATCATTGAGTCCTCTACGGGAATTTTTTTATCATTCTGAATCCATCTGAAGTCTATTTTTGAGCGCTGGCTTTCTGATAATTTGAAAAGCTGGTCGCTTGTCATATAGGCAAACAGCGTGCGTCCTGAAGTAACGCGCTTGTCGTCCGTTTCTGAAAGGTATTTGTATACAAAATCGTTTTCCGTCCTTACAGAACCGTTTGTTTCGGAAATCCATTTTGAAAGATAGTCGATTGTTCCGGCAAGGGAAGATTCGTTCCATGTGAACGTAGCGTTTTTTGCTTCCCGGAAATCTGCGCCGCGTATTTTGGCTGTAAGATACAGGAATTTATCACTGCTTTGGGGCGCAAATCCTATTCTCGTAAACGAGCCGTTCTTGTCTTTCTTGTTGTAGGCTGTTCCTGCTTTTTTTATCTGGTCAAGGCTGATTGTGTAGTTGTCCTCAACGAATTCCTTGTTTTCCTGCGAGAAAATCATTGCAGGAATGTTAAAGCTTACAGGAAGAAGATACTGCTGTCTGGAAAAAACGCCTGCCTCAAGAAGCATCGGGTAAAAATCTTTTGATGATATGTATTTTCTGTCAAAAAGAAAATCTATTGGTTTAAAAAAATGCTTTGTCCTGGCGTTTCTTAGCCACGGACCTATAACTATGTCCGGTTCCTGTTCGCCGTTTTCGGGCGGCATTGATACGGCCGGATTTTCCTTGTAGACAAGGACTGCTTTCTGACGGTGCGTTTCGTTAAAAAGTTCGATATACGGGGCAAATTCACTGCTGCTCGTCCATATTACAATCCGCCGCTCCTGTTTTGCGGAACAGCCGGTACACAGTGCGGCGAACAATAATGCTGCGGCAAATGTCAGTGAAAAAGCCTTTTTAGCCACGTTTTAATTCCTCTGCGGTCTGATATATAAGTGAGTATACCGTTTCAATCTTGTCTTCATCAATGCTTGAGAAGGCTACGCGGAGCGTTTCAGAGTTGATTGAAATTGTACCTACTCCTTTTTCATTCAGAAGTTTTACGCGAAGTTCCTCTGCGTCAATTCCGATTGTGCGGAAACTCATAAAGTAGCCGGAATTGAACGGAAGTGCCTCAAGCGCTGTGCTTTTGTGAGTATTAACGAACGTGCGTACTGCCTTGTAGCGTCCTTCAAGCACTTTTCTGAGCTGCAGCTTTTCTTCATCATTTGCAGGGTCTTTAAACGATTTAAGGAGCATACTCTGGGACGGCGTTGCGGCGCAGGAAACGGAAGAGCGGATAATGCCCATCAGTTTTTTTACGAGCGCATCGTACTGTTCTTCCGTCCAGCCCTTACAGCCGAACGTGAGGAATCCGCAGCGGAATCCCCAGGCAAAATCTTCTTTTGTAGGACCGTCTGCCTTTACAGCAAGAACGTTCTCGTGCAGGTCGCAGATATGCGCAAACAGAGATTCTTTTTCAATGTCATCTTCGTAGTTCAGTCCGAAATACGCATCATCGCTTATGACAAGGATTTTTGCGCCTGTTTCAGCAGTTTCCTTCAATATCCTGCACAGTTCCTTTACTTCTGCGGAAGTAGGGCTGTATCCGGACGGATTTTGCGGAAAATTCAGTATAAGGCGGACAGAACCGCAGGCAGCGGCTTCTTTTTTTACGGCTTCTTCAAGCCCTGCAATGTTGAACGAACCGTTCCTGAACATCGGGAACTGGTGGAATTCAGCACCGCGCCGTGCCTCTGCAATAAGAACGTAGTTATCCCACGACGGGTCAGGTGCGAGCATAGGCTTTTCTGCATCTACGAACAAGTCCATTATGTATGAAAGACCTGCCGTAAGTCCCGGAACTACTGCCGGAAGGGAAGTCGTTTTATTTTTTAAAGACGGATTTTTCTTAATCTGTTTTTCTTTCCAGGCTTCGCGTATTTCTGGAAGTCCTGCCGTCGGTGCATAGGCAACAAGTTCCCGTGAAGTCATATCCGGGGCGCATTTTTGTACTGACGGAAGAATTGCAGGCGTTCCGTTTATAACGGTCGTTCCGATTGTACCGTTTGCGACGGTTGCAAATTTCTTTGCTTCTCCGCCCTGTGCTATAATTCCTTTCGGAAAATAAATACGCCGTCCTACATCAGAGAACAGTGCTTCTGCAACTGTTCCTTTAAGAGATTCGTTTAATTCTTGTGCTAAAGGGTGTAACATGATAAAGTAAATTATTCTGATTTGAATGTTTATTGTCAATTGAAAATAGTAAAAAATTGTATATTTATGCAAAAAGGAACTTGAAAAATGGAAAAAAATGACATAAATGCAGCGGAGCTTGACTCCTGCCGTGTTTTGGTTCAGAAGTGCCGCGACGAAGCAAAAAAGCGGCTTGTTGGTCAGGAAGTGCTTATAGACGGAATTATGACGGCTTTTATTGCAGGCGGACACGTTCTTCTTGAAGGCGTGCCGGGTCTTGCAAAAACGCTTGCCGTAAGGACTTTCTGTGAAATCTCCGGGCTTGAATTCAAGCGAATTCAGTTTACGCCTGATTTGCTTCCTGCTGACATAAGCGGAACGCTCATCTACGAGCAGAACAAAGGTTCTTTTTCCGTGCGGAAAGGGCCTGTGTTTACGAATGTCGTTCTTGCAGATGAAGTAAACCGTGCGCCGGCAAAAGTTCAGTCTGCAATGCTTGAGGCTATGGAAGAAAAACAGGTTACTATCGGCGACGAAACGTTCCGCCTTCCTGAGCCGTTCTTTGTCCTTGCAACGCAAAATCCTATCGAGCAGGAAGGAACGTACAATCTGCCTGAGGCGGAACTTGACCGTTTCTTAATGAAGCTTGTTGTTTCCTATCCGTCCGGCGAAGATGAAGTAAAAATCGTAAAGACTGCCGGAAATGCTGTAAAAACTGCTGTAAATCAGGTTTTAAGTGCCGGTGACATACGGAATTTCCGCCGCCTTGCAGAATCTGTTGTTTGCAGCGATAAAATTGTTGAATATATAGTACAGATTATTTCCGTTACGCGTCCGTCTGAAAAAAAGCAGAGCGAACACGACATTACGCGTTACATTACCGTAGGCGCTTCTCCGCGCGCAGGAATTGCTATGCTCCAGTGCGCGCGTGCCGCTTCCCTTATGGCAGGACGTTCGTTCGTGCTTCCTGAGGACGTTAAGACGGTTGCACATCAGGTTCTACGGCACAGGCTTGTTCTTTCGTACGAAGCGGCTGCAAACGGCATCTGCGCGGACGATATTATTTCCAAAATCCTAGACTATGTTCCTGTTCCGTAATCGCGTCGGCTATGCAGAAGTTACTTTCAGGTTCGTATGAGTCATTATCAAAAAAAGCCTCAGTCCTAAGGATTTCTTCGGGCGTTCTTGCAGACAGCCTGAAGTCCGGCGGATTTAAGTCGCTGTATCGCGGTCAGGGAATTGAATTCAGCGGCGTGCGCGAGTATCTTCGCGGCGACGACGTAAGATCGATTGACTGGAACGTTACTGCGCGTATGGGAAGGCCGTTCGTAAAGCTGTTTGAAGAAGAGCGCGAACTTCAGATGTTTCTCATTGTAGACCGTTCCGCCTCTATGTTCACCGGTTCAAAAGGTCGCGTAAAATACGAGGCTGCCGCAGAAACGGCGGCGGCTCTTGCTGTTGCCGCAGAAATAAATGACAGTCCTGTCGGCGCAGTATTTTTTGACGGCGAAATTCATTTTTCCTGTGTGCCGGAATCGGGGCGAACTCAGACAATGCTGCTTCTTTCCCGGCTTGACGAGGCTGAATGCCGTGCCAACGGCTCTGTTCTTGGAAATGCGATTGCCGGCGCTGTAAAAATGCTCCGCAAACATTCACTTGTGTTCATTATTTCTGATTTCAGGAGCAGCGGCTGGGAAGAGCCGTTCAAGCTTCTTGCACAGAAAAATGACGTTGCCGCCATCCGCATTACAGATCCTTCAGAAATTGAACTTCCTGAGATAGGCGCCGTTCCGTTTACCGACGTTGAAACCGGAAAACGCGTTGTTATGGCAACGAACAACGCATCGTTTAAGTCTGCGTGGCGCGAAAATTTCAGGTACCGCACGGAGCGGCTGAATGATTTTTGCATTCGTAACGGTGCAGGATTTGTTTCGATTTCTACGGAAGAAGACTGCATAAGGATGCTTTCGCGCTTTTTTGCAACGAAAGGGCGGACAGGACGGTGAATATGCTGATGAAACTGAAAAAGGCTTTTTTTGTTCCGCTTGTTATATTCGGTGCGTGTGCCTGTCTTTTTTCGCAGTCCGACATTTCACAGCTTGTTTTTCCAAAGAGGCTGTATGTCGGTGATACTGCGGAACTTCGGTATACGTTCCGCAGTTCAATTGATTTTTTTAACGGCGATACGGCTTCTGACGAGCTTGTGCTTCCTGTTGCGGCATTTCCGTTTCAGATTGACAACAGGGAATTTTCTATTGAAAAAGCGTCGCTTCAGCGAAACGGCGATTTTTATACGGTAATTCTGACGTTTATTCCCTGGCGTACGGGAATTGTAGACATTCCGCCGTTCGATCTGCTTTCCGTTCTTTACGGAAGTGCGGCTGTTCCAGTTGAAATAAATCCACAGCCGTTTGAAGTTGCTTCGGTTCTTCCTGACGGTGATGATACGCAGCTTCGTCCGTCCGTTCCGCCGCTTCTTATTCCGGGAACGATGTACGTTGTGTATGCAGTTATTTTTCTCTGCATCGTGCTGCTCATCCTTCTTGCAAAAGCCGCCGTCTCATATTCCGATGTTGCTGCGGCAGTGCGCGCCTATATGACGCTCAAAAATTATGCGAAGAATGCGCGGCGTGCCCTCAAGAGCCTCAGGCGTCTTGAAAAAAAAGGCGCGCAGTTTTCTGATGAAGAATTCTGCGCCGTGTTCCAGACGATTATGCGCGGCTATCTTTCCGTGCGCTTCGGCAGTTCTTTCAATGCGTGTACTTCCTCCCTTATTTCTGCTTCTCTTGAAGAAGCAACAGGCGGCTTTATGAGTGATGTAAAGATGGCGCAGGCTGAACTTCTTGAAGGACTGTTCCGCCGTGCCGATTACATACGTTTTGCCGCCGGCTCGGCAGATTCTCGCCGTCTTCCGGCAGAGCAGTATTCTGCCGCGTTCAGGCAGAACGAACGCAGCGAATTTACGGAGAAGGCGCGCACTGTCATTCAGACTTTTGAAAGTCCTGAACCGAAAGTAACTGTTACGGGAGATGAAGATGCCTGATTTTCATAATCCTGCGGCATTCCTGCTGCTTTTTATTATTCCGCTTTTATATATTCTCAGAAAGGCCGGTGTTTTAACGCGCCTTACGCTTTTTTCCACCATTTCTGACTGGGGCGGAAAAACGTTTGAGTGGGACGTAAAGCGCCGCCGCATTTTTTCTATGATTTCAACTGTTTTTGTCTGCATCGGATTTGTTCTTGTAGTGCTTGCTCTTGCCGAACCGGTGCGCTATAAGCAGGAAAGGGTATATACATCGCGCGGAACTGACATTATGTTTGTGCTTGACGTAAGTCCTTCTATGGCGGCGCGTGATATTGCCGGAAACAGGCGCATTGACGCTGCAAAACAGGCAGTTCAGAAACTTGTTTCGGAAAATTCCGGCGCATCGTTCGGACTTGTAACTATGGCAGGAGAAGCCGCCGTAATCGTTCCGCCTACCGTTGACCATCCGCTTTTTGTAAATCGCCTTAATGAAATTCAAATCGGTTCTCTGGGTGACGGAACGGCTCTTGGCACAGGTCTTTGTACCGCCGTATATCATCTTTCTTCTTCGTCCGCGCCAAAAAAATGCATCGTGCTTGTTACTGACGGCGAAAACAACGCAGGCGCAATCCACCCGGAAACAGCCGCCGAACTTGCCGCGCGGAACAATATTACCATCTATACGCTTGGAATTGGTACGGAAGGCTCTGTTCCGATTGATTATATTGACCCTAAGACCGGAAAAAATTATTCCGGTTATCTGAATTCCACTTTTGATACTGCTTCGCTCCGGCAGATTTCGCTTGCAGGCGGCGGACGCTGTTTTGAAGTCCGTTCGCTGACAGATTTGTCGCTTGCGCTTTCTGTAATATCAAGGAACGAAAGCACGGTGCAGAGCTATCATTCAAAGACAACGGGAGTAGAACTGTATGAAAATCTGCTTCTTGCTGCCTGTATATGCTTTATCGCCAGCTGGGTGATAAGGCGGCTTTACCTTCAGGAGCCTGTATGATGAACATTGACATTACTTGCCAGCGTCCTAATGCGCTGTATCTGCTTCTGTTTCTTATTCCGGCAGTTATTGTTTCTGTAATGCAGTGCCGGAAAATTGTAAAAAAGGCGGGTTTTTTCAGGCTGATGAAAGATTCTTCTGCGGAAATGGGAAGAATGCGCCATTTTTCTGTTATGATGACAAGCCGCCTTGTGTTCCGGAGCCTTGCCTGGATTATGCTTGTTCTTGCCTGTTCTGGCATTTCCTGGGGAACGTACCTTGAGCCTGTGCAGAAAAACGGTTCTTCCGTCTGTTTTGTGTTTGACATTTCCTACAGTATGAATGCCGCAGACGCGGCAGGCGGACTTACGCGGCTTCAGGCAGCTTCAAGCTACGCTTCAATGCTTCTTTCGCATATTCCGTCCTCTTCAGTTTCCGTTGTTCTTGCAAAAGGCGAGGGCGTAACTGTCGTTCCGCTTACGGAAGACAGGGCGGTTATAGATTCGCTTCTAACGGCAATTTCCCCTGAACTTATGAGCGCATCCGGCACAAGTCTGGGAAAAGGCGTAAGAACAGCCCTTAAATCATTCCCGGAAACGTCGGGGAATGCCAATGCAATCTGGGTGTTCACGGACGGTGATGAAACGGACGGTCAGCTTGAAGGTGCTCTTGGTGAATGCCTTAGAAAAGGCGTTCCTGCGTACATAATCGGTTTCGGTTCGGAAAGCGAAAGCCGCATTCTTGCAGGCGACGGAAAAACGTCTGTCTATACGGCACTCCGCTCGGAAAAAATGAAGCGGATTTGCGAAAACGTAATGACAAAAAACAAAAGGACAAAGGGAGATACAGTTCTGGTTCGCTATGTTGATGCGACTGAAGCCGGTTCTGCCCTTACCCTGCTTGATTACATAGAAAAAACAGGCGGAACTTCCGCAGGAAACGACGGCGACGATTTTGAAAATAATTTTGTTTCGTATGAAGTAAAGCCTGTTCAGCGCTATCAGTTGTTCCTTGGGCTTGCCGTTATGTTCTTTGCACTCGGCTTTATCGTTACGGAAATTGACCCGGAAAAAATTGCTTCTGCGTTCAGAAAAACGGCGGCAGTTTCGCTTGTTGCAGCGTCTTTTATCCTTACTTCCTGCGCAGAGAATACAGTTCAAAATGCCGGTACCATTCTTTCAAGTTCCTGGTGCTGGTATCAGCATAAATACAATTCCGCCGTTGCAGGATTTCTTCAGGTGGCATTCGATGCCGCCTCTTCCGGCGATGAAATTACGGAACCGTATGCGGTGTATGATCTTGCGGCCACGTATCTTATGCAGAACGAAAATGATGCCGCCGAAACGCGTTTTTCCAGTATACCTGATTCTGCGCCCTCTGACATCCGCTATGCGTCCTGGTATAACCGCGGAATAATCGCCTATAAAGAAGGTGACTACGACAGGGCGACGGAATGTTTTATAAATGCGCTTAAAATCGACGGAAAGAAAATGAATGCTAAAATCAATCTTGAACTTTCAATGACAAAGGCAGAAAAGGATGCAAGGATTCGTGAAAATATGTTGACGGAAGTTTCTGAATCTCAGGAAACGGATACAATGGAAACAAGCATTTTTCAACGCATAAAAGAAAATGACAGAAATCAGTGGAAAAATTCTGCTCAGACAGAAACAGTTTCGTCTGCTGCGGACTACTAGTTTTGCCGGAAAATCAAGGATGTTTTATATGATTTGTGCAGTAAAAAAAATACCGTTTATCCTGTTCCTGCTTTGCACCGTGCTTTATGCGCAGGGAGCACAGAAACTTACGTACAGTATAATTAAAGAACTTGATGTTGAGCCTGTTTCCGAAAAAAATTACTGTGGCGAAGAATGCGGATTTCAGCTTAAAATTCCGTATGTCAAGGCAGACAGCGTAATGGCAGCAATTCCTGATCTTCCTTCAGGAGTAAGTTTTGTGTCGCTTCGCCGCTCTGATTATGCAGACGAAACTTCCGGCACAAAAATCGAACTGTGGCTTACTTTCCCTGATGCAGGAACGTACAGGCTTCGTTTTCTTCGTGTTACGATTAACGGAAAATTCTATAATATCCCTTTCAAGCCGATTACGATTTATGAAAATCCGCGCAATATGCTTCCGCAGCTTGTTGTGGAATTTGATAATGGGACGGAGCTTATCCGCCAGAAAAATTCCCGGCAGAATGTAAAGGCTGTGTTTTCTTCCCAGGCAGGAACTCCGCTCTATTTTACGGTATACCTTCAGTACGCCGTTCAGCTTGTGTCTTTCTACTGGAACATTCCGAAAAACGCGCTTTTTACGGAACTTGAACGCTACGAGATTACAAAGGGAATGTTAAGGAATTCCGAATTTTCTGAGGAAAAAATACCTGTTGCGCGTTTTGAGTGGCAGCCGCTTGTTACTGGAAATGCTGCCCTTCCGGAGATTTCACTTACGGCAACTTCATACAACGGAAGCAGGGTGGAACTTTCTATGCCGGATTCTTACGTGCAGATTGTTCCTCCTGTAGCAGATGAAAATGATTCTTCCGTCGAAGAAACTTTTTTTGCCTATGCGTTTACCAAATTACCGGAAAAGTCCGCCGTTTCCGTAAAACAGGCTGTTTCGCCGGATGACTGCCGCACGATTGCTACCCTTCGCGAAAAAGAGCGCAATGAATTGCCGTTCGGCGAAGCGCGCAAGGAGAGAATTGCCTTTGAGCGGCAGTGCGGCATTCGCAACGCAGAAAACGAGCCGACGTATTTTGTCCGCAATACGCTGATTTGCCTTACGATAATATTTGCCGTTTTTTTAGGAATGGCAGTAATGATAAAGAAAATTCCTGCAATCATCATTATTTCAACGCTTGGAATATCCTGTTTTGTAATGATGATTATTTCCGCAGTGCGGCTCTCTTCCGATTCTGGAATATTTACCGGCGGCGGTATACGTGCCGTGCCGGAAGAAACTGTTGATGCTGTCAAGTCAATTGAAAGCGGCCGTCTTGTAAAAATCGAACAGCGTGCCGGCGGCTGGGTGTATGTTCGCGTCGGAACTTCCGGCGGATGGATTTTGGAGGATACTGTCATCAGTATAAGGTGAGATAAAATGGATTTTGGTGATATTCTTGCAAAGTGGGACGAACAGCAGAAAAATGCTGTAAAAAAGCAGAAGGAAAGCGGAAAAAATCAGGTTTCGCATAAAAAGGCGAATGCACCCGATGCGGAAGAAAAAGCGAGGGCGCAGCAGAAAAAAGGCTTTGATTTTGTTGCAGAACGCGAAAAGAAAATAAATCCGCAGGAACTGTGGCTTCGCCGCTACGGAACTGTTGATAAGGATGCGCTGATGGAGCAGGAAGAAGAGCGCACTAAATACGCAGACCGTTCCGAGCTTGTGCGGATGCGCCCGGAAGCACGCATTGACCTTCACGGACTTAAGCGCGATGAGGCGTGGGAACGTCTTGAAGCTTTTGTAACGGAATGTGAAATGCGCCGCCTTAAAAAAATACTGATTGTGCACGGCAAAGGCATTCATTCCAACGGCTCTGATCCTGTGCTTGGCGAAATGGTGCGCAAATTCATTGAGTCAGACAAGCGTCTTGGAACATCCGGTCACCCTGATGCATCCGGCGGCGGAAAAGGCGCTACCTGGGTTATACTAAAAAATAACCTGTTCCGCTAGCGGATTTTTAGTGCCGTTTTAGTTGTAACTAATTCAATTTTTTATTATTTTTTATATGTAACGCAGAACATACTATCAGGTGGAATAGTTTGAAAGATTATTACGAATCCTTGGGCATTCAAAAGACTGCTACGGCAGATGAAATAAAAAAAGCATACCGCAATCTTGCATTTAAATATCATCCGGACAGAAACCCGGACGACAAAGTTGCAGAAGAAAGGTTTAAGGAAATAAGCGAGGCGTATGCCGTCCTGAGTGACGACAGAAAACGTGCCGAATATGACAGATACGGTTCTTACAGCGGTGCGCAGAACGAATATAGCGGAACGCGCTCAGGCGGATATCAGCAGAGTCCGTTTGGTTCAGAAGAAGACTTCTGGCAGTGGTTCAGGAACGGCACTTCACAAAATCAGAATGAGTATGAAAATTCGTTCTATGACTCTTCATATACAAACAGATATGAAAAAGAGCCTGTTACAAGAATGGATTTGTTTGGATCGTTTCTTATAAGGATACTTCAGACATTTGTGGGATTTATTCTGTTCAAGGCGTTCTGGTGGCTTCTGCCGTTCGGACCGCTTGTATGTCTTGGTATTATAGGAACAGGAATCTCCGGGGCGGTAAAGTCGCTCCGGGATCTGCTGCATTTTAACGCTGGCGGAAAATAATTCGTCCGCGGTCTAAATCGTACGGTGAAAGGGCAACTTTTACGCTGTCACCTGGTACGATTCTGATGTAGTGCTTCCGCATTTTTCCTGAAAGATGAGCCATAATGATATGACCGTTCTGTAATTCAATGCGGAACATTGTGTTTGGCAGTGCTTCTTTTACAATGCCTTCAACTTCTATAGCTTCTTCTTTAGCCACGATTCCTCCAAGGTGCAAGACCTCAAACAAGAGTGAAGATTTTACTTTTTTGTCGAAAAAAGTTGTTTTTTTAACGATTTGTTCTTATATTAGTATGTACAAAATAAAAAAAGTTGTCAACAAGGAGAGGTTTGTTGACAATAGGGAGAACGACCATGGATGATAAATTCATAGCTGATGTAAAAGAACAGTTGACGGCTCAAAGATCAACGATTCTGGCATCCCTTGCCGGTCAGTCGGCAGATATGAAAAATTTGGTAAAACCTGTAGAATCCGGCGATGAAGCAGATGTTGCATCAGATGCCGTTGACCGTACTATTCTGGATTCACTTGGCGCTCAGGATGCACAGCTGCTTCGTCAGATAGACGGCGCGCTTGAACGAATACGTCTGAATAAATACGGAATCTGCATCGGCTGCGGAAAAGAAATACCGCAGGCTCGTCTTGAAGCACTGCCGTATGCGCTCATGTGCATAAACTGTGCAAGTGCCGAAGAAAGAAAACGCCGTTAGTTTAAAAAATTATATTTCAGGGAAAACTACAGTTTTTGAAAACGAATTGTACAGGCTTCATCGAGATATGCTGTTTCGGTGTAGCCTGCTTTTTTTGCCGATGAATATGCGCGCTCAAAGGCGCAGTCAAGGCTTTCTGCATTATGCGCATCGCTGCTTACGGTAACAGGAACATTCTGATCTGCAAGCAGGCGCAGGAATTCCTGAGACGGATATACATCGTCCATTGCACCGCGTGAAATTGCGCCGGTGTTTATTTCCGCAATTACGCCTGCTTTTTTTGCGGCACGCGCAGTCGCCTTAAGTTCAGAACGATACCAGCTTTCCGATTCATTAAAAAGTTTCAGAATGCCGTTGCGTTTTCTGAAAAGGTCAGGGTGTCCCCAGATTTCAAAATCTCCGTGCAGCAGCATTTCCCGCTGTGCATAAAAATATTCGCAGACGGCTTTGCGTGCATTTCCCTTGAAAAAAACATCCACCCCGTTTTTTACGCCTTCTGCGCTTTCGTCTACCGTAAAATTGCCTTTTTTAGTTACAAGATAATGCACAGAACCGATTAAATAGTCCGGTCTGAACTTTTCGTACTGTTTTTTAGACGGAACTGAAAGTCCTGGAATGTAGTCTGCTTCAAATCCGCAGAGAACGGTAATTTTACTGCGGTATTTTTCTGCAAGTGAACGGATTTCTTCTGTATACGCTTCCGTTTCGCGAGGGGCAATGTGCCAGTCAGATGCGAAGGGGTAAATGCTGTGGCTTGAAAAGCCAAGAATTGAAAAATGTTTTTCAATTGCAGTCTGTATCATTTCTTCTGCGGTGTTTACGCCGTCGCAGTAAGTTGTGTGCGTGTGGTAATTTGTTTTAATCATATTGTGTCCTCTTTGTTCCGGCTGTTTTATTTTAAATGCCGCCACTTTCCTGTGGACAGAATGAAAATTTCAAACAGTTTTTCAAAATAATCAAGGTCAATTTTTATTTCATCAAGATTTTGCGCCTTAACTGATTTATTAAGGTTCTCCCCGATTTTAAACAGTTTGTTTGCAGAAATTGCTGCAGAACTTCCTTTTAACGTGTGTGCAATCAGGTCAAGTTGTTCAAAGTTTTCTGTTTCTATGTATTTTTTTGCATCCTTGATAAGCGCAGTTGTCTGATCTATAAAATCAAGTAGAATTTGTCTTCCTAAATCCCAGTCCCTGCCGATAGTGTCTTCAAAGTCTTCTGCATCCCACAGCTTGTCATTTACAAGATGGTTAGAGTCAAGGAATGCTGCCTGAGTATCCGTAGGGAACATAAGGACTGTCTTCCATTTGTCAAGAATTGTTTTTACTGATTCTTTTTTGAAAGGTTTGTGCAGGATGTCGTTCATTCCTGCTTTCTGGTATTTTATGAAGTCGTCCTTGCTGTTGTTTGCCGTACAGGCGATGATTATTCCGTTATAGATGTTTTTACGAAGATATGAAGCAGCTTCTATTCCGCTTAGAACAGGCATCTGGATGTCCATAAAGACTATCTGAATATCTGGATTGTTCCTGATGATTTTAAGGACGTGTTCGCCGTTTTCTGCTTCATAAACAGTTGCACCAAATCGCTTTAGAAAGTCAACAAGAATTTTTCTGTTTACTGAATGGTCGTCTGCAGCAAGTATTTTCATTCCGGCGGCAAATGTGCGCTCTTTCTGCTGTTCTTCTTTTCTGATGCGAGCGTCTTCCCTGTTTTTTGTTTCTTCGTTTTTATATTCCGGCTGTATTTCATTTGTTTGAAGCAGCATTTCGTCAAGCTTGTCTCGGTAGACAGGCTTGTACAGATAGCCGGAAAACCAGTTCAGGGTTTTCATTTTTGCCTGACTTCCCATCTGCCCTTCTGGTACAAGAAGATATAGTTTTGTTCCGGAAATCTGCGGATCATTTTTTATTTCAGAGGCAAGATGCCAGCCGTCTATGACAGGAAGATGCATGTCTATAAACGCAATGTTGTAGGGGGTTTTCATCCGGGCGGCATATTTCATTTTCATAAGCGTTTCTTCCGGGTCTGAAGAAAAACTGATGTGTTCAAGTCCAAGCGATTTTAATTTGTTCCCCAGGCTTTTTGATGCCATAACGCTTGCGTCCGCAATGAGTATTTTTGCGGAAGAAGGAACAGGAAGCGTACAGGACGGAACAGAAGTTTCCGCCTCTGGAACAAGCGGCACTGTAAACGAAAAGCACGAACCGCCGTATTTGTTCGGCTCAAACGATATAGTTCCGTTCATTGCAGTAACAAGCGTCCGGCAGATTGCAAGTCCAAGTCCGGAACCGCCGTATTTTCGCGAAATTGACGCATCGCCCTGAAAATACGTCTGGAACAAGTGCCGCCGTTTTTCTTTTTCAATGCCTATTCCGCTGTCGGTTACCTTAAACAGAAGAAATTTTCCGTCTTCGGAAGCAGAAAGTTCTGTATGAATGTAGCCGCGTTCCGTGAATTTAAGCGAATTTTTAAGAAGGTTTATGAGAACCTGCTGAATGCGTGTCGGGTCGCCTTTTACAAGGTCTGGAAGCGAATAGTCAATGTCCGTTTCAACTTCAAGGTTTTTCCTGAAAGCCTCAAGACTTATAAGGCGCACCGTTTTTTCAACAAGCGTTTTTACGTTAAACGATACCGATTCTATTGAAACCTTGTTTGACTTGAGCTTTGAGTAGTCAAGAATGTTGTTTACAAGTGTAAGAAGCACGTCCGAACCGAAACGTATCTGCCGTACGTATTCGGTCTGCTCGGAATCAAGGTGCGTTTCGGAAAGCAGGTCAAGCGTTCCTATAATGGTCTGTACTGGCGTGCGGATTTCGTGTACTGCATTCGCCATAATAAGTTCTGTCGGAATGGAAACGGCAGTTTCTTCTTGCGGCGCAATCATCAGGGACCTCTTGAGTAAATGCTATTTTTTTGCCGGAGCGATGAACATTTCCACCGCTTTGTTAAGTATGACTTCCGGTTTCTGCGGCTTTACAAAATACTGTTTTGCGCCCATTGAAAGTGATTTTATAATCAGTTCTTTCTTCATTGCCTGGGAATAAATGAATATTACCGGGAATTCAGGAAGTTCCTTCAGTTTCATAAGCGTATCAATTCCAGAAAGTCCCGGCATCATAATGTCAAGGACAATCAAATCGTATTTTTTTTCGGTTACGGCTTCCAGGAATACTACACCGTTATTGAAAGTGTCTACGTGAAATCGTTTTGCCCGGAATGTACTTGCCAGAAGGTCAAGGACTACAGAATCATCGTCAACGATTGCAATGTGCTTGAGATACGGATCTACGCCTTCTGCAAGCTGTTCGGAGCGGCTTGGAGCGTTTGTATCGGTAGAAAATCGCATTTCGATTGCGCCGCCTGCTTCTGTATCATTATTCGTAAGGATTCTGTCCGTAATGAGGTCAGAAACGTGTGCGGTTGAAGAACTGTCTACAAGCGAGTTCAGGACGTGGGAAATGTCGGTTACTACTTCTATTCCGGCGTATTCCGGGTGTCCGTCAATCAGTTCCTTTGTGAACGTGCTGAACGAAAGTATTTTTACGTTCTTGTTCTGTATTTTATGGTTTGCAAGAATGTTGTTCAAAAGAAGTTCGATGTTCAACCCGTCTACAAAAGTAAGGTCAAGGTTCGTCATCATTATGACGACTTTCGGAGCATCAAGACCGGTCTTTTCTATCATTTCTGACAGTTTGTAGCGGAGGAGGGAAAGTTTTTCGCGGTTTAATCCCTGCGCAATTTCAATGAAAATTATGTTTCCGTTACAGTGTATGTCAAGGACGCACGGCGTTGTGTCCATAGAAAATGCTGTTCTTAGAATTGTGCCTATTGAGTCAAAGAAAAAGTCGAATTTAATCGGCTTTATGAAATATTTATGAATTCCGAATTTTGCAAACAGGGCAATTTCCTTGCGTTCCATTACAGGACCTGTTGCGATGAGCGGAATGCGGCTTGCGTTGGGGTCTGCTTTTATTTTCTGAAGATAATCCAGCAGGAACGCCGCATTATCAGTTTCGTTTATATCAAGAATTACAAGGTCAGGAAGCATTGAAATCATTTTAGGAATAGAATCAAGCTTGTCCTGAATGAAAGTAACTTCAATTTTCTCTTCGGAAAATTTGTCCTTGAGAAATTCACTGAATATGGGAGAAGCATCTACGACTAAGACGTTTTTCATAACAAGTAATTTTATATAGATTTGCTGCTTTTAGCAAGAAAAAAACAGAATTGTCTTAAAACAAAAGGGCAAGCTGTGCAAAAAAGTCTGCGGCGCACAGCCAGGCGTTTGCTTTTTTTTCAGTGCGTTCTGCTACAAGCGGAATTGTCTGAAGAATGCGTCCGTTTATGCTGTACGTTATGCGTCCGTATTCCAGACCGGCGGTAACTCTTCCTTTTATGCTTTCTGGAAGTTCAACGGAAACTTCAACTTCTTTTTCCGCCTGTGAAGGGTTCTGCGCCGCCGTTACGGGAACGCTCAGCGTTTTGGGGGCATACGCAGGAACAAGGTTTATCCGCTGTGCCTTTGCAAAAACAAGCGGAACTGAATATTCGCGGAACAAAGCCGGATTTTCATATTCGCGGAATGCGGCAAACGCCCACTCCATAATTTCTGTTCCGTCGTGAATGCGCCCGGCATTTCCTTCCTGCACGGAATTTCCCGGTCCGCCCATTGTAACGGAAAGAATGCACGTTGAACCGCGCGTAATGGTAAGCGCAAGATTGTAGCCGCTTTCGTCAATATAGCCGGTCTTAAGTCCGTTGCAGCCGTCGAGCGTTCCTAAAAGCGGATTAGTATTTTTCTGGTAAATTCCCATTGTAATGTGTTCTGGAATTCCCTGCGAAAAATCCTGTGCGCGCGGCTTTCCCCTGTCTTCTGGCGCAAGGTTGTGTTCCTGCGGATACGTGTATGAAAGGCGCGAATGAAAAAGCGAAAGAGTTTCCGGGAAGGTGTCAACGTAATGGCGCGCAAAAGCAGCCATTTCCCGGGAGGTAGTAGTGTTTTTTTCACTGTAGCCGGAAGATTCTACAAAATGCGTTTTTGTAAGCCCGAGCTTTTCTGCCGCCGCATTCATCCGTCCGATAAACGCTTCCATTTCTCCGCAGATATAATCTGCAACGGCATAGGCTGCATCGTTTCCAGAACAGACTGCAAGACCTGTAAGAAGTTCCTCAAGCGTAACAATCTGGTTTTTCCCAAGGAACATAAGCGAAGAATGCGGCGGCATATTGCACGCCCAGCTTTCCGGCGGAAGAGGAACTGTGTCTTTTAATGAAACTGTGCCTTTTTTTATTTCTTCAAAGACAACGTACATTACAAAAAGTTTTGTCATTGAAGCAGGCGGAATAATCTCGTCTGCATTTTTTTCGTAAAGAACGCAGCCGTTCTGCATGTTTACGGCAATTGCCGAACGCGCCCTGACGTCAAGAACTGCCGGATTTACCGGATATGGAAGAGGGCGCAGGACAGCCGTCCGTTCCGGGTACGCCTGATTAAGTACGGCTTCAAGCGACTGTTTTTGGCTTTGTGAAAGCGGTTCTTGTGGCAAAGGGCGGCGCAGGGTGTATGCGCGGACGAATACCGTTACCGTAAACGAAAGGAGGAGTACCGCCGATATTACAAAAAGCGGTTTTTTATATGATGAAATAACGGATGGTGTTTTTTTCATTTTTTTGTTAATTTCTTAAAAGCATATCGGTAAGTACAATGTCGGTCATTGCTTCAATTACAGGAACGATTCTAGGACAAAGGCAGACGTCGTGCCGTCCTTTTATCTGAAGTTCCGTTGACTCATATACGCCGTCTTTCCTGCTTACAGTATTCTGCGCCTGAAAAATGCTCGGCACAGGCTTTACAGCAACGCGGAATACAATGTCGTTCCCATTTGAAATTCCGCCGAGTATTCCGCCTGCGTTGTTTGTGTCGAATACGGCTTTTCCGTTTTCCGCGTGCATTCTGTCATTGTTTACGCTTCCGCTCAAGTCCGCCGCAGAAAATCCCGCGCCGAATTCTATGCCCTTTACTGCTCCTACAGAAAGCATTGCTTTTGCAAGTTCCGCGTCAAGCTTGTCGAATACTGGTTCTCCAAGTCCTGCCGGAACGCCTTTTACTATGCATTCAATTATTCCGCCTGCGCTGTCGCCGTTCCGCCGGAATTCATCGATTTTCTGCTCCATAAGAGCCGCCGCCTGATTGTCCGGCGCACGCAGGGAGTTCTGTTCTATTTCCAAAAAGTCGATTTTATTGCATTTTATTCCGGCGGCTTTAAGCGTATACGCCGTCGTCTTTATGTTTTTCTGTTCAAGTATCATTCTTGCAACGGCGCCGGCTGCAACGCGGGCAGCAGTTTCCCTGCCGGAAGCACGACCTCCGCCGCGGTAGTCCCGTATGCCGTATTTTTCGCTGTACGTAAAGTCCGCGTGTCCGGGGCGGAAAGTTTCTGCAAGATTTGAATAATCTGAAGAATGTTGTGAAGTGTTCCTGATTACGATGGCAATCGGCGTTCCTTCTGCTTTTCCGTTGAATATGCCGGAAAGAATTTCCGCCTTGTCCGGCTCGTTTCGTGAAGTTACGGAGGCGGATTTTATTCCGTTTACGCCTGCACCCGGACGCCGTCTGTCCAGTGCATCTTGAATTTTCTGAATGTCAATGTCAGTTCCGGCAGGACAGCCGTCGATGATTACGCCTAGCCCTTCGCCGTGACTTTCGCCGAATGTTGTTACCCTAAAAATTGTTCCGTACGTATTTCCAGCCATAATGGCTACAGAATACCATAAATCCGCTTCAGTTGAAAGTGCCGCGCCTTTTACTGTCTGCGCCGGTTGCTGAACTTTGCGGTGGATTTACTGCGGAGTATGGTGTATAGTAATTCGTATGGAAAAGAAACTTTCCGGAAAAAAGCCGTATATGCCGCTTCCGAAGTATGCTGCCGTTCTGCGGATTTTGCTTTTGTGTGCAGGCGCGGCTTTTGTGCTTGCCGGTATTTTTTGCGGAGAACTCCGGCTTTTATATATGAAAGCAGTTTTTATCTGTATGGAGTGTATCGGGCTTGGATAAACGTAAAATAGTCCAGTTGATTTCTGCCATTGTCTATAACGCAGATTTCCGCGGATTTTTTAAAGGGACTGTTTCAAAATCTTACGGAAAGAACGTCTGTGTTCCCGGATTGAACTGCTATTCCTGTCCGGGAGCTGTTTCATCCTGTCCGCTTGGCGCTCTTCAGAATTACATTTCATCCGGAAAATTTCCATTTTTCGTTACCGGTTTTCTGCTTCTTGCCGGCGTTCTTCTTGGAAGGACTGTCTGCGGTTTTTTATGTCCGTTCGGTCTTGTTCAGGAACTTCTTGAAAAATGCGGATGCGGACTGAAACGTCTTTTGAAAATACAGCCTTATGATAAAAAGAAGGGAACTGTTCTTTCCGAAATCAGCAGGAAAGCGACGCTTTTTAAATACACCGTTCTTCTTGTGCCTGTAACTATTCTGCCTTTGTTTTTGTTTTATAAAAACGGATACAGCCTGCCTTTTTTCTGCGCGTGGCTTTGTCCGGCAGGAACGCTTGAAGCCGGAATTCCGCTTGTTCTTGCGAATGAAGCCGTCCGCGAGTCTGTAACTGCCGTTTTTACCCGCAAAGTTCTGCTTCTTACAGGTTTTGTCGTATGGGCGTTTTTTGTGTACCGTCCGTTCTGCCGTTATGTGTGTCCGCTTGGTGCAGTTTATTCTTTTTTCAATAAGATTGCGCTTGCCGGCGTTACGGTTGACGGTAAAAAATGCATTGACTGCGGAAAATGCACTGCGTTCTGTAAAATGGACGTCAGGGCGGTGAATGACCGCGAGTGCATCCGATGCGGTGACTGTATTCCCGTGTGTCCTGTAGGGGCAATTTCCTTTGCTGCATTCGGGAAGGAAATGAAGAAATTATAGAAAGTTTTGTACTGATATTACAGGAGGAGTTGGTATGAAAAAGAATTTTTTGTCAGGTTTTTATGTTTTTTTAGCCGGAGCTGCATTGCTTTTGTGCTGTGCGTTCCCTGTTTCTGCGCAGAAAACAGGCATACGCAAAGGAAAGCAGGCTCCTGATTTTTCTGTAAAAATGACGGACGGAACGGAACTTATGCTTTCAAGCCTTAGGGGAAAGCCTGTCCTTCTTCATTTCTGGGCAACGTGGTGTCCGCCGTGCGTAAGGGAACTTCCGTACATTGCAAAGATTGCCGCAGAACGCCAGGATGAAATTACGGTTCTTGCCATAAGTGCTGGTGAAACAAAAGAAACTGTCGTTGAATATATAAATTCCAAAGACGGAGACTTTTCTTCCTTTGTGAGCGGCTGTGATGAAGACAGCAGCATTTCTTTTATGTATAACGTTACGGCAATTCCGTATACGCTTTTTATTTCGGCGGACGGAATAATTACAGACACCCAGATGGGTGCGTATACACCGGAACGCCTGAAGTCTGCCGTTGATAAAGCCGTCCGTACATCTGAATGATTTTCTGCAAAAAATTTATTTTACTGCCATTACAAAAACGCCTTTCCAGTCTTTTTCCGGCGGAGAGATTTTGTAATGGATTATCCTGCGCAAAAATACCTGCGAAGGAGCATCGTCATACTTCTGGTTGCATTCGGTAAAATATTTTTCTGCCGTTTTCCACTGCTTTTTACGGTAGGCGTTAAGTCCTGCCTCAAACAGTTTTTTTATGTCGTACAGTTTTTCCGTAGAATCTTTTGCGGACTGCAATATCTCGTAAATGCGGACAGGCTCTGTCTTGCCTTTTACCGTAATGTAATCAAGTTCGCGGCAGATAAATGTATTGTGGAGATGCTCAAAAACGGCTTCCGAAATAATCGTCTTTGAACCGTATTCCTTATTTGCTCCTTCAAGCCGCGCCGCAAGGTTTACGGTGTCGCCTATAGAAGTAAAGTCCTTTCGTGTTAAAGAACCTACCGGTCCGAATACGACTTTTCCAGAGTTTATGCCTATTCCCATAGAAATAGGCTGAGTTCCTTCCTTCTGATCCTTTTCCTGCTCTTTGCGCATAGCCTTGCGTATTTCCATAGCCGCCTTGCACGCGTTGATTTCTTTGTCCGGCCCGGAAAAAAACGCCATCATTTCGTCGCCTACGTATTTGTCTACATCGCCGCCGTTGTCCAGTATAATCTTCGTTTCTATGCCAAGGTAATGATCCAAAATATCGATTACGTCTGTTGGAGAACGCCCTTCGCATAAAGTTGTAAATCCGCGTATGTCCGTAAAGAGAAAACAAAGTTCGCGCGTACGGCTTGAACTGCTGTTGTTTCTGTCTGCATTCTGAAGTGTATGGAATGAAATGTACGGCAAAATTCCGCGTACAATCGTAACGATATTGTTTATCTCTATAGAAAGATCTTTTATTTCGTCTTTTGTTTCAACTTTTTCGTCAAACGTAAGGGATTTCGGGTCAATGTTTGCCGTTCCGGAGAGCAGTTCAGAAAGAATGTTTGCCGTTTTTCTAACGCTTCCGCACAGGAAAATAATAGGATTTGCAATAAAATCGGCAAGAAAAAGGGTGATGACGATTGAAACATAAAGAAAGACTGCTGAAAGGGTAAAGATAAAAACTTTTGCCTGAAAGTACGGGCGTGAAAGAATTTCCCGACGGTAGGTGATGACAGAAAATCCTACCAGTTTATGTCCTTCTTTTCGCGTGTACGTTACAGGATAAATGTATTTAAGCGTATCGTTCTGCCTGTCGAAAAGAGGTTCTTTACGCGTTGCCTCATTGCGCCATCGGTCTACGTAAAGTGCAGCCTGTTGCGGCGTAATGCGTTTTTCTGCATCTGGAATTTTATATACATGACCTGCTGCTGTAGTGTATGAAAATACGTTGAACTCTGGCAGAATGGTAGATGCATCTATTGTTTCAAGAAAAACAGATTTAGTACTGTCTGTTGTAATGATGTCTGCCCGTTCGCACGGAAAAGGTGACGAACTGTTCGTTTTCTTAAAACCTTCGATAAATGCATTGAGTTTTGCGCTCAGACCGTCAGAAAAGTCGTAGATTGCTGCAACTTGTTCCGCCTGGTTTCCGCCAGTGTTGTTTACAGTCTGTTTTGTAAGCATTCGGTAGTTTCGTAAGTCTGTAAAAATGAAAGTTGCAAGAATTACCGTTATCGTAAGAAGAATTACAATCTTGATTTTTGTCTTTACGTGCGTACGGTGTTTTTTCTGCCGGTATTCCTTAACTTCTTTTTTTTCAAGAAGCTTTATTTTCCGCGTCCTGTCCCGGTCGCCCTTTACGCGTTCCTTGTCACGCTGAATGCGCTCCATTGCCCGCGCGTGCAGTTCCATTTCTTTCTTCGTTTCTTCCGTGCAAAGCTGCTTGTATTCTGAATGTTCCTGATTTCTTGTCTTTATGCCGATTATTCCGTATGTAATCAGCACGATGTGAAAAACAAGCGCAACGGCAAATGCTGCGTACACAAGTGGCGGAAGTTCCCTGAACCACCGTGCCGTGTTTGCAAAAGTTATCATACTTGCAACCGTGCTTACAAGGTACACCGTAACGGAAATCAGCAGGGAAAAATAGACTGTCTTTTTGTGTCTTTTTTTAAGAAAAATCGTTATTAAAATCAGAATGGCAGAAAACGGAATAACGTAAAGCGCACACCAGCTTATCCTTAGAAGGAGCGAAGAAATTTTACTGTCTGAAAAAACGCTTTGAACGGATAAAGGATTTCAGAGGACAGTTCCGGCTGCAGAAGGTTCATTTCCCTCATAGAAAACGGAAAAACGAACAGGACTGCAAGAATTATTATGGAAACAATCCTGCAAATAAAAAACGAGGCTGATTTTTTTTCGCTTTCACTTTCACTTTTATTTTCACTGTTTTTCATCAGATTGTATTACTCCCAGCCGAACGTTGCCGGCGGTTTGTTTGTTGCATCGTAGTACAGCGCATCCACGAATGGAAGCGCAGAAATGCGGCGTATGATAGTTTCAAGAAGTTCAAGCGGAAGATGCGCAAATCGTGCCGTCATAACGTCTTCCGAGCATACAGGGCGCAGTACAAAACTTGCGCGGTCCGGGCTGCTTGCATATGGCAAATCTATCGTAAGGTGCTGGAAAATTTTTGTGTACCAGCCGCTTTTATGAAGTTCCGTAAGCACGATGTCATCAACTTCGCGCAACTGGTCAAGGCGGCGGCGGTCGCAATATCCTTTCTGAATACGCAGTTTTTCATCGGAAATTTCCGGGTTCTGCCACAATCGTATTACAGTACGGTTAAGGAATTTTGCACTGTTTGTTATGCTGCTTGAAGCCCTTTCGATTTTCTCCCATTTTTTAGGAATATGGTAAAAGCCGCCGGCGAGTCTTTCAAAACTCAGGACTGCCGGGAAGCGGTAAGTGCGGAAATCTCCCTGCACACCCACTGATTTTACCGGAAGGACAAGTTTTTCCATTTTCGAAGTGCAGTTGGCGCAGAATTCAGTTACCGGAATACGGGCGAATTCTTCCTGTGCTTTTTTGAATTCTTCTTCATCTTCCTTACTCAGGCTTCCGTCGGAACAAAGTACGTTGATTGAAAGTCCCGGTCCCGGGAATGGATGGCGCATTACAAGCTGGTCGTCAAGCCCTAGTTTTTTTCCAATGGCGCGCACTTCGTCCTTATATAAATCGCGGATTGGTTCAATAATAAGACCTTTTTCGATTAAAGCCTGAATTCCTGCCACACGGTTATGGTGCGTTTTTATGGTGTGTGAGTTTTTCGTTCCGCCGGATTCAATAATGTCCGGATAAAGCGTTCCCTGTGCTAGAAGCCATTTTTCTTCGTCAAGATTCTGGCGCGCAACGACTTCATTGCGTACGGTGATGAAGTTTTCACCTACGGCCATGCGTTTTTTCTGCGGATCTGTAAGACCGGCAACAGCCTTGAGGAAACTTTCAGACGCATCTTTCACAATAAAGTTTGTAAAGCCGAACTTTCTGTACGCTTCTGCAACTTTTGCGCTTTCGTTCTTGCGCATAAATCCGTTGTCTATGTGAAGTCCAAGTACGCGTTCCTGACCAAGTGCCCTGTTCAGAAGGGCAAACGTAATTGTAGAATCAACTCCGCCGCTCAAAAAGAGAAGGACGTTTTTTTCTTCCGCCTGTTTCTTTATGTTTTCAAGGATTACGTTCAGTACAGTGTCCTGATCCCAGTTTTTTTCCATTCCGCAGAACGAAGCAAAATTTTCAAAAATCTTGTTTCCGCAAGGTGTGTCCTTTACTTCACAATGGAACTGAAGGCTGAATCTTTTTTTAGAAAGGTTCTGAGTTGCCGCAAACGGACAGTCTTTTGTAAAACCTACGGCTTCAAAACCATCGCCCATCGCAAGAACTCCGTCCTGATGGCTCATCCATACCTGCTGTTCCGGTTCTATTCCTTCAAAAAGAGGACAGTCCGTGTTTTTGTTCAGTTCAAGCTGTGCAAAGCCGAATTCGCCTGTTTCCGCCTTTCCGACTTTTCCGTTATATCCCAGCTGCACGATGTAGTGCCCGTAGCACAGTCCTAGAATAGGAATGTCAAGATTTAGAATTTCACTGTTGAATTCTGGCGTGTTCTCGTCATAGACAGATGCCGGTCCGCCGGAAAAAACAATGCCTTTTGCATTTTCAAACTCGCTTAGCGGTGCGGATGGCAGTGCAATTTCCGAATAAAAACCAAGCATACGGAAGCGCTTTGCAATTAAATGCGCATACTGGCTGCCAAAATCAAGAACGACGATTTTTGAACGTACCATAAAATTGAATTTCCTTGTATAATAGAGAATCGATAGTCTTACTATATCAAAAAATACCGGTTATGTTAAGGAAATGCCGGTGAACACATTTAAGGTTAACACTGAAAAACCCTAAATAGGATTTTTCAGTATTTCCATAAGTTCTTTCATAATGAAAACGTACATTTTTTTGGAGGCACATGGAAGAATTCAGGACAAAAAGTGTTTTTTTTGTAAAAAAAATGTAAAAAAAATGTAAAAAAATAAAAAAAGAATTTGCCTAAAAACGGGGGGGGGGGTGTATAATAGTTATGTTTGTGTAATTTGCACGGAGAGACCTTGAGGAGGTTTTGTAAGATGTCTGTTTATGACGAGATTTTTTTTACGGAGAATATTATCAATGTAAATAAAATCGTGGAGAAGATTATTTTCAGCACAGGCATACTTCCGGTTTGTTTTTATATTTTTACGGCTCTTGGTCTGTGGCACATTTCTACTTCTTACTGTCTGTTTATATTTTGCTTTTCTGCAGTTGCATCTGTCATAGTTTATTTTTTGAACCGCAGCCAGAAAACGCAGGTTTTATCAATGATTGTAAGCCTTCTTTTCTGTACGCTGTATGTCTGTGTTTTAGGTGAGTCAGGAATTATAAACATCAGTATTGTATTCGGAATCGTGCCGTTCATAAGCTGCCTTTACTACAATATGCGGCTTACGCAGATTATAACCATTACAAATCTCGCTCTGATTCTTGTTACAAATTATCTGCGCTCGTTTACCATTATGGACAATTATTTATTTACCATCGAAAATTTCTCACGTCATCGGTGGTATGTTTCTCATGCTATCAGTATTTCGCTTGAATTTATTTTTGTGTTTCTGGTTTCATTCTCCATTTCCCGCCGTTCAAAGAAAAGTCTTCAGACAATGATGGACTTGATGCTTGAACGCGACAAGGCGAATAAGGAACTTAAAGAAAAGAATGCAAACCTTATGCAGACTCAGATGGACATTATAAAATTCGTTGCTGAAGTTTTAGGAAGCCACGATCTTTTTACGGGGCGGCATGTAATTCATACGCAGAAATACGTTGGAATTATTGCACGTCAGCTGCGGCAGAACGGCTGTTATATAGATGTTCTTACTGATGAAGTAATCCAGCTGTATGAAACGGCAGCTTTTCTTCACGACATAGGAAAAATCCATATTCCTGAAGGTGTTCTTAATAAGCCGGGTCGTTTTACGGAGCAGGAACGCGAACTTATGAAAGTACACCCTGCCGAAGGAAACAAGCTTCTTGATTTTCTTCCGCCGATTAAAAACGGGCAGCTGAATGCAATTGCAAAGGACATGGCATTCTATCATCATGAAAAATGGGACGGAAGCGGTTATCCGGTAGGACTTAAAGGTAATGAAATTCCTTTGAGCGCCCGCATTATGGCTGCAGCAGACGTTCTTGATGCTCTTGTAAGCCAGCGTCTTTATAAAAATCCTATGTCGTTTGATATGGCAATGAAGATTTTTGAAGAAGAACGCGGAACTCATTTTGAGCCTTGCATTGTAGATGCCGTCTTTTCATGCCGCGGTCAGCTTGAATCCGAAGACGTAAAGTTTAAGGAAAAGGAATCTGCCGAAAACGAAAAAGAATTGAACTGGTGGAAAGAATACCACGAAAAACTTGCGCAGCTTTCAACTTGATGAAAATTGTATTTAGGGGGCTGTTTTAGTCCCCTTAATTTACCGGTTCTGCCGTCAGGCAGTTGAAAAAAGAGAAATGTGACTTTATACTAAAAGTGTGAAACGTTTAATTTTTTCTTTTTGCATTATGATTTGTACCTGCGGTTTGTTTGCCGTAGAATTTACTCCGTTCTATACGTCTGCCCGTTTTGAAGCTAATATGAATTCATACGAGCGCGCCGCCTTTGGTGCAGGACTTGACGTGTTCTATTCGATTACGCCGGAACTGAAAGTCGGAGCCGGCGGAATGTTCAGCTGTGATTTTACTGAATTCAACTGTCTGGAGCTGCTTTCGTATGCCGGATATATGGTAAAACTTGGCGAAAAAGTGCGCTTTTTACCCGAAATTTCTATAGGCTATGAACAAATCTGGAACGACGGCGACGTTCATCAGACAGTTTCTTCCGGTGCCGATATAAAATTAATGTTTGATATTGCAAAAGTCAGCAATGCCGATTTTGTTTTTATTCCTTATGCAGGAGCCGGCTTTCCGTACTTGTGGCGAGGCGGTGCTTCTTTGGGAATACGTTTTTAGAAAAGACATTGTTTATGAAAAAGATTTCATTCCTTTTTATTCCGCTTTTTCTGCTATGCATTCTGTCATGCAAAAATTTTTTATGGTCCGTAAATGATGAAAAAGGGGAGGTGTATGCCATTCCTGAGCGGATTCCTAAGGTTAAGGAAAAAACTGACTCATTACATTATGCAGACGGCAATAGTTTTTCTATTGATATGATTGAAATTCTTAATCCAGATTCAATAATTCTTGGCGAGAACGTAGAAAGCGTTATGAAAATTGCAGAAGTTCCGCCGTTCAGAATGGCGAAATTTGAACTCAGTTACAATATCTGGTACAAAGTGTATTCCTGGGCAACAAGCGAAGAACGCGGGGAAAAAGTCTATGCTTTTGAAAATCCCGGCTCAGAAGGAGCGTATTCTTCCGGTGGAGATAAAAATCCTCTGTACTTTTTTAATGAAGGCGGTTTTCCTAAAACAGAAGGAATGCCTGTAAACGGAGTAAGCTGGTGGGATGCTGTTGTATGGTGCAATGCGTTGAACGAAATGCTTGGACTTGAGCCGGTTTACTGCGCGGATGAACAGTATCAAGTTCCGCTGCGTAATGCGGTTTACGAAACAGGTGCCGAAGTTTCCGGATGTCCTCTTGCCTACAGCACAAAAGCTCGCGAAGTTGATATGACATCTCTTACAAAAGGAAATATTGATAATCCGTATGTAAATAAAAATTCACGCGGTTACCGTCTTCCGTACGATTACGAATGGGAATATGCCGCACGCAAATGCTCCGACGGGAGCTTTATTCCCGGAACAAAAACGCTCCCGGCGACAAATACGGTCCTTCCAAAACGCGAAGTTCAAAGCCGACCGTTATTGAACAGATAAAAGGCATTACGGAGGTGAAGCAGCCTTCCAAAGAAATAAACGCTTTCGGCTGGGGATTTAACAAACGCAAAGGCGGAACGAAGTTTGATTCAGACGCTTACGCTGCTTCCAATAGCGCCGGCCCGGAAAAGACTGCTGCAGGCTGGGATGATTCTTCTGCCCCTGACGGAATGACAGGCTATGTCTACAGGATGCACAGGCAGGGCGGAAAACAGCCGACGGAACTTGGATTTTATGACCTTGCCGGAAACGCGTATGAATGGGTGTTTGACTACGGTGCATCCTACGACTGGAAATACGATGTTTATACAAACCGCACCTTGCGTGGTCATACGTTTCAGTGGGATGTTTCATATTTTGAAAGTGCGTACAGATATATTGCTCCGCCTTACGTAAAATTAGGCGGACTCAGGCTTGCGCAGAACCTGTAGGCTGCTGCCGTTAGAAAATCAGCTGCTTTTGAAAAAGAAAGTTTTATGGGTTTGTTTTAACCCCCTTGCATAACCGGAGGATATTTTTATTCGTGCGGAGTAGGTTGATTTTTCTTTTTACGTTAATCGCCTTTTTGACCGGCGGGCGCATTTTTTCAGAAACAGTGCCGGAAGTACGTCACAATCCGTGGTCGCTTATAATTTACCGTCCTGAAAATTCAAGCGGAATGAACGAAATCCGCTGCTGGCTAAGGCTTATAGACGCAGAAACTGGCGAAGACGTAACGTACACTAAAATAAAGGCAAATTACTCCTGGATAAGCCGTCCCAAAGAGGGAAGTCCTTACCAGAAAACATATTATCTTTCCGGCGGAATGGCAATGCACCTTTTAATTCAGAGCGGAAAATACAAAATAAGTTTTTATACGCCGCCTGAAAGTCAGAACGGTTTTCCTGCTGCAGACGGAACAGAAAACGCACGGCAGTGGGAATCAAACGAATTTTTCTACGATACGAATAATCCTGCAAAAGTGATTTTTGTAAGTCCCACCGCAAACGAAAACGGCTTTTATAACGGCGGCTGGTATATTGACTATAAAGCTCCTCCGTACTATCAGTTTACAAAACCAAAGATGCAGTATTAGTGAAGTGCTGATTAACACCTGAAGCGATTACTAGGCACTTTTCAAAAAACATTTTGATTTTCAAGAGAATGAATGTGTGCTAAAAGTGACTTCAGCCGTTCCGTAACCGGTGTTTTTTTATCTTTTTTTGTTTTTTTTTGCAAAATTTGCCTTTTTTTCATAAAGAACACGATATATGTTATATGAAAAAGATATATTTTTTGTTTATGGCAGTAGCTTGTGCTTCAGTATTTTTTGATTCCTGCAGTACTGGCGAAGATACGGATGAAGTTTCGTTTTATTTTCCGCAGTATGAGGCGGCGGATTTTGCAGGCGGTGATTTTCCTTGCCTTACCGGCTGGAATGTAGTTTCCGTGTGCGGAGATGAACGCGTCCACAAAACTGTTCCGGCGCAGGAAAAAGCAGTTTCGTTTATTCTGGAAAGGAATGCTCCCTGCGCGGTACTTGCGTTTCCGCTAATTCTATGCGCTGGTAAAGAAACAGAATTTTTTAAGCCAGCCGGCTGCATCTACCCCGAACAGCGCAGTCTTTCCTTTCTGCATGGTTTTTCTGCGTCCGTACTTGATGAGTTTTATTCGCATGCGGTTTTGTCCAGCACTTCTTCAGAAAAAGCCGTTTCTTATGCCCGGCGCTTCAACTGGAAAAAGTTTATTTCCGTCATCGAACAGAAAAATGATTTACCCTCCCCGGAACTTTTGTATAATGCGTGGCTTCTGGAAAAAAGTACCGTTCTTGAAGGAATTGCCGCCGGTTCGTTCAGCGCAACGTATCTTGGAATGAAAAACGTCCGCGCCGTTTCTGAGGCGGAAATCCGCACTGCGATTGAGAAAAAAAGCCTTATTCTTGAAAAGAATTTTAACGTTCCGTCTGGCGCGGATTTTGCGCTTTTTTCGAAATACTTTCCGTTCAATATTACCGGTAATGAAAAATCGTTTACCGTAAAGTACGGCGTTCAAGAGGAATTTCTGTGCGTGTTCTCCGGCATTCAGACTGTCCGTGCTTTTATTTCTGTTTCAAAAGACGGAAAAATTACGCTTGCCTTAAATTCCATACCGATATAAACTTAAAAAACAATGAGAAGTCTATTTTGCCGTCATTCTGTTTTTTTTATTGCCTTTTTTATTTTTCTTGCCGCGTCCTGCTCTAAAAAAAATGAGCTTCCTCCGCAGAAAATTCCGGTGCAGGCGCAGACGTTCAGCTGGTATGCGTTTACGCAGAACTCTTTTGAAAAAATCGCAAAACTTTCAGACGCGCCTGTCGTTCCTGCAAAACCATGGACGGAGGCGGTTCGCATTTCTTCAATTTCGTGTGCGGCATCTGCGGACAAGGCAGACGGTATTCCGGAAGGCTATGCGGTGGTGAACCGGTGCGGAATTCTTGTTTTTAAGGGTGATTCTGTTGAACTCTGTTCTGATTCTGCGCTTTTTTCGGGAAAAACGGCAGGAAATCTCGTGTTTTTTTCGGACATTCCGTTTTTTTCCGTTTACAGAAGCACTTTTTTTAATGATGCAGACGGAAAGAAAACGCAGGACTTTACGCCTTTTTTAATTCAGTTTACCCCTGACCAGCGCATTTTCTATCCTGTTGTTACGGTGCAGAATCTTGGTTTTGATTCGCGCTATGAAATTACAGATTTTATCTGGGACGGAACTGTATGGACATGCAGCGCAAAGGCTTCCGAAAATGAAAAGACTGTTTTTTCATACTGTACTTTTCAGCCTAAAGAGCCGCTGTATGCCATTACGCCGGAAAATGCCGGTTCGTCCCTTCTTGTTGCGGAATCTTCCGCAGTAAAGTTTCGCGGCGCGCAGGAAACGCTTGATTTTTCAAATGCGCCTGCCAGAATCAAAGAACTTCTTGGTTCGCTCCCGGAAACTGCTGATTTTTCGCTTTCGTGCTATACGGCAGGCGGTCATTCTCCGCGCGTTTTTGTTTCTGCGCATAATAAAAAATCTTCTGCTTCCCAGCTGCTTGCAAATGCGCTGCTTTCCGAAAACTGGTGCGGCGTTCTTTTTGAGGACGGAACTTTTTTCCTGAAAGGTGCGCTTTTTTCACGTCCTGTTATGAACGGCGGAAAACCCGTCGCCTTAAAACTTCCAAAACTCCTTGCCGGATATGTTTATTCAGGCTTTACCGTTTCCGGCTCGTCTTTGTATGCGGCGTGGGAAGAAACGTCATTCTTTAAGACTGGCAGAAGCGGTTTTATATGCGTTGATTTAGATGCCGTTTTGTACAAGGTGGAAAAATAATATGAAAAAACTGGTTTGCCTTGCTTTTGCAGTTCTGTTCTGTGTTTCTGCTTTTTATGCTCAGGAGGGGACTTCTGAACCTGTGGACTCGGAAACGTCTGTTGTGTATGCAGAAGACGTTATAGAAGAAAAGACAAGTCATTCCCTTGACTGGATTTTGTCTTTTGCGCCAGCATTTCTTCTGAATACAGGTGATGTGAAAAAAACTGCGCCGTCTCCGGTTGTCTATCCATTTTCGCTGGGCGTTGTTTTTCCTGCAGAAACATTTGTTTCATTTCAGCCGCGGCTTTCGATTTTTACGAATTATTTTTTATGGTATGACGGTGATGCATATCCTGCAGAAATTGAGAACCGTACTGCTACGGCATTCTGCTTTTTGCTTGATTTTCCGGCTGTTTTTAGGTACGAGCCGTCCGCGCGTCATCTTCTTGAGGGCGGCGCAGGTGTTTCATTTTTATGCCGTTTCGCAAAAATTTCAAACGGTGTTTCCGGCTCTGATGAGGGGTATTCCGGTTCTGCCTCCGGCGATGTAGACGAAATAAACAAATGGTTCTGGAAAGACGCTAACTTTTTGTTTTTTATGCTGTCCGCCTCTTACCTTTTTACGTTTTCAGGGAAAATAAAAGCCGGTCCTGAATTCCGCTGTTATTTTCCGTGCGGCTCTCTTTTTAACGGCAACGGTATGAATAACGCAATGTTTGCCGCCGGCGTAAAGCTCCGCTTCTGATTGCGCTTGAGCTATATGTTAAGGCTTTTGAAATGCAGCGAAAGTTTTGACATTGCTTTTGCCGCTGCTTCAGGAGTTTTTTCCATTAATTCGGAAAATTCTTCATCGCTTATTCTAAGAATGGTGCAGTTTGTTACTGCCGTAGCCTGCCCCTGCCTCGGAATATCCAGCAGATATTCAAATTCACCGAAAAATGCACCCTTGGCATAAACAGTCTTTGTGCTGTTGCGTTCTTCGCATATCGAACCGTCTGCAACGTAGTATACGCATTCTGCCCTGTCTTTTTCCGTGTAGATGCTGTCGCCGCATTTGTAGAAAAACGTATTTTCCCTGCTCATAATTGCTGACGGAGTTATAAAAAGCAGCCTGCGCGCAGAATCTTTTATGCTCAGGTTTTCATCGTGGTGCGGAAGCAGGTAGAGTTCGCTCAAAAGCATCGGGTGCATAAACTGAACGGTGTATATTCCCTGCGCAAAGAACATAAAAAGTGAAAAGAAAACGTATACTTCAAGAAGAAGAATTATGAAATTGCTTAAAACTCCGTAAATCGTGTTGTATTTTGCTTTGTTCAGAAAAATCGAAAGAATGAGGATGCTTATGTAAAAACTCAGCGTACATAGTCCTGAACAGATGACGCACACTTTTGTCTGAGGTTTTGTTCCTGTTGCAAATTTATATGCCGCGGAAGTAAAAATAAAAAGAATGAAATAGAGCGCAAGGTTTACTACTGTATTTGAAAGTGAACTGAAAAGAATAGGCAGGCGTTCCGCAACAGAGTTGAATACGGGCAGCGAAAAAATCTGCCGCGTTATGAATGCGCTTAAAAAAACTATTGTGCAGATTATGATGATGAGGAGTTCTCCTGCAAAAGTGAGTAGCTGCTTTATTACAGGTCGGGGCGGTGCGGCAGTTTTAAATATTCTTGTAAGTCCCTGAATAATGGAAAGAAAAAGTTTTCTTGCCATCCAGACAATAAAGACTGCAAGAATGAAATTCACCCAGGAAAATGAAATTCCGCTTCCGATATTGTGAATGATTTTGTCAATGTTGAAAACATCCGTGTATTTTGAAACGGTATTTGAAATCAGGTCGATGATTGACGGTGATGCGTGAAGAATTCCTATGAAAATCGTAAGAATCATCATTAAAATCGGGATAAAAGAAAAAATAAAGCCGAATGTACAGGCGGATGCCGATGCATCAAGATTGTTCTGAAAATAATAACTGACTGTAAGGTAAATAAACTGGCACAGTTTTATAAATCCGGCTTTTGTTTTTTTATCCATGAAAATCCTTTTTAAAATACTGCCGGACATAACGCCTTTTTACAGGCGGTTTGTCCGGTTTTTGATTTAGGGTTTTAAACAAACCTTAAAAACGGCTGAGTCAAGGTTCTGAGCGATAGCGTGCCATGACCAGACGTATTTGCCCTTCTAGAAATCTGCGAGTTTTGGTGCACGCGGGTACGGGATTACGTCGCGGATATTTTCCATTCCTGTTACGTAGCGGATAAGGCGCTCAAATCCCAGACCGAATCCTGCGTGCGGAACAGTACCGAAACGTCTCAGGTCAAGATACCATTCGTAGTTCGACATATCCATATTCCGTTCCTTGCATGCCGCAAGCAGCTTGTCGTAGTTTTCTTCACGCTCTGAACCGCCGATGATTTCTCCTATTCCTGGAACAAGAACGTCTACAGCCCTTACTGTTTTTCCGTCTTCGTTCAGTTTCATATAGAACGACTTGATTTCTTTAGGGTAGTTGTAGACCATTACCGGACACTTGAAAATCTGCTCCGTAAGGTAGCGTTCGTGTTCCGTTGCAATGTCACATCCCCAGTATGGCTTGAATTCAAATTTGTCTGCGTGTTTTTCAAGTTCAGCGATTGCATCCGTGTAAGAAATCCGCTTGAACTTTGAGTTTACTACGTGTTCCAGCATTTCAATCAGTCCTGGCTGAATTCTCTTGTTGAAGAATTCAAGGTCTTCGCGACATTTTGTGAGTGCCCAGTTCAGAAGATACTTGATGAATTCTTCCTGAATGTCCATATCGTCTTCAAGGGTGAAGAACGCCATCTCCGGCTCAATCATCCAGAATTCGGCAAGATGGCGCGGTGTGTTTGAATTTTCTGCGCGGAACGTAGGCCCGAACGTATAGACGCGGCTCAGTGCAGTTGCAAGCGTTTCAGCCTCAAGCTGACCTGATACTGTGAGGTTTGCTTTTTTTCCGAAGAAATCTTTTGAATAGTCTACGATTTTGTGAGCATCCTTAATTTTCATTCCGCCGAGACCGGCTTTTACGCCCATTTCAGCGATTTTTTCCATAGAAAGCGTCGTAACCTGGAACATTTCGCCCGCGCCCTCACAGTCAGAGCAGGTGATTTCCGGCGCATTTATATACTGAAATCCTCGCTCCTGAAAGAACGAATGGACTGCAAATGCCATCTGGTTTCGCATACGGTATACTGCGCCGAACGTATTTGTGCGGGCGCGAAGATGTGCGTTTTCGCGTAAGTATTCCATTGACATTTTATTTTTCTGCAGCGGATATTCTTCCGGCGGGCATACTCCAAGACAGGTTAATTTTTCAAGAGTTACTTCAACTGCCTGTCCAGAAGCCGGTGACGGTACGAGAAGTCCCTCCGCGCGTATGGAAGCGCCTGTGTTCAGCTTTTTAAGTTCGGCTTCGATAGAGTCTGTATTTGCATTATCAGATGGATTATTGCGGTCAAAGGTAAGCTGGATATTTGCAAAGCAGCTTCCGTCATTAACCTGTATGAAAACAAGGTTTTTAGAATCCCGGACTGTGCGCACCCAGCCGCATACTGTAATGTTCTTTCCGTCCGGCTCTGAAACAAGGATGTCTTTAATAAGTGTAGGAACCATACATTTTCTCCATCTGATATAATAGATATTATAGAATAATAATGAGTCATTTTAATTACTTGCGCGATATTCATCAATACTATTCATATTTTCTTTATGTTTTTGTGCTTTTTTGTAACAATTCTGCATAATTTTTATTATTATTATAAAAAGCAGATTTTTACACCGCTTCTTTTTGTGCTGGGCGGCATTGCGTTTGCTTTAATACGACGGCGTCAGTTTTTTAGTGAAAAGCATCGTATGAAAAGATTTGCCGGCAGCTCTAAATTATTTATGTCATATGGAGGCATTTTTATGAAAACGTGGACAAAGCGTTTGTTGTGCATTTCTGGTGCGGCTGTATTTTCTTTTGCGTGCATTTCTTTTTCATGTGCAAAAACATCAGTAAAAGGAAATGCCGGTACAGTCTATGCAGAGTCAGGGAGTTCCATTGTTCCTGAAAGCAGCCTGAAAATAATCGAAGCTTTGCAGGATTCTTTCCGGGCAATCAGTAACGGCGTACTTCCGTCTGTTGTTGAGGTTGACGTAACGGAAACAAAAACTGTTACGACCGTAGATCCTTTTGAAGATTTCAGAAAATTTTTCTTTGGAAATCCAGGAGCGCAGAACGGAGATGATGATGGATCTTCCCGAAAGCGTAAGTATGAATCAAAAGGACTTGGTTCCGGTGTAATTGTCCGCCGCACAGGAGATGTGCTTTACGTACTTACGAATAATCACGTTGCTGGCGAAGCTACCAAAATTACCGTAAAACTTAATGACGGTCGTGAATTTGATGCAAAGCTTGTAGGCGCGGATTCCAGAATGGACATTGCGCTTGTGTCTTTTGAGTCAAAGGATTCTTCAATTCCTGTTGCAATTCTCGGTGATTCCGACAAAGTTCAGGCTGGAGACATCTGCTTTGCAATGGGCGCTCCGCTGGGATTCAGTCAGTCTGTAACGCAGGGAATTGTAAGTGCAAAAGGACGTTCCGGCAGCGGAATCGGTAATATCAATGACTTCATCCAGACGGATGCCGCAATCAATCAGGGAAATTCAGGCGGTCCGCTTGTAAACATCTACGGCGAAGTCATCGGAATAAACACCTGGATTGCAAGCCAGTCCGGCGGTTCACAGGGACTTGGATTTTCAATTCCGATAAATAACGTAAAAGGCGCAATTGATTCCTTTATTTCAAACGGAAAGGTTGTTTACGGCTGGCTCGGCGTTTCGCTGCTCCAGACAAACGATGAATATAAAGAGGCACTCGGCGTAAAGGGAATGAACGGTGCGCTTGCAACGCAGGTTTATATCGGTTCTCCGGCGCAGAAGGCAGGTATGAAGCCTGGTGATTATATTACGAGTGTTGACGGACACAGCGTAAAGGACGTTGAGCAGGTTCAGCGTGAAGTAGGACGCATTGAGGCTGGAAAAGTCGTTCCGTTTACGGTTGTCCGTAACGGTGCAAAAATGGAACTTTCCGTAAAAATCGAAGAACGTTCTGAAAAAGTTTCTTCTGACAGCGGAAAACTGTGGCCTGGCTTTATTGCTTCTCCTGTAACGGATGACGTAAGAAAAGAGCTTGAACTTGACGACAAAGTTAATGGCGTTGTAGTAACGAACGTTATGCAGAAAACGCCTGCGGCTTCCCTCCGTCTTCAGAACGGCGATGTTGTTACGGCTGTAAACGGAAAGAGTGTAAAAAATCTTCAGGAATTCTATGCTGAACTTGGAAAGGCTGATAAATCCGTAAACTTTGACATCTACAGTAACGGCGGAACTATAACGACGGGAACGTATAAGTTCTAGCGCTTGCAGGATGTGTAATTAAGGAAAAGGGCGGCTCTTGCTGTCCTTTTCCTTTTTTATGCCAGAATTTTATCAGGCAGACGGACAGATTGTTTCTGTTTCTATTGACTTGAAATAGTAATTTCTGTTATTATTCATACTACAATTATGGCGAAAATGCTGCTGTATCCCCCCGTTAATTACCGCAGTTATTTGCATATAAGATTTTAATTATTGAGGTGTTTTATGTACGCACTTGTTGAATATAAGGGCAAACAGTATAAGGCAGAGAAAGGTGCAGTTCTTTCTGTAGACAAGCTTGATGCCGAAAAAGGCGCAAAAATTGATGTTGATACGGTTCTTCTTGTAAGTGACGGCGATAAGATTTCTGTTGGTGCTCCATACGTAAAGGGCGCAAAAGTTCAGATTGTTGTAGAAGATTCTTTCCGTGACAAAAAAGTTCTTGTTTTCAAGTATAAATCAAAGAAAGACTATCACCGCTTGATCGGACACAGACAGAATTATACAAACGTACGTGTTGAAGATATTGTTATTGCATAATGATTTCTGTGCGTATTGAGCGCAATAAAGAAGGCGTGCTGCTTGGCTGTAAGGCGGAAGGACACGCCGGATATGCTGCCAGGGGTTCTGACATTGTATGCAGTGCAGTTTCCGTTTTGCTGCGGACTGTCCTGCAGGTTGCAGAATTGACGGACGGCGTATCAGTAAAATCTGATGCCGGAAAAAGAGGCTTTCTGGATTTTACGATACAGATAAATGAGCCTGGCTCTGAACCGGAGAAAAGGCTTGTGTATGCCGGAGATTTTTTAGAAACAGGCTTGAAATCTGTTGCAGAAGAATATCCGGGATATGTAGAACTTCTGAAAAAAACTGTTTGAATAGGAGTAAATATCATGGGAAGAACAAGAGGCGGAAGCGGTGCGAAAAACGGCCGTGATTCAAATCCGAAAAACTTGGGCGTAAAAAAATATGGCGGAGAAAAAGTAACTGCGGGTTCAATTCTTGTAAAACAGCGCGGTACGAAATTCCACCCTGGTGATAATGTTAAGAGAGCTGGTGATGACAGCTTGTTTGCAACTGCTGACGGTACTGTTGTCTATCATGAGCGTATGAACAGAAAATTCATTTCTGTTACACCTGTTAAGGCATAATCAGTTTTTATTTTCTGAATATGTTTGATTACCCGGTTCGGATTTTCCTGCCGGGTATTTTTTTTGTGAGGTGAAGTATGATTCAATTTGCTGATGAAGCCGTTATTGAGGTTCATTCTGGGAAGGGCGGAAACGGCTGTATCGCTTTTCGCCGTGAAAAATATATTCCGCACGGCGGACCAAACGGCGGTGACGGCGGAAAGGGCGGAGACGTTATTTTCTGCCTGAAGAAAAATATGCGTACGCTTTCAAAATTGCGTCATCACCGTATTTTTAAGGCGAAGAACGGCGGTGACGGTCAGGGATGGAACAGGTTTGGCAAGGACGGCGAAGATGTCGTTATTCCTGTTCCGCCGGGAACTACTATCCGCGATTATGAAACAAACGAACTTATCCACGATTTTACGACTGAATCTGAAAAACAGCAGTTTCTATTCCTTGAAGGAGGAAAAGGCGGCTGGGGAAACGTTCATTTTAAGTCGTCAACAAATCAGGCGCCGCGCTATGCTCACGCTGGAAAACCCGGCGAAGTGCGTAAGCTTAAGCTTGAACTTAGCATTATGGCGGACGTAGGACTTGTCGGTTTTCCGAATGCCGGCAAATCTTCCCTGCTTACGGCTTTTACAAACGCCCGCCCGAAGATTGCGCCGTATCCGTTTACTACAAAAATCCCTAATCTCGGCGTGCTTCGTGTTGATGATGAGCAGGATATTATCATTGCCGATATTCCTGGAATTATTGAAGGTGCATCGGAAGGTCTGGGACTTGGTTTTGACTTTTTAAAGCATATTTCGCGCACGGCGTGCCTTCTTTTTATGATTGACTGTTCTGACGAAAACTGCCGCACTGCCTACAAAACGCTCTGCGGAGAGCTTGAAAATTATTCTTCTGCTCTTATGAAAAAGCCGCGCATCGTCCTCTGCAACAAGATTGACGTGGAGGGAGCAGAGGAAAATGCTGCTTCTGTTATAGAGGCTGTTCATTCGGAAGAGCCGGATACGATTGTAATTCCTGTGTCCGTTATGAACAGTACCGGTATGGGAAACGCAAGGAACGCGATAATTCAGCTTGTAAATCAGCTGGACGGCGGAGCGGCAGTCGGACAGAAAGCTGTTCTGCAGGAAGAATCTGATTTTATGAAAACGCGTTCCGTAGATGAGGATATGGAAATTCAGTATCCGGGCAGCGAAAAATGAGGATTGCCGTTCTTGGCGGAACTTTTAATCCGCTCCACATCGGACACTGTATGCTTGCGGAAACTGTAGTAAAGGAGCTGCATTACGATAAAGTGCTTTTCGTTCCTTCTTTTATTCCTCCGCACAAGCAGATGAACGGAACTGTTCTTCCCTGCCAGCGTTTTGAGATGGTGGATGCGTTCTGCAAAAGTGTTTCGGGCGGCGGAGATACTGTTTTTTCTGCCGATGACAGCGAGTTGCGGCGTGAAGGCGTTTCCTACACTTACGATACGGTTCTTTCCGTTATTGAAAAGTACGGCAGCATGCTTACCGGAAAACCTGCGCTTGTTATGGGGCAGGAATCTGCGGAGCAGTTTTATAAATGGCATCGTGCAGATGAAATTGCGCGCTTAACTGATCTTGTAATTGCACGCCGCCATCCTGACAATAACGGCGTTGACGTAAGCCGTTTTGAAAACCGTCCTGTCGGTTTGTATACCGTAGATTTTTATGAAGGGTCTTTAAAGCTGTTTTCCTATCCTCATATTATGCTTGATAATCCGCTGCTTCATGTTTCGTCAACGGAGATACGAAGCCGCATTGCTACGGGAAAGGCGTTCCGTTACCTTGTTCCAGAAGCCGTTTTTCAGTATATTAAAGAACATAAGCTGTATGGAATGAAAGATGAGCAGTAGTGTGTCTGATATTGATTTGCTGACGGAAAAAGTTCGCCGGTACGTTAAGAAGTCTGTGTCTGAAAAAAGGTACAGTCATTCTGTAAGAACGGCAGAAATGTGCCGGAAATTGTGCGCATTGTACGGACTTGATGAGAAAACCGGCTATTTTGCAGGAATAAGCCACGATATGTGCAAGAATTTTAAGCCTGAACAGCTTTTAAGCCTTGCGCAGGAAGACGGAGCAGATGTTTCGGAACTGGAACGGAAAAAGCCGTCTTTGCTTCACGGAAGGGCTGCTGCCGTTTTGCTTAAGAATGATTTTGGCGTAACAGATTCTTCTGTCCTTGAGGCAGTTGCAAATCATACGTTCGGAAAGACGGGGATGTGCAGTCTGGCAAAAGTTCTGTATGCCGCAGATAAAATCGAGCCGGGTAGGGAACACGTTACGGAAGATTACCTTGCGAGGCTTCTTGCGCTTTCTCTGGACGGACTTGTGAAGGCTGTTCTTTAAGAAAACATTGATTATTTAAGAAAAAAAGGAAGTGCCGTTGCACAGGAATCAGAGAAACTTCTGGAATCTTTACAGTAAGAAAATTTTGCAGGTGGGTGTATGAAAGGGCGTCATTTTAGGGATGAACAGAAAGGAGCGTTTTTCCTGATAGTTATTTTTCTGATTATCGTAACGGTAAGCGTGATACTTGCTGTTGCGCTCCGTACTGATGCCGTTGCAGAAAAAATTGCCAGTGACCAGGTCATAAGGCTTCTTCTTGTCATAGACGAAGGCGAAGGTAAGGAGAATAAGGCGCTTCTTTCAAGCGTTCTTGTTTACTATCCTGTTTCAAAAAAGGCGATGACTATAAACATTCCCGGTAATACGGGCGCCATTTACCAGAGTCTTGGTCGCGTAGACAGAATTGACGACGTATATACAGAGAAAGGAATTGATATTTATAAGAAAGAAATAGAAAAGCTTTTGGGAATACCGATTCCATTCTCTCTTGTCATAAAAATGGAAGATTTTATCAGGCTGACTGATATGCTCGGCGGACTCAGGGTATTCATTCCTGCTCCTGTTGATGTTGTGTCTTCTGAAGGAGAGAGGTGGCTTCTTCCGTCTGGTGCGGTAAACCTTGACGGAGACAAGATTTATATGTACCTGAAATACTGTTTTGAGGACGAAACAGATTCTGACGTGCAGGAACGCTATCAGAATGTCGTAACGTCATTTTTTACGACTTTGCACGATAAAAAAGCAATGGTGTTCAGGAAGCAGGTGTTCAGGGAATTTAACGGGATTTTTAATATGAATCTCAGTGATTCCAGTGATGTCTATACGCTGCTTTCGCTTATTGCAGATATGGATTCTGAGTCCATCGGACGGCAGACTGTTGCCGGAAAAATCAGGATTGTTGACGGTCAGCAGCTTCTGTTTCCGCTTAATAACGGCGAGTTCATAAAAGAAGCCGTTAAGCAGAGTACGAATATGCTTATTTCCAACAGCGGTGCTCTTGCAAGCCGTATCTACGTTCTTGAAATAAAAAACGGAACGACGGTGCAGGGACTTGCGCATAATACAGCAATTCTCTTTCAGAATGCCAGCTATGATGTTTTAAGTGCGGTTAATGCGGATTCAAATGATTATGAAAATACCGTAATTATTGACCACATCGGAAACAGGGAGATGGCAGCGATGGTCGGAGAATTTATCCGCTGTACGAATATTGTAGAGGAAGAGGTGGATTTCTCATCCGCGGATAATGATGCGTCTGCGAATGTAGATTTTACCATCATTCTTGGAAAAGATTTTGACGGAAGGTATGTCCGTCCGTCACGTACGGAGTAACTGCCGTATTGTGATGATATATGACTGTTTTATAAGAGATTATGGGAGTACATTGTATGAAAACAACAGAACAGAAAGCGTCTGAAATGGCGCTGCTTATTGAAGACGGAAAGGGAAAAGACGTTGTTGTTATAAATGTTTCGGAACTGAACAGCTGGACTGACTATTTTGTAATTGCAACTGTAACGAGTTCTGCACAGTGTCAGGGTCTTTGCAGGCAGATAAAAGACTACAGCAAGGATAATGACCTTCAGATTCATCTTACGAACAGAAAATCACCGGACGGAGAAGACTGGAATTTAATTGATCTTGGCTCTGTAGTAGTTCATTTGATGTCTGAGAATGCGCGGAATTTTTACGAACTTGAACGGTTGTGGCACGCCGGAGTTCAGGTGGATTTCCACAACGTTCAGCAGGATTAAGAGAGCCTATTCCTCATCGTCGAAGAAGGAGTCTTCCTCGTCGATGAGAGTGTCGTCGTTGTCGTAGTAAGAGGTGTATCCGTCCTCTGCTTCTACATCGTCGTAAGGTTCGTCAATGTCGTATTCGTCTCCGAACGCTTCTTCATAGCTTTCTGAATCTTCATCATAACTGTCAATGTCGTCGTCAGACATATCGTCGTTAAAATCTTCTTCATACTCGTCTTCAAATGAAAATGGTCCGAAGTTCTCTTCGTCAAATGACATAAAAGGCTCCTGTTGAAATAAAAGAAAATGGAATGTTTCAGATATTTTTCTCTCAGGAAAAAAATATAGATTACTCTACTGTTTACGTCAACTGTTTATAAATGATTTTTTACAAAATTGAATTTAATTGCTTTGAAAATCTATTTGTTTGACTTAACGCATAAAATCAGTATAATTAATTCAATATGTTGTCAGAAATCCATATAGCTGCGCCGGCAAAAATCAATCTCGGACTGAATGTTTTGCCGCGTCGGAAAGATGGTTTTCATAGTATCGAAAGTATTTTTCAGGCTGTAAGCCTAAAAGACGAGCTGTTTGTGGCTCTGGATGACGGTTTCGGGAAATGCAGCGTTTCTTGCGACGGACTTGTTCTGCCGGAAGAAAATACTGTTACGGCGGCATATAAGACGTTCGGTGCTGCAGCCGGTATTCAGCCGTTATCCGTGAGGGTTAAGCTGGTAAAAAAAATTCCGAGCGGCGGCGGATTGGGCGGCGGTTCTTCTGATGCTGCTTTTTTTGTCCGGGCGCTTGAAAAACTGCACGGCGTTACTTTAACGGAAGAACAGCTTGATTTTATTGCTGCCCAGGTCGGAAGCGACGTGTTCTTTTTCTTTCATTGCGATGATGACGGAACTGGCGCTGCTGTTGTTTCCGGTCGCGGTGAATTTGTAAGGAAAATACCTTGCCGCCCGGACTTGCATATTGTACTTGCATTTCCGGAAGTTCACAGTTCAACAAAAGAAGCATATTCTCTTGTTGATGCCTGGTTTGAAAGCGGCGAAGTAATAGAGCATCCTGTTTTGAGTGAGTTGGAATGTATGTATAATGCCCCGGTTTCTGACTGGCGCTTTAAAAATACGTTTACGATTCCTTTAACGGCGCAGTATCAGAAAATTGGTGCTGCACTGGAATGTGTCCGGCGGAGCGGGGCTTTGTATTCTGAAATGTCTGGATCCGGATCTACTGTGTTCGGTGTTTATGCTTCCAGAGCGGAGGCTGAAAATGCCGCGGGTTTTATGGATTGTGAAGGTTTGAAAAATACGGTTGTATGTTAAGCCTTTGAAAATAATCAACTCTAGTTACGGAGGAAGACTATGCAGATTACTGAGTTGCGTATTCGTAAAGTTGAGGATGAAGGTAAGCTTCGTGCTTACGTAACTGTAACATTTGACAATTGCTTTGTTGTTCATAATGTTAAAATCATCGAAGGACAAAATGGTCTTTTTATCGCTATGCCGAGCAGAAAAACTGCCAATGGTGAATATAAAGACGTGGCTCATCCTATCAGTCCAGAGTTCCGGAGTGAATTGCAGACAAAGATTATAGATGAGTATAATGCGGGTCATATAGAATCTGCCGGTTCTGAGGAATAGCAGGTTTTTGTGATATAAAATTGGGTCGTCGGCAAGCGGTAAGCCCCCGGCTTTTGGTGCCGGTATTCCACAGGTTCGAATCCTGTCGACCCAGATAAATCTTATTTTTATAGGATATAAGGAGCTTTTAGAAAATGAGCAAGCAGACGATCAATGCTAAAATTCGTACTGTATCTGGAAAGTCAGCTGCTAAAAAACTTCGAGAAGCAGGTAGTATCCCGGCAGTTATGTACAATGACAAGGGCGAAGCTACAATGCTTGAAGTTAATGCAGTTGAATTCAACAAAGTATGGCGTTCAATTACCGCTACTACTTCAATTGACCTTGTTGTTGACGGCAAAAAAATGCCGGCTCTGATTAAAGACACAGAGTACAACATCCGCACGGACAAAGTTCTTCACGCAGATTTCTTTGTTCCGGCAGAAGACGAAAAATTGAAGTTCAAGATGAAGGTTCAGTTCTCAGGCTCACCGGCTGGTGTTCTGAAAGGTGGTTTTATGCTCAGGCATATTCCTGAAGTTACAATCTTGAGTACGCTTAAAACTCTTCCGGAAAGAATTGTTGTTGACGTTACTGCGCTGAACATCGGCGATTCTTTCAGAGTAAAGGACTTGAAGCTTGATAAGGGTATTATAGTTCTTACTGACCCGGAAGCTCAGCTGGTAAGCATTTCACCTGCCCGCTAGTCTTTTGCATAATTTTTAAGATACTGCATCTTAAAAGAGAAATGGGGCTGCCTTGATAAAGTATGCGTTGTCGTTTTTGCGCAACGGTGTATTTTTGAGGTTGCCCCTTTCTTTTTTTATAAAAATGAATGAACAGTCTTTCTGAAACGTTTGAAAATCACATTCTTGATAACCTCAAAAAATGCGGCTGTGACATTGCGGAACTGAGCGCCCGCGGATTTTCTCTTGGGGCGGCTGTGTCCGGCGGTGCAGATTCCGTGTGCCTTCTTTTATGCCTTGCTGAATTATGCAGGAAATCAGGCTGTTCGCTAAAAGTAATTACTGTAAATCACAGAATTCGGAGCGAGGCAGAAAGTTCCGGAGATGCGCTGTTTGTAAGGGATTTATGCTGCCGCCTTTTGAATGACGGTTTTCCAGTTTCATTTTTTTTGTATGAACTGAAACCCGGTGAAGTGGGCGCTCTTTCGGAAAAGCGGAAAAACGGAATTGAAGAAGCCGCGCGTTTTTTGCGATACAAGGCATTTTCTGAATTTTCACTGAAAGAGAACGTTCCGTTTGTCTGCCTTGCGCATAATCAGAATGATCAGATTGAAACGCTTGTGATGCGTTTTTTGCAGGGAAGTGCAGGCACTTCAGGAATACGCCCTGTGCGCGGTGTTTTTATCCGTCCTCTTCTTGACGTTACAAGAGGGGAAATCGAGGCGTATCTTACGGAGCGCGGCGAATTCTGGCGGACTGACAGTACGAATTTCGACGAGCATTATATGCGGAACAGAATACGTCGTTCGGTAGTACCGTTTCTAGACGGAAAATTTCCCGGATGGAAGAAAAGCGTTCTTGGCGGAAGCGTTCGTGCGGAACTTGACGAAGATTTTTTTGAGAATGAATGTTCTAAAGTGGTGCCGCTGGAGGAAACGGAAAAATCAGTTTCGTTTGACAGGAACGCTTTTCAGAAAGTTCATCCGGCTGTGTCTTCCCGGGTTATTCTTCGTTCCGTTTCAAAAATATCACCGGGCATTCGCATTCCTTTTTATCTTGTTAAAAATATTCTTGATTTGCTTTGCGGCGGCAGTGAGTCCGGGTGCGTAGAATCGCACGGAGTTGTAATCTGCTTTGATAAATCGCGTGTTTATGTAAAAATCAAGGAATTTATAGCGACTGATTCCTGTTTTTTTGCTATAATAGAAAAAAGCGGTGATTTTCAGTTTCCGTTCGGAACTGTTTTTGTGCAATGTTCCGGAAAAACTGCTTCCGCAGCTTTTGAATCGGGCGCAGTTCTTGAGGACATTCCGGTTCCGTTCTGTATTCGAAGCAGGCAGGCTGATGACAGGGTAAAAACTGCATCCGGCGGAACAAAATCCGTTTCGGATGTGCTTTCGGACTGTCATATTCCTGCGGAACTTAAAGCTCAGGTTCCCGTAGTTCAGGAACTTGCGGCAGGAAATCAGGAAATCCGTGCTGTAGTTGCTTCCGTTTTTGGATATACGGATTGGATTGTGAGGACATAGAATGAAAAAAGTTTCAGTTTTTCTTGTGCTTCTGATTTGTTTTCCTCTTGCTGTTTTTGCAGCGTCTTCTGCTGGTGCTGCAAACAGAAAAACGGCAGTCAGATGCCTTAAGCTTGCGGAAAATTATCTTTCTTCCCGTGATTTTGAAAATGCTATGGTACAGGCGGAACTGGGACTTTCTTATGACGATACGGTTTCCGACTTATGGTATATAAAAGCAGCTGCAAAAAGCGGACTGGGCGCGCCGAGGGCAGAGGTGCTTCCGCTTGCGGTGAAGGCGCTGACTGAGGGTGAATGGGTTGATTACAACCGTGACGGCGCGCGTATTCTGTATGCAGATTTACTTTGCGATACGGGAGAAGGCGCGCAGGCAGTAGCCGTTCTTGATGCAAATCCTTTTATTTATTCTTCCGATGCGGAATTTATAAGGACAAAAGCGTATTATCGGATGCTGACGCCTGAAAGCATAGAAAAGGCCAGGAGCAAGGTAAATGCCGCGCGAAAAATCTACCCTGCCGATATGCGTTTTCCGCGCCTTTTTTTCACTTATGAATATATGCTTTCTTCACGCGCGGAATTTGCGGAAATTGCTTCCGGTACAAATGAAACGTCTGCCGCGCTTGTCCAGAAAATCGCAGATACTTTTATTGCAAAAATGCCGGAATATGATAATCCTGATGCGGAACTTGAAATATACGCGGCGCTGTTTGCCTCCGGTGAAAAACAGCTTCGTATGCTCAAGGCGTTTTCTGCGCACGGAATGGAACATCCGCTTTATGCAGTGGCTGCCTTGAAGACAGGGCTTATGACGCAGCAAGAGTCCTGGGATTATTTCTGTTCTTTTGCCGATACTTCAGTCCGTCTTGATTTGCTTGAGTCAATTCTTCCTTTGATAACTGATGAAATAACGGTTCAGTCCGTGCGCGAGCATCTGGAAGCATACGAGGGTGAACTGCTTGTTGATACAAACGGTGACGGAGAAACTGAACTTTCCATAAAATATATGCGCGGTCGTCCACATACGTTTTGCTGGGACGAAACTAGTGACGGCATTGTTGAATGGGCTGGAACTTGTGATTTTGGCGTGCCGGAGGTGATTTCGCTTACGGACGGAAATCTTGATGTTTTTTACGGAACGTATCCGGCTGTAGTAAAAGTTGTTTCAAAATTGCAGAAAAATGAAGGAAGGAATTTGCAGTTTACCATTCCAGACGAAGTGTTCTGCTGGTCGCCGTGTGAAATAAAACGTCTTGAGTCGGTACATTCACTTACAGGACTGGATTTTTTTGTCGTTTCTCCTGTCGTTCCGAATTCCCGGTTTGACGAAACGGCTCTTGTTTCTGCCTGCTCGTCCTACGAAATGCCGGGAACTGAACGTCCCGGTTCGCTCATCCGTTTTTCTGTCCTTGATGGTGCAGTTCAGTCAGCAGATTATTATGACGGAGATACGCTTTATGCCCGGTGTGAATTTGAAAACGGTTTTCCGCGCGTGCGTACTGTTGATAATGACGGCGACGGTATTTTTGAAACGACGGAAACGCTTGGGTTTGACCCTGAAAACACGATGAATGCTCCGGAAGAGGAGCAAAATCAGGTTATGGCAAATACGTTCGGACTTCCGTTTGCAGGCGGCGGACTTTACGTTAAGATGATTCAGATTGACCGTGATGGCGATACAATTCCTGATTTTTCGGAAGAATATCTTGCGGACGGCGGAAAAATAACGGCATGGGATTTTGACGGCGACGGAAATTGGGATGTCCGCTATAAAAAATATCCGCGTAAATCACAGGAAGAGCCGCTTGTTGAAGATTCACAGTTTTATCTTGAGCCGGAACATTCTCTTGTAACGGTAACGCTCTGGAACGGAGAGCCGGTAAAGGTGTCTTACGGGGAAGAAGAGTATTCTGTAACGCAGGGTGCAGGAAATTCGTTTTATTGGGTAGGGACTGCCGGCAATGCTGATGACGAATATTATGTAATGGAACATTTTGATATGTCTGCCCGTCAGGGAATTTCAGTCGTGCTGGAAAGCAATTCCTGCCGGATGATTGCCGTGCGGATTGGTGAAAACCTTTATGTTCACATTCTGCCGGAAATTAGCACGGAGGAATATGAGTCTGACGGTCTGACAGAAAATGAGTTTGCGGAATGAGATGTCGGCTGTCCGGTAAGGAATGTATATAAATGAATAAATCAGTAGTGTTGTTTTTTCTTTCAGTGTGTCTGTCCTGCGTGTTTTCTGGCTGTATGAGCATTAAGCAGCCGAAAGAAGTTTTTGCCCTTCCTGATTATACGGAGGATGACGTAAAGGAAAATGAGAAAAAACGAATAGAGCAGCTTTCAAAAGATACTCCTGTTCAGGCATTGTGGCGTGCGGTGCTTCTTGGGGATGAAGAAACTGTTTCCAGATACGAAGACAACCTGATTGAGCTTTTAAAAAAGGCTGTTGCAGAGGAAGATTATTACACTGCTTCAAATTATTACGGTTCTCTTTCTGCTGCCGGTTCAAAACGGCTTGGGGAAATCGGTCTTAATGCACGCCAGATTTTTTCAAAGTTTTATGCCGATATTCCGGGGCTTGTTCTGAACGATGAAAACAAGAAACTCCTTCCTAAGACGATGGTTGACTGCGTAAATGCTACCGTTACTATTTGGGTTGATAAGGGAATAAAAATTCAAAACGGTGCAGGCTATGCAGACCGCGTTATCGGTTCTGGTTTTTTTATTGACAGGCGCGGTTATATAGTAACAAATCATCACGTTATAAGCGATTTGGTTGACCCTAAGCACGAAGGATATACGCGGCTTTTTATAAAACTTGCCCGTGATTCGGAAACTCGCATTCCGGCAAAGGTTATCGGTTATGATTCCGTGCTTGATCTTGCGCTTTTAAAAGCAGAAATTGACCCTCCGTTTATTCTTGCGCTTGGTTCAAGTTCAGACCTTTCTATCGGCGAAAAAGTAAGCGCAATCGGAACGCCGCTGGGGCTTCACGGAACTATTACAAGCGGCATTATTTCCGCTGTTGACAGAAAGCTTTTTACTACAGGAAGCGTCCTTCAGATAGATGCCGCCGTCAATTCCGGTAATTCCGGCGGTCCTTGTATTGACCAGCAGATGCGTGTTCAGGCGATTGTCTTTGCAGGAATATTGCAGTATCAGGGGTTGAATTTTGCAATCCCTGTGGAATATCTGCGTCAGGATCTTCCGTTTTTATATCACGGCGGAAAGCGCAGTCATACCTGGATTGGCGCTTACGGACACACGATGCGCGAGGGACTTACGGAAACGGGTCTTGAGGTTCAGTATGTAATGCCGGGCGGAGTTGCAAACAGGGCAGGGCTTAAAAAAGGTGACGTGATAACGTTTGTAAACGGAAAGCGCATTTCTTCTCTTGAAAACTTACAGGATATTTTCAGGAATTACGTTCCGGAAAACATTCTGAAACTAGAATATTCTCGTGACAGTGAAAATTATTCTGCACTTGTTTATCTTGATGAACGTCCTGACCAGCCGGGCTACGAAATATACAGGAGTGATTTGCTTACCGGTTCGTTTATTCCGATTTTCGGTATGGGACTTTCATCAAGTTCTACAATGTCGTCACGAAAGTTTGTGATTGACGAGATAATAAAAGGTTCTGTCGCAGATGAATCAGGTTTTTCAGTTACAGACCCGGTTATGATTTTGGAAGTACGTTTTAATGAGGATAACAGCGCAATATCCGTCAACCTGAGTACGCGCAAAAAGAAAAAAGGCTATCTTGATATTACAATGGGAATCGGCACTTCGCTTGACAGTCCCTATTATTTTTAGGTAAAAAGGAAAGAATTATGGATATGAAATTCAAGCGCAATTTCTGTATCGTTGCGCACATTGACCACGGAAAATCAACTTTGTCTGACCGCTTGATTCAGAAATCGAATATTATTGACGAGCGGAAAATGAAAAATCAAATTCTTGACAATATGGACATTGAGCGCGAACGCGGCATTACCATAAAAAGTCAGGCTGTTACCATTCCGTATCACGCAAAGGACGGAAATGACTACGAACTTAATTTTGTAGATACGCCGGGACACGTCGATTTTTCTTACGAAGTTTCGCGCGCTATTGCTTCCTGCGAAGGTGCGCTGCTTCTTATTGATGCAAGTCAGGGTGTTGAAAGCCAGACCGTTAGCAATATGTATATGGCGCTTGAGCAGGATCTTACGATTGTTCCTGTAATCAACAAGATTGACCTTCCGTCTGCCGATATTCCAGCCGTCCGCGAGCAGATTACTAATGAACTTGGACTTGACGATTCGCAGACGCAGCTTGTGTCTGCAAAAACAGGCGAAGGCGTGGACGGACTTCTTGAGGCTGTCGTAAATTATTTTCCTGCTCCGCAAGGTGACGTAGATGCTCCTGCCCAGGCATTGATTTTTGACTGTCATTATGATCCGTACCGTGGCGTTGTAGTTCATGTACGCGTAAAGAACGGACGCATAAAAACAGGCGGAATAATCCGTATGATGAGCAGCGGAATTGATTATAAGGTTGAACAGATTGGTATATTCAAGATTGATTACGAGCCGACCGGCTGTCTTGAGGCTGGTGATGTAGGCTATATTATTGCCGGCATAAAGACTGTAAGCGACGTTCGCGTTGGTGATACGATTACAAATGCAGATAATCCTGCTGCCGAGCCGCTTGCAGGTTTTAAAGAAGTAAAGCCAGTCGTCTATTCTTCAATTTATCCGATGGATTCAAACGATTACGAGGAATTGAAGTCCAGTCTTGAAAAGCTTAAGCTCAATGATGCAAGCCTTGTCTATGAGAAAGACAATTCGATTGCGCTTGGAAACGGTTTCCGATGCGGATTTTTAGGACTTCTTCATCTGGAGATTATTCAGGAGCGCCTTGAGCGCGACTACGATCAGGCGATTATTTTTACTGCGCCGTCAGTCCGCTACCGCGTGCATTTAACGGACGGCTCTGAAACTTTTGTTGATAATCCGGCTGAATATCCGCAGGGAAGAATTCAAAGCGCGGAAGAACCTTATATAAAGGCATCGATTATAACTCCGGCAACGTATTTGGGGTCGTTGATGGAACTGTGCAAAATGAAACGTGGCGAGCAGACGAATATGACGTACCTTGATGAAAAACGAGTCGAACTTACTTACGAAATGCCGCTTGCAGAAGTTCTGTTTGATTTTTACGATAAATTAAAGAGTTTCAGCCGCGGTTATGCGTCGTTTGATTATGAGGTCATTGGATACCGTCCGACCCAGCTGGTAAAAGTTGATATTCTGCTTAATTCCAAGCCTGTTGACGCACTTTCTTTCCTTTCATTTAAGGATAATGCGACGGATCGTGCGCGAAAAGTCTGCGAGCGTCTGAAAGACGAAATTTCACGCCAGCAGTTTAAGGTTGCCATTCAGGGCGCAATCGGCGGACAGATAATTGCACGCGAAACAGTCAGCGCAGTTCGTAAAGACGTTCTTGCAAAATGTTACGGCGGCGACATCACCCGTAAACGAAAGCTTCTGGAAAAGCAGAAGGAAGGAAAAAAGCGTATGAAGATGTTTGGTGACGTTGAGCTGCCGCAGTCTGCGTTCCTTGCCGTTCTTAAAGACAACGAAGCTGATTAAACAGTTTTAGAAAATAGTCTGTTTCTGCCCGGATTCGCTTTAGAAATCCTATGTCAAGGCTGCTTGAAATTCCGTCAGGGAAGTGAAGGTATAAATATTCCCTGCATTCAAGCAGTTTTTTTATGCGCTCGTTGCGCGTCCTGCTGTCTTCATTCTGACCGTTTGAAAGAATGTCTTTCAGTTCTTCAAGCGCACTTATTTCATCACGGAAAAAACGTGATATTTTTTCATTTTCAGCATTTTTTTCCGGCGAAACAGGCTGTTTGCAGGAAAAACTGTTTTCATTACTTAGATGTTCGGAAACGGTAGTGAAATCTGCATTCGGAAGATTAAGCGGAAGTCCGCAGTTTCTCAAGTCAAACAGATTTCGGGCATTGCAGAAAAATTGCTTGAAAAGTTCTGCATATCCGTTCAGGGCGACTGTAGTAACAGTTTTTCTTCCGTTTATGTCTGAAACGGTGGATGTTCCGGCAGAAAATGCAGAGGCGTATGATTTTTTAGAATTAAGCCTGTTTAATTCAAGAAGGTTCTGTGCTGAAGGGAAAGTTTCTTTTGCGTGAGTTTTTCCCGGAGAAAAAGAAAAATCCAGTCCGGTGATATAGACCGGTACTTCGTTGCTTGCGCGCAGGCAAAGCGAAAGGTAAACTGCTGTAAGACCGACTGAGCCGAGCGGCGGAACGGCAGCAGGAAGGATGGAAGAAGCGGAAATCTGTTTTAAGAAATTTCTTTCGTCAAAAACAGTAGTGTAGAAGGCTGTTGATTTTCCGGCGGTAGATGCGGCTTCAGGGCAGGAAGAAAGGCTTGCGAACGCCCGGTCTGCATATTGCCTGCATCCTATGAATGCTTTTGAAATTGCAATCTGTGATTCTTCGCAGACAACTGCATCAACGTGTATGTTTTTTGCCTTGAAAGCACGAAGTGCTGCATCTACCGCTATAATATAGAATTTGCCGGAAACATTTTTTTCCGCCGAAAGTATGATTTCAAGGCTTTCTCCTGCTCCGCAGACAAGAATGGGTTTTGAAACGCTTTTAAATAATCCGTCAATTTTATAGTTCTCTTTTAAAGCGCTGATGTTCCTGAAAAAATTACGGGAATAGCGTTTTCCAAACTTTACAAGCGTAATGCGGTTTTTCCAGAACTGCGCTATTGATTTTTGCATTGCGCTGTAAAAAAACGTGTAGAACTTTTCGTTCAGAAAAGCACCGGCACTGAAGGCAATTCGCAGTACGCGCTTGAATTTTCCCCGAAAAGGCGAAGTCAGTCCGTTCAATAATGCCGGAAGTTCGTCAAGCTGCTCAGGGGAAAAAAGAATGCATTTTTTTTCTTTATTGTATTTTTCTGCGCAATTTATTTCTGTAAGGTAGAAAAGTTTTTCGTCACGCTCAACGGCAAAGATAAAGCAGTCTTCTGGCAGTTTTTCTGAAAGTTCGCCAAGTCCATAACCAAGACACGGTGACAGCGCCAGAATGAGCGTTCCCGGAAGAATTTTTAGGGACTGAACTGTCTGCAGAATGTTTTTCTGCGGATCATATTTTGAATAGAGAAGCCTGTCTTTGTATTTAACAGAAAAGCCCCGGCCGGTTTCTACCAGACAGGGCTTGTCATTATCATTTTCTGACAAATAATTCCTCGTACTATGCGGAGATTAGTTATTGGTCATAATATATTTGAAGAAAACTTCGCTAAGGTTGTTCTTCAGTTTAGGACTTGAAAGAAGCGCTGTCTGAGCTGCTGATGAATCATAATTTCTGATTTCGTCTGCAATAACATCAGAATCTGTCGGTTCTGTGTCTGCGGCTGTTTCATTTGCAAGCTGAAGGACAAGAATGTTTCTTCCGTTTACAACCGGTTTTGAGATTTCGCCTTTTGCAAGAGAGAACGCTGTCTTAAAGAACGTTTCGTTCGTGTTTGCTCCGGAAAGACCTTCAATGCTTGTATCAAGTTTGTCTGCAACGGAAACGCTGCCGTAATTCAACGGGAATGCAGGAACAACTGCCTTCTTTGCGTTGTACTTTTTGCAAGTAGCATCAAAATTTGCTGTTTTTGCATCAGCGGCAAATTTTTCTGCCTGGGATGTGTAATATTCCTCAATCCTGCTGAATTCGTTAGTCGTAATGTAGTTGTATACGGTCCTCAATGTTGATTCGTCATTGAAATCCGGTTCTGCAGCAGCAGAGTCTGCCCTGAAAATTGTGTAGCCGATACTTGTCTGTACCGGTGCACTGATTTCGTCTTTTGCAAGTGCGGCGATAGTTTTCAAATCATCAGGATTTTTTACGATGCTTTCAAGCTGGTAATGATACTGGCTTGTCATCTTGCCATTGGAATTTGAATATGATTTCTGTGAATATTCATTGACTGCATCTGCAAACGTGATTTTTTCTGAAGTAATGCTGTTTGCAACGCTCTGTGCTTTTGATTTGTCAGCACAGGTGATGACTGAGAAATCGTATTTTACGAATTTCTGAGAATTTTCTTTTCCATATGCTGCTTTTTCAGAATCCGGATATTCGTTCATATTGAATACTGCAAGGTTGAATGAACGTTTGCTGCTGTTTAAGTTCTGCATAAACGATGTTTCAGTTTCTGAGGTTTTCAGACCGTACAAAGTTTCCTTTCCGAAAGATGCAGCTCCGCCGAATGAATCTTCTGCAAAGCGTGCCGTTGTAAGGCTTGATTCAAAATTCTTTCTCAGGTCTGCAACAGCCTGCGGATCTGCAAGTTTGTACATTTTTGAAGAATACTTGCCTGTTTCGTCAGTAAAATACGGCATCATTGCGCGGTTTACTGCTGTCTGTGGAACTTTCCAGCCGCTTTTGTTTACGGCTTTTTTGTAAGCAAGCTGCGTTACAGTTGCGTTGAATGCATAGTTAAAAATGTAATAGTAATTAGAATTGTCGATTTCAATGTTCTGATTTTTGAAATAGTCTGCATAATTTGCAACGTAATTTGCAAAATCGCTGCCCTGTTCATATCTGATTTCCGTTCCGTCATACGAGCCGAACGGCGGCAGTCGTGTGCCGGTTCTTCCGCCTGAGAAAATCGGTACAAGAACAAAAATAAAAGCTGCAATCAAAAGAATGATGAGCGATCCAATAGTATAAAAACCTCGTTTCATTTTGAATCCTTTTTTTATAATGATAGAATAGTGAATTATTTTAACACGCGGATTATATACTGTCAATTATTCAGGAAAGGACTATCGTGTCCTCGTGATAATCTTACCCTAGTTAATTTGCAAATGAAAATCTTACCCCTTGTGAGAATATTTCGGGAGGGATTTGCAACTTAAC
>NZ_FUWG01000003.1:6683-223347 GCF_900167145.1 Treponema porcinum | reverse complement strand
TATCGAGCACCATACAAAAAAGCAATTTAAAGTAAAAAATACAAACATAAAGAATTTACAAAAAGAGAGGGTAATATTTTCAAAAAGACTTGACACTATCGTGTCCTCGTGATAATCTTACCCTAGTTAATTTGCAAATGAAAATCTTACCCCTTGTGAGAATATTTCGGGAGGGATTTGCAACTTAACTAGAATGAACCGCACATTCTTGTAACTTTGGCTTTCACAACACCAGTAGAGGACTTTGCGGGATGTTTTTTGCTGGTGTTTTTATTTGTAGTTTATAACTTTAATTTTATGTATTCACTTTCATGAATAAACTACACGTTACGGCTACAACGGTTAAGGTTGAAAAGATAAGTTTTATTTTTTCAACCAGTAGCTTTTTTTGCACAGTTTTTGCTGGCGGGGCAGACGGATGGACGGACTTTTACAGGTTTCTGTAAGTTCCTAACCGTCCGTCCGGCAGGTTCGATTCCTGCACTGTGCATAGTTCTGTATAGAACGAATACTAAACTTTTATAGTAAAGAGGAACTACTATGAATGAAAATCACAACGCTTCGGATTCCGCAAGCAAAAAACCAACTGTATTATCAATCAATGCTGACAAAGGTGGTGTAGGAAAATCCCGCCTTTCAATCCTTCTTTCAAAATGTCTTGCAGCCGCAGGTTACAAGGTGTGTGTTTTTGATTTTGACTCATCGACACATTCTTCAACAAACTTTTTGCTTAAAACAGATGAAGATTCTTATAATAAAGCTCGCAAGACACATAATACGGCTTTAGCAATCTTTGATGAAGCAAATAATCTTTATGATTATGCACTTCCTACCGATTTTGAAAATCTCTTTCTTATTCCTTTTTCAAGAAATCTTTCTTCTCAAAGAACAGTGGAATATTCCCGGCTTGAAAAAATCGTAAATCATACTACAGGATTTGATTTCCTTATAATTGACTGTGCGCCTGCTTATGATAATTTTAAGATCAATGCTATCCGTGCAGCAGATTTTAATATCACACCGTGCCTGCAAGATAATGATAGTTTTGATTCTGCAAATGATTTACTCGGACATTTGATAAGTGAGATTGAAGACAAAATACCTACATGGTTTATCACAATAAATGGTTACAACAAACGCTGGGAAGAATCTTATGGTGGAAAACAAAAAGAATACATTGACCGTTATGAACAGACTTTTGCAGGACATATTACACCTCGTTCCTGCTGGCTTCCATGGACTCAAGATGTAAATGAAATCAATGACAGGAAAAAACTTCTATCAAATAAAAATTTTCCAAATGCAGTAAATAATCCGGCTCTTTATGATGCAGTCTGTAATCTTGCGGAATGTTTTATTGATGAAGAAACACTTAACAGACCGGAAGTATTTTAAGGAAATAAAAATAACAGGGAGAATTAGAAAATGGCAAAATTAGTAACAAATACAAACACAGCACTTATGGGAACAGGAATGAATGTACTTGCAAAACTTGTTCCAGTATCCGAAATAAAAACCATTCCAGAACTTTCTGAAATTTTTACAAAACAGGACAAAGTTGTAGAAGATATAGAAAAGTCAATGAATAAAAACGGTTTTCAAAACGAAGAACCGATTGTAATTGCAAAACTTCCTAACGGAACTATCTTAGGAGTTGCAGACGGAAATACAAGGCTTATGGTTGCAAAAAAGATTGGCTTGGATGAAGTTCCTGTTGTATATAAGACATTTGGCAGTCTTGAAGATGCAATTCAATATGCCAAAGACAGGCAGTTTCACCGCAGAAATCTTTCTCAGGCAGAAATTTATAATTATGCAAACAATCTTGATTCTATAAATATGGAAGACAGAAATGGTGAAGGTCGTGCGACAGAACGTCTTGCAGAAGAACTGGGTATTTCTGCATCTACAATCGAACATGCGAGAACCGTTGAAAATCGGGCAGATGAAGAAACAAAAGAGAAAATCAAAAACAACGAGCTGTCAATCAATCAGGCATATCAAAAAGTCCGTAAATCAAAGAAAAAGTCGGATGAAAATCTTGATTCTGATAATTCTGCATCTGATGATTTTGATGATATTTCTGATGCGCTGGAAGACAACGAAGGAAATCCAGGTGCATTAAGTTTCATAACCGAGCATCCAAGGGAAGATGTACATAAATTGACGCCAGAAGAAGATGTTGCCAGGACCAATGAACGCAAAAACGCCTACGAAATAGGACTGAAAAAAGGCAGCGACCTTGCCTACGAAATCTATGTCTACATCCTCAGTCTAATAGATGAAGGTAAATCAGCAGATGAAATCCGAGACGATGAAAAACTCTCTGATTTTTCCAAAGAAATAATCTATGAGAAATTTGAAATAGATTATTGATAGCTATATATGAATAAAGAGGAAAAACTTATGAACAAAAAAATCCTTATCTTAATCTTATTATTATCAGTCATATCAGTCAGTTGTTTCTTTCTGGGCTTAATATGTCCAGGAATAACAACCATATGTCCAAGAATAACAACCAACAAAACAATAATAACAGAAATCAATAGTCTCGAGAGAGACCTGAGAATTGAAAAAATGATTAAAACCTATTCTGAGACGCAAATGTCCTATATGGACGAGGATCTTGCCAATACGACACTTGACGAGCATGAACGGCTCATTTGCCTCGTCAATAAGAAAGACGTGCAGCAGAGTATCAAAGAGTCCGAGAGAAGAATTGAAAAACTTACTAAAAAAATCAATAAACGTTATGAAAGGCTCAGAAATCGAAATCCAGAGTTCAAAGGAGCAAGTAATTATTAAGGAGGAGGAATCATTTTGACAGAAAAACAAAAAAACTTCTATTTCAGTTTTTTGATGATTATTTGCTGAAAAAGATTTCTTTAGATAAAAGAATACATTATCTGCTTGAAAAGCAGGTAGATTTTCTTAAATAAAAGGTCAGGAGGAATAAAATGAAAACAAAAGACGAAGTTACAAAAACAAAAGATTTGGAAAATACACCATTGGAATGTGTAATTATGATTGTCTCAAGTATTTTTATAGTTTTAACTCTGTTTGGTATATGGTATCTATTGAGAAAATCCGGTTCGGAGCTTGCCTATTCTAAGAATGACTACGTATATTACTTCAAAATAGATGATACTGAATATTATGTAGACCCACTAAAACAAAAACTGAAATTCGACAGTCCTCTTCCACTTGATTCATTTAGTTTTATTAACATAGGCGGTAAAAGTGGCTTTGCATACATACCAAATCAAAATAACAGAAAAACTGTAGTTACATTTGTTACAGAAGACGGATATGAAATAACGACAGATAATTTCATGATGAAAAAAGTTTTAAGAGAAAATATACGAGGAGAAAAATGATGGACAATAAAATAATAATGGAAATAAACTATTTTTTTATTGGTCTTGGTTTTTGTTTAATTGAGTTGTTTGTAATCTCTACATTACTTAATAAAAAGAAACCAATGCATGTTGCAACTTTAATTGTAATAACTTTTGGAATTGTAGGACTTATACGTACCTGCCAAGATAGGAACTTGATATTTAAACATTCTGAAAAAAACATTTCTCAAGTTGAACAGAATAATAATGATAATAAAAATATATTGATAAAGAAAAAAGCAGATGCTTATCATAGCGGTCCTTATGAAGTTAATTCAATTGAAGATGTACCTGAAGAGTTTTATAGACATGTTTATTATCTCTATAGACGACCTACAGATGGAAAATGTGTTTTTTGTTCTGACTATACAATAAGTCCTGACCGTATTCTACTTGATGTAGAAGATGATACTTTCTTTTATTTTGTTTGTACTAAAGAAATTGCTGACAAAATCCTTGAAATACACAAGTCAAATGGAGATCCAGGTTCTGGCTGGGAATAGGAGCAATTTATGGAAAAAGCTATAGTATTTTTTGGTTTAGGAATAAATTTTATTTTATTTCCTGCAATTGCACTAATATTTTGTTCTATTTCAAAACATAGACCAGCAAAAATAGAATGTCTGTATATGGGGATTCACTGTTTGGGTGGATTAGCTTCTATAATGGCCGGACTTTTCTTTATGGGAAAATTTATAAGATGATAAGTTCATAGAATAAAGCAGGCTGAAAAAAATATAGAGGAGACAAAATAAAATGGAATCAAAAAATCATATATGTAATAAAATTATGGTAAACTCATTTGAAGATTTTCTAAAATCGGCAATTGCAAGCTGCATTCTGATAGAAAAATATCAAGGCTACTTTGTCAGAAATATTTTCAAGGCTGCATCGGCATTTCGCTCATCATTTAATAAAAATGAAAGCCGGTTCTTATTATGTTTGAGCGACAACCTTCATAACGTGCCGGAACTTGCAGAGCTTTTCATAGAAACGGTAAGAATGTTGGAAGACTGTGAATCCGAGGATGAAATAACAGAACTGATTAAAAGAACAAAAGAAAACTTCCTTCTTGGACTTGTTATTGAAAGACTTCAGAAAACGATTGAACTCATAAGAAACAAAGAAGAAAGAAAATCCCTCAAAATTAAAGACAATAATCATATTCTTAGCTGGTGTTATGAACTCAATGCAATCTCTTCATCTTGTGAAAGATTTTATACACAGCTCGAAGAATTTATACAAACAAAAGGACAGGAAAATAAATGCCGATGAACAGAGCCATATATCCAAAGAATTGGAATGAAATTGCTTTTTCCGTAAAAGATAATGCCGGTTGGATTTGCGAAAAATGCGGCAAGCAATGCAGGAAGCCGGGAGAACCGTTTGATACACACAAAAGGACTCTTACAACTGCACATTTGGACCATAATCCTCAGAACTGTAATAAAGATAATTTAAAAGCATATTGCGCTCCCTGCCATTTAAGATATGATGCGCAACATCATGCAGAAACTCGTAAGAAAAAGAAATTTAGTATTGCATATATTTGTGCATCTCAATTGGGAGAAGAACAATGAAAATGATTAAAAAAATCTTAAACAAAATTGCATACATTTTTATCTGCATAAATCAAGACATAAAGATGAGGTATCAAATTCAAAAAGAAGTAGAAGATGATGTTTTACAATTTAAATAAAAAAGAAAATGTCAGGTAGATTATGAACATAAAAAACGAGAATTATATACAAATTTCTGGCTGGATGATAAATGAACTCGATTTAAAGGGCAACGAACTTCTTGTCTATGCCCTTATTCATGGGTTTTGTCAGGACGGAAAATCTGTATTCAAGGGAAGTTTAAATTATATCATGGCATGGCTGAATATTTCTAAACCTACCGCAATTGCTTGTATTCAAAGCCTCATAGACAAAGGTATGATAGTAAAGTCAATAATTTACAATAAAAATTCTGTTGCAGGTTGCGAATACTATACAAAAAAATCTCGTAATATTGAATCAGAATTACAAAAAATTCCACAAAAAGAAGAAAAAGGTGGTAAAGAGATTTTACCACCTCAGAATAAAAAAGAGTTGAAAGGTAGTAAAGAAATTTTACCACTCCAAACAGAAAAAAAGAGCGAAGGTGGTAAAGAAACTTTACCAGGGTGGTCAAAAAATTTAACCATGGGTAGTAAAGAAATTTTACCCAATAATACTAATGATAATATTAAAGATAGTGCTACTGCTGTTAAAAAAACTGATTTTGAAATACTTTGTGAAAAATATTTCGGAAAAAACGCTTTTGATTCAGACTTTCCAAGAAAAGCAGCAGCGTTTTTCTCAAAAAATCAAATAAATAATCATGATTTGTATTTTTCTTTCATCAAAAACAAACTTTCAGAAAAGCAAAAAATAAATCAGGTAAAAAATCCAAGAGGACTTGCTTACAGATTGTTTTTTCAAAGTGATATTGCACAGGAATTCACAGAGCAGCAGCAGACTATTCTTCTCAAAAAACAAAATGAAGAAGAGAATCAAAGAAAAGTCGAGGAAAGGAAAATAGTCTGTCCTTGTTGTGGAAACAAATTTCTCCCAGATTATATTTCATCATGCCCGGAATGTGATTTTGACATATCTGCCTTCGACAATAAAGAAAAGGTCATAATTCATAAAAAATACCTGAAACTTTCGGATCAACAAAAGACAGATTATCAGAACGAATTAAAGGACATCTATTTTAGTATGAATACTTTTATAGATTTGATTAAGGAAACTCCAGAACAAAGAAAGCAGAAAAATGTTCTAGTAGAACAAAAGGAGAAAGAATTAAACATTAAATATGGACTTGTGAGTTAGAAATAACCGCAAAAATATAATCAATCAGGAGGCATAAATTATGTCAGATTTTAACAAATCATTTGTTATGGGTCGGTTGGTTCGCAATGCAGAAACAAAAACTACGAGTGAAGGCTTGTTTATAGCGCATTTTTCGATTGCAAACAATCAGTCAAAGAAAAATCAGGATGGAACCTGGGGCGAAACCGTGTATTATTTTGATTTTTCTCTTTATGGGAAACGAGCAGAAGCTCTAGCTCCGTATCTTGTTCAAGGTCAACTTGTAGCGATTGAAGCCCATTTAATTCAGAGAAGATGGGAAAAAGACGGCAAGAAGTTTTCAAAACTTGAAATTGCAGTTGATGACATTCAACTTGTCAGCAGACCAAATTCAAAAAATGAAGGGAACGAATCAAGAGAAATCGAAACAAAACCTCTTGAAGCACAGATGTATTCTGGTGAACTTCCAGCAGAAGAAATGTATTCAGAACCTAAATTTACGGAGGAAATATACTAATGATAGAAATCAAAATACCTGTAACATCTGATTTATTGAGATCCATAGCAACTGACCTCAAAAACTCAGAAAAAAATAAAGAAAAAACTATCACAACTGAAACATCCTGTTTTTTACAGGATGTATTGAAAACTACTCTTTGTGAATGTGAGCGTTTGCAGGTAGAAGTTGACAGTCTGATTGATGCAGGAGAAGAAGCTGCTTCTCTTTTATCAGACTGAAAAAAAATATATAGCAGATTGTCTTAAAGCCTTGTGGCAATCTGTCTATATAAAACAATAAGGAGATTATTTTTATGAATGAAATTATTGAAATGAAAACCCCGGATAAGTCATATTCTAAATCCGAATGTTTAAAATATCAGGGAGTTACAGTATTTAACGATGTTTCTCAGAAGCCTTGTGACGGTCAGTATATGGTGTCTGATACTATTGTTAGATTTAGAAACGGTTTGCTTCATGGCGGTAAGGCTCCTGATGGTCTTGATATTCCAGCTTATGAGACAGAAACAGGACACACAGAATATTTTGAAAACGGCTTTCTTCACAGAGTAAATGGACCTGCTGTAATTTCAGACTGGGGAGACTGGGAAGAATGGTGGAACGAAGGAGAACTCATTCTTATAAGAGCTAGAAGTTCGTTAAAGACAGAACTTGAGAAAAAGGAAAACAGCTAATGGAAACAAAATCATTATTTTATGTGGATTCAGAAACAGTCATCAGGTCTTATGACGAAACTGGAAATCTTGCCGAAGGAACAAGAATGACTGTAAAAAACGATAAAGAAATAATTCTACGCTTCAGCCATGGATTGCTTGACGGTGATTCTTTTTCAAAAGATGGAAAACTGATAGTGCAACCAGCCGTAGAAACGGAGGGGCATATTGAATACTGGCGGGAAGGAAAATTGCACAGGGACGATGGACTTGAAGCTGTATATACAGACGGTTTTACAACTAAAGAATACTGGGAAAATGGTATTAGGATAAAGTAATCTTCAGGAGTCAAACTTATGCTATTTTATTGGATTAGGACAGCGGAAGATTAACGATAACGGCTGGTATGCAGACGGTACTTTAGGCGGTGTGCATATATGTAAAGAATGCTTTTCTGAAAAGAACAAGAAAATTAAGCTAAGCCTATGATATTCAGTCTGCATCTTCCTCCTCAACAGAAATAAATACACAAGTTGATATATCATCTCCTATGTAGAACCAAATAACTGCATTACCATTTTTTAATGCTTTTATTGAATATGTTTTTGTGTTTTCATCAATAAAAAATTCATTGATGATTTCCAAATTTTTTTCTTCTTGTTCTATCTTAATCCTAATATCATGTGTTTGATAATTTAGAGATTTTTTAACAGTCAGAAATGTTGAAAATGCTTCATCTAGTTCCTTTTTTTCAGTATTTGATAATTCAATGATATTTTTATCAAAAATTTTATTAGACATTTCTTTTTTTATTTCTTCTAAAAGAAATTCATTTGGGGTACAAATTTTTATTGGAATTTTAACTTCTTCATTAAGTTTTAGCTCGTACGAGCCTTTTGGAGCTTGTAACCAATAATAACCATCACCTCCGACGGATTGAACTGTATTCTTGGATTCAATTATCTTCATAATAGTAATTGATAAAGATATAGCAATTCCTACTATGAGTGGAATTAAATAGATTCTTATATCAAAATCCTTTTTATTTAATGTAATCATTTTTTAACCTTCCTTATAATTATTAAGTTTTCTTTTAAAAACCTGAATTATGAAAAAAATTAAAGTTTGTCTAGCAATTTCTTTGTGCAATATTCTGAAACACTTAAGTTGTACTCGTTTGCGTCTTGTTTAATTTTTTCTTTCTCAGACCTAGTACAAACGATAGACATTGTGCAAGTTCTAGGTTCACCTCCTTTAGCTTTGCGACCGCCGCCGTGGTAACCGTAGCCTGAATATTTTTTTTCTTCTGCCATTATTTTACTCTCTTAATTTTCGTATTATCGAAATTAAAATAAATTTTTCTGATTGCGTTATCAGTTTTCATTTCTTCTAATTTATCAGAAGTAAAAATTACTTTACCGCCGAACCAATCAAACGCCAGATTTTGAGCGAGATGACGGCATAAGAGGACCTTTTATTCATCCTCTGGGCGGCTGTATTCGTCCATGAGAATTTTCATCAAGCTGATTTTCTGATTTTTGCTTAAGTCATCCTTGCTGCCTGCAAGCAGAATCTTAAGCTGGTCGTAACCATAGTGGGCATCGTTACCCAAAAGATAGTCACTTGTTGTGTGAAGTGTGTTTGCAATGTTTGCAAGCACATCCGTTCTGGGCATCCGTCCGCTGGTCATGTAGCGGCTGAATGCAGCTTCTGTAATACCGCAGATTTCGCAGAGCTTCTTCTGTGAATAGCGGTTTTCTTTCATTAAATCCTTAACCCTCCTTGCAAAAATGTTTTCCTTTTCTTCTGCCATAGTAAGCCTTCCTTTTTTTAGGCTGAAATTAGAACCGTTTTATAACGGTCATTTTTTTTAGGACTGGAGCAGTTTTAAGTCCTGTATCTGTAATATAACAATACATTGATTTGAAGTCAATAAAAATTAACAAAAAGTATAATAAAATCTGATAAATTTTATCATATAAAGAAGCGCGCTGAAAAAGGCCTTTGTACGCTCAGTAAAATCTTTTTGGGCGTACAGAATTTTCCGGATGGACGTAGAAGAAAATCTTTTTAGACGTGCAGGATTTTGCTGAATCTACGGAAATAACAGTTTTACCTGATGGCAATTATCGACAGGTTCTCAAGGAATTTCGGAATAAGTTTTTAACCGCTTTCTTACTTCTGATAAATGCCTTTACCGTCATAATAAATAAAACTGTATTCATCTTCTTCAACTTTTACAGGATTTTTATAGCCGGTTTCAAAATAAGTTTCTGTATAATATGGAAAAAAGGCGGTTTGTTTTCTTACATATACCCGCACATCATAATTTCCACTTTCTATGTAAAAATAAGCATCCTGCATATAGCCGGCACCGTCTGCACTGCTCCAGTACAATGAATATGAATCTAGCCCCTCAGGTTTAGCATATACGGCAATGATTACATCGGTTTCATTTTCTGCCTGATTCGTAACGACAATTTTTCCTTTGTTTTCAGGAGAAGTTTGACAAGAATAGAAAAGAATTGAAACAAAAACCAACAACAGCACGTTAAATATTTTTTTCATAAATAACTCCTTTCGTTATCCATAAGTTTTCCACAGTAGGCTTTGGAGAACCCATAGAGAGATTCGGAAAAGCCGTAAGCTGTGGTAAACTTGTGGGTAAGCCTTTGTTTATATAATACTAACATATACAATATAAAATGTAAACTACATTATATAAACCTAAATACAACCTAGAAGTTACATGGAAATTGATTCATATCTGTCTTCTCTTTGCTGTTTTTTCATCAGTTTCTTTTCAACTTTCTGGACTTCTTTAATAAAATCTTCTCTGTTCTTTATGATTTTTTGCTTTCCGTCTGCTGAAATCAATGCAACAGAATTGTTATCTTTTGAGTGTGCAACAAGGCGGTATTCCTGTATTGGAAGCTTGATTTTTTTGTTGCTCAATGCACTGTCTACTGTTACAGACATTTTTATTGTATCACCAATTTTCATGCGGCAGGACTTATCTAAAGGCTGACCTTCTTTATCAAAGACTTCTGTATTCTGTTTGATTGCATCAAGAGTATTGTATTTTTCATCAACATGGTCTCTCCAAATTGAATTGTTTGTAATTTTAAGTCCCATGTTATCATAAAAATCAATAATTCGCTGATCATAAGAAAGGTGCTTACCGTCTGTTCCTCTAAGTTTTTCATACTTTCTAACCATAGCTGCAAACTTTTCTCTTTCTGATGGAATCATTTCAATTACAAGTCTTTTTGCAAAAGCCATAGCTTCTTGTTTATTATTTGCAATAGTCATTACTCCTGCCTTATAATTATGCCAAAAGTTAGATGCTGTATTTGCAAGTTGTTTTTTTTCATCAAGATGAGCAGCTTCAAGATAATCATCTAACATTTTTTGTTTTTCCTGTTCAGTTTTTGGATTTCTTTTCGCAATTATTTCAGAGTTCTTTATTGCCTGTTCATAAAGGTCACGAGAAATTCTTATAAACTTTCTATTTTTATCATCTGGAACAAGTTTCTTTTCTCCAGTTTCTTCGTCTATTACTTCCTTAAAAGCCGGTTTTGTTAGAACTACAGTCTGACCATCAGGTTTTATTTGTTTTCCATTTTCATCCCTAAACGCTGGATTTGGTTTTCCTATATCTTCAAGGCGGGCAAATTCATAACCTTCTATAAAAGTAGAATGACCGGTCTGTTCATTTCTCATTGCAATAGTAGGTACTGGAGTTCCTGAAGTATAAGGATTATTTATGAAGAACTGATGTAGTTCTTGTTTATTTTTTGGTTTTGGAGCAGAGACATTGGAATTATTATTTTCATAATTTTGAGATTCATTTTCCGGTTTAGGCTCTTGTTCAACTTCATTATTTTCTACAGGAATATCATTATTACTAAACTCAGTATTGAGAGATTTATTAACTTTCATTGAATTTGTTGGAGTATCAAGAATTTTTGAAATGAATTTTTCTGAATGAATATACTCTTCAAAATTCTCCTCTTGTTCACTTTCAGAACCATCGTACATAATCTCGTTTTCGTTTTCGTCAATAAGTCCGTTATCTATATCAATCTGATGCTGCACTTCATCAATATCTTCATTTTCAATAAGAGAACCATTGTAATCTGCTTCTGCTGCCATTGCACTCATTCCATCATTTTCATCCATCGGTTCAATAAAATCGTCATACTCTTCTTCGTATTCTTGTTCATTGAATTCTGGTTCTTGATTCCTCTGTGTTTCCTGTTCAATAAAGTTTGGATTTAGAGTTTCCTTAAAATGAGAGATTTCTTCATGTAGCCATTCAAAGCCGTTTTCCCTTACATCTTCTACAGAAGGAAGTGTAAACGGTGAATAACCGGCTTCTACGAGCTGTCTTCGTGCGTTGAAATTGGATTCAGGAGAATTCAAAATTATATTGGTAGGAAGTTCATTTTCATTTGAAAAATAAATACCTGTAAACTCATGAGAAAGAGCTTCAATCTTTACTCTAGGGAATCTGTTTTTCTCTTCCATAAGTTTTTGGTACGCTTCAATATCATCACATTCACTTATTTCGTTTAAAAGATGAATAACGGTATAATCAGCCTTATTGTTAGGCATAGTCTCTTTTTTGTATGCAGGGAAGTTTTCTCCATAAACAATTTTATAATCATGCTGGTATTTATCCATTTCATAAATAAGACTTGTTTTATAGGAAGATAAACTCTGATTTTCACTTTTTTCTGATATATAATCCTGCAAAAATTCATAACGAGGAATATTGAAGTATTGTTCTTTTAATGCCTGTAGTTCTTCTTCTGTCTTACAAGTCTGCATAAGGCTCATAAACTGTAAAAGCTGAATGTGCTGTTCCTGATTCAATTCTTTCATTTTAAAATTTCCTATCTGTCAATTTCATAATCAAACTGATTATTCTTTTTCTGTTGTTGTAATTTTCTGATTTGCGAACTCATTTCCCTGCTGTCTAAGACCTTTAGAGGTACGCTTTCGCCCGAATGAAAAATAGAGCTGCTGCATTTATTTTCTGCAAGCTGAATTATTCTTTCATCAGATGGCATTAAAACATTTGCTATTTTTTTTGTTCTCGTACAAAAATCTTCAACCTGTTCAAAAAGATGTATATTGTTTTTGGGAATAACCATGTATATAGAAGAAGCTCCGGCTTTTTTTGAGTTTTCATTTATTTCTTCTATAATCTTTTGTTGATTATTCCAGAAGTTACTGTTATTTAAAGTGCTTATTCCTGTAATAAATCCAGCTGCATTTACATAAAATCCTACAGAATAATTATCTGTATCAATTTTATTATTGCAAATTTGTTTGGCATATTCATTTAATTTAAGCTGCGCAAGGTTTCCCTGTACATTTGGAAGATTTGAATAGACTGTTCTTATCTGCAATTCATCTAATCTGCAAATACTATCGTTCTGGATTCCTTTCCAGTTATGATTTTTTCCGTCATAAAAAGATGAGCAGTTATTTCCTGTTATGATATGTCCTAAGAACCGCTGTTTTTCGTGATTGTCAATGAAGTAACCGTTCAGATATTTTGTTACATTTATATCGTTTTCGCTCGGATAAGGATAGCCGGACGGATGATTATGCTGAAAAAGCAAATATGAATTATCTTTTTCAAGCTGTAGTCGCAGTCTGTTCAGCATCCATGTATGAGGATAAACGCTTGTTGAGTTTGGTATTTCGTTTGTAATGGAAATATGTGCAGTAATTTTATTGTCTTTAATAATAAAATACCTTGCAGTTTCAAAACGTGGATCATTATAAATACTGATAAGTTTAGAGGTGTTTATCCAGTTTGCTGGTGTTTGATTTACGGCAAGTTCGCTTTTTTTTCCTACAACATCAAAAATGTTTCTTGGAACATAACTTTCAAAAGGAGTCCAGAGACTATCTTGTTTTACATTTGGAATGCCATTCAAATATAATTCGTTCATATTACATTCCCATTTCGTGTTCTTGAGACATAGAATGTCTTATCTTTGGCTTCTTAGACTTATTCTGCATTTCATTTATGGCTTCGTTTCTCCATGCGTTAAAAGTTGTTTCAAGAGCGTTTTTGCCTTTAATTCCCATAGCAGTAAAAGATTCAGTGAGTTTTTTCTTTTCAGTACTGCTCATTGTCTTTACCATAAGACCTACTGTTGCCATAGAAGAAATACCGTTATATTCCTTTACAATCTTCTTAAAGTTTTTTTTGAAGTTTGAAGCTGTGTTTTTAATCTTGTTTTTTTCAGAGAACATATCTTTAAGGTATGTGAACATATCTTTAAGGTATGTTTTGTTTCTTTTTTCGGTCTGGTGCTTTCTTGCTATATCTTCATAGACTTTCTTTATGTCTTTAAGAAGAACCTGCCTTGCGAGTGCCTTTTTAAGAGTATTAAGGTCATCAACCTTAAAATCTTCTCCCAGAATAAGAATCCTTTTTTTATTGAAAGAACCTTTACCTGCATTTACAAAAAGGTATTCGTTTCCGTCTTTGTCTTTCCAAGTAACGATTGTTCCCTTTTCTGTTTTACTGAGAAAATCAAGCACATCTTTCTGGCTTATATTTCTGTTTTGAGTTGCGTCTACAGTCCCTGCAATAATGTCATCAAGAACTTTTGGATTTTTCTTTATAATTTGCTCTGCTAAAAGCATGATTTCAATATCTTTTTCATCTTTATTTATGTGCGTTAAATAAAGCTCTGATTTCTTTCTATTTCTTATTAAGTCTTCAAGCCACTTGTAATATGAAAATTCTTCTATTGCATTCATTATTATACCTCCAATCTGTCATCGTCTTTTTCAATGTTTCCTGACTTTTTTACACTTGGTTTTGTTGATTTAGATTTATCTTCCTTGTTTTGTCCTTCAGCCAGTTTAGAAAGGAACGAAAGACCTTTATCAATAGAAGCAACGTTCTTTTCCTTTATGATGTTTATAAACTTTTCTCTTTGTTCCTGATTAAGTTTTTTCATCATATTTTTTGTAGCGATTAAAACGGCAGAATCATTCATTCCCATGTTGAGATTCTTAATTTCTTCATTCATAGTAAAAGATACTTTGTTTAAGAACTCTTTCTGATTTGTCTCAGGCTGTTTGAATTCATTTTTGATTTCTGCTGCCTGAATAAGTTTTTCAAGACCATAGCGTTCAGAGAAAATGCCAAGATATTTTTTAGGAATTAAATGCTTATAGCTTATGTTGATATAAGTTCTTGCCTGTTCAATGTATTCCTTACGATTAGGATTATTCTTGAATACTTTGTTTACGTTCAAAATGTTATCAAACAGGTGCGGAAATGATTTTGGCGGCTCATTGGTTTCAGGGCTTTCATTATCAATAAGCTGCTTAATCAGATTTCTGGAAATGTCGTCCTTAAAATTTATAGAGCAAACAAGACCTTTTGAGTTTCCAAAATAATCCAGAATTGCAGTTTCGCCGGGAGTAAGATTTGCATCTTTGACAAAAATGTTTTTGTTAAGTTTTGCCCTTAATTCTTCATTAAACTCATATTGAGTTTTTGTAGAGTTTCCAATCTCGTTTAATGCTTGTAAAGTCTCATTTTCTTTGATTGAATACGGAACATTTTCCTGCCATTTTAATTTTTCCTTTCTTATTTCATCTAAAGATGCAGTTTCACCGACTTTAATTAAATCAACTCCGAATTCATCTTTTATTGAAAAAGACATAGGAAGCGGCTTTAATCCCATTTTTTCTCTTTTTTCATTTTTCTCGTACAATTCCAAAAGAGTTTCGTTCATTTCCATTAAGGCAGCTTTTAATTTTTTTGCTCCGTCTGCTGACCCTTTAATTGAATAATTGTTTTTATTTATATCTAATGTTAGCATTTCATAACTCCTTTTTAGAAAATATCGTATTCAGGTTCTTCCTGATTTTTCTGAACTACAGGCGGTTTCTTGTTTGGCTCTAATTTAAGCTCGCCTTTTGCAATCTTCATTAAAAATTCACCGGTTTTTTCTTTGCCTTTTATGTTCATCTGTGAAGTAAGTTTTATAAACTTTTCTTTTTCATCTTTTGACATACCGGCAATGAGTTTTCCAGCGGTTTTTACTACAGCTTCCTGAGAAATGTTTTTTTTGTTAAACTTGAATGCTTCATAAAGGTTTTCAGAGAAGTTCTCGCAGGTTGGATTTTTCCAGTCTACGTGTGAGTTATTGAGGACTCTTGTAACACTTTCAGGTTCATCAGCAGCAAAAAGTATTCCCTGATTCTGTGCTTCTTCAAGTCTCTTATCTTCATAGACTTCAATTTCATGGTTGATTACACAAACTATGTTTTCACTGTCTGTAGAAACTGTTTTTTGTTCTGTTTTTTGTATAACTGGTTCTAGCTCTGCTTCTGCCTCCGTCTTTGGAACAACAGTCTGAGGTGTGTGAACTTCTTGTTGAACTTTAAGTTCTTCTCTTACTCCACTACCCCACTTTTTTTCGTATTCAGAAAGATATTCCTTGAACTGTTCCGTCAAAACATTCTGTTCAATTTCGTTATTTTCAGCTTTCTTCATTGCTTCCTTATAACGAGATTCCTTTACCTGCCTTTCTATGACATGGAACGGAAGCATATCTTCTTGAATTGTCTTATCAAGAGGATTTAAAAGAGCATTTTCAAATTCAAGAGTTTTTTCATCAGTGATTTCCTTTTTAATACTATTTACAACTTTTTGAAAATTTTCTTCTCCATAAAGTTTGTTTAACTCTTCCTGCTTGCTGTGCTTTTCTGCATTGATTTTGTTTATATATTCTGCCCTGTCTGAATCGTTTTCAATGCCCATTTCTGCATATTTTTTGCGGATGTTTTCAAGTTGTTTTTTTACATCATTTATGGACTTATCAAAGCGTTCAAGTCCAGCTTTCTGCTCTTCTTCACTGCGGTTCGGATTTCCGTCTGCAATAGATTTAGCATGATTATCAACATAACTTTTTCTTGAAGCTTCTTTTTCCGCAAGTTTTTCCGTAAACTTAATTTTTGACTCTACAAGGCTGTCATAATCTGCAAGACGAGAATCAAGCATTAAAAGCTCATTTTTTATGACTGCCGCAACATCGTCAAGCTTCATTTTAGCCCTTACAGTAGGGTCTTTGATGAGTTCATATTTAAGTTTTTCAGGGTCAAGGTCTGCTACATTTAATGTGTTTCCTTTGTATTTAAACAACTGGTCAATTCTACTTTCCTTTTCATCATGTTTCTGGAAAAGAAGAGAATCTATTGAATCATAAATAAGTGGATAGACAATATGAACGTGTCCCTGTTGATTTCCCTGCCGCCAGATTCTTCCTTCAACTTGAATACATTCAGAAGGATTCCAACCCACCATTGTGTTATAAAGTGCAACAGAATTCCCATTTAAATCCATTCCTTCACTTATTGCAGAAGAACCGATAAGAATTTTGCATGGATTTTTTTTATCATTGAAAGCATCAGCAACTTTTGCACGAATATCATCTGTTTCATCTTCCTTTCCAATTTTTACATTTTTCCCACCTATTTTTGCAGCCTGACCGTCTATAGATGCAAATACCTCACGAGGAACACCCTGTTTTACCATATAATCAATTACATAAGGATAAGCATCTGTTCCCACCGGCATATAGATAATCTGTCCGCAATCCTGATGTTTTTTCCAATTGGAAACAACTGTATCACAGACAAGTTTGAGTTTTGGCGAACAGTCAACAATCTGTTCAATAGGCGGTAATTTAATATCCAAAGGTTCTTTTGTAGTTGGATTAACCAGTTTTTCCTGTTTCAGTAAAGCAGGAGAAAGACATGCTGTTCTCATCATATTCATTGCTTCTAGCACAGGTGCACCTTTTTCACCGGAATTTTTATCTGGTCTATATGTCATTACTTCTTGAATGGCAAAATCAAAAATCTGCTTCTGTAATTCAGTTGCTTCAAGATTGACTTTATGAGTTTTTTTCTCAGGACGGATTATTCCAGCTTCCTCACCATCAACTTTATCTATGTACTGTTTAAGAATGTTCTGCAAACCGTGAAGGTCGCCCCACTCTTTCATTACAGTCGCCATTTCTACACTGCCGTTAGGCTTAACGACACGCTCAAAACGGGTTTTTGCATATTGGGAACAGAAATCATTAAGATTTTTTATGCCGCAGGTTTCCATTTCTTTTCTTGCAACATAAACGAGCATTGAATAAACTTCCAATGGAGAGTTTGTAAATGGTGTCGCCGTTAGCATAAAGACATTACGGTTTTCATTCTGCTGCTGAATAATCTGAGTTATATTGAACATTTCCTTTGCAATTCCAGAAGGTTCACCAGAACCAACAATTCTATTGAATTCGCTGATTCTTTCTTTACCATCTTTGTCCTTGCTGGCCCGTGGTTTTCTTTCAAGTTTTTTGTAAGCATGGGCTTCATCAACTGTAACATGGTCAAACCCTGTATTTATCCATTCAACATAATCCTCATCACGCACATTTCCAGAGACTTCTTCATAAATTTTTTCCCTGGCTTCAGCCCTTACTTTTGGATTATCTGAATGAAGTTTTTCTGTAAGACCAAGTAAATCTGCATAATCATTAAAAAGATACTTATCAACGGTCGTTTTATTCCAGTGAATGTTGTTCAGCGCCTCTTTTGTGGTCAAAGTTATTGAACCTGCCGGAATATTTAAACCATGATTTGCCTTATTGTAAAATGCTCCTGTTGAACTCCGGGAAAAATTTTCTAAATTATTGACCGGAATATTAGGAAAAAGTTCGTGTATGTCACTTTCCCACTTTCCTATCACTGACTTTGGAACAATTACCAAAGGTCTTTTACTCCTGCCGCTTTGAATCTGCTGAACTGTTGCAACTATTCCTGCTGCTGTTTTTCCTACCCCCACATCGTAGGCAAGAATTCCATTTCCTTTATTACATAGAAAAGAAATTCCTTTTATCTGCTGTTCATAAAGACGGAAATGACTTCCTTTTCTATATAAATTCATTCCATCAATAAAAAGTGGCAGTTTAGCATAGTCAGGTTCACGAGAGCCATTGAACTGTCTGTTATAGGCATCCGAAAGGGACTTGCCTTCTTCCTCCGTTAAGACAGTCTTAATATAACGAGTAAAAAGTTTTTCTGCTGTTTCCTGACGGTCATTTATCTTTCTGTTTCGTATCTGAGACTTTTCTTTCTCATCAAGACTGTCGTCTCGGATTGCCGGGAGAGCAATTCCGTCAATATAATTTGTAACATCTTCCCAAGTAATTGTAGGCGGTATATCTTCCCTGCTGATACCTGCCGATGAAAAATCGGAAATCTGCTCCCTGTTATTCTGGCTGTCTTCTAAATCATAACCTGTTGCCCACTTGATAAATCGTTCTGTAATTGCCTCTCCGCTGAGCTTAAAATTTCTGATAAAAGGAGAATTGACAGAAAGTTCAAGTTCATCCAATTTCAATGGAACAGGAAGAGCAGCCTCCAGGATTGCCTTATTTTTCTGATAGACCCTTTCAGCCATATCAGACTTATTATGAAGTTTTTCAATGAGATCTAATTTTTTATAGATATTGCCGGAAGCATAAAGTTCTTTGTGAATATACTTGTTTCCACCGACAAGAGTTCCATCAGCTGCAATGTAAGGGTCTATACAATAATTGGGACTTGTTTCAAGTATTTTTCTTTCTTCTTGTGTCAGTTTTGAAAGGTCCACATAGCCTTTATAATCTGTGGCAGCCCAGAAAGCTCTCTCTTCTTTGTTCCAGTTTTTGCCGTATGTATTTGCAAATTCTGCGTTATCCATAATTTTTTCTTTTACAGGTGTATAACGCTCAGACTTTGCGGGGGCTTCTATTGTATTGCCATCAACATCAATATAGCGGCTTCCGTTTATAGTTATGTCTTTTATTACAGAAAGTCTTTCAAAACTCTTTTTGAAAACATCCTCAGCACCGCTTATAAAACCGAAGCCTTTCTCATAGCTGTTCTGATAAAATTTAAGGATGTTTGTTTTGTTGTCAAATTCAAAAAGCGGATAATTTGATTTTTCTGCAAAAACTTTCTGTATAGTTCCACTCTTTTTTATGGAATACGAGGCTTGGGCTGTTTTTAACACTGTCTCATTTAGGTCTTTTTCCATGTGCAGGACAGCATTACTAACGGCACTTCCCTCTTCTATTGATTTTTGAGAGAAATGTTTTCCTTCAAGCAATTTGTTTAATGATAATTTTACATCTTCAACTTCAACATTTCTTACAGAAGGAATATTCTCCCATAAGTCAGAAACATTTTTTATGAAATTAGAAGTTACAAAGTAATTGTTATATGTTGTAACAAGATTTGCGTTTTTATTTAGTGTCAGACATTTGTTTCCATCAATTAGAACATCAACAGCTTCATGGTCATCTTTATTCTGTGAATAAAGGATTGCATAACCTGCGACAGAGTATTCTTTAGTTCCTGGAACAAGAGGATTTTTTAAAACTTCATTAAGAATGATGTCTGCATCTTCTTCCTGTTGTTTGATTTTTGTTTTCTCTTCAAGCATTGCCATTTTATTATTATGGCGTTCTTCTATTATGTTTTTTGCCTTCGCAAAATATTCTTCTTTTGTTGTACAGCCGCTTGCCTTTACAACTTCGTTTAGAGCAACGTCCCAGCGTTCTTTGATTTTTTCATCACGTTTTCTTCCGTATTCAAGATATTTTTCCCATCTTTCATCAGAATCAGTTCCGCCCCAGCCACCAAAATCTTTAGAAAAATTCTTTTCTTCTGGAATTTCCACTTCATCTCCTGCAAGATGTGCAAGAGCATTATCATCATCAATGTTAGAAAGGTTTACAATTCCGTTCTCTGGGAACAAAGTCTGTAACTTAGCAAATATAGGAATTTCAGAATAGTCTTCTTCTCGTCTGTTTGACGTATCATAATCACTTTCACTGTAGTTGTTATCTGCAAGAATGACATTAAAAGGATTTCTAGTTTTTATTTCTTTTAGTTCTTTAGAACTAAAAACTTTAAGATTATCACGCCAGCTTGAATATCTTGCTTCAGAGATTTCTAATGAGACATTTTTCTGTAAGGTTGCAAAATAAGCCTTGTTGTCTTTCATTCCAAGATAGCCGTCCATAACAGGCTGCCAGTTGATTTTAAAATGGTCGATAATATCGTCTAATCTCTGTTGTTTTGCTTTTGAAAGTTTTAATGCGGCATATTCATCAGAATATTCATTGTAAAGTTTCTTTACGCTTCCATCTGGATAAAGAACAGCATAGAGTTTTGTATCTCGCTCATCAGTTTTTTCGTTTTCAACTTCTGTTGTAATGAGGACCTGCTTTGTATCAACATCAAAGTGAGGTTGCCAGTCCCATTTGCCTGATGTTGCTCTCCAAGTTCTGTCATTCCATGTAGTAAAATCTTTTACTTCAAAATCGCCTTTAATATCCAGAAAGTTTCTCACATTTGCATCTGTGGAAATGTCTTTTTCTGGATTCATGTATTTTTCAAGAGCTTTTTCTATGAAAGATTTTTCTTTTGGCTGAATGTCTTTTTGTTCCTGAGCAGGCTTATTTATTTCCGCAACATTTTCATTTAAATTAGACAAGACCTTTTCGTTTAACATAAAGCCATTAAGTTTATTCAACTTATTAAGTTCATCTTGTACAGTAAGTCCCTCGTGAACGGCTACATATTGTTCTTCTTTTCCGAAACGATTTGTACGAGTTTTTATTTCACCAAGAACTTTATCTGTATGGAATTCAAAATAATCATTGTTAGAAAGAACTCTAGCCATATTTTCTTTTGCTTTTGTAAGTTCTTCTTCCGGATTTTTCTTAAAAGGCTCTGGAGCAGTTTTATTGAGTTCTTCAATATCTATTTTTCTTTGTTCCCAATTACGCATTAAAATAATGTCTGTTCCAACTTTAGTTGTAGGGAAAGTTCCTTCTGGCAGACGGTAAGCATCAATAAGTTCGCCTTTTTCTGCAATGAGTTTTTTTATTTTATCGTTACTTGAATTTAAAAATCCGCTAGGAACGACAAATGCCATCAGAGAGTTTTTATCTTTCAGGGAATCAAGACCTTTGGCAATAAAATATTCTTCATAGCGGTTGAATTCCTTACCCTCACCTTTACCCTTCCATTCGCCTGTATATTCACCATAAGGCGGATTACCAATTACAAGGTCATATTTAGGCATTTCATAATTCTTGTTCCTTACAACTCCTTCACTGTCATAGAACTGTGCCTGAAAAGCGCCCTGAATTACATTTGCTTCCGGGTGAAGAAGTTTTGCAATTCTTGCTGATGTTTCATCAAGTTCTCGTAAAGTAAACTGATTATTAGGTCTGTTTTCAGCAAAGCGGCCAATACCACTTGAAGGTTCAAGCACAGTTTTTGCATTTGGAGCATAAGTATCTGCAAGTTTCCAGACTGCATCAACAACATTTCTTGGAGTATAAAATGCGTTTAAGGCCTCTGCACTTGTGGAATCCTGCTCTTTTAATCCACCGCCACCTTCATACATAGTAAGCAAATTAAGCCATTCTGGATTTGTTTTAATCTCTTCATCGGAATGGGTTGCTAAAAGTTCTTTTACTTCTTTCCTTACATCACGAGATTCAGACTTACTAAGAGTCTTTGAATGTTTTTCTTTGTAATTATTTTCAGAAACAAGTTTATGATTATGTGTAGAGTTATAATCCCATTCCAGAATATTAGAAACTTCTTCTTTAGACAGGCCATTTAATGCTGCCCAATCTCTGTCTAAAACAGTATGGTAATTTATATTTTCATCAAAAAGTCCAAAGACAGAATTAAGCTCTTCTTCCGTGACTTTCCACTGGACACCTGGATTTTTTCCGTCAACTTTATTAAACCCAAGTTCTCCTTTTGACTGTCTTTCTTCAAGATTTGGTAAAGTTCCTTTTTCATAAGAAGTAGAACCAAAAGCAATAGAAAGAAGTTTAGAACGTTCAAAAGCTTCATCTGAAGGGAATTTCTCATAAAGTTTTCTAAGAATTCTTTCCGTAGGTTCAATATCGCAATGACGTACATTTACCTGCCATTCAAGATTATTTTGAATATGACATTCTTTTTCAAAATCTTTAAGAACATCTGCTATGATGTCTGCTGCTATCGGCTGGGCATAATAATCATCTTCATTTTCAAAACTTTCAAGAGGTAATTCTCTATCTTCCAAAAATCCTGCTACTGAACCGTAACGAACATCGATTTCGAGAATATTTTTAATATCATCAAAATGAGAAAATAAATTTCTGATGTTTACATCTTCATTATTTCCAAGAGTATCAAGTTTAACAAGTCTTTCTCCATTTATAAACTTGTCGATATAATAAGCAAAATGGTCTGCTACAGTAGGTTCACCAGGTTTTCGTCTATCAGAAAGAAAATCGAAACGTTCATCTGAATCTGTATAAGCTAAATGATTAACAAGCTTTCTGAATTTTATTATAAGTTGTTTTTTATACTCTTCTGAACTTAATCCATCTCGCCGCTCATTTCCATATCCAGATTGTTCATTACTGCCATGATGTTCGGATAACTCACTGCCCACTTCTCCCTCATGCAGATTTTGTATGCGTAATCCATCGCCTGTTTTGCTGACATCTGATTCAGAAGTTCGGGAAACTTGTCCATCGGAAACGGAACTGTTGTCTGATGAAGGTGCAGCATTATCCCGTCCGGTCTCTTGCTCTCGAATATTGTCTCCGTATCCAGTTCTGCTGTATCTGCTTCCAGAATTTCTTCCCACTTCGGAACTGTTCCTGTCATAGAGTTGTTCAGCATCGCTTTCTGAACTTCTTCGTCCGACATTCCCATCAGGCTTTTTACTTTTACTGCTCTGATTGCTATTGGTTTCATTGCTTTCATTTGTAAGTTCCTCCTTTACATTGAGTAGTAAATTAGTTGTACTATTACTATTTACATCATAATTGACAAATTGATTGTTGTCAAATAGTTTCTGAACGTCCTGATTGAATCCTGCAAGGAAAGATTCAGGAGAGAATATGTCAGCCTGCTGAATTTCAATGTTTTCTTTTGTTTCAGCGGTAAATTCTTCCCAGTCTTTTATCTTTTTAAGTCCGTTCTGCCGTTCAATTTCATTTTCAATATATTTTTCGGTAACGCTGCTTTCCCTAGCCCACCACAATTTTTGAGGACTTGACCACCTGAAACCAGAGTCTTTAAGAAGCTGACGCTCAAATTCACTTGGACGAGAAGGAAACATGACTTCAATGCCATGCTTTTCAACGTTCCGTCTTATGGTGATATTTTCGTTTTCAAAAATTGTATTTGTGTTCATAGTACTACCTCATTATTTATATATATTATACCTATTTACAACTTTTTGTAAATGTTTATATTTCCATTTCATAATCGTTTTCTTGATTATGAATACCTTTACCTGCCTCTGCCTTTTTAGGAGGACAGGCTTTGTTTATCTTCTCATAAAGTCTTTTCCTGTCATAGGCAGATGAAGCAGTGTTGTTTTCTGCCCTTACAACTTCTGTAAGAAAATCTTCTGTATTTGCTTTGCCGTTTTTACCTTCGCAGCCGCACTTTTTCATTATTGAAAAGATTTCTTTCTGTTCAGAAGAGTCCATTGTACGGATTACAAACTGAGCTGCACAGCAGATATTGTAGGCACTCTGTTCAAGTTTGCGGCTCTGAAGTGTTTCAAAGATTTCTTTTCCAAACTCTGATATAAGTTCTTCATTATGATTTAATTTAGGTTTAATTCCCATTTGTTCAGTAGGCTCTGGATAATCAACGGAAATCTGTTTCTCGATTGTGTCTTCAAGTCCGTAAAAAATCATCTCCGGTATTACAGGGAAACCGTTTCTGTCCTTACTGCTTGAGTTTTTAAGTTCTTCAAGGCTTGTGTAGCCCCATTCAGAATCCTGCGTATTACCATTTAAAACTACATATCCATAAAGTTCATCTCCACCGTCCCATTCAGAGAAATAGAATGAGGAAGCTCCCATTATATACTTAAAAGCAAGAGGATGTTTTTCATCTTCGGTAAGGATTTCTCTTTTGCCTTTAATTGCCTCAGCTTTAGAAGAGATTTCTTTGATTATGCCTTTGAAATGTTCTCCTTCTTCTCCCTGTGTATAACCTAAAATAAGCTGATATTGTTCTTTTGGTAACAGGGCTTTTGCATTTTTAATATCCTCGGCAGTAAGTTCAATATCTTTTTTATTTTCAGTTTTTAAAAGAAAATCAGGTTCAGAAATTATTCCGTTTTTAATACACTCCTGAAAAACAGGATTTTCCATCAAAAGCTTGTCCGCTTCTTCCTGAATAATGGCATAAGGTTTTAAATCCAGTTCTTTTGAAACAGTCTTTTCTGCAATTTTTTCCAACACATCCCATTTTGCAACCGATATTTCTGAATTAAGTTTATCATCGGTTTTGTTTGTATCAAATCCGTAGAAATCAATCTGATTCTCCAAAAGCCTTGCAACACATTCTTCTTTTAATTCTTTTTCAGCAGGTTTTTCCTGAGATTCAGTAAAACTTTCAAGAACTTCATTTTTTGTTTCCCTTACATTTCTTGCAGAAAAATAATCTTCAATTTCCTGCCAAGAAAGAATTTTTGGGTTTTCAATATTTGCATTTATATTATATTGTAAAAGCTGCTGCAAAATAGCTTCTGGAATAATTTCTGTCGAACCTCCAGCTTTTTCATATTTGGAAAGAAGTAAATAATCTTCTTTGGTCAGTTCATAAGGCTGAATATCACGTTTTCTTTCACTGTCATTAAAATAAACGAAACTTCCGTCATTTGCATTTCTTCCAGCAGTGAGATGAAAACTTGCCCTGTCTAACCCGCTTGCAAAATCATCATAAGACATAAGTTTTCTAGCTTCATTTGCAGATATTTCCTTTCCTTTTTTAATTTCCCAATACCCCTCCTTGTCTTTTGTTGTAACATGAACATATTTCATATTACAAAGCGACATTAAGACCTGATGTCTGGCATCATTTTTTGTTTCACATTCATTTATATACCGCTGTTCCAGTTCAGTAAAATGTGTATTGCTGTATTTATCAAGTATTTTATTGCACTGTTCAAGAACATCATCAATTTGATTATCCTCTTTGATTTCCTCTCTGGAAGCAATAAGTTCTGCCTGTTTTTCAATAACTTCTGCTTCACTTACAGCATCAAGACGTTCAAGGTGGGAAAGATATTCTTCGATAGTTCCGGATTTTTCTGGAGTAATCGGGTTTACATCAACTTCCATGCCATTGAAAGTAATGTTTTCATCGCCAATGGCATTGAAAAGAGAAGCTTCACCCCACCTATTCTCAGGATTTTTTGAATCAAACTCTACAAGAAGCTTAATTTTTCCGTCCTTTTCCGGGTTTCCGTAAATCTTCACGCCGTTAAGCGTAAGGTTTTGTTCTATTTCAGAAGAATCAAGTTCCTCAAAGATTGCTGCAATGTCTTCTTTTAATAACGCTTCCGCATCCGAGAATGAGTATTTTTCACCTTTAATTGTAAACGAATTTTGTGAGATTTCATCACTTGATTTTTCCTGTGGTTGTGGTATATTGGTTTGTGGAGGAATGACGTATTCATTCTCTCTGTTCGGGCTGACCACCGACTGCGAGAGTTTTTCTTTCGTATGCTGCTCAGCCAGAAGCCTGACCTTTGCAGCTGCAAATAAAAGCTGGTCAGGCTTTTTTATTTTATTCACAACATTTGAAATATCCCGCTTATGAGTACTGATTGAAATGTATTCATCTTCGATATTTACGACAACGGACTGAACTGCCTTTGTCTTTTCGTTTATCACATAGGATTTTGCGTAAACATGAGAATTCTCCATATCACCAAAAATTGATTCCTTTTCTTCATTGATAATCACATCTGGAGTTGAAAGGACATCATGAACTGCCTGCAAAAGATTTTTTCTGTCCTTTACTTCAAGTTTTTCAAACTGATGCGCACCGATTTTTACAGTTTCAATCGGAGTTTTTAAGCGGTCACGAGGAAACAACTTGTTGTAATTTTCGCGGGTAAAGTCAATTTCAGGAAGCGGTTGAGCAACTTCATTCAAGGCATATTTCAAACCTTCCCTGAGTTCTTCTACCGGTAAATCAGAAAGGCTTTCAGATTGAACTTTTTTTGCTGCTCCAGTTTGTATTTCAAGAACTTCTTGATTTTTTGCTTCTGAAAGAGAATGAAGGTTTTCGATTTCTTTTTCTGATTCAATATAAAACTGTCTGGAAAGTGCAATAACATCCTGGAAAACTTCATCAGGGATTTTCGGAACATCTATTCCCATTCCATCTGCATAGCCAAAACCGCCGTCAGAATAACTTCCGACAAAATCTCCGTCTTTTGAACTGTATATATCTGAACATTTTTCATCATCATTATATTCAAAATAAAAACCGTACAGATTTTCAGCCTTTGCATTAGCTTCCTGAGATGAAAGCAAAGGAATTTCATTAAACTTAATGTTATTATCATTGAAGAGTTTTCTTACAATCACCTCATTGTCTTTTGAAATACGAAGAACACCATCAAAGGCAGTTGAAAGGTTATCAAGGTCGGATTTTAAAACAGGACTGTGAATCTCACCGTCATAACCGTAATCTTCAAACCACCAGTCCATTTTTGCTTTTTCTGCAAGTACATCACAAGCTCGCCACTGTTCAGCTGAAAGTTCAACCTTTTCTTCAGCAGACTGTTCCATAGATTCTGCTTTTCTTACAAGTTCAAGGTCTTCTCGATACTTTACAGAAATTACTTCTGCTTTATGTATAAGCTCAGAATTATCATCAAGTTCTTCAAGAGATTTTCTCCAGGCATCCCAATTAAAAGAATTCATTTTTTTATAATCAGCACCAGCCATTCGAGATTCGCCATATTCAACGTCTTCTATCATATTTGCAATGAGATGAAAAGAATAACGGTTCAAATCTTCATACTGACTGTCTTCAAGCTGGTCATAAAGCTTTTCAATATAATCAGTTGTATTTTTAGCTGCCATTTCAATACTGGAGTTGAAAATATTCTTAATGTGAGTTTGTACAGATTTAACTTCTTCTTCTGACTTTACAACTTTACCATGTTCAACAATAAAAGAAGTATTAAGCTTTTTATTTTCTTCCATTGCTTTTTCAAGTTCTGTAAATCTTTGTTTATAAGAAGTTTCCAAAAGTTCCTGTACAGGTTTAATGATTTCTTTCAGAGCTTTTTCCTGCTCTTCTGTTACTGAAGGAGCATAAACTTTCTTCCAGTTTGATTCAAAAGTTTCAAGAACTTCAGGATGAGAGCAGAGCATGTGAAGATTATCTGAAAGGGAACCAAGAGGTCTCTCATCACCAAGTTCATAACGATAAGGAGCATAAGAAATATCTTCTTCAGGGAAGAACATTTCAAAATCAGTCTTATAATGACCACCACCCCATTTTTCATTTAATTCTGGAAGAATAGCATCTGCTTCCTGTAAAGAAAGAACTGTTCCGCCTTCAATATAATTGTCGTAAGAACTTTCATTGTGTTCACCAATTTTGATATAAGGAATCTTATTTTCAATAAATCTCTTTTCTTTTTCTTCCTGAATATGTTTAAACTCTTCTTCAGAAACAATTTCAACATTAAGAGGGTTATCAACCCATTTGCCGTCAAAGCCTAAAGATGTAAGTCCCATTTTAGAATGATAATAAATATTTCGGTCTTCAAGAATTGTCCTTACATAAGAGGCTGAGTCATAATCAACTTTGAAAACTGCATGGTCGATGTCATAATTTGTAAACTTTGAATCTTCCACAGGTTCCCATTCAACCTTATAGCCGTTTAAGCTGAGGTGTTCTTTTAATTCATTAAACTGTTCATTACTGAGCCTGAAAATCGTAAAGTTTACTGAGAAAGCATTATCATCTGAAACAGAGATTTTTTTTTCAATTGTCTGTTTCTGCTCCATTACAATTTTCTCATCATCAAGAGATTTTTCTTTTGAAATTACAGGCACGATTACCGTATCTGGATTAACAATTCCCATAGCAAGATTCAGTTCACCAAGGGAAAGTTTGTCATTTCCGTTTTCAAGTTCGGTTTTATAAAGGCTGCATAAATCTGAAAAAGTTTCGTCTCCTGTAATTTTAATTCCAGAATCTTCAAGCTGTTCCTGCATGTCGTGGACATAATAATCGTTGATGTAAACATCCAGCCTTTCAAAAACTTCGCCGGCATTATTGAAAGTCCAGTTGTCTTCATCAAAAGCAGGTAAATCGGAACGGTTGTCAATGTATTCCTGACGCTGAAGGTCAAAGACTTTGATTTTACCTTCTGGAGTTACTTCCGTCCGCATTTCCATGACACCAAGAATTTCTTCAAGTGTAACAGGTTTTATCTCGATAGAAACATTGCTGTTTATCCTTTGTTCAGAAACAGGTTCATTTTCTATATTGGAAAGTTCCATAGAAAATTTTTTATTATAAACAAATTCAGGTTCTATCGCAGGAATACTCTGTTCTACTAATTCATTATATAACGCTTCATAAGCCGCTATACGATTTTTTAAAAGACTTCTGTCTTTTTCTGATTTAATATTTAAATCAGAAATAAAATTCTCACCAAAAATATTAAAATTGGCTAATTTCTTTTCATCAGTTACAAGGATTGTAATGCCATTTCCTTCTGGGTCATCAAAAACAATGTCATTTGGAATATTTATGCCAATTCCAGCATTTAGCCCTTTATTTCTTAATTCTTCAAATTTAGACACAGCTTCTTTTGCCGTAAGATTTGTAATCGGTTCAAAATCAGCAAAGGCATCAAATTCAGCCGTTGATTTTACAAAGAAGTTGTATTTTTTCCCTTCATCTTCCGTTATCTGAACTTTTGTTATGTTAGCTTCCATTGTTTTATTCTCCTCTATTTAATTGATTCCTCTGTAAATTTTGAGTTTTCCAGTATTTGAGAATTAACACCTTTCAAAAGGATTTTATTCTTTGCGTCAAAAATTAAGGCTCTTTCGTTATTGTCCTCGCTGTAGATAACGCCGTTTATGCCAATCATAGAAAGAAAACTTGAAGTAATTGCCATATCGTTTCTTTTGGCTTTTTCTGTGATAAACTGAATCAATGAGTAAGTACTCATAAGTTTTTTCAGTTCATAAGCTTTTGAATCGTAAAACTTTTTCAATTCTTCCTGTGCAAGAGTATTTTTTTCTTCCTCTACAGATGTTTTACTTTCAATAATCTGTGGCAGCTGCTTAAAAAGTTTTTGTCCTTCATCATAAAATAAGAAAGACAGGGCTTTTGTAGAAAAAAGTGAGTCTAGGCATTCCTGCGGATTTTCTTCAAGTAGACTGTCTAAGTTTAAGAAAGTGCTGCGGTCAGGAATTTCAATATCAAACCATTCGTTTCGAGTTTCAAGATGCCGTCTTCGGATAGTAAGGTTCATTGCATCTTCTTCTGAAAAAGAAGTAATTACACCTACTCCAAACGGCAGCTTTACTTTTCTGATATAATTTGTTGTAGCAATAAAAGCCTTCTGATTCTCCATACTATACCTTCCTTTAGTCAGAAATAGACCAGTCGTCTACTTCATTAGATTTATTTTTTGATTTATTAACAGCAGGTTTAGGATTGTTTTCCTTGTTCCATTTGTCAAAAAGATTATTTACATCTTTCTTTTTTGGACCATTTAGACTTGAAAGCCATTTACCTACTTCTTCCCTTTTTTCTTTAGGTACTCTTGCAATACACCATCCGGCTGCTTCCAGAGGTTTATCTTTGAACTTTGGAAGTTTAGAAATTTTATTAAAAACTTCACGGAAGTTATCTGTAGTTACAATTATATTTGCAAGATTATCCTCTTTTCTGCGCTGATAACGGTTTTCTTTGATTCTTTCAAGAGATTCAAGATACTGCTCAATCGTTCCGGACTTTTCAGGTTTAATCGGATTAAAATCAACTTCCATACCGTTTGCCAGTACCAGATGACGTTCTGCAAGTGCATTGAAAAGGTTGTCTTCACGCTCTGCTTCGTTGTCAAATTCTACGAGAATATGAATCTTGTTGTCTTCTTCATATCCGTAATTTGACGGAACGTAAAGTTTTGCTCTTTTTGCAAGTGAAGGTTCATCAAAAGTTTCTGCAATAATCTGATTCGCTTTTTCAAGAAGATTTTTTTCAACATCTTCCCTTTCTTCTTTGAGAAGTTCATCAACTTTTGAAGCTGGTATGTAAATCAGGCTATCAAAATCAAGGCTATTCAAGCTATTTACAACCATATCTTTCAAGTTGTCATATTCTGATACATCTGCAATTTTGTCATTGACTTTTGTAGTAATCTTGCAGTTTACAAGGTCTGTACTTGTCTGAACCTCATATTCTTCGTGAGTATAAGGGTCTTCAAATGTTGTATAAGCAAGTCCTACATCTTTTAAGTTATCAAAAGTCGGTGTAGACATATATTCATCAAAACAGAAATCAGAAATAAGCTGTTTTGCTTCGGTTAAAGACTCTGTATAATCTTTAAGTTTTTCCAGTTTTTTGAATGTGTCAGGAAATTCTTTTTCCATTTCACCGTCTTCTTTAATTTCCTGATAAACATATTTGACAAGTAATTCACAACCAATAGACCAGTTTCTGTCACCTACTCTGTCTGCTTTTTCCATGTAGTCATCAGGACCAGCTTTATCTCCTTTAATTGCAGAAAGAGCTATCCAGTTCTTTTCATGAATAAACCAAGATTTTGTTTCTTCAGAATATTCAATCGAATGTTCGCTGATTGTATCAATGCCGTTGCCTTTACTAAAAATGTCATGTCCGTCAGCGGTATATTTTGTTATAGCTTCAATATGTGAAAAACAATTTTCAAGAGCATTTGCAGTTTCAAGGTCGATTTCAATTCCGTTATCTGCAAAGGCTTTCTGAGTAAGTCCGCCCTGTCCGGCAAAACTTGCAGAAAGCATTTCATCTCTTGCTTTTTCGGAAACAGTCATTGTTTCAACATTTTTGTAAAGGTCTTCCTTTGCAATACCTGCTTCAATTAAAGCTGCTTTTGTTTCTTCCGGCTGGATTGCAAGGAATTCCTCTTTTGGTGCATAGATTTGAACAAGTTCATCAGAGAAAAGAACATTGCTAATTTCATTGTTTTTTAATACAATGTTTCCGTTTGTTTCCTGCGATATGTATTCAAGTACATCGGAAACAATGTCAATTTCTTTCTGTTCAATTTCTTCTTCAAACCTTCTGTCAATTACTTCGTTAAGACGGTCATCTGCACTTCCCCATTCATTTGTGTTTGCAATGTAATCAAGCCCTTCCTTATCAATCGGATATGACTGATTTTCAACTGTAACTTCAAACCTTGCACTATTTGGAGATGTTTCGGCATATTCTCTTCTAAGATATTCAGTAATGCTGTTTTCGATTGCACTGTCAAGTAATTTTGCTTTTAGTTCTGCCTGATATTTAATGACTTCGGAATAAGTTTTAAAGTTTTTGTTGGCATAGGAATTATATTCCTCAAGAGTGTTTGCCCCCATATCAGTTGTATAATTCCCATTACGGTCTTCAAGATGAATAAAAAGTTCACCGTTTTTCCATTTTTCAATTTCATCAATTTCGTTGAATTCAGGATTGCTGTATTTGAATGAAATATTCTGTTCGATAAAATCAAGATTCCTGTCATATACCTTGTTTATATCTTCTACAGTTTTTACAGTATCAGAAAAACGGCTTGGTACAGCACTTTGATTCAATTCATTGTAATCTTTTACCGTAGCATCGTATTCTTCTTCTGATAAATAGGAATATGATGACAGGAACTCCTCTTTAGAAAGTTTTGGAAAATCTTTCATTTTTTCTTCATCATCAATGAAAGAAATTTGTTTTTCATTTCCTGTAAAATCAGAAATTTTGAAATCTACAGGTGGAAATGTTTCAAAAATTCTGTGAAAATGTGTTTTAATTATTTCAAGCTGAGATATAAAACCTTTTAGGGATTCTATATCTTTGTCATCAGCAGTTCCTGAATGAAGTTCTGAAAGTTCTTTTTCGTTCCAACTAAGAACATTATCAACAATTTTATGAGTAGAAACATATTCAGTTTTTCCTGTTTCTTCATCAACAGTATAAAAGTAAAGGTCTTTCTTTGTTTTTTTCAGTTCAAGACCGTTATCAAGATGTTTATAAAACAGTTCTTCTGCTAGGTCGTCAGAGATAGAAACATTTTTTTCATTGAAATAATCTTTCAGGTATTTTATGGTTTCTTCATTAGATAAGTTTTCAAAAGTATTTTCCATATTCCCACCTTCTTTTTCCTTCCATAATTTCAGGGCTGATTCTTTATTCTTTTCGTTGATGGTTGCCCAGTTTATTGTTTTACGCATTGCTTCCTGTTTCAGATGGCTGTCTTTTCCCAGGTCTTCTATAAGAACCTTTTCAATTACAGTTTTGAAATTTTCATAAGTATTTTCTGTAAATGTGTTCATTACAACCTGTTCACCATTATGATATGAATATGGGATTCCGCTTATTTCGCCCTCGCCTTTTTCACCAAGAATGTAATTGTTGTAGTCCACCCAGCAACTTTCCTTATCTGTAATTGTGAATTCTACACAAACTGAACCGACATAAACTTGACCTTTGTAATCTTCCTTAATATTTCCGCTCGTAATTTCTTCTTTTACTGCATTGAACTGTTCTTCCGTAAAATTATCCCAGTTGAATTCAAGCGGCTGAGGCAAAATGTATTCTTTGAGTGCTTCACGATTTTCAGGTGTATCTGGAAAATTAAAATATTCAAGGTTTTCGTCAGAAATCCAGATGTCTTTTCCATTTTCAAGAAGCTTTCCTCCGGTTTCAAGTTTCCATTGCTGAGCTGCATCATAATCAGAATTAAAAACTTCCATGTAATCCCAGCGTTCAATATGACGAGGAACTTTTACACCTTCACTGTTAGAAACAAAATTATCACCATAACCACGGATAAGGTCTTTGAAAGGAATTTTGTCTTCTATTCCAAGTTCCAAAGATGCTCTGTCTGGGCGGACAAAAGAAAGAGATTTTTCTCCGTAAATTGCGGCATCATTTCCCTTTATTAAAGCTTCCAAATCAGCACCAAAAATTCCTGTTCCATAGTCTATTCTTATATCGTGAGAATCTTCGGTATAAGTTTTTTCAATATTCTCAAGGGCTTTCTTAATATTTTGAGTTTTTTCAGATTTTGTGTAATCATTTATTTTTTTTTCTGCAAGCGGATTGTATTTTTTTGAAATTTCAAACGCTTCGTTGATGCTGTCCGTAAGAAGCATGTCAGGGTTGTTTTCCTTTAAATCCATAAATTTTCGACGGGCAAAATCATTAACTTCATTCTGAATAGTCATCCAGTCAGGAGTAATTTCATTGTTTATGAGCCTTTTTGCGATGTCATCAGAAACATCAAACCGCTGTTCAGCTCCATCACCAAAACCATAGACATCGTCATAACTTGCAGGTTCAAGGTCTCCGAAGTTTATGTTTGAATATATCATGCGAGATACAGTTTCAAGAAGCACATGTTCGCTATCTTTTGAAGGAAATTCTTCCTGCACCCAATCATAAAGTTCCTTGAAATTCTGATAATCACCATTTCCTAAAGACGAGGTTTTTCCTTCAAAGAATTTTTCCATTCGCTCAAAAGCCGAAGAGTCGATGGCAATATCTTGTTTCTGCTGTTCAACAGGACTGAACAAATCTTTCATCGTAGCTGTTGTAAATTCTGCAACTGAACTGAAAGAATTTTTTTCAAAAATATCTCGGTAATTTTCAAAAATGAATTCAACAGTTTCTTTGTCCCATTCAATCATTTCAGCCTGCTTTTCGTTTCCGTCAAGTTCGGCGATGCGGTTCAATACTGTTTCTGTAACTTTTCCAGTAATTCGTGCATGACATTCCGACAAAACAAGGTTTTCGTCATCCTTTATGTCCTGGTAATGTTCATCGTTAATGACTTCATTCCAGATTGAAGTTCCTTTGAAAATCTCAAGGCCTTTATTCCAAAGCATTGGATTTTCTTTGCGTGTAAGGTTATCCCAAAGATGAGTATATTCGTGCATAGCAGCTTCAGCCGAAAGCACATCAGAATTAAGGTAGATTTTACCATTATGTGCAAAGCCGTAGGTTGTGCCGTCATGAATAAAATTCTGTGTACGTGCATTAAGCATATCGTGTTCTTCAAATGAGAAATAACCTTCTTTGGAAACAATGATATGGTCTAAAACAGGTATGCCGATTATGTCAGATGCTTCCATTAGCTTTTGAGTTGTATTTATATCTTCATAACTTGGTTCAAAATTACCGGAAGGATGATTATGAAAAATCAAAACAGAAGCAGCAGAATTTCTTACGGCTTCTTTAAATACTTCCCTTGCATGAACAATAGAACGATTTATTGTTCCGACTGTTACGGCTCTTATTTCTTTTACTTTATAGCTTGCATCAAGAAGTACGACACCAAAGTTCTCTACTTCAGAATTAGAAAAATCGTTTAGATAAGGCACAATATCACTTGGAGTACGTACTGAAATGTTTGCTTTTATTTCTTCAGTTTTCATCTGAGTTATAAACATTGAGCCGTCTTCAAGCGTGTTACTTGATTTTTCTGCTGGTTGTGATATATTTGAATTGTCATTTACGTCAGAGATAGCCACTGCGGCTTTTTCATTGTTGTCAATGGAATTATGCGACAGAGGAGTGCTGCCCTCTAATGACATATTTTGCTCCTGCTTTCTGGCAGGAGTTATTTTTTCAAAGCGTCCCCTTTTTATTCCGTTTTCTATTTTATATTCCGGCTGTTCAAAGGTCGTTCCAAAAAGAATAATCTTGCCTTCATTTACACGCATAAAAACACAGTCAATCATTTTTCCGTATCTTTTTGTAAATCCGGTTGAATTCTGGTCTTTATCAAAATAGATATTGTCATAATTATCCAGGACATTCTGAATGTTTAAAAAAGTCCTTGCATTGTGATGTCTGTTGATATAATGGTCTGCAATATAGGATTTATCAGCATAAAGATTACGGTCTTTTACGCCTTTAAATATTTGCATGTCACTTTCTGAAATGACCGCTATCGGTTTTCTTTCTTCAGTTCCGTTTTCCGTAAATATTTTTTTAACCTGTAACTGGTCTTTGTTCCATAGCGAATCTTCCATTTCATCAGCAAGATTGAGCCAGGATTCAAGAGTCTTTTCTGCATTTCTTTTTTCTTCCCGACTTATCTGGTCAATTCTGCTTTCAACAAAGTTCTTTCTTTCATTGTTTTTTTCTATTAAATTGGCAAGAATAGCTTTTTCTTTAATCTGATGAGATTCCAGTATGTCTTTAAGCTTTTCTTGAATTTCAGGAATATAATCTTTCCGGGATAATTCAGCTTTCGATACTTCAAGAACTTCTTTTAACATATCAAAGCCGAACTGAGAAAGAGGGTCTATTATATCAAAAGAGTCATTGGTTAAATTGTAAAAAGAATTATTATTAACAGAACCCACATTGTTTCTATTCTTATAATTGCAAAGTAATCTTAATTGGTCATTTTTATCTTTTTCAATAAATAATTCAAAATCATAATATGGAATTTCTGAATAATTAAGGTCTGTAATTTTTACTGGTTCATTATTAGGAAATATATCCTGATATTTTTGCATTTCAAGAACAAACGATGAGAAAGAATGGTTATTTATCGCAGATTCTTTTTCTGCAAGCTCCTTACTTTTTTTCTGTTCATTTGAAATTGCTTCTTCCTGTTTTTTTACAGAAGCACTGAGTTTTTTCAAATCAGAAAGACTTGTCGCCATTTTCTGTAAAACAGCCTGGCTTTCAAGAATTCTCTCAAATTCTTTCTTGTCAGTTACAACTTCAATGCCTTTTTCCTGAAGTTTGCTTAAAACATATTCTGAAGGAATAAACGGTTTATTCAAAATTTCATTTTCTGAATCGATTTCAGCGAGCATCTGGCCGGATTCATTAAAACGGTTTAATTCTGGATGTTTTTCAAGAAAATCAGCAATGGCATCTTCTGGAATCTCAGAAGCTTCAATATCAATGCCGAACTTTTTTGCAGCTTTTCCAATCTGTTCTCTTGCAGCATCTTTTGCAGGCAGATAGGTTTCTTTTTCTGCAAGTATATATAAATCATCCCATGTATAAAATGAATTAGATTTATTGTACAAATCCTGCATAGACTCAAAAAGACCTTCATCAAAATAATCTGCCCTTTTAGCAAGAGGTGATTCGAGCTGAAACTGTATTTCATCATGCAGATAATTAAGCATTCCCATAGGTGTTTCTACATCAACAATTTCATTGTTTTTATATTCAACAAAATTTCCGTTTTCTCTATCGAAAAGAAACTTAAATGAACTTTCATCGTAGTTTGCCATTTTCAATACAAGTTCTGCCCTGTCATCACCAAGAGTGCCGCCAGTTTCATGCTCAAATGATTTTTCAACTGCAATAATTTGTTCTCTGTTATTGCTGTCGATAGATTCAAGAGAACCAACTTTTTTAAAACTGGAATTGTTTCCCTGTCCCTTTTCATTCCAATTTTTAATCATGAAATCATTTCGGAAGTTTTTGAATTTTTCATATTCTTCTATATGAAGTTTTACTGCATCCTTAATCATTGAATTAAGTTTTTCAACAAAAGCTTTGTCCTTAATAATGATTTCATCGCCACCGTTTTCAAGATTTCCCTCATCATTATCCCACGAATAGCGCACAGTAAATTTGTCATCAAGTTTTTCTTCAAGAGTTTCTTTTGAAAAATCGCCTTTCCAGATATATAAATCATCATAACGAAGGGATTTTCCCAAATCCAAATGAAGCTGGTTTACAGAAGAAAGGCCCTGTTCCTTTACATAATCCCTTATCTTAATATAAAGGTCAGGTTCTGAATCTTTAATGATATTCAAAATATCTTCATTATTTTTAAAATTCCATCGTGGTTCTTCATAAATAAGAAATTCTGAAGAATAAGGAATACCATCTTTTTCAAGAGCTTCTTTTGTATAGATTTCAGGGAAAGCCTGATTAACCCTTATATCCTTAAAATGTTGTGAATGAATTTCTTCAAGTTCAGAGACAATTCCTTTTATACTTTCAATAATATCATCATCTGCGGCCTGTTCATACCAGAGAGAAAGTTCCTTGTCATTCCAGTTAATAATATTTTCAATCATTTCCTGTGATTCCAGTGGAAGAGGACTTTCTTTCCCAGATTCTGTATCAACTGCACAAAAACCAGAACTATCTTTTTTTAGTTTTAGCTCAAGCCCATTTTCAAGATACCTGCTGTATATTTCATCAGCAAGTTTGTCCGATAAAACGATATATTCTTTATTTAAAAAATATTCTTTAAGTGCATTTACACTTTCTTCCCATGATAATTTTTCAAATTCCATAAGTTTATTCTCCATTTGATTATTGTTTATGATTTCTTTCTGTTTTTCAAAAAAAACAGAGTCTTTTTTAATGGCAGCAAAATCTGATGTTGTTACTGTAGTGCCGTTGATTACAGGATAAATACAGACAGGAGTTCCTTCATTTTCTGCATCATTCAGGCAGACATTCATATCGAAATCTTTGCCCTTATATTTAAATCCATACCAGCAATCATTCAGCTCAGATTCAGAGATTTCAAAAGGTTCAATTTCAACAGAATCCCCATCTGAAAGCATGATTTTTCCCTGAATATTTTTACCATCATAATTCAAGCGGATTTTTGAGCCTTCAAAAATTGTTAAAAGATTATTTTCTGACATTTTTTACCTCACCACACCTGATTAGTCTGAAATGGACCAGCTTTCATCTTCTTTTGATTTGTTCTTCACCTTTGCATTAGCTTTAGACTGTTCTGGTTTTACAGTTTCTTTTACCCAACTCTCAAAGAGTTTGTCTGTTTTTTCCTTGCTGGTACATCCCTGTTTTTCAAGCCATTCTTGTATTACTGACGGACTATTTGCGTGCTTAAAACAATATGCTGCTGCTTTCTGCGGATTACCGGCAATCTGCCTCAGTTTTAGAGAAGATTTGAAGTAATCCTTAAAGTTCTTAGGAGTAATATCTTCTTCAGGTACATAATGTCCGTCATCTACAGTAAAACCATTTGGTACTCGTGTATGATGTTTAAGATAATAGCTTCCACCACCATTTTCACGATATTCTTTTAAGCCTTGTTTTGCATCTTTGTAGTTATCCCAAGCAGTCTCTTCTTCCCAGCCATAACCATAATTTGATATTAGGGTATACTCATTGTGAGTTTTACGCTCATACTGCATCTGTATATTTTCCTGTCTAATATTTTCTGTAATATGAGGAACAGGATTTTTACCGTCTACAAAGTCTTTAATGGTGATATTTACAAAATCATTTACAGAAAGTTCTTTTACAGATTTTAAGTTTCCTTCTTTCCATTCTGTAAAATTATCCCGGATATAATTCCAAGAATCTTCATTCCATTTGTAAGCTGCAAGTTTAATTTCATCAGAAGTAATGACATGCTGTAAAGGAAGATTCCTGAATCCGCTGACAGAAAGATTTACAAAGTATGTATCATTTGAAAGCACAGTTCCGTCTTCTCGTGGGAAATTACTTGTGGCATCCATGTATTCAAGACCGAGCTTGTTGCAGATTTCTTCACATTGCTGCTGAATACGGATAGGAGTCCATTCTTTTGCAGAAACTTCAAAATTGATACCGGCAAAGTTTGTGTCATGGATTCTTTTCAAATCATCTCTAAACGGCTGTACATCATTTATTCTGTCAGAACAGAATTCTTCTGCAAGTTCTTTTCTAAGGTCATAAAGTACAGTGCCGACATTTTTTCTTACTTCTTCTGAAATATTTCTGAATAATTCAGCACCTTCTTTTCCGGCAAGGCGAGCATGAACTTCTGATGCAAGCAAATCTTCATCACCTGCAATATCTGCATAGGCTGGATTACGTTCAATCTCTTTCCAAGTGTCTGTTTTCTTTAAAAGCTCTACGCCCTGTTTCCAGAGTTCAGGATTTTTCTTCTGAACAGTTTTATCCCAAAGATGAGTGTACTCATGAATTGGAGTTTCTGCATTGAAAGAATCAATGTTGATGAAGATTTTATTATCTTTTACAAAACCTAAAACTTGACCGTTTGAGATTTGACCTTCTGCATTTGTTTTAGCAGCTGTGTAATCAGCTATTGATTTTTTTACAAATTGTGTTATATTTTCATTAGGTTCACGTGCGGCAGAATTGACCTCTGCATCAACAGTTTCTGTTGACGATGAATGATGGATTTGGTCTCCATCCTCGTGAACCTTAATTTTTGCATTGTCGATATTTGTTACAGACTTGTTACTTCCAATAATATTCAATAGAGATTCATCTGATATTCGGTTTGCTTTTTTCCAGAAAGTTTTTCCTCTCATAGAATTGTTTTTATTACCATCGAGAACTTCTTCAAAGTATAAACTTGTTCCATCAGGCATATTTTTTGCATAAATTATAGAAGGTCGTTCTATAATCTGTCCTGCTACAAAAACTTTGTTTGTTACACCATATACAACACGGTCTGGAGAAGTAATAACATCGTTTAAAGAAGCTAGGTCTTTTTCCGTTACTGCAACATTTCCCCTTTGTGCTTCAGTAATAACGTTACCGTGATTCTTTACAACATGAGCAATAAAATCAGTAGTAATTTCGTGTTTATATCCCTCAAGATTTAATCCACATTCTTTAGCCTCTTCAACCTGCCAATTTTCAATTTTCTTTAATTCACATTTTGCAAAAGGAATTGCTTTCATAAATTGTGGCAATTCAGAAACATTTGTAAATGCTGGAGAATGGTCTTCAATCCATTCCTGTGCGTCTTTTTCAAAACCTTCTGGATCATATTCTCTGTAAAGTTTACCACATTCATAGTTGTTTACAGCCTCAATAATTTCCTGCTGTGTAATAAAGTTTTTTGTATCTTCATCACGGAAATCATCAGGGAAGAAATCAGGAAAATAATTGTTAATAAGATTATCCAGCTGCTCTTCTGCATTAACCTGAATTACACCGTTTTCGATTTTTTCGACTTCTTCAAGGAATACATTTGCATCATCACCCGGCTGTAAATATTCTGTATGGTTTGAATAATCATAAGAAAGCACTACTCCGCCGACAGAATCTTTTTCATAATGAAAATGACGGTTGTAACTCTGATTTAATAATCTTTCAAACGGATATTCATCAAAAGCATTTTCAGGTTCAAGTGTAAAAGAACCGTCATGGAAATAATCATTGAGGTATTCTTCATAATCATCAAGGGACGGAAGTTTAATTTCTGGGCATTTTACATTTTTATATTCCTGAGTTACGACACGAAGCACATCGGCTTCCGTAAAATCATTAAAATCGTGTCCGTAACCATTGAGTATATTATCAGTATCACAAGAGGCAACAGGAGTATTTTCATAATAAAGTTCCCATGCCTGATCATAGCCGCCTGTCGCAATGCTCCACTTACCTTTTGTTACTCTGTTTTCATCGTAATCATCAAGTTTATATTCACTGTCAAATCCTTTGTCGTATGCTTTAAGAACTGTACGCAGGTCATCAAGCGGATTTGTAAGAGTTTTCATGTATTGAACTTTTTCGTATTTTGGAGTTTTTTTATATCCTTCAAAATCATAGACTGTAAGTTCGCCCTTTTTTGCACCTAAAGCAACAGCTAATCTTTCTACTGATTTGTATGAAGGAAGATAAAAACTTACAGAATTGTTTTCAAAAACATCATGTTCCTGAAGGTCTTCAAGATTACGAACTTTTCCCGAATCATCTTCAAAAACAAGATATTCAACACCCTCATTCCAGTATTTAGCCTCAATGTCTTCTACAAACTCTTTTGTGTAAAGTTTTTCTGGAATAACGGCAGTAACATCTTCGCCCTGAGAAGAACCTTTAAGGCTTGCAAGAACAAAAGGCTCTCCTGTCTGCAATTCCATAACCTGTGTAAGAACTTCATGCGTTGCATTTGTACTAGACCAGTGACTTCCCATGTCACCAGCTTTTGAATAGCGTTCAAAGACATTACGCCATTCTTTCATTTCTTCTTCTGTGTATTTTGAGCCGTCTTTTTTAGGGAGTTCTGTATTTACAGCTTCTTCAAGGCTTGCATACTGCGCTATGCCGTCTTCAAGGTCCTGTTCACTTGGTTTTCCGCCGTTTTGGAAGAATGTATCAAAATCGTCTGAGATTTCATTCATTGTGTCTGCAAACTGGCTCATACTGCCGTTAGGAATATCATTGTTAATGATTTCTGAATATCTGCTTCCTGTATAAGTTTCAATTATAGAAACTTCAAGTTCTGAAAGTTCTTCGTCAATGTCGTAATACTGTTCTTCGGGCGGAACTTGTCGGGCATAATAGTGTACCGGCTTATTCTCGCTGAAAGATTCCGGACTGTATTGTTTTACCCAGTTTTTAAGAGAGTCAAATGAAACAGAGCTGTTTCTTTCTTCTGGATTCTCAACAAACTTTTCATTATAAAATTCTTCCGCTTTATTAAAGACACCGTTTTCTTTTGCCCATGCAAAATCTTTTTCCGTCATCTTAGAAAAGACTGCATCAATTATTGCGGGGTCATCAGAAACTGCCGCCCACTGTGGAAGACTCATTGAAAGATTTGTCTCTTCTCTTACCTTCTCAGTAAGCACATCGTTTCTTTTGATTTCATCAAAGCGGACTTCCCTGTTTTCCAAAATCCATCTAAGCTGATTAGTGTTGTATTCCTCAATCTGAACACAAGCCAAGTATGTCCAGTATTCGGCACTTCCAGCCTGTATTCTGTCTGCAAACTTTTCAAAATCTTTTGAGTCAATACTTCTTGAAAGTTCAAGGAACTCATCGCTTGAAATACTTACGCTGTTATCAAATTTTTTAGGTTCAGCAGGTTCTGTACTCTGATTCTCAGAAAGAAGATTTTTATTCTTTACAGCTTTTTCTGCCTCATGAAGTTCCTTATGTGCCTTATCGAGCTGCTTTTTTGTTGTTCCAATACGCTTTTCAAGGTCTTCTTTAATGGCGGTTTTTAGTTCGCTGATGTGATTTGAGTTTGCAAAATTTTCGTACAAGTACCAAGGCTTCTTTTTTTCGTCGATAAAGTTATTATTTTCATCATAATAAACAATAGCTTCATTTGTATTGTTTTTAATTGTACATACAATACTGTCATCATCTCTTTTTGATACATATATGAATTTACCCTCTGTAATATCATAAAAAGAAGCATTGTCCGAAGCAGAATTATCTACTTGAACTTTGATTTTGTTTATATCGTACCAAGATGTATGATAAGACTGAATTTCTTTAGTAGCAGGAATAAACTCTTTCATGGCTTTTGCGGCTTCAATAAATTCTGTGAAATTCCTTTTGCCTCGTTCAACGCTGTCTTCTTTGAGTCTCTGATTGTTTTCATCAACAGTCTTTTTTTCTTCATTCAATGAATTAAGTTCATTCTTTAATTTTGAAAGCTCACTAAGTTCAAGCTCCATTTTCTGCAACTTTTCATTTGCTTTTAAGACACGGGTGAATTCATCTCTATCAAGAACTACATCAATGCCCATTTTTCGAAGCATTACAATTTCAAGATATTTAGCACTTTCTTCTGTTCTATTCTCATCAGCCATTTTATTTTTCTCCTGCAATATACAATTATTTGTTGTTTACGGTATATAAATCTAATTACAACCCAACGATTAAAAATTACATAGATGGACTATCTACATCATCTACGCTTTTCCTGTGATTTACAGACGGTTTCTTTTTTTTGTCCTGACCTGTAACACGTGCTAAAGAAGTTCTAGCATATTCACTTTCAATTTCAACTTCCTTAATTCCCATTTCTTTAAGCATTGAAGCAAGCTGAATAATCTGACCTTTAGAAACTTTCTTACCAGTTACTAAAGGAAAAGCGTCTCCTACTCCAAGTGCAAAACGCTTGTTCTGTTTATCAACAATCAGACCAAGATTTACATGTTGATACTGGTCTTTGTTCAAAAATACATCAACATTTGCTTCATAGCCAGAAAGCCGTTCTGGTGCTAATTCAGGGAAAAGTTCTTTTCTGTTCATATACTCAAAAAGACAGTCGCCCCAGAGCTTGTCTTTGTCGTGGTGAGAAAAATCAATGCCGTATTTAGTAAATGTCTGCTCCAAGTCATACTCCGACATAAAAAGCTGACCTCCAGAATTTGCCGCATGTTCACAGGCTCTTTTCCACCATATTTTTGGAAAAGTTTTTCGGTCTACTCCTACACTTCCACCAGCAGCTTCGATATAGCTTACCAGGGATTTTGGTGTCGGGTAGCTGTCATCCTGATGTTCTTTAAAAAAGTCATCAAACATTCTGTCAATGGCACTGTTTCTTTTTGTTTCTGGTTCTGTAGGTTCGTTAATCATGATCTTGCTCCTTCGTATTGTTATTGCCGTAACATTCGGCGTTAAAGTCCTCTGTCCTCTCCAACATGCATTGAAAAAGAAGGCCTTTTAAATTTCTGCTTTGTCTGCTCGTTCTGAACAGTTTTAGCTTTATTTTTAGATTCCTGCTGCATTGCGGCTGGAATTCTTCTGTTTGCATCTTTTTGAATCTGTTCATCTCTTGTGTAAATCGGTTCAAGAGAGAAGTTGTAATGCGTAAGACGCTCACTGAATGAATATGCGTCAAAAATCGTCCGGGAAATTATTCCGTTTATGTTTTTAACTTCTTTGTTTTCATCAATTTTCTTCAAAAGACTTTTAAAGGCATTAAGAACATTCTTTTTTTCTTCTGAAGAAAAATTATAAAGTTTTTCACCGCTTGCCTGCTCGTTAAAGTGCTTGTAATAGCAGTCAAAAATAATTTTCTGCTCGGGAAGATAATTTTTGTAAATGCTGTTTCGTTTGTTCACGATTTCCTGAAAAACTGGGGAAGATTTTTGCAGATTCAAGAAAAGATTCTGCTTGATATGCTTAGTTCTTTCAGCCTGCATTTCGCCTGTATTGTATTCATTTCTGTTTGCAAGAATTTCTTTTGCCATATATGAAGCGTAAGGAATTTTATTTTCCAGAAGTTTTTCAGTAAAAAGCCTTTCTACTGATTTTTCAGTAAACTGGTCTAAAAGATATGCGCACTGACAGTCAATGCAGAGGCTTTCTGAAAGAGTGTTGCTCTTAAAGCTCATGTCTTTATCAGAAAAGCGTTCTCTTGCGTTCTGGATTACGACAGGACGGCAGTTGTAGTTAGGATTCTGTTTTACAGCTTTTTGATATTCAACAGGATTCTTTGTTTTAAGCTCAAGTCCAAGCTGGGCTGCATCTGCTCCGTAAATCCACATTGTACTTGTAGCCCCGATGCTTGCTGCTTTAAGTGCGATTTTTTCTTTGTTTATATCCATACGAGTTTTACCTGTAATTACATTCATGTCAGGCGGAAACGTTTTATCAGATATAACAGGCATAGTATTATTTTTAAGATTTTCCCGGATAAGAGAGTTTATTTCCTTGTAGTTTGAATCAAAATCCCTGTTTACTGCGTATGTGGTTATATTCTCATATCTCATATACTGTCCTTATAAATAAAGAGCCGCCACAAACAAATATTCATGACGGCTCTGTTTTTTAGTCGCTCATTGACATTCCGTCATCGTCAGACATTGAACGGTAATTGTTCTTTTTTGCCTGATGATTCTTCAGTTTTTCTTCATAAGATTTCTTTGCGTAATTTTCACGAATCTTGGTGTTTTTAACTGTAGTACGCATTTCATTGAGCTTTTTTGCTGCTTCATAGCCAAGCATGTTAAGGCGGTAAGGATTTACATGAGGCTTTCGTTCTTCACCTTCCTTGTGTTCCCAGACAAACTCATTGACCTTAGACTTGAATCCATCTACGATTTCTTTAGATGCGGCAAAGTCCTTGCCCTTTTCCATAGCATCAAAATATTCTGCAAGATACTGAGCAGGATCAGAGGTTGTAGCATTTACAACCTCACGAACTTTGTCCGGGTTAGGTTCATGCCATTTGTCTCCAGCCTTTTCTTTTGCATACTCATAGCGAGCCTGAGCCTGTTCCTTTGCCCATTCAACGAGTTTTTCAGGATTTTCAACCTGAGCGATATTGAAGAGCTTTGCAGTGATTTTTTCGTTTACGGTTTTACCGGTTTCTGGGTCTTTAACTTCATTACCGTTTTCGTCATGTTTTGGAACAGAAAAATCAATGTTGATTCCGTGTTCGCCTTTTTTGATTCTGAGTCTGTCATTCCAGCCGAGCTGCTTTTCCATGTTTACTTTATCAAGCTGCTGGACGGTCATGTATTCGTTTGTAGGATAGCCGTTTAGCTTTGAGAAGTTCTTGAGAAGAAGTGTTGTCATTCCACGGTATTTAGTGCCATTTACAACATTTTTGACATCGGAAACATCGGCTTTGCCGTCTGCCTGTGGAAGACAAGCAAGGCTTCCGTTTTCAAGGGCATTCATGAAGTTCTTGCGATTTACTTTTGCGTTTGTAACAGAAGGGTCATTCTGAACTGATTTTGCAGCAACTTCTACTGCATCTGACTGGTTGCTGAGAGTTTCAGCATTTGGATTTGTGTTAGGTGTTTCCATTTTTATACCTACCTACTTGTTTTTTCGGAGCGGTGAAGAATGGCGGGTAAACTTCCTTTTCCTTTTTATAAGAACAACGTTCTATGCTTTGAGTATAATACCGTTTACTTTTAGTTGTCAATAGATTTAATACTTCGTATTTACTTTTTCAAACACCTAAGATATAATAACTTAATGCTGACGGTACGAGTGCCAATCAAGGGAAAGGAATATTTTAACCTCTACGCAAACGGAAAGCCTGTTTTCTCTGCTTTTGATGAGGAACTTGGAAGCCTTTTTAAATTTGAGGGAACGGTTCTTTTACAATACGGCTGGACATTGCAGGGAAGACAGGCAGATCACAGAAGAAGCTATCTCGTTTGTGAAAGCATACTAACTTCCAATTCCAGCAGCATTTACCTTCCGAATGTCAAAGAACCTGTCGCAGTTCTGGGCATTTTTTATGGTCGGAAAATTGATGAAGCCCGACAGGCAATGTTCAATCTTGAAAAGATGTGCGGTAAAGACATTTACCTCTATCCGATTGGTTTCTGGCAGAAAATATCATGTTTACTGGACGGCTTTGAGAACAAGAGAAGCCTTGCTACAAAAAGTAATCTTCAAGTTCTGTGTACAAGATATAAATCATTTTTTAATAAGGACAAAAGTTTATGTTAAAGGCAACTAAAGAAATCCTTGAAAATATTGGGATTGAGAATGTGTTTCTTTCCGGCACTGAAGAAAGTGAAAAATGGCTTTTACAGCCAATGGAAGTTGGCTCAACCTGCTGGATTTGCAGCTTAAACAAAAGCTGCTTCATAAACAATGTTACCTGCAACATAAAAATTAAAGATGAATACATCAAGATACCTTGTGAAACTGAACTCTTGGAAGGAAACATTTACCGAATAGAATTTACAGAAAGCAGCAGCAGGGATTTTAAGAAAATCAAAAGTAAAATTAAAGAACTGGAAAAGAATATTTCATTTCTGGAAAAGCGTAAGGAAAAACGCTATGAAATCGGAATCATAGGGGCTGAACAGTTTGGTATTGCAGACCACGAAAAGCAGAACATCATCTTTGAAGGAAAAACACTTCCCTGCTTTTTCAACAACATCTCTTATGGCGGCTGCAACATTACCACGATGCAGACAGAGTTATTTAAGTTTGTCATAGGAGATGAAATTGCTTTTAAGCTCTGCCTTTCAAATCCGCTAGAAAACATCTTCATGCAGGGAAAAATCTGTTCTGTTGCATTAAAAAGCCCGGAAAACGACACGCATTTTAAGTTCGCAATCCTTTCAATAGAATTATACGAGCCGCCACTAGCTTGGAAAAGACGGCTTGCAGATTACATAAAAACACAGGAGAAATAAGTCATGTTATATTCATCAAGATATTTCTGGAGAATTGTAATAATTCTTATTTTGATTGCCCTGATTATGCCTTACCTGCCGGAAGTGCTGAATTCTCTAAAATCATTTATAAATTTCATCACGCTTAAATTTTCACAGCTTGCAAACATGATTAAGATAAAATAAAAGTCGTAAATAGTATTATACTAACCTATTGACAACAAATTAAACTCTAGGTATTCTAAATTTGTGGATACAGAAGAGATTGCCGAAAGAATCGGCACACAGGTTTTAACCGACATAATGAAAGGCATGGGAGAAGCTGAAATCCTTAAAAAATACGGAATTTCAGAACTCCAGTTCTCGCAGATAAAAAGAATCATCTTACAGCAGGTAAAAGACAAGATTGATTCTACAGAAATTACAACACACGCACTCCGTTTTTTTAAGACACTTGTAAAAGAAAGAAGTTTTGCAACGAAAGCACAGGAATACGGTCTTACAGCCCCTCAGCAGAAACTTCTGTATAACGTAACAAGAGGCGACTTCAGGGCAACCTACGGCATAATCTTTGCATTAAGAAACATCATTTCACCTTCACAGTGGATTTACAGGGAAGACGAGGAGCTTCCAGAGCCTGTAAAGTTCAATCCGCTTGTAGAAAAAAAATACCCTCATTACGACTTTGACTCACGAAACGAACTTGCAAAGGAAAGCACTCTCGGAAACATATTCTTTGACACACTCAAAGAGCGAAGGGCAATGTCAAAGTTTTGTGCAATGCACAACTGCGAAAAACTAGAGGCTGCAAACTTTGTGTACATGAAGCATCATAAAAACGGCGAGCTTCGCTATCTTGCTCGCCCTACTCTTCCTTTTATAAAAAAGTTCCGGGCAGATGTCCCCCCTGACTGGTGGTTCATCTACCCGGACGAAGTTACTAAGGAATACCTACAGGAAGTACGGAACAAGGCAAATGAATGGGCAAGTTCTATACTTCGTTACTGATTATAAGTTACAGTAAATTAGAAGAATTATTATACTTCCAGCAAGTTTTCCCATTTGCATCGGTAGTTGCAGTCCAAACACCATTTATGTTATTCGGGCAGTTTCTTTTTTGAACGACAACATTAACTGTCACCTTATTGCTGTCCTGAGAGACGACTCCATTAACATCCTGATAAGAAATTGTTAAAGAGGCTGTGGATGTATTTCTAATAGAAGTATTTTTGCTAACAGTTTGACCTAAGTACCCTGGATGACAACTCGTGTTTATCCTTATGTCAGGACAGTGGCTCGGTAAATCCGCTCTCTGAATCCACCAGTATGGGAGATTTCTATAAACCTGTTTATCATTGATTTCATCGGCGGAATTCACATATATAGGACGGAAAACGGTTGCATCGTAGTAATAATAATCGCTGTCCCTGACGGTGCATAGTCTTTTCATAAAGGTCGAGAACTCATCATCATTGCAGCCCGCACTATACGAACCGTAGGGATCGATTTTAGTGTCTTTACCGTCTATCTCGCAGTAATTATCAGTATAATCGTCATGAGGCTCCCAGTAAGAGTAGTCGTGATATTTCCAATGGACTTTGCCTATCGAATGACCAAAATAAGCGTTTCCTTTTACCCAATACCCCATCTCTGTGTAATCATAATTATGTCCGATTCTGTAGTACTGAACGCCATTAGAATCTGTAGTTTCTGGAGAAAGCTCTCCTGTAGTTTTATCACCTACAATATAAATATGTGGTAAACTTACACCAGCTCCATCATTATAAGGATTATCATCATTGTCAGAACATTCTTCATCCCCTATTGTTGTATCAGGACTAGTAGTATTTTGATTAAATTTGACAGTGATATTTTGGAGTTTAGCGTTAGGTTCTTTTACATCAAGATAGAAACTGTAATTTTCGCCATCTCCAAGATACAAAGTTCCTGCATTTCCGTTGCCATTATTAGAAACATAACTGGAAAAAGAACCGGCTTTAAAATCAAACACAGGATTTATCGTATATGAGTCATATTTTGAGTTTATATATTTTACTCTTGAAATAGGTGTGTTTACTTTGTCATCAGGATTTGTTGCTGTAAGCGTAATATATCCGTTGGTCTCTTCAGTAAGAGCCTTTACATAAATAATACCAGTTCCTGTTGAAGAATCAAAGGAATAAGAAGTTATTTCAATAGCAGAATCAGAACTCGTGATACTTAAATCCATTCCAGACTTCGGATAAACATGGAAAGGAATTTCTGCAAGGTTATGAGGCGAATTACTTGTAGTAAGAAGCCCCGTGTCATCTGGATACATCTTAATGATTCCGCTTTCTCCGTCAAACTCAAGTTCATAGTTATATTCGCAGACTACATTAAGCTGTGCTTTTGCAGTTCCAGAATCATTTGCTGAATAACCATAGATTACGCCGCTTCCAAGTTCCTTCCCTTTTATAGTAATGGTTTTAGAAGATTCATTTACCGAAAATTCAAACGATTCAGTTACATTGCCAAAACTTGAAGAACCGTTCATCATCTGTATCCAGTTGATTGTTGCGTTTTCAGGAGTTACTGTGTAATTTACAGTTTCCGTAAATCCCGGATTTACATGTACAGTCTTTGTTTCAAGTACAATTTCTGCATCAGTCAAAACCGTCACAATGCAGTCTGCATAATTTCCATTCGGAAGCTGCGCACGCAAAGTTGTACTTCCGACATTACGTGGAATAATGTTACAGGTTAGACCGTTGCTCTTTGAGATAGAAACAATGTTTACGCCGCCTACCTTTGGAGCAGTCCAAGTGACAGTGCTTGCGTCAGAAGTCGAGCCGTTTATCAGCTTTGCAGTAATTGTCGTAGAGCCATCAGACTTATACATTTCTATGTAAGTCTGAGTAAGGCTTATATCTGTCTCTTCTTTTTCAGGTACAATTACCCACACAGTCAGGTCATAAGTGCATAAAGGATGAGAAAGAGTGAGGACTGCTGTTCCACCGGCTTTTGCAGTAATGTAAGAGTTCTTGCCTGTTGTCTTACCAGCTTCGTTCTGCAAGAGGCTTATACATGAGTTTTCATTGCTTGTTAAAGACCATTCAAGGTTGTAATAATCGTTTGTACTTATACTGTTGCCGGAAAGAAGTGCTTCAAGAGTCTGGCTTTCACCAATCTCCATGTTTATTACAGTTGAGTTCATAGAAATTGTGTTTATGGTTGTATCAGCCTTGTTTACGATTACGGCCATCTGGGAAGTTCCTACAGTTCCGTTTGCAGTTTTAAGCGTTGCAGTTACATTTGCCACACCCTGCATTACTCCTGCAATCATACAGACCTGATTACTTCCTGTAGCAACTACAACATTATTGTTTGAAGATTCATATTCAATCCAAGATTCTTCACTTGTAACAGGAATTTCCATAGGAACAAACAGAATTGTTTTTTCAAGAATATCCTTAGAAAGATATTTAAATGCAAATTCCGTATATTCTGAACACATTACAAGAATATCTACAGTCGTAACAACTTTTGGATGCTTTACATGGACATAGGTAGTTCCAGAAACTCCTGTTGGCACTATCCTTGCAGTATCGGTTATTGCAGAAAGAGAAACAATATTATAGTCATCAGCCCACCATACAAAATCCTGTGCGTCCAAGACAGCTCCGTTTTCAAGGGTTGCCGTAATTGTTTCACCGCTTGTATCAGAAGGATTTATTTTAAGGACTTTTGAAGTTACAGTAATGTAGCAGTCTGCAACAGTCGTATCTTCTACCCTTACAAATACAGTCTTTGAATAAGCATCAGGATAATTTGTATTACGCACTGTAATGTAAGTCTGTCCGGCTTTAAGACCTTTAATATAGCAAGAGCCAGAACCGTTTGAGATCAATGCAACGCTAGAATCTGCAATAGTCCAGATAAAAGAAGTATCATCACTTGAAGAGCCGCCTGTCATATCAGCTGTTACAGTTGTTGCTCCGCCTTTTGTAAGAGTTACGATGTTCGAGCTTGTATGAATAAATGGATTGCTAGATACAGAATTAGAATCAAGGCAGATTACGATTATTTCAAGCGGATAAAGACAGTCTGTGTGAGAAACAGTGATTTTAGTCGTACCCGGATTAACGCCAGAAATCATTGCGGTAGTGCCGGAGTTTACGACAACATCACTGATATTTCCGTTTGAAGAAGACCAAGTCCAGTTTGAAGCTTCATAATTTTCGGCATTCTTCAATGCTACGGTTAAAGTTGCGTATTCGCCCTGAATAACGGTTGCTACATTTTGAGAAGTTGAGATATATGGAATATCCGCAAGTTCCGCCGCAGTTTTCTGAATGATTACAAGAACTTCCTTGTCATATTCAGCATCTGCATGGTGAATTGTAAGAGTTCCCTGTCCTGCTTTTTTAGGGTTAATGTAGCAGTAATTTTTATCAGAGCTGTAGCTTACGCTAAAAATGCCTGTATCAGAACTTGAAAAAGTAAAGCCTTTTGTTTCTGTAAGAGAGCTTTCCGTATGGCACAAAACAGCATAGAACATAAAATCTTCTGATTTTGTAGTAAGCGTTACAGTGTCATCAGATGAGATGTAACATACATCAGTATTAGAATAAACATACTCACTTCCTACATGAACCGTAAGGGTCAGAGTATTGTTAGAAAGCGGATGAGAAATCTCTATAGTTCCGCTACCTTCCTGCAATGCAGTAATTGTAGCATCAGCTCCGTTTGATGTTACTGAGAAAAGCTCAGGATTATTGTTTTTCCAGACAGTCTGTTTATATTTTAATCCGTCAATGTTTACAGGAGTTACATTGATGTTTTCAGTATTGCCGACAGTCGTTGTAACGACATTGTAAGAGGTTGTAAGGTAACAAGGCTTTTCATCATCAATTTTTCCAATCTGTTTTACATTTATGTAAAAAGTAACTTTTTCAGAAGGATTGTCCGTAAGACAGGCTGTAATTTCAGCAGTTCCTGCACTGATTCCTGTTATATTTGCAGAGTTTCCATACTGGGTAAAACCGATTACATTGTTAAGTCCTTTAGTAACAGACCAAGAAACAGAAGCATCTACAGTGTTCATTTGACTGTATGTAATTTCGTTTCCGTTTTCGTCAATTTCTGTATAAGTCTGGGAATCAGAATAAGAAACAGGCGTTACAAAAATATTAAGTTCATTTTCCGTATACATCGTATACGAAGTCTGTGAAGCATAAAGGGTACTGAGGTTTTCAAGGTCTGTAACTTCATCATAGCTTACAAGTACAATGTTAAGCGGATATTTTGCTTTTTCATGGCTTACCGTAAGAGTTGTTTTATGAAGTCCAGTTCCATTTGCAGTAATGTTTGCAGTTGCTCCGTCAGATAAAATAGTAAAGTTAGGATCAGAGCAGGTCCATACAATATTACTCTCATCACCAGCTTCTTTTGCAGTCCCAGTAAGAGTTACAGAAATACTTTCGGTTTCACCATTTTTAATTTCTATGAAAGGATTTGTTGCAGAAAGTACAAGAGGTTCTACTGAAACAGAACCAGAGGCAAGTACATTCACAAGGATTTTTGTAGAGTATGCAGCTTTTGGGTGGGAGATTGTTATAGTTGCCCTACCTTCTTTTAGCGGCGTAATAATTGCATAACCGCTAGTCATTGAGATTGCTGCACGAGAAACAGATTTTGAAGTAGATGTTCCTGTTCCGCCTGTATACATGATTACAGGGTCAGAAGAGCCATCTGCGGCATCGTTTGAGATTTCCCATTCAAGGTCATTTTCGCCCGAAGAGATGTTGTTTATACTGATGTTTATTTTTGTATCTTCATCTCCAACTTTTGTTTCAACATAGTTCTGGCTTGTTGTAATGTAGACTTTAGATGAAGATGCTTCAGAAACAATGTTTCTTACCAGAACAAGGATACTTCTTGTGCTGGAGCAAAGTGGATGTGAGACAGTAATTTTTACAGCTCCGTTTTTCTTACCAGTAAGCCAGACCGTGTTTCCCTTTCCGCTCTCGCTGCCGTTATAAATGGAGTAATCAAGATAGTCTTCCGTATTATCAGAAAAAGTCCATTCAAACTTGTCATTATCAACAACAGTTCCGTCAGGCAAGTCTGCAATGGAAAGTTCTACAGTTTCGCTTGCAGAACCGTTTACCACTACATAAGTAGAAGAAGGCTCAATATATGCCGCATCCAAGTTTTCTACGACTCGGACCAGCACATTAAAATCATAAGAAGCTGACGGATGACTAACCTTTACATAGCAAGAGCCGCTTTCAAGAGGTGTTACAGTTACATTGTTAGCCGTTGCTGAAATAGAAACATTTGGCTCAGTCATAATGTTTCCGCCGTCATCTACTACAGAAAAAGTAAAGTCGTCTTTATAAGTTGTATATGCGGCATTTTTTAAATCTACTGTTAAAGATTTTGAGCTTTCAGTTGACTTATTTATCGTAAGGATATTGCTTGAAGTAGTAATGTAAGGAACATCAAGACTTGAAGCCGTTACTGCAACAAGGAAAGAATATCCGTAGGAACATTTGGAATGCTTGCAGGTAATTTTTGCCAGCCCCTCGCTTTTTCCAGTTATCCAGCAGTAGTTTCCCTCAACATAGACAGAGGCAATTCCCGGCTTATCACTCGTAAATGTGAAGCCGTTTTTATCGCTTACAGTTCCGCCGTAAATCGAGGCATATACCTTTTCTGTGTCGCCCGGAGCAATATTTACATAATCAGATGAAACATAAACATAAGGATTCTGAACCTTAGTTACTTCGCCTTCTGCAACTATGGTCAACGCACATTGGGCAGACTTATCTCCGCAGGAAGCCTTTATGATTGTAGTTCCTGCACTTAATCCTGTAATTACAATAGAGTAATTATCTGTTGCAGCAGAAATGATGTTTTCGTCATAAGACCAAGTAACATGTTCATTGTTTTGTCCCTTTGTGGAAGAAATGGTCACATTGATAATGTCCATTGCACCAACAGAAAGTTCAAGAGAATTCTTGTCAAACTCAACCGAGTTTACTTTATCATCTTCTGTTTCTGTAATGCTTGCAAAAAAGTGGCATGAAAAGAAGAGTATACTTAAAACAAACAGCGAAACAAGATTGAATGTTCTTTTAATATTTTTCATATTCTATAACTCCCATTTTTTTAATATGTACAAGAGCAGTTTCTTATATCAAGGTAAACTGGAATCTTGTATATCAATTCAGAACTTGTATAGACAGGCGTATATTTAATATTAAGCGTTCCGATATAAAGATGCTCCAGACGAACGGTATTATTCTGATTGTTCAAATTGTCAGCTTCGTTAGTGTTGTTCGCCTTGTAATATCCGTTAGTTTTGTTGAAGTCTTTTGAAAACTGGAAAAAATTTCCTGTTTCATTTGAACCAGAAATTTGTGGACGTAGATTTTCTGGATCTGGAATCATCGAAAGGTCTTCTATTGTAATAGAGCCACCAACAGTTCCGTATTTTTTGATTTTTTCGTTTGAATAGTTAGCACTTTGTTCAAAATCAATTCCACTTATTGCAGAAGAAGCATTCTTATTAGTGCATCTGACAATAAATCCAATTTTTTCACCATCTCCTACAGTGAGTATCTTTGAATCATTATCAAAAGAAGAATATTTTCCTGTTGTTGAAAAATTGCTTAATGTAAAGTCTTGAGAATTATAATAAATGTCGGCTTCAATATCTTTCTCTGCAATTTTTCCAAGAGGTGCATTTCCATCAATGCTTACAGGATTGTATGCAATTACCTGTATTACTCCTTTTGATTCTGCAAGAGGAATAAAATGGATTGTACCGTATGCAGTTCCAGTCTGCTCATCAATTCTTGTAAAGTAATCGCTTGTGATTTTATAAATACCATTGTCGCTGTTATAGCTGGAATATGTTCCGTCTTTCAGCTTCAGTGTTTTTGAACCTGTTAAAAATTGTTTTCCCTGAACATGAATCTCAGCACAGGTAGGCTTCAACTCAAAGTCAACGTCAAAAGTACCGTCTCCTTTATCAATAGGAATTGTCTTAATAAGTGACTTTGAGAGGTTGAGTGTGTTACCCCATTCATTTGTAACTGTTATTGTTGCCTTAGCTTTAGATTGTGTTGTACCTGTAATTGTACAAGTTCCTTCATTGTATTTTCCAAAACAGGTAAGAGTACCATTCTTGTCGTCAGACCAGCCGACATAACTTGAATCTGTAGTAGTCCAAGTAATGCTGTTCATTTCACTTTCAGGAGAAACGGTATAGGTAATCTTGAATTCTTCACCCGGATAGCAGTTTATGCTGTTCATACTAAGAATAATCTGTTTAGGCGGTTCAACCGTCACGGTACAGGTTGCTTTTCTTAAAGAAGAAGGAACGGTTGCAGTAATAACGGCACTTCCCACATTCTGTGGATAAATACTTATCTTTTTACCTGAACCGCTTAACTTTACTACTGGATTATTGGAATCCTGCTGAACACTCCATTCAAGGTTTTCATAGTCACCGTCTGCTGCATTTGTAATAGAGGCTGTAATGCTCTGTGCATTGTCTCCCATAATAAGGTTCATCGAACTTCTGTCCAAAAGAATGTTTGCAACATTCTCACCTGGAACAATTACATAAAGAATGACATTGCTTATTCCATCATATTTATCGCATGAGATTGTAACGGTAGCTTCCTGCCCTGCTTTCTTTCCAGTAATCTTAATCTGGTCATTCATAGTATATCCAGATGAAGAAGGAGAAGGAGTTATTTCAACAATGCTTGGGTCAGAAGACTTCCACTTCAAGTATTTTTCATCGCCAGTAGTGGCTTTTGTTCCTGCAAGCGTTGCACTCAAAGTCTGAGTCTCGCCTTTTTCAAGCGTAATGACAGTAGCACCAGAGTAATTTATATAAGTCACGTCAGCAGCAGATTCTTCAATATTTACCAAAAGCTGTGCAGTTGCCTGTTTGATTCCTGATGACGTTGCAACTAAATCAGCATAGACAATACACGTACCTGCTGATACAGGGTCTAAAATACAGACAGAGTTAGTGCCGCTTACACTCATTAAATCAGATGCAGAAGTTCCGTCAGTCCGCTTTGCACTGTAAACAACTTTGGTAGAAACGCTTGTTGCAGGAACTTCCATATTTACAAAGCTCTTTGTTCCTTTTGTAAGGCTTACGGAAGTTGTTTCAAAAGCAAACTCAGAATACTGTGAAATATATAGAACAATATCTTTTTGATTTGAGGCTTTTGGATGTGAACAGTGAATCGTAACATTTCCAGTTGCAATAGGAGTAATTACACAGCTTTCGCTTGTGTAGTTCATGTCTATTATATCATAGCTGTCTGCCCACCATTTGAAATTATAGACGTCACTTGCAGTTCCATTCACTAAAGTTGCAGTTATTGTCTTGCTTGAATCAGACGGCGACATCTTTATAATGCTTTCAGTAACTGTAATGTAGCAGTCCTCTTCAGACTTAGGTTCGCAGATAACAAGAACAGTCCTGTCAACTCCACCTGCCTTTGGATGAGAGATTACAACCTGAGTAGTACCGGCAGAGACTGCTTTAATCTGAGCAGTTTCATTGCTTGAATAAAGAGTTGCAATGCTTGATTCCTGACAATGCCATGTAAAGTTTGCATAGTCGCTTTCTGTACCGCCTACCAAATCGGCTGTAAGAGTTGTAGCAGAATCTCCTACGGTAAGCGTTACAATGTTCTGACAGGTTATGTATGGATTAGCAGACGCAAGAATCGGATCAACGCAGTTTGCGATAATTTCAAGCGGATAATCGCAGTAGTCGTTTGTAACTGTAATCTTTGCAGTTCCCTGAGAAATACCGTAGAATACGGCCGTGCTTCCGCTTTCTACAACCTTAATAATAGAAGAATCTGAACTATTCCAGTGATAGCCGTCAATGATGTTTGATTTTGCATTTGCAATAGAAACAGTTACAGTCTCATTATAAGTTTCGCCGATAGTAACGACATTCTGACTTGTAGTAAGATACATAATATCTGCAAGTTCTTCGGCAGTATTTGCGACAACTACAAGTATAGTTTTTTCAAAATCAGCATTAGTATTTCTGATTGTAAGTTCAGTCATTCCGGCTTCTATTGCTTCAATGTAACAAGTTCCAGCCAGATTTCCTGTAGCTTCAATAATTCCGCTCTTTCCTGTAACGGACCAGTTAAATCCGTTCTTGGCAGTAGAGTTTTCAAGGGCAGCACCTATAGTTTTGGTATCACCTTTCACCATAGTTACAGTGTCTTCTTCTGTCGTGATATAGACATAGTAATCATCTGCCCATTCATACAAAGCTCCTACCTTAATTTCTATGCTTATTGAATTTTCAGAAACAGAGTTTGAAATATTTACACGAGTTTTACCTTCGCTTACAGCTGTAACGACAGCACTGCTTCCGTTTCCTACAACAGTTGCAATAGAAGTATCTTCTACCTGCCAATTAGTATAAGAAGCCATATCAGAATCACTGATATTTACGCCTGTTACAGAAAGATTTGTAGTGTCTCCTACTGTAGAAATGACAACGGCATTTTTGGTAGTAGTAAGATACTTTGAAGTAACTACTCCAACTTCTTCACCTTCTGGCAAGACTGTGATATTGAAAACGCAGTCCTCACAACCCGAAAGACTTGCAGTAACAGTAGCAGTTCCACTTCCTGTTCCTGTAACGGTTGCCTTTAAGTGAGAAACAGAAGAAGCGTTTACCATACAGATTGAAGAATCGCTTGAAGTCCATGAAATCTTTTGAATATCGCTTGATTCAAGTCCGAACTGGTTCATTTCAATTTCACAAATACCGTCAACATTTATTCTGTAATAAGTTGTATCGGCATAAAAACCTTTCATTGCTTCCAGTTCTTCTGTGGTATCTGCTGAAAGAACAAGTATTTTCTTTTCGCTTAATGCCTTTGTATGGCTTGCTTTTACATAAGTCTGATTCTGGCCGCTTCCGTTTGCAGAAAGCTGAACAGTGCTGCCGGTTGAAGGAGACACGGAAATTACAGAAGAATTATCACTTTCCCACATAATTCCGTTTTCATCTCCGCTTGCAGTGTTTCCTGTAAGGTTTACAGAAACTTCTTTTGTAGCTCCGTTGAGCATTTTAATTAAAGAAGTGTCAGAGTTTATGTAAACAGGTTCTTCAAGCAGAGCGTATTCAGATAAAACCTTTACTACAATATCAGTTGAATAAAGAATCTTTGGGTGAGAAACAGAGATAGTTGCTGTCCCTGTTTTTAATGGAGTGATATAAAGATAGCCGTCTGTAATGCTTCCGGCAGCTCTTGCAGAAACTTTTCCTGTAGGAGTTACGATTTTACAGATGTCATTGTTTTCACCGTTGTCAATTTTCCAGACAAGGTCGTTTTCATCACCTGCCTCACCGCCCATTAAAGAAACTGTGATTTTTGTTGTCTCTGCTCCAACCTGTGTTTTTACATAGTTCTCACTTGTTGTGATGTACATGGAATCATCTATAGCACTTCCAGCCTGATTGCGAAGAATAATAAGAACAGTTCGGGAATACTCACTAAGCTCATGCCTGATTTTTACTTTGAACGCACCGTTCTTTTTACCTGTTACACTGAACTGATTTCCGCTCGCCTTGCATTCCATGTAATCAGAGCAGTCGTTTTCAGAAATTTCATTTCCGTTTTCATCAAACAAAATCCATTCAAAGGCATCTGGATTCACATATTTATCCGTCCCCTCTATGTCAGCATAAATGCTGTATGAATCGTCTGAACCGTTTACAATCAAGGTTGTAGTGGAAGGAACAATATAAACGTTCTCAACAGCTGTAGCAACTTTTACAAGCACATCAAGTGTATACTCGCAGTTTTCATGTGTTACTCTTAGAATAGAAAGACCGTTTTTAAGAGGTGTAAGAATTGCCGTGCTTCCGTTTCCGATTACAGAACAGCAGTCGTCACCGTTTTCAGTGATTATTTCATAAGAGAATCCTCTCTCATAATTTGAAGTAACAGGGTTTGCCACGCTGAAAGCTACAGTCTTAGAAGAAATTTCAGCTTTGTTTATGACAACAATGTTCTGAGAGGTTGTAATGTAGCTTGCAGTAAGAGTATCACTGTAAACATAAAGAATCATTGTATAGTCATAAGTGGCGTTCGGGTGTGAAACAGTAATCTGTGTACTGCCGGTTTTCTTTGCAGTAACAACGCAGCTTCCTCTTGCATAATCTATGCTTGCAATAGTCGGGTCTTTAATATACCAGACAAAATCTTCAAGGTCTGTAGAAGTTCCGCCGTATAAAGAAGCAGAAACTGTAGTATTGCTTCCGGGAGTAAGTTCTACAACAGTAAAATTAGAATAGATGTAAGGGTCGCCCTCATAAACATCATTAGAACCTTCCACTGTCACAAGGCAAGTTGCAGTTATGTTGTTCGCCGTTGCTTTGAGGTAAGTTGTACCTGTTTTTACCCCTGTGATGATTACTCCGTTATGGTCTGCATCAATGCTGATTACAGAAGAATCATAGCTCCAGTTTACACTCACTTTATTCTGAACGTCAGAAGGAGTTATAGAATATTTGAGATAAGTGTTTTCGCCTTTTGCGACAGAAACAGAGCTGCTGGCAAAAGAAATTGCAGTTACTTCCTCAGTCTTTTCCTTTGACTCATTATCACTTATTAACCATGAACAGCTTTCAAGAAGGAAAGATGAAGCTAAAAGTGAGACAATCAACAGAAAAACTGTAGGAATCATCGCCATAAAACATTTTGTAGACCTTTTCATATACACCTCTCATCTATATTTATACTGATTTACAACTTTTATCTTTTAACTTTATGATAAGGCTGTGTTACTTCCCAAGGTTCAAGTACAGGAAGCTCAAGATTTGTATTTGCTACAATATTGATAATTGTTCCTGCCTTGATATTTATTGTTGGCTGAACGTCCATTGCCCTGTCTATAAGTTTCTGACCAAGTGTTGTGGCAACTTCCTGAGAATTTGCCATGACATTCTGGACATATTCATTTGTGCTTGCGGCTGCCGTTGTCTGTAATTCTGAATTAACGATATTTAACGCACTCATCAAAGCAATGGCTTTTAGATATGCCCAAGGATGGTCATTTATCCTACCTTTAAGACCAGAAGCACCTTTTTTATCCGTTGCGTTAAAGTTACCAAGATTCACCATATAGCCGTCTGGTCTGATAAGAGTATGCCAGCCAACCTGTACCCTGCTTTGAGAATATGAAATGGAAGAATTGTAAGAGCCAAGCAGCTTTGAGTTCTGTGGAATAAGAAGATAGCGGCCGTCCTGACTTGAATAAATATTCTTCGTGATAACCGCAGTACATTCTCCCGGAAGGTCAGTACAGATGTCGCTTGTGAGCGTTGCATCAAAAATAGTTCCCTGCCAGATAGAATTTAAAGGAAGCCATTGACCAGAAACATTACCTCTGTTTTGATTATAAAAACTGTTCTTTCCGCTCTGGTCATTCTGCTGTGCATAGGAATTATTGTTGCTTGCATACTGACTTAAAAGCTGATTAGTATAAGTTGTCTGGTCCGGCACTCCGAATTTTGCATAAGGATTAGAAGAAGATGCAGCATTTCCAGTCGATGTTTGTGTTGAAGCAATATTATTATTGTATGAAGTGCTTACACTATCCGGGGTAAGATAATTTTTTTGCGTAGAAGAGATTCCCTTTATACCGTTTATAGATTTTGATTGAAGTGCATCTGTTCTTGTGTCAGGAACTTCATAAGTTGAGGCTGTTCCGCCACTGTAATAAGTATTCGGCTGGGGCGGTTCTTTATAGGTATATCTTTCATTAACCGGCGGAAGATTATCTATTACTTCTTTTTCAGTTTTTGGTTCTTCTTCTACTTCTTCAGAAGGAATAAAAGAATCTTTTGGTTCAACAAGCATTGAATAATCTGTAACAGCGTTTTCAGTGGCGACAGGCTTAGTTGCTTTATTTTTTTCCCTCTTCTTGGTTATTTCCGGGAAAATAAAAAGTGCAAAGATTATAAGGAAAGCAAACACTCCGGTAATACAGTAAAGAATGAACTGTTTGTTTAAGACAGGCGGCTTTTTGTTACCATTTGTGTCCATTGCATCAGTTGCAGACATCTTCTGAGAATCAAAAGGTTTTATTTCATCTTCATTTGTTTTTTTCGTTGAAAAACTTTCAGACAGCCCATCTGTTCCTTCTGATGATTCTGACTGTGAGCTTTCAAAAGGCTTTACATCTTCTGCCGCAGGTGCAGGTTCAGAGTTCAAGTCATCAGTAAAAACAGGCTGAGCATTTTGTGCATTTTCGTCTGAAGTGTCTTCAACTTCAATTTCCCCGACATTTGAAAAACCTGTATTTTGTGAGGCAAGCTCTGAAAGTTCATCATCGCTGTTTGCCTGAGCCGCATCTATTGCATCAAAGATTGAGCCTGTATTCTCTTCTTCATTCATATATCACCTACTCTGCGACATTCAAAATTATCAGGATAATACTTTGAATGCAAAACATTCCGATTACCCAGCCAACACAAAGACAAATTAAAGGAACTAAACGAAGTTTCCAGTTCGTAAGAAAGTTTTTATTAGTAAAAAATAAAATTGTTCCAACAAGCAGACAACTTCCTACTGACATGAGATTTATAACAATACTATTAAATGGAAGTTCCCAAAAAACAATATTAACCAAAATACCAACTGGAATAAAGATTGCCATAAAAATCTTGCATATCTTTAAGTTTTCAAGAACTTCCGGCGGCTGGTTTAAATATTCTTCATATTCTTTTTCTGCCTGTTCCTTATTTATATTTAGTTTAAAACCCTCTTTATTTTTTTTCTTTCCAAACATTTAATCCTCCCTTTTAACAGGAAACTGAGCATGAAGGTTATAGCCTTTCCGTTCCATCTTCTGAGTTTCTTCAACAGCTTCTTTTTTTTCTTCTTCCGTTTCAACTACTGGTTTTTCTTCAACATAATTCTTTTTCTTGATAGTAACTTTTTCCTTACCACGTCTAAGCGTAACTTTTTCAATCAGCTCATCAATGATGATAAGATTTTTGTCTACACGATAATTTATACGCTCATTTTTATTATTGAATAAGACAGGACTTTGAGTATGCAGTACCGTTTCATTCATCTGAATGTATGTGCGGCGACCGTCATCATAGACTCTTGTTGGAAGCCAAACTGGTTTTCTGAAAATTGAATAAGACATCTTATAATCAAAGGAAAGGTATTTAGGATCAATGCCGGAAAGTGCCGTAGTTTTAGCGTTCATACGCTCAACCATTGCATCGGTTTTTATGTTATAAGGCATTGTATTAGGATATTCAAATTCAACCATTGCCATATAGCAGTCTTTGAAAGACTTCAAAAGCAGGTGATAAACACGCCTGTCTGTAATGATAATCATAGAAGTGGTAAGCCCGGAAATATCAGGCTTCAAGTAAAAATGCTGCACATCCTGACCGTTTTTTCTTGAAACACCTGCTCCCATTTCCCACACCTGACTTTCAGAGATAAACGGATTTTCAAGAACCATTTCGCCCGGCTCTAAAGAAAGGTCAGTAATGCGGTATGGCTGGCAGTAAATTTCATATACAAAACTTTCGTCAAAATCATAGAACATTGTTCCGCCTGAATATTTTTGTGGAAGTTGAATCGCTTTATTTAAAGACTGCTTTGTCGCATCTTTTCCAACAGGTCTTTTTTCATACTCTTCAACAGGATAGTAAACAGGCTTTTCTACATAAACTATGGATTTTTCAATGTCGATTTCTTTTAATTCTTCCTGAATCTGAAATTCTCTGATTTCTTCTTCATTTTTCTTCTGCTCGTCTTTTAGATTTTTTACAGATTCATCTGCAACATCTTCTTCAATAGGTGTAGTCTTATCAAAATCTACTGATTGACAACTTGTAAAAAACAGCATTGCAGTTCCGACAATATACAGTACTTTCTTCATTTTTTATTTCTCCTAGATTTATTTTTTCAGTTTAATGTCAAAGTTTGTGATGTAGATTCCAAGAGGATTAGACTCCGGGACACTCTCATAAAATTCAATATTTACCAGTGCGGTATAATTTTCTATGAAAATGGCATAGCCATTCGGACTTTTTCTTGTAACCGCAAAGTTTATGAAATAAGTTTTGTCAGTCTGTCTTAAAGGCTGCTGAATTTCCACACTCTGTACATACTCGCCAAAATTCTTAAACGGATTATTTTCTCTGAAGAACAAATCAAGCTGCTGCACCGCTCCTTTCTGGACAATAGAGTTTGCCTCGGCGATATATTCCTGCTGAGCGTTCTTATCCACAACAATCGTGAACATATCTTTAATAAGACGTTTCATCTGGTAGTATTTTGCGTTCTCCGGCACAGCCTGTTTGCCGTAAAGAGACTTGTCTACCTTACCTGCATAGTTAGCGTGACCTTCGCTGTCTACCGTAACAATTACAGGAACAGTCTTAGGAAGATTCACAGCATAGATTAGAATACCGAGAGCAATGAAAAAAGAAGAGAGAGAGACTAAAGCGATAATCTGCCACATTCTTGCGTTTTTCTGGGAAAGTCCTTCAACACTGTCCAGTGCTGCCATTCCAGATTTCTTTCTGTCCTTAGAAAAACCTGTCAGATTAGTGCCGTCTGTAGGAAAAAAAGTTTTAGCCATAATTATCCCCTAATTTAAATACAACGATAACTGCCAATCGTTTAGCGGGATAAATCGGCATTTATACTTATTTACAACGATTATATATCAATAGACAAAAAATGTAAAGTATGCTAATATCAAATTAAAGTTAAAAGTGATATAGGAAGATGAGGTCTGCGGTTTGGTATGAATTGTAAGTCGGATACGGTCTTATGTCATGTTCAATCATGTACCGCTCTGAAAATGCAAGTAGGTAGGTCTTTTTGAATACTTTAATCTCTATCAAATATTTTAAGGAGGTTGGTATGAACAAAAAGTCTGCCACCAAAATTTCAATTCTTTTAATTTCAATTCTTTCCTGCTTGCTTATGTTTTCTTGCGACAATCCAAGTGATGAAAATCCAGACAGTGAAGATACCAAAACAACAGAAGAAACAAAAACTGTTACACATTCTGCAATGATTGGTACTTGGGTCAACCCTGATGACAGCACTGATACAATTACAATTTCTGAAACAGAAGTTATCTATTCCGCTACTGCAACTTATAAGTTTATGCATCGTGTTACTAATAATAATGAATCTTTTACAAGGAATATATCCATCTCACACATAGTAAACGAACAGTTTCTTAATGAGATAAAAGCTCGTAGAAAAGAATGGATTGATGAACTTGGAATTTCGGAAGAAGGTGATGTAGTAAGAATGGATTATACAAAAAATCCAAAAGAATATGTTTCATGGTTTGAAAAATTCGATATTGAATTTTCAAATTTAGCCTTTTTTCAGAAAGAGCCTAGTTTATTTTTTGGTAATCAGGAGTATGAATATCTTTGGTTAAATAATGAGATACTAAATGTAAGATACTTGGTAAATTTTTCGGATGAAGCTCATAAAGATTGCACATACATAAAAAATGACTCAAATACAGGAAATAATACTTCTTCAGTAACATCTTCTGATTTTATCGGCACATACACAATCAGCGAGGCAAACGGCTCTACATTCACTTTCTCTTCTGACGGAAAATGGACTTACAAATACAACTCAAGCACCACAAATGGTACTTGGTCTGTTTCTGACGGTGAGCTTACAATCACCTACTCACTCGGCGGATATTCAAGCACGGCAGTATTTACTGCAAGCATCTCTGGTGACAAATATACTCTGACAGGTAAATCAGGCGATTATACGACAATCATTTCTTCGGCATTCAAGATTACAAATCAGACAGCCCTTGAAAAAGGCGTGGTAACGCTTGTAAAACAGTAACAAAAAATCAACGCAAATAATTAAGCCGTCCATTTCTGGGCGGCTGTTTTTTTTAATCACTGATTGACATTCCATCATCATCGGAAACGGATTTGTGAATAGGCATCTTGGCTACCTTTTTTTCATCGTTCTGTTCTATATGTTCATTTCTGTAGCGTTCATTCTGTTTTGATTTTACTTCTATAATCCCGTCCCAGTATTCCTTTCTGTTATCCTTTTTAATTTCCACAGGAATATAAGGTTCTTTGATTCCTGTAACTTTGTCAAACAGACTGAGTTTCTGGCTTCTGTAAAGTCCCAGCTCCTCTGCCCTTTTCATAAAACTTTTGTAACTTCTCCATCAGATTAGCCAACCTTACACAATAATGTAAACAGTATTTACATTAGCCATTGACAATAAATTCAGTATGTTTTATTTTAATTGTAAATACCAATAAATAAAGGAGACTACTATGGATAAATGGGAATATAAAACAATTTCAGCAAATCTTTTACAGGATTCTGAACTCAATAAGTTAGGTCAGCAAGGCTGGGAAATGGCAGGGATGAGTGATTCATCAAATGGTTCTCGAATTGCTGTAATGAAACGAAAACTTCCTTCTTCTCCTACACAAACCGTACAGAGACCTGTGCAAAAAACACAAAAAACATCTGTCGATGATGATTTTGGAATTCCTTTCTAATTCTTTTACTTCTACTGGCAGAAAAGGCGACCGGTTAGGCCGCCTTTATTTTTATCCTAAATCACTTTTCTGTTCGCTTCCATCTATAGAAACTTTACTTGCCTGTTCTTCAGAATTTTCTGATGTCGTGTTGTTACCTTTATTTTTGGCTTTTTCAGCTTCAACAGCTTGTTTTACTTGATTTTGGTTTATTGCAGAAATTACATTATTATTAACCTGCCCGTTTAATCCAGCTTTATTCTGTTGTTCTTGTGTTAATGTTTCGCCACCTTGAATTTGCTTAATGTTTCCAACACCATTATGCAAGCTACTTGCGTTGTGGCTTGAGCTTTCTTTGCCAGTAATAAGCCTTGAAGCATGATCTTTTATGCCGCTGTTCCAGGCACTTACAGTCTGCCTAATGCCAGCACCAGCCGCCATCTTGAACTTAGTACCGAATCCTGCACCTGCTTCTCCTGCACCTTTCCATGCACCAGAAGCCGCCGCTGCACCTTCTGCAATACCGGCATTTGCCCCACGAATAACTGGAGCAGCTTTATTTGCAGCCATTGAAGCACCTCTTTTAGCAAGGGCAGCACCGGCAGCAACCGTTCCGGCAGCGTGTACAAATTCACCCATAGAAAGTTGAGGAGTACCATTGAGCATTGTCATTGCAACCTGTGGAGCATTTTGGGTAAGTATAAATCCAATTAAAATTGTAAACAAAAGGTATGCAAAATTTGCAAGAGAACAAGGATGTCCTGAAGAAATAATTACGCTTGCATTTTTAGCAAACATATTTACAACAAAGAACAAACACATTATGGAAACAGTAATTTTTACAAAGTACGACAGGAAAAGCGTTATCAGTTTTGAGGCATAAGTTTTTGTGCCATCAAACAAAATACAAGGAATGAAAATAACTCCCATGCTCGTAACGATAAAATACTCAAAAATTGTCATAGTATATTGAATTGTTGCAAAAATCATTGCTGCAATTATTCCAATTACTAAAATTAACTGCATAATCCAGTTAGTAAGGGCATTGAAACCACCATCCAGTTTTTTCTCAAGAAAAGTACCTGCGTCAGAATCATATTCCGTTGCTTCCATTCCTTTAATGATATTTGCCCAAAGAACACCTGTTTTAATAATTGAACCGGGAGAAACAAGTATTATTTTTTCTCCTGTTACACCTTTAAGACTTATAAGAGGGTCATAAATATAACTTATTGTGCCATCTTTATTTCTAACAGGAGTTATAACTTCGTCCAGCGATTTCATTAAAACAAAGGCTTCTCGAAAATCTCCGTTTTTTATTTTTTCAAGCATTTCTTTTTGCTGAGCCGTTTCTGCATTTTTATAAATTTCGTTTGTAACATTGGATTCGTCGATTGAACTTCCAACAGCCCTTCCTGCAAAATATCCGCCTATTCCACCAACCAGTCCACCTACTAAAGCACCTACAACAGTACCGACACCGGGAATGACACTTCCAATAGTTGCACCTAAAGCAATTCCCTCTACTGCATACGCACTAGAAACCAATGTTTTATTATTTATCATAGTATCATCAACTGCAATTCCAGAAGATTTGAGTTTATCTTCCAATTCTTTAGTTGAATAACCTGTATTTTTAGCAAGCAGTTTTACAGTTTCTTCACTTAATTTTTTACCATCTTCTCCAACGGACTTATAAAAACTCTGGAGAGCTTCATTTGCTGCTTTTGTTTCTTCTGTTAAGTTTTGATACATTTGGTGTAAGGTTACTTTTGTTGTAAAATAACCGTTTCCTGCATACATACCAAGTTTTGTAGAAAAGTTCATTACAAAACTTGTTATAGAACCATAAGCCAATAAAACACATGTATAAAGCAGGAATTTCATTCCAATGTCTATACAAGCCTTTCTGACCTGTTGAGTTCCGAACCACAATCGAAATACATTCCACAAAACTCCAGTCAAACCAAAAACAACAGCTAAATTACCGGCAACATAAGCAAATGTAGAAAAAGTCCTGATAAAATATTCGATACCATTTAACAATGGCGTATCAAATACAGTGAAATTAGTATTTGCAAGACCGTTAGTCACTCCAGAAAGTGGTCCTGCAAAAGCCTGAGAACTTATTACAAAAAGAGCTGAGGCGATTATAAATAATTTTTTATGTTTCATTTTTTCCCTCTTCTATATTTACAACCAGCTTGGAACAAATCCGGCTTCATCTTCCCATACCTGCTGTCTGCGTTCAATTTCTTTTCTTTTTGCTTCCTGTTCTGCTTCTTTTCTAAGTTTTTCTTCCACTGATTTTTCAGCGTAAGCTGCACCATATTTTTGCAAACTTCCCCACATATTGCTGCACATATTTTTCAAATCTATAGTTGCACCTACAGAAGCCTGAATACCTGCAACAATAGAGTCATCTGCATTTTTCGACAAAGCAAGCAAAGCTTCATTATTTTTTGCGGCTCTTGCAAGCTGTGCATCAATATGTTCACTGCTGCCATTGATGATTAAATCGTTAATTACACTGTTTGCTTGTTCTTCAACTAATTTTACATACGCATAGTTTTCAGGATCTAATCCCCATTTTCTCATAATTGCCTGTTTTTCTCTATAAGTAAGTTTCCCTTCATAACCTTTGGCAATTTCTTCTCCCTGTTGTTTTACATAATCAAGGGCATCAAGTGGCATACCAAGCAAGTTATTCTGACCATATTTCCCTATACCAAAAAGACCTGCCACAGTGTATTTTTTTCCCATGCAAGTTACAGTTTTATTTTCAAGAGTATGCTTAACGTCATTTATGAGATTCATATTCTCATTTATAACGCTTGTTGCATCAGTCAGGTTTGTTCTGAAATTACCAATATTATCCCAAGCTCCTTTCAGGCCACCTTCGCTGGACCATTTATCTTCTGAAAAAGAATCTTTCAGGTTATCCCAGTCCATTGATTTCACTGAGTTTATCTGTGTCTGAAGCTGCTGATAGGTATTTTGTACCTGCTCAATCGTTGTATTTATCATGTCATAGGTAGAATACAACTGCTGAATGGCATTCATAAGATTTGAAATATCAATTACAGGATAATTTGCAAACACACTGCTGCTTCCTGCAAAACTCATGACAGTAAGAACTGCCACAACCTTAAAAGCCTTTGACTTTCTAAAAACATTTCTCATATAATCCTCCGTAAAGTTTATTGCCGTAATGTTACGGCGTTATTTATTTCCTAAATATTTTTTATATTCCGTAATTCCTTTCCGCCTGAAAATTTCTTCAACCAAAGGAACGCCTGTATTTTTTCCATACTCACGCTCAAGGCTGTCAAGCAGGTTGTGGTCAGGTGTAAGCAAAGAAAGCTGGTATTCATCAAGTCCAAGTTCAAACATTCTCGCTCCGTTAGGCGACTTGTAAAAATAATCACGCTTCATTCTTGCCCTAGAAAGAGCTTCAATCTCGTTATCTTCAAGACCGAAGTAGCGGTAATATCCTGCGACAATTTCACTAGAAGCGTTTGTATCTGCAAGATAAATTTTTGTAAGACATTGAGAGATAATTGTAGTTGAAAGGCTTGATTTAACGGCTTTTGCAACTTCCTGTGTAGCAAATACACAGAAAACATGCTTCTTACGAAGAGTAACAAGCCATTCCTCAATTTTTTTTGCAAAGAAAGGATTATCAAGGAATACCCACGCCTCATCAAGAATAAGCAAGGTAGGGTCTCCTGTAGGGTCTCCGTTCGGTTTTGAGTAGACTTTTTCAATGAACCTGAAAATAAAGAAAAGTGCCGGTGTTACAGCCTGTTGTCCCATTTTCATGAGTGTTCCCATTTCAATCATTATCCATTTTGAAAGCGAGAAGTTTGTATTAGCGGCATCAAAGATTCGTCCATACTCACCGTTGATTGTGTAAGGCTGAACTCCAGTTCTGATGTCATTAAGTCCAGTCAAAGGATTCGTATAGTTTACATACTGCTGGAATGTTGTAAGCGTTCTGTCATTTGGCTCTTTTTCATCCCTGATTTGTTTTAATGCAACGGTAATAGCCTCACTCATTGTTGCATCTGTTTTTATTCCCTGCATTTCAAGCAAGAGCTTTATAAACTCTGCTGCCCACGAAATATCAACCTCGCTTTCAAGCTCACGTAATGGCTGGAATGCAACGTCATTTGCACCTGGTTCAACATACATTCCACCTGCTGCCATAGTTACAGAGCGTGAAGTCTTATCTTTATCCAAAAAGATTACGTTTGCACTTCTGTATTTAGTAAACTGATTTGCAAGCAAAGCAAGCAATGTAGATTTACCAGCTCCAGACGGACCGAAAATAAAGCAGTGTCCTACGTCTCCTACATTAAGATTTAAGAAGAACGGAACGCCGCTTGATGTAGTACAGGTCAATAAAGGTGCATAGCAGCCGAATTCTTCTTTAGTCCACTGGTTGTATTTAGTTCCTGACCAGATAGAAGAAAGCGGAATAATCTGGCTCATGTTGCCCGAAGAAATTAAAGGCCTCCTTACATTTGCGTACATATTTCCCGGCTGCATAGAAAGAAACGCCTGAAAAGAGTTTACAGTCTCAATCTTTGCGGTAAAGCCTGTAGAGTTTATAAGGCTTATGATATACCTTGCTTTTTCAATGGCAATTTCATAATTCTTATCCCACACCATAATGCAGGAAGTGTAGTAGCCGAAAGAGTAAATGTCTGTTGCAAGCTCAATTTTTGCAGTATTTGTATCTTCTTCAAAAGCAACAGCAGCAGGGTCTTCTCGCCCTGATTCATAGTTTCCGACAGTTTCTGCAAGAGCTGTTCCCCAAGACTTACGAGAACCATAGAAACGTTTCTGATATTTTTCAATATCTTTTGAACTGTCCGCCTTGCTTCGTCCTATCCAGCGGCTTACCCATCGGTATTCAATCTGACTTGAATTTAAAATTCCGAGCATTGCAGGATATGTCTGCATTGGAAAATCACGGATTGCAACAATCGGAATGTAGGTATCTCCGAGCATAAGCGTATTAGCAATTTTTAGAGTATCATCCGTTATGTAATAGTCCATAAGAGTCGGAATCTTAGGACAGATTACCCTGTGATGTTTTGAACTTACCGAGTTATGACAGAGCGTTACTACTTCATTATTATTAAGCTGCCTGTAAGTAATGCGTCCGTTCAAGTGACTCATTACACCGGCAGTAGTTTCCCTGAACGCCTGAATTTCTTTTTCGCACTGCTCAAGGTTGAAGTAGCCTTCCCCTTCACTTTTATCAACTTTATACAAAAGGTTTTTCGTTTTTGCATAAATCTCGTTTGGAAGTTCCATTGTAATGATAAGAAAATAATGATTTAAAAAATGAGCGTCTTTTTCTTTAAAAAGTTTCTGTCTGTGGCAGTCGATTAAATACCCGGCTTCATCAGTCCAGTCCGTTCCCGGATAATCAGTACACAAAACACGCTCACTTTCAAACTGGCAGCCCCACTCGCTTCCAAGCTGCCTGATTGCCTCGTTAAAGAAGAATGACACGCTGTTGATTGTCTGTGCGGATGACGAGCCTAAGTCAGGACAGATAAAGGAATAAGCCCTCATCAAAGCTCCCGGCTTTAAAAGTATGATTCCCTCATCTTCTTTTCCGACAGGATAAGACCAAGGACAAAAAGAAGACAATTTATTCTTACTTTCCTTATATCCTGTCATGTTGAATTTGTTCAAAAAGTTTATTCCAAGCATCTATCCCTCCAGCTCATCCATTTCAAAAAGACTGTTCAGTGCAATAGTAAGAAGCTGCGGGTCGTTCTTACTGATGATACGGCAAGGCACATACAGGACTACCGCCACCGCCGCAAAGCCCAGGCCGAAAAGATAGACCAAGAGAATTGTTACACAAAATATAAGAGCAACAATTACTTTAGGAACTCCTAAGAGTAAATCAGGCTGCTGCAAACTTTTATGAACCGGTATTGAATAATCCTGTAATGTTGCCATAGAAAATGCTCCTTACTCTTTCATAACTTCATTAAAAGTTGTGTTATCTACTGCCAAGAATTTATTTGTGATTGTTCCAGCGGCCATAAAAATAATTGTTCCAGCAATCCAAGGAACAAATTTCTTGAACATTCCCGGCTCCTGTCTACCTGCCGTAATAAGACCGATACATTCTATGATAAGGGCAATACAGGCAATTCCCTTAACCCAAGGACTTGAAATAAGATTTACAAGAATCGATACTTTTGAATTAAGACCAAAAGTATCTTCTGCAAATGTTGAAGAAATACATACAACAGCAAAAAACAAAAACATAGTAAATTTCTTGTTGTGCATTAAGTTCCTGATTCGTTCCATTTTTCTTTTTCTCCTTATGTAAAAAAGTATTTTCTATACCTATTTACAACTTAAAACTTATGCCAATTTGTTGGCTTTGAGCATTGATATAAAGTCATCCGTTCCGCTTCCGTTAGTTGGCAAAACCTCATCTACATGAGGCCCTTGTTTACCACCTGCCATGTGAACACACAGGTGAATTGTATTACTCAACTTAGGAATTGCACCCGGTATGACTTCCCGAAGCAAATCTTCCATACGCATAAGCATGGAAGCACAACTGTCTGCATGGATTGTTGTAACATTGCCAGTATGACCTGTATTCCATGCCTTTATAAGTTCATTTGCAACTTCTCCATAGCGGACTTCACCAAAGATGATTCTGTCTGGTGTCCATCTTAATGCAGTTCTTACAGCTTCCGCAGCATGAACCGGATTTACAGAAATCATTGTCTTGTCATGTGCGTTGCACTGAAGTTCTGGAACATCCTCAACAATGTAGAATCTGTCATTCGGTGTATACTCCGTCATCTTCTGGATAATTGCATTAGTGAGCGTTGATTTACCGCTTCCTGTACCTCCTCCTATCAGTATATTTTTTCTGTCCTTGATGTAAGAACAGATAAGTTCATATTCTTCCTGTGTCATTCGCCCGGCTTCTACATAGCTTTCAAGCGAAAACACTTCTTTAGGCGGTTTACGGAAAGTTACCTCCGGATTTTCTACCCATGGCGGTAAAAGTCCTGTAATACGTGCATTGTATGGCGGCGGAATAACAGCTTCCAGTTTCGGAATACCACCGATAGGGTCAATCTGTTTATCCAAAAGAGCCGCAGCACTTAAAATTATTCCACGTACCTTTGTTGGTGGAATTTTCTTTCCTGTAAAAACCTTACCTTTTGCAAAAACCTTTATGATAATCTCTCCGCTACCGATTACAAATATGTCAGTAACTTTTGGATCATCAAGATATTCTTTAAGACAGGCAATATCAGAAAGAAAGTTGTTGTTAAGCCTTAGTTTCTTTTCCTTGTCTGCCGCAAAAGTTGAAAATGGTACACTTTCCACTACTTGCCATTCCCTGCTTCTTCCTCAAGCATATCTCCGAAAATCGTCTCAATAAGAGGCTTAATGCTTGCCGCTCTGTGCTTGAAATTTTGCAAGAACGCCTGAACGTCCTTGTTTGCTTTCTGCATACGAAGCCCTACTTCTTCCTGCGGAATCGGCGGTGCAAACAGGAAGAAATACTGATACCATTCAAGGTCGAGTTTTTGCTTTACGTCAAACTCATGCTTTAGCCTTGCAATCTGCCTCTGAACATCAGTCATCTTTGCAATCAAAAGACTTTCATCCATAGTGTCTTTTGTAAGATATAAAGAAACAGCTTTCTGGATTACGGCATTTGAAGAGATTCCTTCATCTTTTGCTTTTTGTGCAAGAAGTTTTCGCATCTCATCGGTGAGCCTTACATGAGTTTCATAAGTTAAAAGAGATGAATCTTTTTCTTTAGCCATAAACTGCCTCTTTTACAACTGTTTCTTTCTCTGCTTCTTCAACTTCTTCGCCTACAGTCTGGTCAAGGTATGTATTCAGTGTATTCAAGATTGCGACATTTTCCGTGCTGCCAAGGTTTTTGTTTCTTGCATAGTTCTTGATTATGTCAGAACACTGGAACAAAGTCTTGAACCAGCCTGTTTTTTGAGGTGTTACACGGAAATAATCTTCTTCCTCATATCTAATAGGAAGAGTTTTTCCAAAATAAATCTGCCAGAACAGAGCCTTTCTGAAATATGCCTGCTGATTTTTCTTAAAGCTCGTTCTGTTAAGTTTTTCCATAATCTCAAACGGAATAGTAATCTGTACCTGCTTGTCCTTGTTAAAAAAGAAGTATGAAAACTCTTTTAAAGAAATCTCATAAGACTTACCCTGCATGGCAAGTGCATATAAAACAGTGATTATAAAATCCACCATGTTTATAAACGAGTTGTTCTGTGCAGTTTCTTTCATAAGCTCAAACTCTTCTTCTGTAAAAGAAAATGTAAGTCTTACTTTTTTCCCAAACCGTTGAATACAGTATTCGCAGGTGTCTATGTATTCCTCATGGCTGTCAAATGAGATTTTTGCTTCATCAAAGCCTTTTACCATTTCCATAAAATACGGCTTTACAGAATTCGTAATTTCTCCTGCATGACGAAACATATACCATTCCATGCCGGTTTTCTTTGAAAGAAAATCTACAATCATTTCTTTATGCTTCTCTGCAATGTAAACATCTTTCTTCAAATTCATAAAAACTCCTGTTGTCTTAGTTTGCCTCAGATGAGAATACATCCGGCGTAAGGGGAACTGTCGTTGGCGGCGGCTCTCCGTCTATCATTTCACCTTGGAACGGCGAAATCTCTTCTATGTCTGCAAATGACTCAAGATAATCAACTATGTTGAAGTTTTCATCTTCGTTGTCATTTACAGTCATATTATTCTGTTTTTGATTTTTATCACTTTCTTCTTTTTCCCTGCCTACAAGTTTTCCTTTGTTAGAAGGAAGTGCTTTGAGTTCACCTTCAAGCCGTTCCATTGTGTTTAGAGGTTCAAAACCAGTTTCCATAGAACGTTTTCTTCTGGTAAAAAGAACTATCCAGCCTTTCTTGCAGTTTCCGCTGTCACGGTATCTGTAGGTTTTCTTTTCCTTATTGTCAGTCCTATAAATCGTGAATTTCAGAGAAGGATAACCTATCGTAATTCCGTTTTTTCCAATAGGCAGCGTAAAAAGCGGATTGAAGTACCACTTGAACCTGAGCCAGTCTTTTTCATCACGCACAGAATAAGCCTTGTTCTTAAACCTTGGGTCATCATAGTAAACGACTTTCTTTGCGATGTATGCGGGCATTCCCTGATTCATAATCAGAGCCTCGCTTGGAGGAAGGTGCATAAGCTCATCAGGATTCATCAAATCTCGTGCAACTTCCTGACTTGAAGCATTCAGATTATTTAATGCAACAGCATAACGGCTTCCGCTTGTTGAAATGCTTTCTTTAGTAACGCTTTCCTTACCGATTGCTTCTGTAAATGCTTTTGCGTCCTCAATCTTTCCCGGTGCGTAAATACAGATTGTTTTACAGTGATCCAAAAAAGGATGATTTTGACCGTAAATGTCTACAAGCTGGTTCAAGCCCTGACAGATAAGGAAGAAGTTGATTCCATAACCTGCCAAGATACCCATAGTTTTAACAAGGAACGGAAAGTTACCAAGAACAGGAAACTCATCGAGCATGAACAAAAGCCTGTTCTTCAATTTTACTTCTCCGTAAGATGTCTCACCGTCAGAAAAACGTCTGAGCATAAAGTTTATAAGCAGTTTGAAAACAGGGGCAATAACATCTACATGAGCAAAAGGAACAACCAAGTAAAGAGAAATAGGTGCATCACTTGTTACAAAGTCATCAAGTTTAAAATCAGAATGACCTGTAGCATGAGCAATAAGCGGATCACTAAAAAGCTGCAACTTAGAGAATACTGTAGAGAACACATCACTTCTTACCTTCGGATTCATCTGAAGCATACGGCCAGCACCAGCTTCAATCAGAGTCTGTAACCAAGGAGCTTCCTGTCCCTGCAATAAGTGCCGTGTTTCAAACATCTCTCCAAACAGCTTGTCACCCGGATTTGACTTCTTCTGTTCCTCTCCTTCCTGTCCTTCTTCTTCGTCTGGCTTTGCAGCAAGAGACATAATTTCAAATACGCCCGGCAGATTTTTCTTGTCTGCATACTCAGGATTATCAGCTGTAAGAATATGAAGGATTGTCGTCTTAATCATATCCTTGGCGTTTTCATTGAAGAACTGGCTGTTTGCATTTTCTCCGCCTTTTGCTTCCTCAAACAGGTTCTGAATTACAAGGTCAACATCACTTACAATTCTGTTATCAAGATGAATTTCTTCCAGCGGATTAAAGCATACAGTATTGCCGTCAGGATTCTTTGGAGCAAACTTTAAAACAACAGAAAACTTTGAGCGGAAACCAGACGTAATGTTGAACAGCTCACCCTTCGGATCAAAGAAGATAATTGACCACGGAAAATTTAATGCGGTCGGTATAACGCTTCCCACGCCTTTTCCGCTTCGGGTCGGTGCAATCATTAAAACATTCGTATTTCCTGCAATACAGATAAGCGGTGCAAGTTTCTTCAGCGACAGCTGGATAGAAGTATTCTTAGGATTTACCTTAGCTCTTACATCTGCCTTCTGGAACTCAGCAAGGACAACACCACGCTTTTCAGAAAGCCCGAACTTCTTGATGTCTTTTTCAGTTCCCCATCTTGAAGTACCGTAAAGGTTGTCATTCTTGTTTAATCCGTAACCTCTTATCGCACTTACAGCAAAGAATACAACTATTGAAATTCCTGCACTCACAAGAAAAGGAAAAAGTGACTGCAATATTACAGATTGAATCAGATTATCAGTAAGTCCTTTCGACATTATATTAAGAAATATCAAGCCCGGATTATAAAACGGATAACCTTTGTCTATAAAAAGAAACTTCCTTGTTGTTACAAAGAACGGTGCGTCAGTATACTTCGGATTATACCCAACAAGTTTTGCATAAGTCTGAGTTGAGATTATAAGACCTATTACGACAATAAGGACAGGAAGAATGAGATTGGATAAATCAAATAAGACCCTACGGTTTCTTTCCGCAGGACGCTTTCTTAAAAATTCATTATTCTGTTTCACAAATCCCTCTAACTAAAACATTTCATTGCCGTAACATTACGGCAATGGTTCTCTGTTTTCCAATTATGCGGGATTATGGAAACTCAAGATTACGACATTATATAATGTTTAACTTTTTTTGTAAATAGCGGATATACAATTCATTTACACCATTTGTTTTATTTTTCAATAGCGTTCCATTTTGAAACATGAACGACTGGACGCATCTTTCCGCCCCTCTCGCTTTTGGAACAGCTTACCTCAGCACCAAGCAGTTTTTCGTTAGGTTCATTATATACAGGAACAAACCATGCTTTTTTTGTTTCCTTATTTTCGATTACTACAGCATTATCCCAAGATTCTTCATAATTCATTTTATAAAGTTTTGTAATTACACCGGTCGCAACTTCGTTATCGTTACCGAAAATCTTTAAGTCTACTCCGTGCGTAAAAAGAAGTTCATTTCTTGCTTTTAGATACGAAGAATACCTTCCTGCTGAATGGAGTTTCTCGCTCCAGTTTTTCTCAAGATTGAAAATGTTTGCCTCACTCTCTTCTCTTTTTGCAAGTCCTATTTTTTCAAGATGACACAACCTCTTGTACATCACATCATTCTGCGAACGGACAGTCACAGGATAATCAGTATCGTTATTGGAAGAACTTATAAAACAGTACTGCTCAATTTCTTTATCAAGTACACAATACCTGTTGGCTTCTGGAAGTTTTCTTTTTGCTGCCTCAATTTCTTGTTCCGTACGCTCACCTTTTAATTCCGTGCAAATCTGCCTTGCCATTTCCCTGATTGTATGTTTGAGCATAGTTCCACGGAAACAGTCAACTTCCTTACCATTCTTATCAATGCCATTTATAAGAAGATGCGCATGAGGATGATTTGTGTTTGTATGAACCGCTGCAAGCCAGAAGAACTTATATCCGGTTATTTTTTCAAGCCGTTTTACAAGAGTCTTAGTCAGAACCTTGCAATCAACTTCAGGATTTTCAGGGGAAATAATGAACTTAAAATGCTTTGAGTCCATATTGTTTTTATAATTTTCTATGAACTCATCATCAACTTCATTTTCAGAAAACAGCTTTGGTTTTACGATGACCTCATTCTTTTTTTCCTGTGTAAGATACTCTTCAAGAAACCTCATGTGTTTGGCAAGTTCTGGCCCGTACCTCATTTTTAGAACACAATTCTGCTGCCTTGTATAAAAACCACTTCCACCACCAGTTCGGAATTTTTCTTTTTCATAATTTTTATCAGATGATGTAAGAAGATACTCCAGAGTTTTATAAAGTTTTCTTGCTTCCCTCATATCATCTTTTTTGTTCAGTTTAAAATATTTAGGTCTGTTATCCCAGCCGTTACCGTCCCTTGCAGTTGTGTTAGCAAAAAATGGACTTTGCTTTATAGTTCGTCTTCTCATCTACATTTCCCCTGATTCATCGCCGTAATGTTACGGCGTTATGCTAAAAAGACACCAACTCTGCCATAACTTAATTTCAAAATAAAACAAAAAAGATTTTTTATCAATAATCAGTAAACACTTCCATTTTAATCTAATTACACTAACATTGCCGTAACATTACGGCGTTATTCAGGTGGGATTAAATGGGATTTCTATGGGATAAATATGGGATTGCAAAAACAATGAAAATCCCACCTTAAAAATCCGCTATAATAAGAAGAAAGTGCTATATCTATTCAAAAAATCCCAGTTCTTTATCTTGCTGAATAGATATAGCACTTAACTATTCATTTGCTCTATTTTTTTACTCAATTTATCGCCGTAACATTACGGCGATGTCAAAAAATGCGTTTCTTGACAAATCATTTCCAGTAGTTATATATTTTTATTGTGAATACATAGAGTAGGTGTTATATCTAATGCTTATTCTTACAGAAAAATCCTCGGTTGCAAACGACTTTGCAATAGCATTAAACGCCCAAAAGTTTGCAGGCTATTTTGCCACAGGCAATACTATAATCACATATTGCCAGGGTCATCTTTTTGAACTTTGTCCACCAGACTTTTATGACCCAAAATACAAAAACTGGAACATCACTGATCTTCCAATAATTCCACAAAAATTTTGTTACTCCAAAACAGCAGCAGCTTCTTCCCAAACAAAAATTGTAATGGAAAAAATCAAAGAACATATCTCCGACAAAATCATCATCGCAACAGATGCTGACCGGGAAGGTGAACTGATTGCACGCATAGTACTTGAACAGGCTCATCTTACAGACCTTTCAAAATGCTACCGTTTTTGGGTTTCAGAAGCTCTTACTCCAGATGTAGTAAAAAAAGGTCTCGAAAATGCAAAGCCACTTTCAGAGTACAATTCACTTTCTTTGCAGGCTTATGCCCGACAGCATGCCGACTGGCTGATTGGAATAAATTTTACAAGATTTGTTTCAACAGGAAACCACGAAATATTTTCTGTAGGCCGTGTACAGACTGCCGTTTTATTTGAAATTGCAAAAAGAAATTACGAAGTTAAAAACTTTATTCCTAAACCTTATAATGAACTTGAAGCAGAAATAAGGGATTCAAACGGAAACATAATCAAGGCACTTCTTGTAAATCCAAAAGACAATAAATGTGCATTTGAATTAAACAGCCAGTATTTGCTTTCTGCAATGAACAAATGTTCCAGCCGCAAAATTGATTTTGCAAAAAGTGATTCTGTTCTGAAAACTTCAAAACCAGAAAAACTTCTGAACATCAACGCACTTGAAAAAGAAGCTTACAAACGGTTTGGATATTCGCCGGAAGAAACGCTCAACATTGCAGAAGAACTTTACAATGAACATAAATGCCTGTCTTATCCAAGAACTCCAAGCAGGGTAATGGGAGATGCAAATGTCGAAATATTCAGGGAAAAATTTGAACTCCTCAAAAATTTCTATCCTGAAATTTCAGGTTTCTGCAATCCAAAACTGATAAATCAGGAAAACAAGCATATCTTTGATTCTTCAAAACTTGAAAGTCACCATGCACTTATTCCGCTTGCAAAACTGCCAGAAAATGCAAATCAGAAACAGAAAAATGTATTTGGTATTGTTATAGAAAGTTTTTTCCGTGTCTGCATGGACGATTATAAATACAATGAAAAGACAATACATTTTTCATGCAACGGCTTTACTTTCAAATCTGTCATCAAAGACACGGTACAGGAAGGCTGGAAGGCTTATGAACGCCGTAACGTTACGGCGATGAATGATACAAAAAAAGAAAACGAAATACAGGAAGTCCGTAATTTCAATGAGAATAACTGTCTTATTACTTCGCTTAAAAAGTTAGATAAAAAGACGACTCCGCCTAAAGAATACTCAATAGATACTCTTTTGACATTCATGGAAAAACCAAAAGGCGACACGGAAGAAAAACTTGTCGGGCTTGGTACACCTGCAACAAGAGCGGATATTGTTCAAAAACTCTTTAAGACTGGCTACATCATTGAGGACAAGAAAAAACTCTACGCTACAAAAAAAGGACTTTGGCTTCTGACTTTTTTATCAAAGGATAAGGAACTGGCAAAAATTGCAAATGTAAATCAGACAACATACTGGGAAAACGAGCTTGCAGTAAATCCTTCTTTGTTCGAGCAGCACATAAAAGAATATGTTGCCGTAAGCATGAAACCGGAAATAAAAGAAGTCTATGTCAAAGAAGGCATCTGCAAATGCCCTGACTGCGGAAAGGACATTCAGAAAGGAAAGTCAAACTGGTACTGCACCGGTTATAAAGAGGGCTGCAAATTCGTTCTCTGGGAAAATGTAGCAGGGGCAAAACTTTCTGAAAAAGACGTAACTGCACTTTGCAGCGGAAAACAGACAGGAATAAAGCACTGCACCAATAAAGCCGGAAAGAAGTTTGACTGCAAGTTTGTACTAAATGAAAAGAAGGAAATCAAATTTGAGTTTATAAATTCTAAAAATAAATAAAACCACCATCGCCGTAATGTTACGGCAATAAGGGAAAAAAGCACAACAAAGAATTTAGGAGATGTCTATGAGCTACTGCCGATACTGCGGAACAGAAATAAATTATACACGTACTGCTAACGGGAAATGGCTTCCGTATGATGTTACTGGAGAACCGCATTTCTGTCAGGAAGATAAACAAAAGCAATCGCATGAATCAGGCTTAAAAGTCTGTGCAAGCTGCGGAAAACCTGTATTCATTATGAAAAAAAAGAAGATTGATTATACAACATTAAATGAACACGTCTGTAAAAAAGGCGATATTACTCGTTATCAGAAATATCTTGAAAAGCAAAGGAGAACAAAAAGATGAGTTTGTTAAAGAAAGTTATAAAAGAAACTGTGAATGTATTATGTGAATGTATTAAACAGCATTTATGAAGTTTTGTATATCTATCCAAAATTCAGATATGAAGAACTTTATGAAATAAAAGAACAGTTAAACTTAAAAAAATAAACAGAACGCCGTAACATTACGGCAATGGAGAAATAAATGGATAATAATTTTCTTTCTGCAATAAAAACTTCCGGTTCAATATCAACAATGAATTATGCCGGATATTCAAAAAGAATACCTCAGATTCAGAAAAAGAATGAAACGCCTGAAAATGCCGTTGCACAAATAATGACTTTATTTTTACCGTTTCTAAAAGAATCTATAAGTGATAATTCTTATAATCAGCTCCAGCAGGAACTGGTAAAACTTTTGAGAGAATATAAAAGCAACTGATTATTGCCATAACATTACGGCGTTAATAATAACCTTTGGAGATATATTTTAATTATGACAAAACTTAGAAATATTTTTAGAAACAGTAAAAACTCTGGAAAATGGGAAGGAACAATAAAACTTTCTTTTGAGATGGAAGAATCTGTTTATCTCCTTGAACTGCTTATTAAAAAAGAAGAAAAAATAGTTGTCTATGATCTAAATGAGTTGAACTGTTTATTTGAAGCAAAATTCAAAAAGGCATATACAGTTGCTCAATATCAGGCAATGTCAAAAGTGTTAATGATTTTAGATGGTATTTCAACTAGCAATATCCATCTTTTTTCAGGCTGTGAATACAAGAACGGAAAAATTGGATTTGAAAAAGGAACTTATTTTAAGTTGTGTAGCTGCCTTATTGAAAGTAAGAGAACTATCCGAGAAAAGGGAAGAATAAAAGAAAAGCCAAAAGCATTACCAACACTACAAAAGATTCTTCCCAAAACAGAAGCTCCAGTCGTATTGCCTCAACAGACAGTAGAACTTAATAAGAATCAAGTTCCTGTTGAAAAGAAAAATGATATTATACCTAGTTCTATTCCAGAACCTAAAGAAATATTGCCTCAAATAAGCAAACTGTCTTCCGACACAGGCGGAATATCAAAGGAAGATTTTAGAAAACAGATACAGGCACGGAGAAATAAATAATATGAGCAGTTATAAACTTTATTACAAATCTTCTGAAATAGAATTCATCATTGAATTTTTTGCTACAAAGAAAGATGCAGAACACTGGAAAGACTTTCTGGCATTCTGCATCCAAGAATTCCCTTTTGAAAATATGTATATTGAACCTGCAACGCCTTAAACCACGGCATTGTTAGAACATTATTCATTAAAAGCTGCTAAATAATTCACATTCATTAACACATAATTTTTACACATTTCAAAACCTCTTTCGATTTTTCCAGCAGGAGGATTTTCTTCTCCTTCTTTGTATAAATATTTTGTAGGACAGTCTTTGTTTAACCCAAACTTCTTGCAAAATGTGCAATCATTGAATTCCGACAAACCAAAAATAAAATCTCCAAGTTCCTTTTTCATAGGACACCTCCTCAAATATTTTATGATTTAAGTATATGAGATAAATTCTGATAAGTAATTAAAGCAGTAATTGAATTTTAAAGTTGTAAATAAATATAATTTGACCGATATAAAAAATATGGAACTTACAGAATTACAAAAACACAAAAAACTCTGGATTGATAAAGCGGTAAAAGGACTTTGCACAAACCGTCAATGTGCAATGGAATTAAATCTTTGTATCGGACATATAAAAGTTCTGAAACGAAGATATAAACAGGAAGGGGATGCGGTATTCATTCACGGAAACACAGGTAGACAGCCAAAGCATACTATGCCTGATTCTGATTTAAAGCGGATTATCGAAATAAAAGAATCCGTAAATCAGAGCGGTAAAAAAATTTTTGATAAAGTAAATTTCACTCAGTTTACAACGATGTTGCATGATTTTTATGGATTTAATTACAGCAGAAACACAATCTCTAACAAACTAAAAAAAGCAGGTTATGTTTCTCCTAAAAAACGAAAGAGCAAAAAGGAAGAAACGGTTCATGAAATTAGACCTGCAAGACCTCGTTTTGGAGAACTCTTGCAAGGGGACGGAACTTCTTTTGATTGGTTTGAAAACGGTAAAATGAATTGTATTCATGTTTTAATTGATGATGCAACAGATATTCCAATTGCAATGTATATGGTCAAAAATGAATGTGCTTTTGGGTATTACGAGATTGTCAGGCAAATGCTTTTGAAATACGGAATACCAGAAGCATTTTACTTGGATGGACTAAGATTATTTTTCAGTGATAAAAAGACCGACATTGAAGAATCAGAAAAGGATAGCCTGACTCAATTTGCTCAGACAATGGAGTTTTCATTCGGAATTGAAATGATAAGAGCATATTCTCCACAGGCTAAGGGAAGGGTGGAAAGATTTAATCAAACCATTCAAAGTGATTTACCTGTTTATTTAAAACTTTATAACATAAACACAGTAGAGGAAGCCAATAACTTTCTGCCTCTGTATTGTCAGATTTATGCCAGAAAATTTGGCCGTGAGCCTAAACAATCTGATACAGCTTTTGTCCCGTTGAATGAAAACCAAAAAATGGACTTAGCAAAATTATTAAGCGTAAAGGTAGAGCGTACTACAGATTCTGGCTGTTCATTCAGCCTAAACAATTACATCTTCATCGCACACGGCACACCCAAACAGAAAATAGAAATACATTTATCAATACAGGATGGAATCTGGGGAATTACTAAAACAGGAAAGCGAATTGAAATAGAACTATTTGATGACGATGAATGTAATCCGCACATGCCGCAGGTTTGGAAGGATTTAATCAACAAATATTTCTTTGAAGATGCAAAGGCAAAGTATCGAGCACCATACAAAAAAGCAATTTAAAGTAAAAAATACAAACATAAAGAATTTACAAAAAGAGAGGGTAATATTTTCAAAAAGACTTGACATTATTCAGGAAAGGACTGATTTTAAGCCGTATGAAAGGACATAATGCATCGCCTTATAATAGAAAATTTTTTAAAAAGATGATTTTTTTATGAATTTTTCAAAAAATGATATTGACCTTTTTTTTTCGTTAGTATATATTACTAAACATCACGCGGGTGTAGCGAAGCTGGTTATCGCGCTGGCCTGTCACGCCGGAGATCACGGGTTCGAGCCCCGTCACTCGCGCTAAGCCTTCCTGCAAGTGGAAGGCTTTGTTTTTAATCGGGCAATAGCGCAGTTGGTAGCGCGCGACGTTCGGGACGTTGAGGTCGCAGGTTCAAATCCTGTTTGCCCGACGATTAAAAAGAAAAAGACGTATCTTTTTGGAGATACGTCTTTTTTTATGCAGAAAATGTGTTTTTCTGTTCCGGGAAACAGCCGTTTGGAAAAATTCCTACAGCGCGTTTACCTGTTCAATAGAAAGTCCCGTACATTCAGCGATAATGTCAACAGCATGAACATCCAGGGCTGCGGCAATGGCATCGATGTTTTCTGCTAATGTTCTTTTATTTTTAGATAAGTTTAATTATTTGGATATGAATGGCGGAGAATATCGTTTTGAAGCTAAGATTGTAGATATCAATACAATGCAAACAATTTCATATCTTTTAATTTATACAGGAAAAAAATTAAAGCCACCTGTAGAAACATTAGAAAAGATAAATTTTAGAAACATTTTTCTCAGCGATTTGTTTTACTTCGCTGACAGTGTGGGGGCTGACATGTCGACTGGAACAGATTTGCCTTCGTGACATGCCACTTTCAATTAGCTCAAGAATGAGCTTCGGATTGATTTTGGCCATAAGCCTCCTTAAAATAAGATTTGAACTTTTATCAAGTTCATAAAAATCTTACTTAAGGTGTTATATTTTAGAAATATTTAATTGGTGCTCTTATTGATATTGGTGGTGCTCTGATGAATATTGATGGTTCATTTTCTGTGAAATAATCAGTATTTTCTGTAAATAATCGTGAATATTATATTCAATTAGGTTCTATAGAGTCAAAAAACACTGGTGAAAACTATTATGCAATATTTGTAGTTGAATAGTAAAATTCATTACTTAAAAGTATTATTTTGTTGGAGGTCTATATGAAAACTTTAAAAAAATCTGTTTTGATTCTTGCTGCAGCTCTTTGTTCCGGTGCTTTCTGCCAGTCGCTTAAGGGGAAAGATCAGGTAATGAATACCGGCACGCCTGAAGTTATTGACTACAAGGGAAAGGCTCTTGGTTCTGAAATTCCTGCATGGGTAAAGGCTGTTAGTGACGGAGCTGTACGAAAGGTTTATAAATCGCTTGAACTTGATATGAATGAGGATAAAATTTTTGTTCTTTATAATACAGGAAACGATCTTGATTTTCTAAAGACATGGACAGATCAGGTTGATGCCCGCGCATAAGTTGCTTCTGCAATCGAACAGACTGTTGCGCAGACTGTTGAATCTGAATTAAAGGCTGTTCAGGCAGATACACAGAAAAAGGAGAGGACTGCAAAGATTTATTCTGCAAGCATGACAAACCTTACGCTTAACGGTCTTATGAAAGAGGCTGATTACTGGATAAAAACGCGTACTTCTAAAACTGACGTAAAGACTCCGGAAAAATTTTCTGACTATGATATTGAATACACCTATTATGTTGTGTTCAGCATCAGCAAAACGAATTTTGAACGTCAGGTAAGTGCGGCAATGGATGATGTTCCGGATAATGATGACCAGACAAAATTCCTTAAGGAAGTTCTTACTACAAAACTTAAGGATTCTATCATTACAAATAAAAATCCTGTTGTAGTTGACTTTCTTACGGCTGTAGAATACACACAGCCTTTTTATGATAAAAAAAAGAAACTTACTATATTACTGCATATATTAACAGGGAAATTGGAATACAGAATATTGAGGCAGAAGCGGTACGTCTTAAGACAAAATACGAATCTTTTCTGGATCTTGCGTCATCGGCAGAACAGCCTGTAACTAAATTCCAGTATCTTTTAAAAGTAAAAGCCGCAGGGGAAGAACTGCTTTCTGCACTGTATACTGAAGTTCTGTTTGATTCTTCCAGAAAAAAATCTTATAAAGAAGCCGTTTATGAAATAACCAGGAATTCTGAAATTGAAAAAGCGGCTTCCGTTAAAATATCAGTCTATGTGGTTTCGGACGGAGATTGCGAGGAAATAATAACAAATGCCGTTACGTCTGTTTTTCAGTCTTTCGGCTATATTCCGCAGTATGAGCGGAATAAAAATGTTTCTGCGCTTCTTAGAATTCAGGTGATAAACAATGAAAAGCAGTCGGACGAGTTGTGTTCGATTATGCCGGAAGTGTCGGTTCATCTTGCTGATTTGAATGAAGCTGAAATTTTCTATTCATATAATAAAGCCTATAAAAAAACGTCGAATTTTTCACTTGTACAGGCTCAAAAGAAGGCATTTTCCAAAATTGCAGAGGAACTAAGAACGGAGCTTCCCGAAGATTATCAGAATAAAATGCTGAGTTTTTAATTACCCTCGCAGTAACGGCTGTGTGCTTTGCGAGGGTAATCGTTCTTTCTGCGGCAAAAGCGCTATTCCCCTAAAATGTGATGGGCTATGAAAAAGCTTGATATTTCAATAAGCGCAAGCATGATTGCGTATACTTTAAGGCTCAGTCTGGAATTTTCATCGACCGGCAGGATATTTTTCCAGAAAAAAGTTTTTTCTTCTTTTAAGCATACATGCATTATTATAGAAAAGAACAGCTGCATTATGATTGACTGCACAAGAAAAAACTGTTCTTCCGGTTCTATGCCGGTTATGATTTCCATTGACGTGTATGCAGACAGTGCTACAAGCGAATACACCGAACAGTTCCATACCGACTGTGTAAAGCCGTTTTTTCCGCCGAACAGTGCCGCCGTTCCGGTTGAAAACAGTGCAAACAGAAAATACGTTGTATAAAGCAGTGCCGTAACGATAAAAAAAATGCTCCATCCGCGGCTGTCTTCCGTAATGATGTACATAAATGTAGAAATGTTTACGTTGAACATTTCCAGCACGGAAAGCATATTAACGATAAAAAAAATAATTCCTGCAATCCTGAAGATAAGGGCGGTATTTTTTTTCATATATCAGTCTTCTATTTCCGGTATTCTTCGCTTCAGTTCTGTCATAAACTGCTCGCCGGAAACGCCCTGTCGCAGGCAGGCAAAAAGGCAGTTATCGCCTGCTACAGTTCCAAGAATTTCGTCCATATTCATATTGTCAAGCGCACTTGATACAGTGTTTGCGTGACCGGGAAATGTTTTTATGACTACGATGTTTCCGCTCCAGTCAATGCTTACATATCCGCGCAGAAAATCCTGTACATAAATCTGCTCTGATTCCTGCCGTTCTTCTTCTCCGGGAAGTGAATAGACGTAGCCTGAGTTTCCGTCTGAGACTTTTCCTACCTTAAGAAGCTTTAAATCTCTTGAAAGCGTAGCCTGCGTTACTTCGTAGCCTTCTTTTTCAAGATATGCCAGTAACGAATCCTGACTTTCGATTCTGTAGTTTTTTATGAGTTTTCGTATTGTTTTTAACCGGGTAAGGCGTTCTTTCACGGCAGTCCTCTTTAGTAGATTCGCTGTTTTCCTAAAATTGAATAAATATGCTTTTAATATAAATAATTATTCGTTTTTTTTCAACACAAAGAAATGTAAATCAGGGGATAAAAGATATAGCAATAAGCGCAAATCTAGGGTATTATAGAGAGGACTGGTTTTAAGGGGGTGGATATGGAACTTGATTTCAAGAAATACGGATATATGTTTTCTGACGATGATACTATAGAATTTTATTGCGAACCGTCGGATTTTACTAATTTTGATGAGAACGAAGACATTTATGTTACCGGAACGTTCAACGGCTGGCTGAACACGGGTGATTCTTCGTGGAAAATGACGCGCAAGGTTTCAAAGGGAAAGACATATTTTTCGCTTGTAAAGCCGGTTTCTATGATTTTTGTTCCGGGAAATACTGGTTTTCCGGAATTCCGTTTTTTCGGGCTTTCTTCAAAATCAAATACGCTTCTTATTGACAAGCCTTCTTTTAAAAAATATTCGTTCAACGAAAACCGCCTTATTTTCAAAACGGCTGAAGGTATGGAAGAAATCAACCGGCTGAACACTCAGCTTGTATTTAAAAAGTCGCTTTCTGACTTTGACTTGAACTGTCCTGCGTGCAGGGCGGATATTTCCAATGTCCGGCTTGTTCCGGGAACAAAATGCCTTTTCCGCGGATACAATCCGTTCAAGCGTTCCAAGTCTGAATTTGACACGGAAGACGAGCGCCTTTCCCTTGTGCAGAAAGCATACGAAATTTACGGAATTCGTTCCGACATTACGCTGAACGGCTACGAGGGGGCAAGTTCTGTGGCAGGAGAAACGATACCGGACGTAATAAAAAACATTGAAAAGGAAGATAACCGCCTGTGCGTAAACATTGACTATAATCTTGTGTATTTTCACCCTGATGCAGTTGATTTTTCCTGTGCAATGCGCAATATTGCCCTTTTCATTATTTCGCATCCCGGTCCGTTCTATATTCATTGCCGGCTTGGAAGCGACAGAACCGGCGTAACTTGCGCTGTTCTTGCGGCGCTGTGCGGCGCTTCCTGGAAAGAAATTGCGTACGATTACGAGCGCACGTCAAATATGGGCATTGCCGAGTACCGTAACAGGCGGCTTTTGCAGTACAGCCTTACAAAAATGCTTGGAAGAAATCCTGCGGACAGCAAGGATCTTGCACATCTTGTACAGTCTTATTTTATAAAGGAAAATATCCTGACTATGGCAGAAATCAAGAGCCTTATAGACAAGCTTCTTGTTCCGCCGAAGAAAAAGGAAACAGGATATTTTGATTTTACGGAAAATCATATCTGCGCAAAAAAGAATGCAAGGATATAACGGCCCGTTTTTTCGGGTTTTGATGCGGTCTGAGATTTATAAAAAATAATTTTATTGGAGTATTGTATGGCAGAAGAAAAATGTGACCACGATTGTTCCTCTTGCGGAAAATCGTGTGAAAGCCGTGATTTGCATATAAAACTGCGCGAAGGCAGTTCTGTAAAAAAAGTAATCGGTATTGTAAGCGGAAAGGGCGGAGTCGGAAAATCTCTTGTAACCAGTCTGCTTGCCTGCAAGGTGCACAGGGACGGTTTCAGGACTGCTATTCTTGATGCGGACATAACAGGTCCGTCTATTCCTGAAAGTTTCGGGCTTAGTGAAACCCGCGCTTCCGGCGACGGAAATTCATTGAATCCTGTAGTAACTGATTCTGGAATTCAGCTTATGTCGATGAATTTCCTGCTTGAAAATGAAAACGATCCTGTCGTATGGCGAGGTCCTGTAATTTCCGGGGCTGTTCAGCAGTTTTGGACTGACGTTGTGTGGAAGGACGTTGACTTTATGTTTGTTGATATGCCTCCGGGAACGGGTGACGTTCCGCTTACGGTATTTCAGTCGCTTCCTATAGACGGAATTATTGTAGTGTCATCACCTCAGCAGCTTGTCCGCGTAATTGTTGAAAAAGCTGTAAAAATGGCGAATATGATGAATGTTCCTGTTCTGGGACTTGTAGAAAATATGAGCTACGTTAAGTGTCCTGACTGCGGATGTGAAATTTCTGTATTTGGAAAAAGTAATATTGAAAAAATTGCCGATACGTTCGGAATTCCTGTTCTTGCAAGAATTCCTATGGAAGAATCAACGGCAGCTTATGTTGATTCCGGTGATATTGAAAGTCTTGACCTGCCGTACCTTAATACGGCGGCTGAATTGGTAGAAGGATTGCTTTAGATGACGCCTGAAGAAGCTGGAAAAAAAGCCGAATCTCTATTTAAAAGCGGCTATGCCTGTTCGCAGGCTGTTTTGTGTACTTTTGCAGATGAACTTGGACTTGATGAAGCGACTGCGCTCAAAATTTCGCTTCCGTTTGGCGGCGGAATGGGGCGTATGCGTGAAGTCTGCGGCTGTGTGAGCGGTATGCTTATGGTGTGCGGCTTGAAGTACGCAAACGGTGTTGCCGGAGATAAAAACTGCAAGGACAGGTGCTATGCCGTTTCGCAGGAACTTGCCGGCGAATTCAAGAAGCAGAACGGTTCTATTATATGCCGTGAACTTCTCGGGCTTTCACGCAGCGCTGATACTTTGCAGACTGTAAGCGAAGAACGGACGGCAGCATATTATCAGAAGCGTCCGTGTGCAAAACTTGCGGCTCTTGCCGCCGAAATATGCTGCCGTTATATTAGTTCTCATCCGGTACAAGACCCGGAACAATAAACTGCTCCGGTAGTTTTGACGGGCGTCCCTGTGTGGAAACGCTTGCCCAGGAAACGTCTGCTTCTGCGCAGACAGTTCCGTCTTTCTTTCTTATTGTCTGATGAAATTCTCCCATAACGTGCTTGAGTTTTGTCGGGTATGACTCAATTTTAAGTTCGTCGTCTAAAAATGCGGACGCCTTGTAGTGAATGTCAACGTGCGTAACGTACAGGTAATACCCTGCCGCTACAATTCCCTTATAGTCAAAGCCTGCTGCGTGAAGAAAATCCATTCGCGCGTGTTCAAGATAGTTCAGGTAAACTGCATTGTTTACGTGATTGTAAGAGTCGCACTCGTAAGGGCGGACGGTCAGTTTCGTTATGTGTTTCATTTTATTTACAGAACTCCTCAAGTGTTGATTTGTAGATTGCAAGCCCTTCATCAATTTCCTTGTCTGTAATTGTAAGCGGCGGAAGGAACCTTATTACGTCACTTCCTGCTGTCGTTGTACAAAGTCCGTTTTCAAGGCATTTTACTTCAATGTCAAACGGTTTTATTCCGTCCGTAATCTGCGTGCCTATTAAAAAACCTTTTCCGCGGACTTCTTTTACTATAGGAAGATTCCAGTTTCTTATTGTATTCCTTATGTATTCGCCGGCTTCTTCTACGCGTTCAAGAAAATTCGGCGCTGTAAGTGTTTCCAGTACGGCAAGACCTGCGGCACAGGCAAGCGGATTTCCCGCAAACGTAGACTGGTGGTCGCCGGCTTCAAAAACTCCCTGCGCTTTGTTGCGGAAAAGGCACGCGCCCATCGGAATTCCGCCTGCAATTCCTTTTGCAAGGGTTACGGCATCTGGATTTATTCCAAGCCAGTCGCTTGCAAGAAGCGTGCCTGTTCTTCCCATTCCGGTCTGCACTTCGTCCGCAATTACAAGCGCACCTGCATTCCGGGCTGCTTGTGCCGCGGCTTTTGCCCATTCTGGATTTATTAAGTTTACTCCGCCTTCCCCCTGAACGCACTCCATAAGAAGCGCGGCTGTAGTATCGTCAAAGGCATTTTTCAGGCTGTCAAAATCGTTTGGCTTTATTGTTTTAAATCCTTCCGGGTACGGCGCAAAACATTCCGGGTGAAAGCGCTCCTGTCCTGTTGCCGTAAGCGTTGCAAGCGTTCTTCCGTGGAACGATGATTCCAGCGTTACGATTACTTTCCGTTTGCTTCCGCCGTTAAGCTGTCCGTACTTTCGCGCAAGTTTTATTGCTGCCTCGTTTGCTTCTGCGCCGGAATTTCCAAAATATCCGCCGGTAAAGCCTGTTGCAGAAAGCAGCCTGTCTGCAAATTCAAGTCCTGTATCTGAAAAATAATAATTTGAAATATGGAGCTGGCGAGATGCCTGTTTACGGATTGCCTTTACAAGATGTCTGTTGTTATGCCCCAGGCAGTTGACTCCGATTCCTGCTATAAAGTCAATGTATTTACGTCCGTCTGCACTGTACATAGTTGCATTCTTTCCTTTAACGAATGTCAGGTCAAAGCTTCCGTAGTTGTTTACAATCTTTTTTTCCATAAAATTACCATCCTGTGCAAGTATTCTAGCGAATATGCATTTTTTGTGGAAGATAAAAATCATTGTTAAAAACAGTACTGAAATAATAAGGAACTGGAACACTATAAATTCATATTGAACAGGGCGGCGATTTTTCCTTTTGATTTTCTGATGTTCATCTGGAACTGTACGCCGGCAGTGATTTTTACAGAATCTGCAAATTTTCCGATTGACGGTGACAGCGCCGCTTCAAGATTTATGTAAAAATAATCATCTGTTTCCGAATTTACAAGGACATTCATAAAATTTTTGAAATCCCTTAAGTCGGTGTTTGAATTTTCAAGTTCGTTGTAATAAAGCTGAATGTCGTAGCCGAATTTTATGCCGAAACGCTGAAGATACAGATTTATGCCGGGAATTCCCTTTTGAATTTCGTAACCTGCAACAAGGGCTTCTGCGTAAGATTCGGAGGACTTGCCGTTCCTTCCGTACAGGCTTGTGTAGAAGGCAAGGGGCATACAGAGAACCCAGTTTCCTGTGTTAAAAACAGGCAGTGTGAACGGTAATTTCAGTCCGAATGAAAGTGATGCCGTAAACTGATTTGTTGAATTTTCTTCTTCTTTGTTTGATTTTTGCGGGTCGTAGATATTTATGAGTGTTGCGCCTGTTTCTATTCCGTACTGTTCAAAACTGGTCATTCCGCTCTGGTGATAGTTTGAGTAAGTTATATTAAAATATGAACTGAGCGTATTGTATGCGTCGGCGATGTTCGGCCAGTCGTCAAGTTCCGTCGACGTGTTTGTTTCATAGTCAATATACGTTGTCGTGCATTTCCAGAGCATTTTAAGTCCGAAAGAAAGATGGTGGAATGACATTCCCAGAAAATGATTCCACGATACGCCGAGCATTGCTTGTAAATCATAATGTCCCTGCGAATCAAAACTCCAGATTCCGCTTAGCGAAAGGTCGAATGGCAGAATTGTGGTGTTTATGGTAGAAGCAAGGGTGAAATTGTCATCAAGCGTGAACGTCTTTTGGGAAAGGTCGATAAATCCGGCGCAGAATGACAGTGCTGCCGTCATAGTTTCCAGTGGATCGGTGCTTGTGTAGTATGTTGCGCCCAGTCCCGGGGCTAAAGAAGTTTTTGTAAAGTCGAACGACGAAATCGGGAAGAACGGAAACAAGGTTCCCTTAAATATATAGTGAATTGGTTTGTATTTTGTTATCTTAAATTCTGAAAGGTATTTTTCCGTACCGTGTTCACCGTTTATTTTTTCGATTTTTACAGGAATGATGTCTGCCGTCTGCATTTCTGTCTGTTCGATTTCAATTTTCTGTACGGCGATAAAGCTGAGTTTTTCCAAATCCTTAAAGTTCGCCTGTTTTAGAACCTGATATTTTGCTGTGCTGCTTGAAAAATATACTGTTCCGTCTGCAACGCACGTTCCGTTCATTCCGCCGTCAACAGAGTCCTGTGCAAGATACGCATCTCCAAGCGCGCCGCCTTTTTCCAGTATGGGAATGTATCCGGCTTTGCTTACGCTGTACGGCGTTCCGTCCGTATAAGTGAAGAAAACGTCGCTTCCGTCGGGAGTTTCGCATCTGGTAAAGTTTTTTGCCTGTACAGGAAGTTTATAGAAGGCTGTTTCACGCGTAATTGTGTTTACCGTCTGAAGAATGCAGTCTTTTTTATAATAATATATGCAGAGTAATTTTCCTGTTCCGAGCGGAACTATTCCTTCCGTCTGTATGTTTTCCGGCAGTGCAAACGTAAACATATCTGTTTTTTCTACTGTTTCGTAAAATGGAAACACCTTCAGCTGAACCTGACTGTCTTTTGCGTAAAAACCTGCAATCGCCGTTTTTCCTTCCCTTTCTTCAAAAAAAGTGCCGTTCCGTACATTCGTAAATTCCGGCTGAAAAAGTTTTTTTTGCAGGTCAAAAACCTGTGTCGTGCAGGAAGTCAGTTTCCGGTTCGTTTTTTCTGCTTTGTACGAAACGGCAAGGTAATTTCCGTCCGGAGAAGAGGAGAGCGATGTAATGTTTTCTGCAATGAGGATGCGTTTTCTTTTCTGCTTTTTGTCTACTGAAAAAACTGCATTTTTTGAATAATCAAAATAAATGAGCATTCCGTGATTTTCTGTAAGAAGGGAATATAAATTTTCTGTCGAACCTTTAAAAATTTTCGTTCCAAAACTGACTGTCTGCGGTACCGGGATTGAATTTTCAAAATCTTTCCACGCTTCTTTAAGCGGAATTTTATAAACTTTCTTGAAAATTCCAGGCGTAAGTTTGAAAAACTGAACTGAGCCGCACTGCTTCCAGAATTCGGCAAAGAGTTCCATTCCCCAGCGCTGCTGGATGTATGCGGCAAATGCGGAACAGGCTGTCTGCGAAATCTGCACAGGATAGGTATCTTTTGCGCCGGATGCATCGTTCCAGGTAGGAAAGCAGCCTTCTTTTTTTGCGCGGCTCAGAAGTTCAAGAGAAAAACTGTCTTTCATTATTCCGCCGCCGTCGCTGTAAACCGCCGCATTTATAATTCCGTCCATAAAAGCTGCCGGAATGTTAAGAAGCGCCGCCGGCTGAAGCGCATCCATTCCCAAAAGGTCGCTTGCAAACTGCCAGAACGGACTTCTTACGGATGAAGCTACGGCTTCGGTGATTGATTTTGCGAATGCAGAAAGGAGCGCATTGTCCGTAGTGCAGTTCTGTGCTTCACCCGGCGCCTGAAATATAGTTATTCTGTTGTAGGGCGTTGCTGTATACGAAACAGAAAGTACGTCTGAATCAAGGGAGATTGCTACCGGTATGCGAAACGTTTTTTGCAGGGAGAACTGCTCCGTCGCCTTTTCAAACAGTGCGTCGCCGTTTTTCGCAAGATAACAGGCTGTCTGTTCTGCGCCTCGCGGAAAAATGTATTCAAAATACTCTGTCTGAATTACAAAAACGCGGCGCGGCCGGGAATAAATTGCGGCGTATAAAGGAGCGGTGCAGATTAAAAAAAAGAGAAGCAGGACGCGCGGTGAGTGTATAAAAAAACTGTTTTTCCTCAGGTGCATTTTGCTTCTCTTTTTCTGCATTTGAATTGTTCTAATAAATCATTGTTCCGATACCGCGGTCGCTGAACATTTCTATCAGCAGGGAATGCGGAACGCGTCCGTCGATAATATGCGTGCGCGGAACTCCGCCTTTTGAGGCTATCATACAGCATTCGACTTTAGGAATCATTCCGCCTGCGATGACTCCTGATTCAATAAGGTGCGGAACGTTTGCCGCAGGAATGCGCGTTATGAGTGATTTAGGGTCATTTATGTCTTTTAAAACACCTGAAACGTTTGTAAGCTGGATGAATTTTTCTGCCCTTAGCGCAACTGCAATTTTTGCGGCAGCTGTATCTGCATTTATGTTGTAGCGGTTGTTGTCACCGTTTTCTCCGAGCGCAACAGTCGATATTACAGGAATAAAGCCCTGTTCAAGCATTGAAGATACGATTTCCGGGTGAACTTCCGTAACTTCTCCTACAAAGCCTAAATCAGTTCCGTCCTTGTTGATTTTTTTTGCGCGAAGCAGACCTGAGTCAACGCCGCTCAAGCCTACGGCCTTTCCGCCTTCCTGCAAAAGAAGTCCTACGATGTCCTTGTTCAGTTTACCTGTAAGAACCATCTGTACGATTTCCATCGTTTCGTCGTCAGTGTAGCGGAGTCCGTTTACAAATTTACTTTCTTTTCCTACGCGTTCAAGCATCTTGTTGATTTCCGGTCCGCCACCGTGAACAAGCACTACATGAACGCCGATTGTATGAAGAAGGACAAGGTCTTTCATAACGGCAGCTTTAAGGTCATCGTTAAGCATTGCGTTTCCGCCGTATTTTACTACGACGATTTTTCCGCACCACTGCTTGAAGTACGGCATTGCCTGTACAAGAACGTCTGCCCAGTGCTCGTTATCAAGCGAGCGTCCTCTTTTTTCGTCATTTTGAATTTCTATATCAGTCATATATTCTCCCTGTCAGGTTCTGTAATCGCCGTTGATTTTTACGTAGTCGTATGTTAAGTCGCAGCCCCAGGCTTTTCCTTCTGCGTTTCCGTCCTGAAGTTTTACTGCGATTTCTACTGCTTCTTCTTTTAGAATTCGCGCTGCTTTTTCTTCGTCAAAATCAAGCGGAACTCCATTGCGGAATACTTCAATTTCTTCGTCTGAAGCAGAAGTTCCTGCAATCTGAACTGACTCTGCGCCTTCCACTTCAAAAAAGCGCTTTGCATTCTTTCTGCTTGAGAAAAAGACGCTCGTTTTTTCCGGGGTGAATTCGTAGCCGGAATATCCCATTGCGCAGAGTATTCTTCCCCAGTTTGCATCTTTTCCGAACATTGCGGCTTTTACAAGGTTTGAGCGGATGACTTCTTTTGCAAGTCCGCGAGCTGTCTGTACGTCTTTTGCGCCTGTAACGGAACATTCTATAAGTCTTGATGCGCCTTCTCCGTCAGCCGCAATTTTCATTGCCATAATAGTATTCATTATGTTCAGTGCATCAAGGAATTTTCTGTAATCTTCTCCGTCCGCGGTGATTTCTTCGTTTCCTGCCATACCGTTTGCAAGAATTGTAAGCGTATCATTCGTACTTGTATCGCCGTCAATCGAAACGCAGTTATACGTTCCTGCAACTGTTTCGTAGAGTGCTTTCTGCAGCATTTCTGCGGAGATTGCGCAGTCGGTTGTGATAAAGCTCAGCATCGTTCCAAGATTTATATGAATCATTCCGCTGCCTTTGCACATCGTTCCGATTTTTACAGTCTTCCCTCCGATAGTCGTTTCTACGGCACATTCTTTAAACTGTGTGTCCGTAGTCATAATTGCAATGCGCGCTTCTTTGTGTCCTTCCTTTGAAAGACCGTTTTTCAGTGCGCCTATATTCTGCTCGATTTTTTCTACCGGAAGCTGCTGTCCGATAACGCCGGTTGAACAGACGATTACGTCGTCTGCACTTATTCCGAGTTCTGTCGCTGCAGCTTTTGCCATACGAAGTGCGTTTTCTGCTCCCTGTGCGCCGGTACAGCAGTTTGCGTTTCCGCTGTTTGCAATGACTGCCTGAATACGTCCGTTTGCAATATTCTTTTTAGTCAGTTTTACGCTTTCCGCCTTTACGCGGTTCTGTGTAAAAACGCCTGCCGCATTGCACGGTTTTTCAGAAAAAATCAGGGCAGTATCATTTGTCTTTCTGCTTGCCTTGATGTGGCACAGAATTCCATTTGCAGTGAATCCGGCCGGAGCCGTTACGCCGCCTTTAATAAACGAAAAATCAGACTTCATATAGCATACTTCCTACTATAATATATAAACTGCCGCAGGCGGTTTTACGCACGGGCAGCAAAAGTATATCACTTATTATTATTCAGAAACAACAGTTTTTATTGCATTTAAAAGGTCTGCATATTCGGTGAATGCCGGATATGACGGATAATCTTTTTTAATCTGCTCTGTCGTGCGGAACAGGAATCCTGCCTTTGACGCCTGAATCATTCCCAAATCGTTGAAAGAGTCTCCCGATGCGATTGTTTCAAAACCGCAGGACTGCAATGCTTTTACCGTTGTGAGCTTGCTTTTTTCGCAGCGCATTTTATATCCGGTGATTTCTCCTGTTTTAGAAACTTCAAGCGTATTGCAGAAAATCGTAGGCATTCCTAGTTTTTTCATAAGCGGAGAAGCGAACTGTTCGAACGTGTCGCTTAGAATAATTGCCTGGGTGAAAGAGCGGAGTTCGTCAAGAAATTCTTTTGCGCCCGGCAGAGGATCTATTTTTGCAATAGTGTTTTGGATTTCTGCAAGTCCCAGATTGTGCTGCTTTAGAATCTCAATGCGGTATTTCATAAGTTTGTCGTAGTCAGGTTCATCCCTTGTCGTTTTTTTCAGTTCAGGAATTCCTGTTTCTTCTGCAAAGGCAATCCAGATTTCAGGAACAAGCACTCCTTCCAAATCCAAGCATGTAATGTACATAATTTTCCTCAATAATATTTAAATATTCGGGCTGTCTTTTGATTTTTGCCAGCCTTTCCATAGTATAGCGAATTATAGCGGTAACTGCCAATATACAATGAATTTAGTAATTGTTTTTTGACGATTGCAGGGCAGGGGTGTTTTAGGGAAGTTTTAGTATGGCTGTATAACCGTCAGGTTCTTCGTACGGTATCGGAGTGGCACTTATATCCTGCCATTGCGGGATTAAAATCCGTGTATGAAAAAATTAAGTGCTTTGTTTTGCATTTTAATGACGAATGAATTATTTTTTTTGTAAAAAAATGTTTCTTTTGTGTCAGTAAAAATACCATATTTTTATGGTATTTTATCAGGTGAAAAATGGTATTTTGTGAAAATAATCTGTCTTTTTAAAAGTTATGTATGAAAAATAATACTATTACTGTATATAAATATATAAAATAATACAGTCTGTTTTCCCTGAAATCTGTTTTACGCCAAAATTTTTTAAGGTAATATAAATTTATTGCATTAAAAATAAAAAAAACACGAATTTTTTTATACCATAAAAAAATTAAAAAGTTGGCACGGAATTTGCATTATAATAAGTGAGAGTTTTTTGGAGAGGGTATAATCGGAGTGAGTTCTTTTGAACTCTGACGGAATGGTTCTGTTTCAGTATCATTCTTTATCTTATCTTTTCTGAGGACATTGGAGAGTGTTCTGTCGTTCAGGCAGAGGGTGTTTATCCGAAGAGGGTATGAGGTAATTTCCTGTTTTTGAGGGTTTCGGGAAATTACCTCTGAGAGTTTATCTTTTTTGAACGTTAATACCATCGGAATGATTTTTGGTGGACATACTTTTTGTAAAACTGTAGAATAAAAAGCGGTTGCATTGCAGCCGCTTTTTATTTCCCTAAAACCCGCTGTCATTATGATTCAGAAGAAAAAAAATACTGCCGGAAAAACAAAATCTCAGAAAAAAAAGTCTGTTCCGCACAAACGGAAGGCTCGCAAGCCTAAAGTGTATATTCCTGTAAATAAAATAATTGCTTTATGTACTATAGTAGTCATTCTTTGTACGGCATTGCTTCTTGTAAATACTCTTTCCGAAATAAACGTATATCATTCGGAAAAAACTGCATCGGCTGAAATTCAGCGGCCTGTTCAGACAGAAAAAAAATCTGGCGGACAGCAGAAACCTTCTGGTAACGTAAAAAGTCAGGCAGAAAAAAAGCCGGAGGTAAAAAAACAGGAACTGCCTGAAAATAAAAAATCTGAAGCTGAAAAAAATATTTCTAAAAAGGACTCATCGTCTCCAGTTAAACAGCCGGAAGCGCCTGTTTCATCTGCATCCTCTGAAAAGTCTGTTCCTCCGATAAAAAAGCCGTCCTCCGGCATTCCTGAAATTCCTCCGGCAGTAAACGGTGCAAAACTTGTCTTGATTTTTGACGACGGCGGACAAAATCTTTCTCAGCTGGAGTCGTTCCTTGCGCTTCCGTTTCCTGTTACTGTTGCTGTTCTTCCAAAACTTGCTCATTCAAAACAGGCCGCGGAACGTGTACGTAAAAGCGGAAAAGAACTTATGCTTCATCAGCCGATGCAGGCAATCAATCTGTCTGTAAATCCGGGACCTGGCGCAATAACGCCTGATATGACACTGTATGAAATAGAAACGTGTCTTCGCGAAAATATCGCTGAAATAGGGCCTGTAAGAGGGTTGAATAATCACGAAGGTTCTTTGATTTGCGAGGACGAAGTAAAAATCGGTACGGTGCTTCAGGTTTCTTCCAATATGGGGCTGTATTTTGTTGATTCTCGTACGACAAGCCAGACGCGCGTTCCTCAGGCTGCAATGAGTCTGGGACTCAGCTATTACGAGCGTAACGTTTTTATCGACAATACAAAAAATCGTGCAGATATAATTTCGGAGATTATGAAAGGCGTATCTATTGCAAATAAAAACGGCGCCGCTATAATGATAGGGCATGTATGGTCTGCGGACGTTCTTCCGGAAATTCTTTCGGAACTGTATCCTCTGCTGAGCGGAAAAGGGTATGTGTTTACGACCGTTTCTGCATCCGGCGCGCTGATAACGCCCTGATTTTGTTTGAAGGTATGAAAAGGTATAAATATGAAGGTTTTGGGTATTGAGTCAAGCTGTGATGAAACGGCTGCGGCTGTTGTTGAAGACGGACATAAAATTTTGAGTAATGTCGTTGCTACGCAGATTCCGTTTCATAAGATTTATAAGGGCGTTGTTCCGGAGATTGCAAGCCGTAAACACGCGGAGTGGATTCTTCCTGTAGTTCGTCAGGCATTGAAAGAAGCGTCTTTGACAATGGAAGATATTGATGCAGTTGCCGCAACAAACCGTCCGGGACTTATGGGTTCTCTTCTTGTTGGAATGACGTTCGGAAAAACGCTTGCCTGGTCAGCCGGAAAACCGTTTATTGCAATAAACCATATGCTTGGTCATTTGTATGCCGCTCATCTTGAAAATGACATTTCCTATCCGTATCTGGGGCTTCTTGTTTCTGGCGGACACAGCATTATCTGCAAGGTGAATGGTTTTGACGATATTGAAGTTTTAGGAACAACCGTTGATGATTCTGTGGGAGAGGCATTTGACAAGGTTTCTAAATTCTACGGACTGGGCTATCCGGGAGGCGTTGTCATTGACCGCCTTGCAAAAGAGGGAAATCCTGCTGCTGCATCTTTTCCTGTTCCTCATCTTGACGGGTCAGAACACCGCTACGATATGAGTTTCAGCGGACTTAAGACTGCCGTAATTCATCAGTGCGATATGTTCTGGAATGATGGATTTGAACATTCTACAGAGAATATGTGCGCCGCATTCCAGGAAACAGCCTGCCGCACCCTTACTACACGTCTTTTCCGTGCCGTAGAAGACACCGGGCTAAAAACTGTCGTTGCAGGCGGCGGAGTAGCTGCCAATTCGCGTCTTCGCGCAATTCTTGCCGAGCGCACCGACATACAGTGCATTTTTCCGCCGCTAAAACTGTGTGGCGATAACGGTGCGATGATTGCAGGCGTAGCGTATCATTTCCTTGAACGCGGCGACCGTTCCGGATGGGATACAACCGCCTCTGCGCGTATTCCGCAGTTCAAACGGGGGTTGAAAAATAGTTAGGAACGGCACTAAAATATCGTGCCATTCCTAACTTTCAGTTTGCCTGCAAACTGCGTATCGGGCTGTCCGCTTGCGCGGACGAAATTGCAATCCTCGAAAACGGAAGTTTTCTGCGGTGTGCAATTTTTAGATTAGTTAGAAATGTCCCTGTGGTAGCACAAAAAAACTGTCCTTGAAACATCGGCTGTACCCCCCCCCGAGTAAATTTGCGTTCTCTCCTTGACAATTACAATTTCCGCCTGTACACTAATTCGTATGAAAACACAGATCAGTTCTGCATTGCAGGCTTACCTCTATTATTATTACGTTTCTCACAATAAGAAGGAGTCCTTGTGCCGATTCTGACGTGCGCTGTTGTTTTCTGAAATAAATCAGTAAATCAAAGGGAACTCCTTGGGGAGTTCCCTTTTTTTATATCAAAATAATTGAAAGGCGGAAAATTATGATTATTGTATTAAAGAAAAATGCGGAGGAAAAAGACGTTGAGCGTTTTACAGGCGAAATTAAGTCAAGGGGATTCGGCATTCATCTTTCAGAGGGAACTGACAAGACGATTATCGGACTTTTGGGCGACACTTCAAAACTTGACCCGGAGGATTTTCTTGCGAACGAAATCGTTGAGTCTGCTGAGCGGGTTTCTGCGCCGTACAAAATGGCAAGCCGTTCGTTCCATCCGGCAAATACTGTCGTTACTGTAGGCGGCGGACAGTCCGGCATAATTCCGTGCTGCATCGGGGACGGAAAAACAGTTTCTTTGCTTGCAGGACCGTGTTCCGTAGAAAGCGAGGAGCAGATTATCAGTGTTGCCCGTGCAGTAAAAAAAGCCGGTGCGCGTATTCTTCGTGGCGGTGCGTACAAACCGCGCACTTCTCCGTACAGTTTTCAGGGACTTGGTGCAGAAGGAATAAGGCTTTTGGAAAAGGCGAAAAAAGAAACAGGACTTCCTGTTTGCACGGAACTGATGTCCGTTACGGAACTGGAATATTTTGATAACGTTGATTTAATTCAGGTTGGTGCGCGGAATTTTCAGAATTTTGATTTGCTCAAGGAACTTGGAAAAGCGAATAAACCTGTCCTTTTGAAGCGAGGACTTTCCGGAACTATAAACGAACTTTTGATGAGCGCAGAATACATTATGGCAAATGGAAACGAAAACGTCATTCTGTGCGAACGCGGAATAAGAACGTATGATAATTATACCCGCAACTGTCTTGACGTCAGTGCCGTTCCGTACCTTCATAAAGTAAGCCATCTTCCGGTTGTTATTGACCCAAGCCATGCCTGCGGAATCAGGTGGATGGTTCCTGTTCTGGCTCAGTGCGCAGTTGCTGCAGGAGCAGACGGGCTTGAAATTGAAGTTCACTGTAATCCTGAAAAAGCAATGAGCGATGCAAGCCAACAGCTGACTCCTCAGCAGTTTGAGGAACTTACCACAAAGTTGAATAAATACGCCGCGGTTGAAGGAAAGTGTATATAGTAAGTTTTTATTGTTTGCATTTACATTAAAATTGATTTACAGTAATACCGTGAGGATGATATGCATTTGAAAGATTTAACATACGGAATTGTCGGACTTGGAATTATGGGCGGCTCGTTTGCAAAGTCTATCCGCGAACGCATTTTATGTATGTCCGGCAGTACGGGGCGCATTTACGGCTGCAACAGAAGTACAGCCTGTCTTGAAGCTGCAAAAAACGAAGGCGTAATAGACAGGGCGTTTACGTCTGATTCTGTTGCAGAAATGCTCCCGGAATGTGATGTTGTGTTCATCTGCCTGTATCCTCACGCGACTCTTGATTTTCTGCGCGAACATAAAAATCATTTTAAGAGCGGAGCGATTGTAACTGACATAAGCGGCGTGAAAGGCATTTTTGAATCCGAACTTCCTTCGATTATGCGTGCAGACGTTGATTTTATAATCGGTCATCCTATGGCAGGCGGAGAAAAAGAAGGATATGCGGCTTCGAATGCACAGTTTTTTGTAAATCACAATTATCTGCTCATTCCGCAGCCGTACAACAAAAAAGAAAATCTTGATATGATGCGCGATTTGATTTCTGCAATGGGATTTACTCGCATAACTGAAACGACCTGCGAACTTCATGACTATAAAATCGGTTTTACTTCCCAGCTGTGCCATGTCATAGCAAGCGCTCTTGTAGAAAGTGCCGAAGACGAAGGAATTACTGCATTCGGCGGCGGAAGTTTTGAAGATCTTACGCGCATCGCCTTGATAAACGCGCCTTTGTGGACGGAACTGTTCATTTCCAATAAAGAAAAGCTTGTTGCCCACATAGAACGCTTCCAGAACTGTATGGAAGAATTCAAGCGCGATATTCAGAACGGAGATTCAGAATCCCTGTGCCGCCTGCTTGATGACGTTCGGACAAAACGCATGAAAATGGGGAGTATACGGACAAAAGTTGAGTAATCTTTCCGGTGATTTTTTCTTTTGCCGTAAAAATCTCTCTTGAAAACTATATAAATCAGTATTAGTATTTACGACTATGAGTGTTGAAATTCTTGATAAGGCAATCCGCCGGGTGCCGGACTTTCCAAAGCCCGGAATCCTTTTTTACGATATAACAGGTGTTTTTGTAAATCCGGAAGCATTCAGATACTGCATTGATAAAATGGCAGAACTGTATGAAAATTCAGGGATAGATGCAATTGCCGGAATCGAGTCACGGGGATTTTTGCTTGCAGCTCCTCTTGCAGAACGGCTCGGGCTTCCTCTTGTCCTTATCAGGAAAAAGGGGAAGCTTCCGGGAGAAACGTACAGCTGTAAGTATGCGCTTGAATACGGAACTGCCGAAATTGAAGTTCACAAGTCAGACATTCAGCCGGGAAAAAAATATCTTGTCGTTGATGACCTGATTGCAACAGGCGGAACGTTTGCCGCTGCAAAATCGCTTGTTGAAGCAGGCGGCGCAGAAGTTTTTGAATTCTTCGGAATAATCGGACTTCCGGAACTGAACTATGAAAAGGCTCTTGCTCCGGTAAAAGTAACGACTTTGATAAACTACAACGGAAAATAAAAAAGAAAGGTCAAGAGGAAAAACAAATGTTTAGAAAATATAAGCCGCTTCTTTCGGTAAAAGAAACAGAACATGCAATAGTAAGCATAAAGGATTTTTTTCAGCTAAGCCTTTCGACGGAACTGAATTTGACGCGCGTAACTGCGCCGCTGTTCGTTCCTGCCGGAATGGGAATAAACGATGACTTGAACGGCGTAGAAAAGCCGGTTTCCTTTAATGTAAGTGCAATGGGCGGTCAGAAGATGGAGATTGTTCAGTCGCTTGCAAAGTGGAAGCGCATAAAAGTTTCCGAACTTGGACTTAAGCCGGGATTCGGTATTTATACTGATATGAACGCAATCCGCCCGGATGAAACGCTTGACGAAATTCATTCGCTGTACGTTGACCAGTGGGACTGGGAGATGGCTGTTGACGAAAAAGACAGGACTATTTTCTTCCTGTTTGACATTGTTAAGAAAATCTACCGCAGCCTTAAGCGCACTGAATTTTTCATTTACGACAGATATTCAATGCTTGAACCTGTACTGCCGGAAGAAATCAAGCTGATTTATTCAGACGATTTGTACCGCGAGTATCCTGACCTTACGCCAAAAGAGCGCGAGAATGCTGCGGCAAAAAAATACGGCGCGATTTTCATTGCCGGTATAGGCGGAAAACTTCCTGACGGTTCAATCCACGACGGACGCGCGCCTGATTATGACGACTGGATAAGCGATGCCGGAGACGGTCACGTAGGATTGAACGGCGATTTGATTGTTTGGGATGCAGTTCTTGGCAGGGCGCTGGAACTTTCTTCTATGGGAATACGCGTTGTTCCTGAAAGCCTGCGCCGGCAGCTTGAAGAGCGCGGCTGTCCTGAAAGGGAAAAACTTTCGTTCCATTCGCGCCTTCTTAACGGCGAGTTTGTTCCGACTTTGGGCGGCGGAATAGGTCAGTCCCGGCTGTGTATGTTCCTTTTAAGAAAGGCGCATATCGGCGAAACTCAGGTAAGCGCCTGGCCGGACGAAATCAGAAAAGAGTGTGAAAGAAGCGGAATTCCGTTGCTTTAGTTTTATATTTTATTGTAGTATAGAAAAAATTGCCGTTTTCTGCTTTTGCGGAAGACGGATTTTTTTTGCAGGAATGATGTGAAAACAGAATATACCTTTGACAGCAGCGAGCTTGAATCTTCGCTTAAAGAATGCGGCAAAAAGGGAATTACCGAGCTTGTTGTACACGACCCGGAAATTGCCGGAAATAAATCACGGCTTCTTCATTTTTTTAAGATGGTTGAAAAAGATGCGCCGGAACTTTTTGTTTCCATAAAAGTCAATCCTTCACTGATTGATTCGGAAGTGTGCAGTCAGGCTTTACGCATAAACTGTTCCCTTGAAATTCCTGCTTCTTCCGATGTAAAGAAAAATCGTGACGGCGCAGAACTTCTTGTGTTCGACAAGAAATTTTATGCAAAAAAATGTTCCATTCTTAATAATGCCGGTCTTGTGTTCGGAATGGAACTGTTCTATGCCGATAATTCTTGCGACACGCTGAAATCTTTTAAGGATCGGGTAGATTTTATCTGCGCACAGTATCCTAATCACATTGATTTTCCGCAGACTGAAAATGCGGAAGAAAATTCGTCTGCAAAAGTAACGGGCGTTTTCAGCGGAAACGATATCCGCTATGCGCGTGACATTGCGTTTGCCTGCCGGACGTTCTATTCCGCGGGGCGTGCGGTAGCGTGGTTCAATTCTGTCTTAAAGCCTTTACGTCTGTCAGCTTCCCAATTTTTTGCGGATTTCGCCGAGTGGCAGCGCGTGAACAACTGTGACTATAGAAGCGGTTTTGTGCCGGAAAACGAGCCTCATTCGGAAATTGAGAAAATGCAGCTTTTGTTTCTTTCTATAAAGTATGAAGAAAAGAAAGTTTCTGATGTTTTCCCGGTTGTGAAGGATATTGTTCTTCTGAACGGTGCGCTAAGCCGCGTTGTTGCAGAAGGTGTTGAGTCCGTCATTGAAACTCAGTATCATCCGGACGATTTGCTTGGACCTGAAAGTTTTGACCTTGAGGCATTTTCAAACGATGTATGTATGGAACATTGCAGCGTCAGGGTGTTTTTGAATGACGGTGATGTGGATTATAAAGTCTTATGAAATATACGCTTACTGCTGATGTGCGCACTCGTCTTGACGGACTTTTACGCCGTGAACTTCCGGCTTGTTCCAGGAACGGTGATTTTTCCAACTCAAAAATACGGCGGCTTATTGTAGCCGGCGCAGTCTTTGTTGACGGACGCCAGATTCGCCGCCCTGCGTATGACGTTTTTGCAGGGAGCACCGTTACCGTCAATTTTGAGGAAGAAAAGTTTTTCTTTGAGAAAAAGCCGGACGACATTTTGTTTGAAGTGAGCGATAAAGACGTTCTTTTTGAAGATGATTTTTTGATTTTGGTGAATAAGCCGGCGTTTTTTCCGGTGGAGGAAACGTTTTCCGGCTCTCAGAAACGGGATAACCTGCATGATGCGGTCATCCGGTATTTGTGGTCAAAAAATCCTTCGCTTCGTAATCCGCCGTATGCAGGCATAATGCACCGACTTGACCGTGATACAAGCGGCGTAATTCTTTTTACAAAACAGCGCTGCGTGAATGCAGCGGTACACGATATGTTTGAATTGCACCGTTTCGTAAAAATATACAAGGTTCTTTGCTACGGAAAAAACGGTCTTCCCCATAGTAAAAAATTTACCGTCGAGTCATTCATCGGCAGGATTTCTCCGAAAAGCGCCGCGTGCAGATGGGGGACGCTTCCGCAGGACAAGGGCGGACTTTATTCAAAAACGGAATTTTCCGTCGTCGGGGAAAAAATGCTCTCCGGAAAAAAATGCGCCGCCGTTCAGGCAAAACTTTTCACCGGGCGTACGCACCAGATTCGCGTTCACTTAAGCGAAGCCGGTTTTCCCGTTGCCGGTGACGTGTTGTACGGCGGCATTCCGGCAGAACGACTTATGCTTCATTCGGAGCGGCTTGAATTTGACCATCCTGTTACAGGAGAGCATATTTCTGTGTATGCTCCGTGCAGTTTTTTTTAGGAGAATGAGCTTTTCTTTTTGTGGCAGGATTTTCATTTTTGCTATTTTGTACTATATAAAAAAAAGTTAAAATAAAAAAATCTGTTGACGTTTTGCACAGAAAATTAGTATTTTTCTATAGAATACTAAAAAAGGACACCGAAATGTCAGAAGAAAATCAGAATGCTGAGGCAGCAGAGAATCAGACAGAAGAAACTGTTGATTCTACTGAAACAAAAGAAAGTACGGACAGTACTGGTTCTGCCGAAAACAATGAAAACCAGGAGCAGCAGAAAGAACCGACAGATGCGGAAAAAATAGCTGCCCTTGAAAAGGAGAATGCGGAGTTAAAAGACCAGCTTTTAAGAAGGGCTGCGGATTTTGACAATTACCGCAAACGTATGTTAAAGGAGAAGCAGGACACGTTTGATTATGCAAATGCTAATCTGCTTGGTGACCTGCTTGAAAGCCTGGATAACTTTGACCGGACAGTTGAAGCCTCAAAGAATGCGACGGACGCAAAATCTATTGCGGACGGTATCAAGATGATTAACAAAAATCTGGTGAAAATGCTTGAGGATAAGTACAATCTTGTCAGTTACGGTAAGCCAGGCGATGCATTTAATCCGGATGAACACGAAGCTCTTCGTAGTGAAGAAGGCAAAGTAAAAGAACCGGAAATTAAGGAAGTTTATCTTAAAGGCTACAAGCTTAAGGAAAAAATTATCAGGCACGCAAAAGTTCTGGTAACAATGCCTGTTTCTGAATAGGTAAGAATATAATAAGGTTAAATTTAGGGAGAATATAGATTATGTCAAAGATTATTGGAATTGACTTAGGAACTACAAACTCATGTGTTGCTGTTATGGAGAATGGCGAGCCGGTTGTCATTCAGAATTCTGAAGGCGGCAGAACGACTCCTTCTATCGTAGGATTTACTGCAAAGGGAGATCGCATTGTCGGTCAGCCTGCCAAAAATCAGATGGTAACAAATCCGAAGAATACTGTGTATTCTGTAAAACGTCTTATCGGCCACAGATTCAGCGAATTGCAGGGAGAAGCTACAAAGCTTCCGTATACAGTTCTCGACAATGGTGCAGACTGCCGTGTTCAGATTGAGCAGAACGGAGAAAAAAAGCAGTTCAGTCCGCAGGAAATTTCTGCATTCATCCTTCAGAAAATGAAGAAAACAGCGGAAGATTATCTTGGCGAGCCGGTTACGGAAGCTGTAATTACTGTTCCTGCTTATTTTAATGATGCACAGCGCCAGGCAACAAAAGATGCCGGAAAAATTGCCGGGCTTGACGTAAAGCGCATTATCAACGAGCCGACTGCTGCTTCTCTGGCATTTGGTTTTAATAAGGATCAGAAACAGGACAAGACGATTGCCGTTTACGATTTGGGTGGCGGTACGTTCGATATTTCCATTCTTGAACTGGGTGACGGCGTATTTGAAGTAAAATCTACAAACGGCGATACTCACCTTGGCGGTGATGACTGGGACCGTGCCGTCATCAACTGGCTTATTGCAGAATTCAAAAAGGATTCTGGAATTGACCTTTCAAATGATGCTATGGCTATGCAGCGTCTGCGTGAAGCAGCTGAAAATGCAAAAATCCAGCTTTCTTCCCAGACTTCAACAGATATAAATCTTCCGTTCATTACGGCAGATGCAACAGGACCAAAGCATCTTCAGAAGACGCTTACGCGCGCTCAGTTTGAGCAGATGACGGATGACTTGTTTGAACGTACAAAAGAGCCGTGCCGCAAGGCGCTTGCTGATGCAGGAATTTCTGCTGATAAAGTTGATGAGGTTCTTTTGGTCGGCGGTTCTTCACGTATGCCGAAAGTTCAGGAAGTAGTAAAATCAATCTTCGGTAAGGAAGGAAGCCGTGCAGTAAACCCGGATGAGGCTGTTGCCGTAGGTGCAGCAATTCAGGGCGGCGTTTTGAAGGGCGATGTAAAAGACGTTCTTTTGCTTGACGTTACTCCTCTTTCTCTTGGAATTGAAACAATGGGCGGCGTATTTACAAAACTTATTCCGCGCAATACGACAATTCCTACAAAGAAGAGCCAGATTTTCTCTACGGCTGCTGACGGACAGACTGCCGTATCAATCCACGTTCTTCAGGGTGAACGTGAGATGGCGGCTCAGAACCGCACGCTCGGAAATTTTGACCTTGTAGGCATTCCGGCAGCACCTCGCGGTGTTCCGCAGATTGAAGTTACATTTGACATTGATGCAAACGGTATTGTTCACGTTTCTGCAAAAGACTTGGGAACAGGAAAAGAGCAGCATATTCAGATTACGTCTTCTTCTGGCTTGAGCGAGGACGAAATCAACCGTATGGTTAAGGATGCAGAGGCAAATGCTGCTGCTGACAAGGAAAAACGTGAAGCTGTTGACGCAAAGAACGAGGCTGACAGCTTGATTTATGCTACTGAAAAATCACTGAAAGATCTTGGTGATAAAGTAAGCGGTGCTGACAAGCAGAAGATTGAGGATGCAGTTGCAGCTTTGAAGAAAGCTCTTGAGTCAGATAATACTTCCGACATCAAGGCAAAGACAGAAGAACTGAAACAGGCTTCCTATAAGATTGCAGAAGAAGTATACAAGCAGCAGGCAGCTCAGGGCGGTGCAGGTGCACAGGGGGCTTCTGATGCCGGAGCAGGTGCTGATGCAGCAGGTACCGATTCTGCCAAATCCAGCAATTTTGACAAAGGCTCCGCCGAAGACGTAGACTACGAAGTTAAGGATGATTCATAGGCTGTATTTGTAAGCCGGTTTTGCCGTGCAAAACTGAAGGCGCAAGCCGAACAATAAGGATTGTTGAAAAAATAAAACTTGCGCCTAGCCAGTGTTTTTCCCTGTGAAAAAAACGGGGTAAAATGCATAAATCAGTTTTGCCGTGCAAAACTGAAGGCGCAAGCCGAACAATAAAGATTGTTGAAAAAAAATAAAACTTGCGCCATCCCCTTTCCATTGCGAAAGGGGTTCTTTTTTGGTATAGTTATTTGAAAGGTTGAAAATATGGCAAAACGAGATTATTACGAAGTATTGGGCGTTGCAAAAGGCGCTACGGAAGACGAAATCAAAAAAGCGTACCGAAAGCTTGCGATAAAATATCATCCGGACAGAAATCCTGGGGATAAGGAAGCAGAGGCTAAATTCCGTGAGGCTACGGAAGCGTACGAAGTTCTTTCCGATGACAAAAAACGTCCTATTTATGATCAGTATGGTTTTGCAGGTCTTGACGGTATGGATCAAGGCGGCGGAGGGGCGCAGTATTCGCACGCGTTCCACGATTTCAGCGATTTGTTCGGCAGTATGGGCGGCGGCGGTTTCGGAGATATTTTCGATAACCTGTTCGGCGGCGGCGGTTCAAGAAGTTCCGGCAGAAAACGAAGCGGTCCTGCAGAGGGTGCAAGCCTTCGCTATGATTTGAACATTTCTTTTAAAGATGCCGTGTACGGTACAAAGGCTGACATTCATTTCCGCCATAATGAAACTTGTGAGGAATGTAAGGGAAGCGGTTGTGCCGCCGGTGCAAGCAGAAAAACTTGTCCTACCTGTAATGGTGCAGGTCAGGTGCGCAGAAGTGCCGGATTTTTTGCCGTTCAGCAGACTTGTCCTACCTGTAACGGAAGCGGTACTACAATAGACAAACCGTGTAAGGCGTGCGGCGGACGCGGCGTACAGGAAAAGAGCAAGAAAATGACGCTTACAATTCCGTGCGGTGTAGACAACGGAAAGCGCATTGCCATTCCGCGTCAGGGAGATGCCGGAGAAAACGGCGGTCCAAGCGGCGATTTGATTGTTATCCTTCATGTAGAAAATCACCCGATGTTCGAGCGTGATGGTCAGGATTTGTACTGCGCCGTGCCGGTAACATTTGCCCAGGCTGTTCTTGGCGCAGACATTACGATTCCTTCCCTTGACGGAAAGCGAATTGAACTTAAAATTCCAGCTGGAACGGCATCAGGCAAATTGCTTCGTATCCGTGGGGCGGGTGTTCCATTTACCGGCAGCCCAGACAGAAAAGGCGATTTGTATGTGAAAATAATCGTGCAGATTCCGACAAAAATCTCTGGAAAGCAGCGTGACCTTCTTCAGCAGTATCTTGAACTTGACGGTGCAACAACTTCGCCGCAGCTTCTTAACATTTCGTCACTGTAGCAGTACGAGCATACAGTCAGAAACGTATAGTTTGATTAAATCCCGGAAAACGCAATGTTCTTCCGGGATTTCTTTTTTTCAGAAAGAAGTTAAAACGTCCTCTTTTTTATGATATACTTTATGATATGAGCAATGATTCACTTTTCAGTGCAAGCAGCAGTATGCGCGAGCCTCTGGCATCCAGAATGCGGCCGCGTAATCTTGATGAATATATCGGGCAGGATCACATTGTAGGAAAAGGCCGCCTGCTAAGGCGCGCTATTGCCGCAGACCAGCTTACGTCCGTTATTTTTTACGGACCGCCGGGTTCTGGAAAGACGACGCTTGCACGCGTTATTGCAAATCATACAAAGTCTAATTTTATTACGCTGAATGCAGTTCTGACCGGCGTTGCTGATATAAGAAACGCAATCAAGCAGGCGGAAGATTATTTTAATCTGTACAGCCGCCGCACGATTTTGTTTGTAGATGAAGTTCACCGGTGGAACAAAAGCCAGCAGGACGCGCTTTTGCCGTGGGTGGAAAACGGCACGATTATTCTGATTGGCGCAACTACGGAAAATCCGTTTTTTGAGGTGAACAAGGCGCTTGTTAGCCGTTCGCGTGTGTTCCAGCTAAAAGCGCTTACAAAGCAGGATTTGGAAAAGGCCGCCAGTCAGGCGCTGAACGATACGGAGCGCGGTTACGGACGATGGAAGGTTGAATTTGAAAGCGGCGCGCTTGAACATCTTGTCGATACGGCAAATGGAGATGCGCGCAGTCTTTTGAATGCTCTTGAACTTGCCGTTGAAACAACTCCTGAAAAATGGAATCCGAATGCTAATCCTCCTGTTCCGGCGCTCGGTTCGACTATTTTCATATCAAAGGAAGCAGCTGAGGAGTCCATTCAGAAAAAAGTCGTTCTTTATGACAGGGACGGCGATTATCATTACGATATTATAAGCGCATTTATAAAAAGCCTTCGCGGACGCGATCCTGATGCGGCAATGTACTGGCTTGCAAGAATGGTCAGGGCAGGGGAAGATCCGCATTTTATTTTCCGTCGTATGCTCATTTCATCCTGTGAAGATACTGGTCTTGCCGATCCTTCTGCAATTTCTGTGGTGAACAGCTGTGCGCAGGCGTTTGACAGGGTAGGAATGCCGGAAGGACGTTACTTTCTTGCCCACGCGGCGCTGTATCTTGCGACTGCGCCTAAATCAAACAGCAGTATGGCATTTTTTGATGCACTCAGTTCTGTTGAAAAAGAGGATGCTGACGTTCCTAATCACCTGCGCGATTCAAACCGTGATGCAGAAGGTTTCGGGCACGGTGCAGGCTATCTTTATCCGCACGCATACCGCGATCATTGGGTGGCGCAGCAGTATCTTCCGGATGCGCTTATGGGCCGCGTTTTTTATACGCCGAGTACGCAGGGATATGAAAAACAAATCCGCCAGGAAGTGCTCAGCCGCCGCGAACTTCAGATTGCGGCACTTTTGGAACGGCGGGTGCCGGATGATGATTCTGCGCAGACAGGTTCAAGGAATGCCGTTCCTGAATTCAGCGAACTTAAACAGGAAACGCAGAAACAGGCCGGGCTTTCTGAATTCGGCATAAATCCGATAAGCGAATGGTGGATAGCGGAACATTTTAAGGGTGGAGAGCTAAAAAAAGGCGAAAACTTAACGTTCAGTCCTGTTGATAATCTTCGCGAGTCTACTCTTGACAAGGCGGATAAGCAGTGGCGAAGCCGTCTTGATTCAAATCGGGCAGATGTCCTTCTTTCTGTCCGTGATACGATGATTTCAATGGCTTCGCTTTTACGCTATCACCGTAGTCTTGTGTGGAATGCGGACGACGGACTTCTTTTGTGGGAAGTTGCGCGAAAAACTCCTGAAGGAATGACGTGCGGCGTGTGCAGAAGTCAGCGTGGAAAGGAAATTCTTGAACAGTACGGACGGACGCTCGGTGATTTGGACAGGCCGCTTTTGTTGTTCCGCCCTGAAACAGAAAATCAGGGGCTTCTTTCTCCTGTAAAATTCAAGGATCTTCTTTTGCAGTTTGAGTATAAAGGAACTGTTTTTGACAGGCTGTTTTTCCGTGATCCGTTTGCTTTCGGAGAATCGGTAGAAGCCCTTGCAAAGGCACTTGCGTTTATATGCGTTCCCCATCAGAAGCAGAAAGGAAAAATATTTACTGACGAAAACGAAGTGGAAAAGGAGGTTGAAACAAAGTCTTTTTATGAAACAGACGCGTATGACGGTAATGCCGATGAAAATGCGGACGATACCTCCGTTGAGCCTCCGCTTGCAGACGGCTGGTGTGCCGTCATTTCCCAGAAAATTCCATCTGGCGGTCAGCATATTTCCGAATTGATAAAAAAGCAGGTTCTTACACCGTCTTCGGCAGAACCGTATCTTTCTGCCCTTGAAAAAATGGAGCAGGCGGAAAAATCTTTTTTCGGTGATGTAACTAATCCTCTTTTCAGCTGGAACTGCGAAACGATTGCGCAGTCTTTCAGGAATGCCGGTTTTGCAGTGGAGTCCGCCGTTCAGACAGTGGAGGAAAAGCGCCGCATCACTTTGACTGAAATTCGCCGCTGGTTTGACACAAAGACGTCTGCCTACGGTACAAAAATGCTTGAGGCGGTGGGCGCATTTGAACTTCAGAAACTGATAACGCTTTTGGAAAATGCCTCTGCCAATACGATTTTTTCCTGGAAAACGGAGACCGCGTATTTTACAGTCAGGGCATCTAAAACTGAAAACAAGCCTGATAATTAAAGCAGAATTTTTCCTTCTTCCAGTCATAAAATTGACTTTTCTGCAATGTGGTGTATCATAGAAATGAAGCTTGGTTTTTGCAGGAGGCATTATATGAACTTGTGTATGTATTGCGATGATGAAAAAAATCTGATGATGTTCCTGCCTGACACTGTTTCTGATGAAGAAATTATGACGCTTGGAGAAGTTGTTTTTCCGGATGATGACGGGGAAGATTTATTTGACTATAACAGAAAACCGACCGGCTGCATAAATTTATATAATATGTATGCATCGTATCCTGTAGACTTGATACGCCCGGATTACATTCTTCCTGTTATGTGATGATGTCCTGTAATGATTGAGCAAACAATTTAAATAAGATATACTCATCGTATGAGTACTCACAAACAAATTGACGAAGAAACTTTAAATAATCTTCTGTATCTTTCACGGCTTTCTCCAGAAAGTACAGACATTGCCACTTTAAAAAAACAGGTGGATGAGATTGTCGGTTATTTTGACATTCTTTCAAAGTATGATGACAGCGAAAATCCTTATGATGCATATCCTTCTACCGAAGCAGAAAAATTAAGGGAAGACGAAGTAGTTTTCGGACTTGAAATTCCTGACGTAAAAAACGTGTCAGAGAATTTTATGGACGGCTATTTCCAGGTACCAAAAGTCCTCGGTGAGGGAGCCTAAAATAGCAGAACCGTTAAAAAACAACCCGAAAGGGCAGGTTTTCAGCCCATTATTTTACAGCAGGAAACAAAGAATATGTATACAATCAAAGAAGTTCGCGCAGCACTGCAATCAGGTGAAACGACCAGCGTTGCGCTTGTAAAAAAATCTATTGAAACATTTGAGGCAGACAAATCTTCTGACGTTCCTCTTAATGCATTCCTGGAAATGTACGGCGATGCTTTGTCAAAAGCTGAAATGTGCGACAGGGAAATTCAGGAAGCAAGGGCTTCCGGAACGCTTGATGCGCTTTTTGAGAAAAAGCCGCTTCTTGGCATTCCGTTTGCAAACAAGGATAACATCAGCTGCAAAGGACATACGCTTACTTGCGGTTCAAAAATCTTAACAGGTTACGTTGCGCCGTACAATGCTACCGTTATAAACCGTCTTGAGGCAGCAGGAGCAGTTCCGCTCGGACGGTGCAATCAGGACGAATTTGCAATGGGTTCGTCAACGGAATATTCTTCTTACGGAGCTACGCGCAATCCGATAAACAGGGCGTATGTTTCCGGCGGTTCTTCCGGCGGTTCAGCGGCGGCTGTAAGTTCAAATCAGGCGCTGTTTGGAATAGGTACGGAAACCGGCGGTTCTGTCCGCCTTCCTGCGTGTTACTGCGGAATTTATGGACTTAAGCCGACTTACGGCGTTTTGAGCCGCTGGGGTGTAGTTGCGTATGGTTCTTCCCTTGATCAGGTTGGAATTATGGGGCATACTCCGGGCGATATAGCACTTCCTCTTGCGTGTATGTCAGGCGCAGATTTTTACGATGATACATCCGCCGATTTACCTGACGCAGACAAACTGAAAAACCTTAAGCCGTATGAAAATATGTCTTCCCTTAAAATTGCAATTCCGCGCCAGTTCCTTCAGACAAAAGGTCTTGATGAGGACGTAAAAGCCGCTTTTGATGAAACGCGCGAATGGTTCAAGTCAAAAGGCGCTGTGATTGACGAAGTTGATATGCCGGTACTGGATGCGTCAATCGCATCTTATTATGTCATCGCACTTTCTGAAGCAGCTTCAAATCTGAGCCGCTTTGACGGAATACGCTACGGCCGCCGCGTTGACAATGAAAAAGGTTACGATGAACTATATGTAGATACGCGCTCGGAAGGTTTCGGACCGGAAGTAAAGCGGCGCATTATTATAGGAAACTACGTTCTTTCGGAGCAGTTTTCCGGCGATACATATAAAAAAGGAATGACCGTACGCGCACGAATTCAGCGCGAAATGGCAGAACTGTTCAAGTCGTATGATATGGTTCTGTGTCCGACGTGTCCTACTCCGGCGTTCAAGCTTGGGCAGAAAGTTGATAATCCGCTTGAAATGTATCTGAGCGATATGTATACGACGTTTGTTAATCTTGCCCGTATTCCTTCTATAAATGTTCCTGCCGGAAAAGCAAAAGGAACGGACGAAATGCCGGTCGGAATGCAGTTTGCAGGTCCTATGTTCAGCGAGGCAAAGCTTTTGCAGATTGCACAGGTGTGGGAAAATGATCATCAGGGCTGCGGAATTCCGCTGAAATAAGGAAAAAATTATGGCTATTGATAAATATGAGATTGTAATCGGCTGTGAAATCCATACACAGCTTCTGACAAAAACAAAGGCGTTCTGTGCCTGCGAAAACCGTTACGGCGGAATGCCGGATACTCGCGTCTGTCCTGTATGTCTTGGTCTTCCGGGTGCTATGCCGCGCGTTAGCAAAGGTTATGTGGAACTTGGTGCTGTTGCCGGTCTTGCATTGAACTGTGATATTGCGTCTTATACAAAATTTGACCGCAAGCACTATTTTTATCCTGATCTGGCAAAAGGCTATCAGATTACGCAGTATGACCTTCCGCTCTGTACGGACGGATTTGTCGACATTCCGTTTGAGCATTTTCCTAAGGAGCAGCAGCCGGGCGGCGATTTGTTCCGTCCTAAGAATTTTGCCGGCGAAGACTGCGTAATTGACGGAAAATATCGTCGTGTCCGCATAGAGCGCATACATCTTGAGGAAGACGTAGGAAAATCACTTCATCTTGAGGGAAAGCACTCTTACATTGACTATAACCGCTGCGGAACGCCGCTTATAGAAATTGTTACAAAACCAGATATGTCAAGTCCTGATGAAGCGGCTCTATTTATGCAGACCGTTCAGGAAATCCTGCGTTACGTAAAAGTTACTAAAGGAAATCTTGAAGAAGGAAATATGCGCTGTGATGCAAACATAAACCTTTCTGTTTGGGAAGACGGAAAACTGTATCATACGCCTATTTCCGAAATAAAAAATCTGAACTCATTTAAATCTATCCGCGATGCATGCGCTTACGAAGCACAGCGCCAACTGAAAGAATTTATTGAAGACAGGCAGGAATTCAATCCTGGATTTAAAGTGACGATGGGCTGGGATGAGGCAAAAGGTGAAACTGTCGTTCAGCGAACAAAGAATTCCTTTGTGGATTACCGGTTTGTAGTAGAGCCGGACATAAAGCCGTTTACGGTAAGTGCAGAACTGGTTGAAGCTGCTGCTGAAAAAGTCGGCGAACTTCCAGAGCAGAAACGCATCCGCTTTCAGAAAGAATTTGGTCTTACCCAGTATGATTCTGAAGTTCTTACTTCTACTCGTGACCTTTCACTGTGGTTTGAAGAGGCAGCGGCTGCTTCTGTAAGTCCTAAGCGTGTTGCAAACCTGATTATTTCTGAACTTCTTGCTGTTCTTAATGAAAAGAAGCAGACTATTCTTGACGTTTCCATTACGCCTGAACATATTGCAGGACTTGCAGACAGTCTTGAGCAGAATAAAATAACAAGCAAACAGGGAAAAGAAGTTTTTGCCATTATGCTTGAAACTAACAAGCTTCCGTCCGTTATTATAAAGGAAAACGGAATGGAAATTGTAAGTGATGCCGGCGAAATAGAAAAAATTGTAGACGCCGTAATTGCCGCAAATCCAAAGGCTGTTGCCGACTATAAAGGCGGAAAAACAAACGTTATCGGCTGGCTTATGGGACAGGTGATGAAACAGTCGCAGGGAAAGGCAAATCCTAAGCAGGCAACTGCGCTTGTTACGGAAAAATTGCAGAAACTGTAAAACTTTTTGCGGTGTGCAGAAAAGTTCTGCAAAAACAAATTCCGCAAAAAAAGGAGGGGCTGGCTGAAAAATTTTTTCAGCCAGCCCCTTTTTACTGTTCGCCGGAAATACCGGATTATGAATGTTCTTTTAAGAATTTTACAAAATCTTCTTCTAAAAGAGGTTTTGAGTAGAAATATCCCTGTACCGAATCACAGTTGATTGATTTTAGGAAGTCTCTCTGTTCTTCAGTTTCAACGCCTTCAAAGACTGTCTTTTTCTGAAGCTGCTGTGCCATTTTCATCAGCGAAGTAATGAACTGCTCTGTTTTTTCGGAATCAGCATTGTTCTTCAGGAAGTTCTGGTCAAACTTAAGAACGTCAATCGGTACGGAATTCAGCATTGTAAGTGAACTTTCTCCGTTTCCAAAATCGTCCATTGCAACGGTAAATCCGTGCTTGTGAAGTTCCTTTGTTATTTCCTGCAAAATAGGTTTTTCGTTTGCAACAGAACGTTCAAGAATTTCTATTTCGATAAGGTTTTTCGGAATGTCGTATTTTTCAATGCGCTTTAGAAATTCCTTCATAAATGTCTGCGTATTTACGTGACTGCGCGACATATTTATGGAAATTGGAACAACCGGCTGATTTTTGTCAAGCTGTGAGCGCAGGAATTTGAAAACCATTTCGTATACGGCAAAATCAAGTTTTTTAATGAAGCCGTTGCTTTCAAAAAGCGGAATGAATTTGTCCGGCGTTAAAAATCCCAGTTCCGGACTGTTCCACCGTACAAGCGCTTCGGCACCTATGATTTTATCTGTCGTAAGGTTTATTTTAGGCTGATAGACAACGAAGAATTCTCCGCGTGCAAGAGCTTTTTCCATGGTCTGTTCGATTCTTTGTTCCTGAAGAATTCGTTTTGCCATATTCGTGTTGAAAACAGCATATGCCTGATCATTATTGTTTTTGATGCTCTGCTTTGCCATTGAAGCTTCGCCGATAAGTTGTGCGATTGATTTTTTGCCGGAATTTATATCATCCTCTTTCTGAGGAGTCATAAACGAAATTCCGTATTTAGGAGAAAAAGGATATTTTCCCTTTGTTGCAATTCTTTCTATATTTTCCTGTGAAATTCGGAATGTTGCCATAAATTTTGCAAGGGAATTTATCTGGTTAAAGTAATAAAAATGATCTGCATATCCGCGGGCTGCAATTCCGCCATATACAAAGCATAAGTCTTTAAGTTCATTTGCAAAAGTGATGAGCGTTTCGTTTCCTGTTTTTTCACCGTAATTTCTGTTGATGAATTTAAATCCTGTAAAGTCTGCTTCGATGAGTACAAAGTTTCCGTCGGGATTTTGTTCAAGCTGCTTTGTTGCTTCTATTTCGAGATGTTGTCTTGTAAGAAGTTCCGTGAGAGGATCGCGTTTAAGTGTAGATTCATATCTTTTGCGCAATACGCTTAGTACGATATTTGTAAAGCTGTAGAACAGTATTCCTGCAAAAATTACGATTAAAAAGACAACTTTCTTTGCGTGGTCAAGTTTTGTGTAAGTTTCGTAGATTTTTTTGTCAAGAATGCTTACACCGGCAGTCCAGTTGCAGTCCTTTATCCTTTCAATGAACACGTGGACTTTTTCGCCGTGTTCGTTAATGGAATTGAACGTCGTCGTTCCTATTTTAGATATGTTTGCCGTTGCGTAGATTTTATATTCATCTTCTTGCGGCGTAAACGTAGTCATAAGTGCATCTTCGTCCGGATGGGAAATGCATATTCCGTCCTTGTCCAGAATGAACGGCTGGATGTCGTTTGCATGCTGTGCGCTTGCAAGAATTTTGTTTATGCTTGCAAGTTCTATTGAGCCGCCTACAAAACCTTTCAGTTCGCCTGAAGAAGTGTATACTGCCCTTGAAACGTGAATGATTTTCTTTCCGGTTGTTTTTGAGTAGACTGCGCTTCCAAGATGATAGATGTAGTTTCCGCTCATTATTGCACGGTAATAATCCCGGTCTGATACGTTTACGTTCTTTCCGGAATCTGTGTACAGTTCTCCGCTGCTGTCGCAGTAGAATGCATTAAGAAAATTCTTAGGGCGAATGTAACTGTTTGCGGCAAACCATTCAGCAATTTCCTGTGTAGAACCTCTGTTTATGACGTCTGAATTTGCATACATATCAAGCGACAGATGTGCCTGCGTAATGATGTTCTGGAATGTAATTGCATACGTACGCGCCAGATTTTTTCCGTCTTCTATATACTGTTCTTCTATCGCCTTTTTTACCTGATTAAGGGCGATTGATGACATTATGTATAAAAAAAGACAGATGAACCCAAACAGTGACAGGATAATAATCCGTTTGAGAAGTCTGCTAGTTTTAGACAAAGTATGAAAAGTAAAACTTTTGTGCATACGCACATTATAGTATAAAAAGTAAAAACACGCTAGGAATTATTTTTTGTTCTGCTGTTTTTTTTTGTTTTCCGGTATCGGTAAAGAACTGGAATAAAGTTGTTTTATAGGGAAGTGCTAAGTAACACTTGAAGCGATTACTCAGCATTTCCTGTCAAATTGCTGCAAGTCATTGACTTACAGACAATTAGCTGCATTAAGGGGTTAAAACAACCCTTTAAAACGGCTGAGTCAAGGCCTTGAATGAGCTGAAGGCGAATGTACCTTGACCAGACGTATTCAAGGTTAACACTGAAAAATCCTCAATAGGATATTCAGTGTTTCCATAGATTGAATTTATGCAGTTTGGTATACTGTACTTGATGATGACGGATTCATATTTATATTCAGAGATTTTTTCGCGGTTCGGTACGGTACAGCGCGCACGCGGATGTTTTTTGTATACGAAAAAAGGCGTCCGGCTTACCGATTTGTATCAGGAGGGAGGACGCGCCGTTCTTGGCTGGGGCGGTACTGCCTTCACCCGTTTCAAGAACGTTTTGAACCGCGGCATTACCGGAAGCTACATTACTGAATTTGAGGTTCAGACGCAGAAAGCTGTGGCAAAACTTCTTAATTCGCCGCGGACGGTGCTTTTCTACCCTTCGTATGCGTCTGCGCTGAAGGCCGCCCTTACTGTTTCTCCAAACGGAACTGCGTTCTACAAACCGTGGAATCCGGCGGAATCAGATTTTTCAGGGCAGGACTGCGTAATTATTGCACCGCCGCTTCCGTGGACGCAGACTGTTTATATTGTTGCAGCCATTCCGGAAGTTGTAGAAGTTGCTCTTGCGGCAGGCAGGACTGTTCCTGTATCAGAGCGTATTCCTGCACCGCTTAATGCTGCCGTTGCTCGCGCACTTTTTGACCTTGCGGCAGAACTTCCGCGCCGTTCCGAAAAAGACTGGTTTTTGTACGACAATCTTATTTCCGCATACTGGGAGCGTAAAGGTCCGTACCTGTTTCCGAAAGTTCTGGAAGAACAGTACAAATCGTTTGTCCTTCACTGTCTTGACTGCGCGCTTGTAATAAGTCCTGATTACAATACGCCGTCTATCGTACCGTTCGGTGCTGACAGGGGTGTTTTTTCAAAACTTAAGCAGAAGCCGTTTGATACCGGCTCAAGTTCCCGTTAAAAGAAGGTTGATCTATGACTTTGGCAGAAACAGTTGTTTTTATAGTAAAGCTTGTTGTGGGAGGAGCTGCCGCATTCTGCGCAGTGCTGTTGTGGGCTCGTACAAAAGATTCCGCCTGGATGTCTGTTGTGGCAGGAACAGTCGTAAAATATGCAGGAACTGTGTACAGTATGATGATTGAGCTTGGCATTCTTTTTCCAAAAGAAATCATTGTATTCGGAATTCCAGTGTCTACCCTTGTGTTTACCGCCGTTCCTGATTTATTTTTTATTGCCGCATTTATCATAATGCTTTACAGGAGCCGCTGATGACAGAAAAGATGACGCCTCTTGATGAATACTGGCATACCTTTCTTGAACGGACGGGCAGGGATTCTGATACGGTCTGTTCCGGTGATTTGAATTTTGAGTCAAAGGGAATGTCGAATGACAGTCAGATTGCAATGATTGCTGCCGGAAAAAAGACTGCGATATTTTCCAGCTTTCCATCGTTTTCCATAGACGGCGAGCCGCTGCCTGTTTCCGGCGAACTGTATCTTGTTCTTGACCGGGCTGGAAATCCGCGCTGCGTTATTGAGCTTGACAGCGTGAACATCGTTCCGTTTAATGAAGTTACATGGGAGATGGCGCAACAGGAAGGCGAGGACGAAAATCTTGAGGGCTGGCGCGAAAAATATCGGGAGTATCTTGAAGATGAAGGAGCAGTCGTCGGATTTGATTTTTCGCCTGACATCCGCCTGGTATTCCAGACTTTTCACGTTGTTTATAAGGGGAACTGATATTTTTAAAAGAAAGGTAAAATTATATAAAATTGCGTTGCATTTGTAAAAAACGTGATATATAGTATACCTATCTGTTTTTTGCAGAATTCAGGAGGTTTTAGAATGGCAAAAAAATCTGGCGTAACAATCGGAAGACTTCTTCTTCAGCTGGCACTCGGAGCAATGCTTGCAGTTGCAGGTATCTGGTCTTTCCAGGGACACGGTGATGATGCAGTTGGCGCTATCCGCGCTGTATTTGACGGAAACGTAGAGAACGTTCTTGTTGTAGTTTTCGGCGTTATTGAACTTCTTGCAGGAATTTTCCTTATCCTTGAGCTTTTTATGGGCGACCAGTTCGGGAAACTTGACAATATCCTTATGCTCATTGTTATGATAGTATGGATTGTTGCAATCGTTCTGATGGATTTTCTTGCAAAAGGCGGACTGTTAAACGGTTTTAATGCAAAGAATTTCCTTGAGTGGCTGTATACGTTTGCAGCTCACCTTATAATTCTTGGTGCAATGATAACCCTTAACGACTGATTGCTTTGTGCAGAAGGCTAAGTTCTTCTGGCTCTATAAAATTACTTGAACGAAAATTCAAAACGGCAGGAATATGGTGAACTACTAGATTTCTGCCGTTTTTTTCAATACAATAAACGTTATGAAAAAGTTACTGGGTTTGTGCGCTTTTCTTGCGCTGGCTTTTGAACTGTCTGCAAAATCTTCTAAAATCGTGGGATTTGATATAGGACTTTCCTCCGGACTTCCTGTTTATTCGGACAGTGCCGTTTCTGACTCGAACGAGCTGGTGAATGACGGAGATTTTAACCGTGTCATTGCCGGCGGTCTTTTTGACTTTTCTTTCAGGCTTTGCGAACCGCTTAAACTTCTTTTGGGCGCAGATTTGCTGTGCGATTTTATCTGGAGCGGAAGCGATTATTCCAATCACCTGGACTATGCATTCTGGAGCGGAATAAAGGCGTATCCAGGAATAGGCGGACTGAACTGTTCCGTTGCATACGCGCTCGGGCGACGCAGTGATTTCCGCAATAATGACGCAGCTGATTCCATTATATCATCATCTTCCTGGGGAAACGGCTTCCGTCTTGGTGTTGAGTATGATTTTCTTTACGGTTCTTCCCGCACGTGTATGCCGGCTTTAGGATTTTACTACCGGTTTATGCCACGCGGTAATGATACATACGACAATATTTTTTCTGTTTATATAAGCATCGTGCGGTGATTTTGCGCATTTTGCAGGGCGCGATTTACTGTTCTGAAGCTTCCGGCTGACCGAATTCGCTTAGTGCAGTTGCAATATGGGCATGTTCGATAAGTTCAAGGCTGTCGCGGATTTTTCTATACAGCCGGATTTCTCCGCCGGTAGCACCGCTCAGGATTTTCAGGACTTTTCTGTTTCCTTCCGGGATTTCCCAGGAACGTACGAACAGTTCTTCCGCCGAGCAGAACATATCAACGTCAATGACGTACGACCTGTTGCTTGCACTTACAGACCAGTGCAGTTTTTCCTTGTTTTCTTTGTCCGGCGTCTGCGAAATGTTCCAAAGTGCCTGATACGACCGTTTTGGTGAATCTGCTGAAAACATAAGAAGTTTTCCTTCAAAAAATGCAAGCACCGAAATCCTGCCGTTGAATGCACCCTGTATGGCAAAGCAGGAATTCTGAAGTAGTTTTCCGCTTATAAGGCTTGTAAGGTTTGAAGAAGAGATGTGCAACCAGGAGTCAGGCAGTGATTTTCCCCAGAAATGTTCTGCATATCCGAATGATTTTTTCGGAATGACTGAAAATTCTTTTCCATCTACCGTAATGTTTCCGGAAAAAAGCGTACGCGCTCCCGGTACAGTCCAGTTGAACTGCTGTGATTTATATCCTTTCGTAAAAAAGAACTGCTTTTCATAGTGCAGGTTCCAGCTTATGTTTCCTGTATCGCACAGGAATTCCGGGTGTTCGTATAATTCCGCCGGGGAACATTCAATCTGACCGGAAAGCTGTTCGTACGAAAAATGAAAGCGGTCTGCCTGAATGTCAAAAGATTTCTGGCTGATTGAAAGGTTTTTTATTGAGGTATAGGTGCACAACTGTTTTGCTCCGCTTCCTAAAAGACCTGCGCGGATAACTGTGTAGGATGGAATTACTAATGCTTCGCTTTTTATTTTTTGTGCAGATACAGTTCCGGCAAGGACATTCTGTAAATCTTCTGCCGAAACATTGACTCTCGGCTTAAAACCAAGTACAGGTTCTGCCGGGCTTATGTACGGATTTACGAGTGCTATTTCTATAAAAAAAGTTTTTTCAAGACCGGTGATTTTTTCAATTCCGTTAAATACAAAACGTGAAAATTCTATTCCGCTTTTTTTTAAAGAACCTTTGAGTTGAAATTTCATTAATCCGTTTGACTTATTTAAAGCGCACATTCTTAAAAATCCCCTCGTTGCCTTATTATACTCATTTTCGGTATGGAAAAGAGATTTCTTAAGAAGAAAGATACCTAGTTAAACAGTTTGTCTATTTTTTTCGTGACGTCTTTTGATTCTTCCGGGAAGTTTTCATCAAGGAATTCAAAGCAGGTAACGGCTGCACGCTGCGCATGTTCATACCAGATGCTGTAAAGTTCATGCTTTATATCATCTCCTGGATACGGCGCGCCCTGTACATCAGAAACAAGCTGTCGTAACATCTCAATACATTGCTTTGTCTTCTTATCCATAGTATTAACCTCATTAACCTCACTTCACGATGTGAACATTATAATGGTAAATCAATAATAACGCCAGTTATTTTTTCAGATTTATTGCACAGAACTGCCGTGCGGCACGTATCAAAATGAGAGTGAATGTGCATTGCCGTCTGCTGAATTTGCTCTGCCGTTACGTTCAGAAGTCCTGTAAGTTTCTGCTGGCGTTCTTCGTCGGAGATGCAGTAAAGCGTGCGTATCAGTCCGATGTTTCCCCTTCCGTAAGGAGAGCGCGGCTGTACTTCATCACCGTATGTACCTGTAATCATACGCAGAAGTTCGTCCTGTCCGATTGGATTTTCCGCCGCATCTTTAAGGCATTCTCCAAAAGTTTTAAGTGATTTTTGCGGCGCAGGGTCGCGGTATGTTGTAAGTACAAAAAGTCCCGAAAGGTTTGCGCAGCCGGCGTATGCTCCGTATGCGCCGCCGGTCGTGCGTATGCGCTCCCAGAGCGACGTTCCCGAAAGATAATGCGAAAGCACCAGCTCGGAGGGATTTTCCGCCGTTCCGAAGTAACTTGAGTTTATTGCCGCCGCCGCATATCCTACCTGCGATGAAATGACGAACGTTTCGTTCCGGCAAGGTTCTTTTTCGCCTGGAAGAACAATCTGCCTTAAAAATGCCGCTTCGTCTGCTACCGTTTTTTCTGCCGGCGGAACAAGACGTAGTCCTGAAGCAAAATCATTCATTTTAGGGAGAAGGTTCTGCATCGTTTCAGAATCTGCGGTAATGTGGATGAGCGCCCCTGCAGAGCGCAGTTTTTCTGTAAGGGCGGAAAAATGTTCCGAAAGATTTTTAGGATTTTCTTCTGAAATTGCCTTTATTGCAAAAAGCTGCGTAATTCCTTTCCAGATTTCATCGACTGTATTTGTGTGCGTTTTAACTGCCTGGGCGCGCGTACCTGCAAGCTTGTTTCCGCGTGGAATTACGGCTGATTTTATCGTTCCGTATGCTTCTGCCGTAAGCGTTGCAAGGCGTTTTGTGTCGCTGAAATTATAGGTAGAAAAACATTCTGCAAAGACTTTGAGCGCATCGTCTGTTTTTTCGCCCGTCATTCTGACTGAGAAAATCAGCCAGTCTCTGTCTGTGCAGTTGTATTTAGAAAGCGATTTTCGCAATGCGGCAGATTTTTCCGTATTCGGACTTGTATTTGTGAAAAGGCGGCAGGTAATTCCGCCTGTGTGGACGGCTGTTTCTTGTGCGCATTCAGCCCAGTCCTTGCCGTTCCAGCCTGTATTCGGGGCGCAGTACGCATAGAGCGGAAGATATTTGTATTCTTCCGGAGAAAGAACGTCCGCAGGAATCCAGAGTTCAAGGTAGGCAATTCCGTTTGTGTTTTCCGTGTTTGTAAAAAGCGGAACAGACGCGCCGTTTGCGTCTACAACGTTAATTTCCGTATGGATTTTTTCTACGTTAGTGTTCAGGTCGCTGATGTTCAGGCGCGGAATGCACGCGACTTCTTCTTCTGTTTCGCGGTGATTTTGGTAGGAATGAAGTTCGTCAAGTTCTTTTTGAATGATGTTCCTGTCTGCCGTTTTTGAAAGCGATGCAATCAGTTTCTTTTCTGCTTTGTTCCGGGCAGAAAGATATTTTTTTGACGGCTTTACCATAACGAACGAACAGTTTTTGTTGTCGAGAAGGTATTTTTTTATGAGGTTTTCAACATATTTCGGTTCTGCTTCGCAGTTTTTACGGATTATATCAAACGTACTGCGATAGAAAAGTCCGTCCGCAGGTGCGCCTCCGTAATTCCAGCTGTTTAAGGCGCGCTCAAGCAGTACAAGCGAATACGGTCCTCCTGAGCGGACGGCTTCGCGGTTGGAAAATTCTGCTGTCATTATGGCAGAATCAATGTCGTTCTGGTCAATGCCTTTTGTGCAGAGCCGCTCAAGTTCTTTAAAAATAAGGGCGTAGACTTTTTTTTCGTTGCGCGTCTTTACGCCGTGCAGTCCCAGTGCAAAGAAAAACTGACGCGCTTCGTTTATGCACCCGGAAACAGGCGCTATGTCATCACCTAAATCTGAGTCGATGAGGGCTTTTGTAAGCGGAGAACCGTCGTGTCCTGAAAGTACTTCTGAAAGAAAAGCACATTCCATATAGCTCTGCAAATCTGCCGTTTGACCGCACAGCCAGTTTACGGTGACCGTTGCGCCTGTTGCCCCTGCATCAGGCGCTTCTGCCCGAACCGTTACGGGGTTTTCAAACGGTTTCTGAGTTTCCATTTCGATGAATTCCGGGCTGACGAACGGGTATGAATGATGTTCTTCTGCCATAGGAACTGTTTTTTCAAGCCTGTCAAGAAGATGCTCCTGCAGGAAGTCAAGCTGTTCTTCCGTCCGTATGTTTCCGTACAGGAAAAGAAGGCAGTTGTCCGGGCGGTAGTATTTTTTGTGGAAATTCCTGAAGTCCTCGTAACTGAATGACGGGATGTGCTCCGGATCTCCGCCGGAATCAAAAGCATAGTTAGTGTCCGGGTAGACGCTCCGTATCTGCGCATCAGATGCAACGGACTCAAAGGAAGAGTAGTTCCCCTTCATTTCGTTGTAGACAACGCCCTGAATTTCAAAATTGCCGTTTTCGTTCAGTTCAAGACGGTGCGCTTCCTGCATAAACGCTTCTTTTTTTAAAAGCGGAAAGAAAACTGCGTCTGCATATACGTCCATAAGATTGTAGTAGTCAGACTTTATCATAGAGGCGGACGGATAGACTGTTTTGTCGGAGTAGGTGAGCGCGTTCAGAAAGGTGTTTACGCTCTGGTTCATCATATTTGTGAACGGTTCTTTCAGCGGAAATTTCTGAGAACCGCAGAATACGGAATGTTCAAGAATATGCGCCGCACCGGTTGAGTTTTTTGCAGGAGTCCTGAAGGCAAAGGCAAAAAGATTTTCTTCGTCGTCGTTCAGAAGGTGAAAAACCTCCAGTCCTGTTTTTTTGTGGCGCAGGTAAATTCCGGTGGAAGCGCAGTCCGGGATTGTATTTATGGAAATAAGTTCAAATCCTTTGTATGTTTCTGGAAACTGTTTAAAATCACACATATACGTCGTCATTTCTTCCTTTTATAATAAGATTTCCGTCTTCGTAGGCGCGGCGGAGCATACTGAAAAAAGTGTTCGTTATGCTGTCGCAGTCTGCTTTGCGTAGAGGAGATGAAATTTCTTCTTCTTCAAGGATTTCTGCGCGGCGGCCGGACGAAACGCAGCCGAATATTTTTTTTCGGAATGAGTCCGGTTTTCCTGCAATCAGCTTTACAACGTCAATATTCTGCATTTCGCGCAGTTTCTGCTGAATGAATTTGTCGTCCGCATTAAGTACGTCATCAATTGTGAAAAGCCGCCTTCGTAAATCAAGACCAAGCTCCGGGTCTTCGTCCGAAAGTGACGATATAATGGAAGATTCTGCATCAGGGCTCATCTTTTTAAGGATTTCCGCAAGGGCATTCCTTCCGTCCATAGACTCGGATTTATCATTTTCCAAAAGGGCAAGCGCTTTTTCGTGCATCGCCTGATCAACGCGTTGCAGAACTTCCGGAGAAACAGGCTGCATTTTTGCAAGTCGTTTTACGATGTCGCTTTTGTCGCTGTCTGTCATAAGATTCAGGACGTCTGCGGCTTTTTTTGCGTCTATGTTTGAAAGGACAAGTGCCTTTACCGCGTTGCTTTCGTCGTTCAGAAGCAGGAGAAGGCGCTCGCTTTTTGCGTCATTAAGATAGTCAAACGGTCTTGCACCGGAAAACGGCGCCACTTTTTTGAGCATTTCTTCTGCTTTTTCAGAACCATATGCTTTTTCAAGTATTGCGCGGGCAGTTTCCTTTCCGCCTTTTTCCGTAACGTGCTTGTAAAGCCCCTGGAATTCAGCAAGAATGACAGCCGCTTCATCGTCGCTTATGGTGCGGATTGTGGCAATTTCGGGAATTATTTTTTCTGTCTGTTCAGGGCTTAAGTGAGGGAGTATTTTAGCAGCTTCGTCAACGCCTATGAGGACTAGGAATTTAGCCACCCGGCGGTATACAGAGTCTTTTTTTTGTGCGGAAGATTCGTCCGCTGGAACTTTGATGAGCGTTTGCGCGTTGGAGTTCGATGGGTTCGGGTGTTCTTCACGCGAAAGTTTTTTGCTGCTGCGGAAAATTGAATCCATCTGCGCGTTTACATCGCGGAAAAGCGGTTTTTGAGGAGTGCGTTCATTTTCTGTATTGGAATGCGCACCGTTTGAAGTATCGTTTTCCTTGCCGGAGGCAGCTCCGTAGGCGTGTGCGCGTAAATCGTTCAAATTCATAAAACGATGATAGCATAAAATAAGCATGACTTCAAATGCGGAAGGGCAGTCCTGATGTCATTCCTTTTATAGCAAAATCTTTCCCGTTGATTTTGAGTCTGATTTTTAAGTGCTGCACTATACACTGTGTGGATTCTGGACTAAAATATTTTCGTGAAGAACTTTGAGATTGTAAAAGCGCTTGTAGGCGAGTCTGTTTCTGAAAAAGACCTTGAGCATATCGACTGTTTTTATTCTGAAAACCTCGGCATTTTTATTCCGATTAGCGGAGAATGCGGATATGCCAAAAAGGACAACCACATTCATCCGTCATATATGGTTGTCATTGCGTTTAACAGGCAAGCTTTCTACGTTCTATGCGCTTCCAGTTTATGATTATTCAGAAAAGCAGATTGGCGTTGTTGTTGCCGTAATAGACAGCCTTAAACTATGCAGTACGGTTTCTGATGTCGTAATAGGAAAGCAGTCGCATCCGTATGTCATTAACAGGACTACCGGAAAATATGTAGCTCATTCAGACATAACGTTTTTAAAGGAAGAAAAAGGACTTTACGACGACCTTCCGCCTGAAATGAAAAGCGTTGTTGAAGGAATAAAGGCAGGGAATTCTTCATCTTTGTTCTGCCGTGATAAGGCAACAGGAAAAGAATTCTGCGTGTCCTATGAACCTGTAGGCGGAAATACTGACTGGGTTGTTGTATGCAGTGCGCCGGCGGAAGATTTCCTTGCTGAGATTGTTCAGCTTAGAAATCTCGCAGTTCTTTTTGTAATTATATTTACCGTAATTTCAGTGCTTATCGTTTCAAGCATTGTAATGAAATCCCTTCGTCCTGTAGGTGTGCTTAAAGATTCGATCAGGACGATTGCTTCCGGTCACGCAGATTTAACAAGCCGCATAGATATTTCTTCCAATGACGAGATTGGTGAAGTTGTTTCCGGATTCAACGAGTTTACGGCAAAACTTCAGGATATTGTAAGCGGCGTAAAGGAGGCAAAGGAGGAACTGCTTGTTTCCGATGCTTCGCTTCAGGAAAAGACTGACGCTGCCAATTCTTCCATTTCCCACATTATTTCAAATCTTGATGCGGTGAACGGCGAAATTTCAAATCAGGCTGAATGTGTGGACAACACAGTCGAGTCTGTTCGCCAGATTGCAGGCACGATTTCTTCGCTTGATTCTCTTGTGCAGATACAGGCTTCCGGCACGGAAAACGCTTCTGCTGCGGTAGAGCAGATGGTCGGAAACATTCAGTCCGTAAATAATTCTGTGGAGCGTATGTCTGAGCTTTTTAACCGGCTTCTGGAAGATGCACAGACCGGTTCGGGCAAGCAGAGCGATGTGAGCAGTCAGATAACTGATATTGCAAAGCAGTCCGAAATGCTGCAGGAAGCCAACGCCGTGATTGCATCGATTGCGGAGCAGACAAATCTTCTTGCAATGAATGCCGCTATAGAGGCGGCGCACGCAGGAGATGCCGGCAAGGGATTCAGCGTTGTTGCCGATGAAATCAGAAAGCTCTCGGAAACGTCATCAAGCCAGTCAAAGAATATTGGCGAGCAGCTAAAGCTCATAAAAGATTCCATTCAGAATGTGGTTGTGGCTTCTGACGAGTCGAACGTGTCTTTTATTTCTGTTGTCCAGGATATAAAAGAAACGAACCGGCTTATGCAGGAAATCAAGAACGCTATGGCGGAGCAGCAGGTTGGATCTTCGCAGATTAGTGAGGCTGTCATTGCAATGAAAGAAAGCGCGGGCAAGGTTCGCGAAGAATCTGTGCGGATGAGCGGACAGAACAAAAGCGTGCTTGACGGCGTGCAGCGGCTTAAGGACGTTACGGGCGTTATGAACGGCAAAATTTCAGATATGGAAAATGAAATTGAAGCTGTTTCTGGCTCCGGAAAAGACCTTGCAGAAATCGCTTCGGTGATGAGCAGTTCAATCCAGAACATCGGAAACCGCATAGACGAATTTAAGGTGTAGCTGACAGTCTGTCCGTCTGCTTTTCATTGTTCTTTTTATGCTTTTTCATTACAATTACCCTATTCTACTTTTTTATGAGGTTTTGTTATGGCAAAGTATTTTCCGCTTTCACACGACCAGCTTAAAGAGCTGACAAGGACTTTTCCGACTCCGTTTTATCTGTATGATGAAAAATCAATACGGCAGAATATGCGCGAATTTACAAAAGCGTTCAGCATATTCCCTGAGTTCCGGGAGCATTTTGCGGTAAAAGCGTGCCCTAATCCGTATATACTGAAAATTCTTTCAAGCGAAGGCTGCGGTGCAGACTGTTCAAGCCTTCCTGAACTTATGCTGTGCGTGAATGCCGGCATTCAGGGAAAAAATGTTATTTTTACTTCCAACGAAACTCCTTCGCAGGAATACGAATATGCCGCAAAAAACGGCAACATCATTAACCTTGATGATTTTACCCACATTGAATATCTGAAAAAGACTCTTGGAAAGCTTCCTGACACAATCTGTTTCCGCTACAATCCGGGACCGCTCAAGAAAGGCGGAAATGCCATCATTGGAAAGCCGGAAGAAGCGAAGTACGGTCTTACGCGCGAGCAACTTTTTGAGGCGTACCGTATATGCCGCGATGAGGGCGTAACTCATTTTGGACTTCATACGATGGTCGCTTCAAATGAACTGAATCCTGACTTTTTTGCAGATACCGCAAAAATCCTGTTTGAACTGTGTGCAGAAATCAAGCAGAAGCTTGGAATTCGCATTGAATTTACGGATTTAGGCGGCGGTCTTGGCATTCCGTATAAGCCGGATCAGAAAAAAGTAAGCTATGAGGAAGTTGCCAAAAAAATCAGGGCATATTACGATGGAATTATCGTTCCTGCAGGACTTGATCCTCTTGCAATCTACTGGGAATGCGGACGCCCGATTACCGGTCCGTACGGCTGGCTTGTTTCTACGGCAATACACGAAAAGCACATCTACCGAGAGTACATCGGTCTTGACAGCTGTATGGCAGACTTAATGCGTCCGGGAATGTACGGGGCATATCACGAGCTTACGGTAAGCGGTAAGGAAAATGCTCCTGAAGATTCTGTATATGATGTAGTTGGAAGCCTATGTGAGAACTGCGATAAATTTGCCGTTCAGCGTCCGCTTCCTCATATTGATATCGGGGATCTTGTGATTATTCACGATGCCGGCGCTCACGGCAGGGCGATGGGCTTTAACTATAACGGAAAGCTTCGCGCCGGCGAGATTCTTCTTCGCGAGGACGGTTCGTTTAAGGAAATCCGCCGCCGGGAAACCATAGACGATTTGTTTGCAACTCTTGATTTAGACGGCGTGTCTTCATTCAAGGCATAGCGTATGACTGATTTACTGTATAGAAGAAAGATGCGTTTTTTTCCGTACATTCTGATTGTCCTGCTTCTGCATCTTCCGTTCTGCACGTCGGCAGAAGAAACGCCTGTTCCGCATTTGTATCAGTACACTCTTGATAACGGTCTTGATGTGTTCGTTGCGGAAAATCACAGCGTTCCTCTTGTGTATATTGAAGTTGCCGTAAAATGCGGCTCGTTTACCCAGATTCCGCAAACGGCCGGTCTTTTCCACCTGTACGAGCATATGATGTTCAAGGGAAATTCTCTGTACAAAAATGCCGCCGCAGTTACCCGTGCCCTAAGCCAGATGGGTGTTGCGGAATGGAACGGTTCTACCGGCGTTGAATGTGTCAATTACTATTTCACCGTTCCGGCATCTCAGCTTGAAGAGGGACTTTTGTTCTGGAATGCAGCTGTCCGCGAGCCGCTTCTTGACAAGATGGAACTTCAGAATGAAAAACAGGTTGTGCTTTCCGAAATACGCGGGAATTTCAGCGACCCGGGACGCATTCTTTCTGCTGCAAAGTGCAGGGCGCTTTTCCCTGCTGCTCCGTGGAAACTTGATTCGGGCGGCTCTGATGTTGTAGTGGAAAAGGCGACTGTAAAACAGCTTAAAAAAATCCAGAAGACATATTACGTTCCGAACAATGCCGCCGTTTTTGTAGGCGGAGATGTTCAGCCAGATGAGGTGTATCGCCTTGTTTCTGAGATTTTCGGTTCCTGGGAACGCGGTGCAGATCCTTTTAAAGACGGTATTATGCGTCATTCTAAAGAGCCGTTTTCAAAGCCGGAATTTCTTGTAATGCCGTATGAAAAGATTTCTTCCCAGCTTGCGCAGATTGAAGTTGTGTACCGTGCTCCTGATGCTGCTTTTGATGTGGAAGATACTTATGTCGCTGACGTTTTTTCTTATCAGCTTTCAAATCCCGGCGGAGTGTTTGCTTCATCTCTGGTAGAAGACGGCTATCTCGGCGTTCCTGATGTAAATTACGTGTGGGGCGGCTATCCTACGTCGCGTCAGGCAGGGCTTTTTTCCGCAGGTGCGCTTGTAACTTCCCCGAAAGAAGAAGTTGCCGCCCGTGCCGTTTATTTTATGGAAAAACTGCCGTCAGTTCTTTCTTCCGCCGCGCAGATTGAGCCGTCTGAAGTTCAGGATGCTGTCCGTAAAATTACTGATTCAAACATCTATGTAAATGAAACTGCCGCCGGTCTTTTGAGTACGCTTCGCTTTTGGTGGACGTGTACGGATGCAGAATATTACTATTCATATTCTGACCGTATTTCCCGCGTTACCCCTGACGACTTAAATAGTTTTGTTCAAAAATACATTCAGAATAAAAATCCGCTTGTTACAGTTCTTGTAAATCCCGAAGTCTATGAAAAGACAAAGGCTCAGTTTGACGAACTTGGCTTTACGGAAGTAACGGCAGATAATGCATTCTGGTTCAGGAAACAGCCGTGAAAAAAAACATTCTTTTAATTTTATGCATTTCAGCTGCATTCAGTGCGTTTTCAAAATCAGTCGCAGAATCTACTGTAGAAACGTATCGCCTTAAAAATGACATTCCTGTATACGTCCGTCAGATTCCAGACAACAGGATTTGTGCCGTTTATTTTGTAGTGAAGGGTGGAACGGCATATCTTACGCCAGAAGCTTCAGGACTTGAGGACGCTGTTTTTTCAATGATGAGTATGGGTTCGGAAAAATACAGTTATGCAGAAATTCAGGCGCTTGAATTTGATACGCAGAGTTCAATTTCTTCATCAACAAGCCGCGACGGTTCTGTCTTTGCAATGACAAGCATTGATTCCTATTTTGACAAGACGTTTGACTGTTTTTCAGATGCTTTTCTTAATCCGATTTTCAGCCAGAGGGAATATGAACTGTTTATGACGAACTGCCGCCAGTCCATTCAGTCTGCGCTTAATAATCCGGGCTCTATGCTTTTTTACTACAGTCAGAAGCTTTTGTATGACGGTCATCCGTATCAGACTTCAAGTGCCGTTACCATTGATTCTGTTGAAAACATCACCCTTAGTGCAATACGCACCTTTCATTCGTCTTTGCTTGACTCACGGCGGATAAGCGTTGTTGCGTGCGGCAGTTTTTCCGTTCCAGAGTTGCTTGAAAAATTGAACGAAACGCTTGGTACGCTGCACGCCGGAAAAAATGCGCTTAAAGATACGGCTGTTGAGCCGCTTTCAGTTTCCGGTGAAAATGCAGTTTTTGTTCATCAGGCGGCGGCAGGGACAGGCTTTGTTATGCGCGCGTTTGCTTCTCCTTCCGTAACAAGCCCGGACTATCCGGTTGCTCGTATTGTTTGCGATATATATTCTGACATTCTGTTTAATGTTGTCCGTGAAAATTACGGTGCGTGCTATACACCGGAGTCCTCGATTGTAAGTTCTGCCGCGCCGTTTGGATTTGAGTATTTGTACCGCGCATCAAATCTTACTGATTTTTCTCGGTACATGGATGAAGCGCGCGGCATTATGGAGCGCGGCGTTGTAATTTCCGGAAGAAATGCTGACGGTCAGTACATTTTTGAACCGCTGGAAGACCGTCTTGAAGGCTACATCAATTCGTACATAAACAGGAAATTTGCTTCACAGGCAACGACTGGCGGTATTGCCGGCAGAATGTGCGCAAGCCTTCTTCAGTTTGGTGATGTTTTTTCTGCCGACGCTCTTACCGGCATTGCGCAAAAAACAACGGCGGAAGATATACTTCGTGTATTCAAAAAATACTGGGTTGACGGAAGTTCCCGCTGGTTTGCAGTTGTTTCACCGGAAGATGAGGAGCGCATTAAGTTTTAGTTGGTTCATACACGGCCTAAAACAGGTTGTGTATAAGTCTGTAGGCTACAGATCCGGGCTTCGGACTTGCAGGAATGTTCTCTTTTGAAAACCATCCTGCCTCTGCAATTTCTTCTTTCTGCAATGAAAATTCACCGGAGTCGTAGTCTGCCGTGTAGGCAAGCATAAGCTGGTCTGGAAACGGCCAGCTCTGGCTTCCCTTGTACTGTATGTTCCGCACCGTAATTCCGACTTCTTCCTTTACTTCGCGATATACGGCGTGTTCGGCACTTTCGCCGGCTTCAATAAATCCTGCAATACAGGCAAAAATATCCTGGTTTCTGTATGAGTGGCGCACAAGAAGCACTTTATCTTCTTTTTTTACAAGGACAATAATGCACGGTTCAATTTTCGGAAAATACTGGACAGAACATTCCGGGCATTCCTTTGCAGACTCTTCTTTGCAGTATGCAAGGGTTGAACCGCATTTCGGGCAGAAATTCATTTTTTTTGTCCAGGTTAAAAGTGTTTTTGCCCGGGCCGCCGTGTAGCTGTCTTCTTCTGAATGAGTGAAAAAATACTCGCGAAACGCTATTTCTTTTGTACCTGAAACTTCTGCTTCGTCGGGAAGTTCAAGTGCAGAAAATGCGTTTTCTCTTTCTGCAATGCAGTGTGATGCCGGGTATTGCGCTTTTAGTTCAAGCAGTTTTTCAAAAGAAGGCAGCGTTCCGTTATCATTCAGTATAATATTATTGTCTTTGATGATGATGTTCCTGTCTGTTCGTTTTATAAGGTTTGGAGTAATCATAGCGTTTTCTGTTTTACAAAATTCCCGGTGTCCTGAAAAATCCATTTAAAAAGAAAACGGCTGCCTGAAAAATCCGTCATTATTATGACTTTCTTTACAGACAGCCTTTTTTACATTCTGCGTTTCCGCCGTTTACCGGGCGTATTCTACGATACGTGTTTCGCGTATCATCGTAAGCCTGATTCTTCCCGGATAGCGCAGGTCTGTTTCAATCTGCTTTGCAATGTCAGAAGCAAGCTGCTTCACCTCATTGTCAGCAATTTTTTCATTGTTTACAAGAATGCGAAGTTCTCGTCCTGCCTGAATTGCATAGGCCTTTTCAACGCCTTCAAAGTTTTCTGCAATAGCTTCAAGGTTTTCAAGGCGCTTTACATAATTGTCTATTGTTTCACGGCGTGCGCCAGGACGTGCGGCAGAAATTGCATCTGCAATCTGCACGAGCGTTGCTTCAAGCGTTGTTGCCTCAACATCATTATGATGTGCCGCAATCGCATTGATGACGCGCGGATCTTCGCCCATTTTGCGGGCAAGTTCTGCGCCGACTTCTGCGTGGTTCTGGTCGCTGTCAGTTTCTGCACCCTTACCAATATCGTGGAGAATGGCCGCACGTTTTGCAAGTTCGCGGTCAGCACCGATTTCAGCTGCAAGCATAGAAGCAACTGTTGCCACTTCCTTTGAGTGAGTCAGAACGTTCTGACCGTAGCTTGTTCTGAAATACAGACGTCCAAGAGCGCGCACCCCTTCTGTAGGCATATTGTGTATTCCAAGATCGAACAGGGCTTTTTCGCCTTCTTCATAAATCTTGTTCTGAACTTCGCGCGTTACTTTCTGCACGATTTCTTCAATGCGTGCCGGATGAATGCGTCCGTCAGAAATAAGCCGCTCAAGCGACTCTTTTGCAATTTCCTTGCGTACCGGATCAAAGCAAGAGATTACGACTGCTTCCGGCGTGTCGTCAATGATGATGTCTACGCCTGTGAGCGTTTCAAGAGTGCGGATGTTTCTTCCCTCACGGCCGATAATCCGTCCTTTCATTTCGTCGCTCGGCAGGGAAACTGTCGTTACTGTGATGTCGCTTGTTGTTTCCGGCGCAATGCGCTGGATTGTAGTAACAAGAATTTCACGTGCTTTTTTCTCTGCGGAAAGCTGTGCATCCTGCTCAATTTTGTTTAGCAGGGCCTGCGCATCGTGCTTTGCGTCATTTTCAAGATTTTTAATGATTAAATCTTTTGCTTCCTGTGCAGAAAGACCGGAAATTCTTTCCAGTTCCTTGCGGTACATTTCTTCCTGTTCTGAAAGTGCGGCTTCGCGTTTTTTCATTGCCGCTGATTTTTCAATAAAATCTTTCTCTTTCTTTTCACATTCCGCTGCTTTTTGGTCAACAAGTTCTTCTTTCTTGTTTACCCGGGCTTCATAGCGCTGAACTTCAGCACGGCGCTCCCTGTTTTCCCGCTCCTGCTGGTTTCGTTCCCGAATGAGTTCGTCTTTTGCATTAAGCAAAATTTCTTTTTTCTGAGCTTCAGCTTCTCTTATAGCATCCTGTTTTACACGTTCTGCTTTTTGTTCTGATGCAGATAGTTGAAATCTGGCCCACAGCCAGCGAATAGTCCATCCAAGAACAATTCCTGCAATCGGGAGAACTATGAACAAAATAATCGTGTTCATATATAACTTCTCCTTTGCAATAATATAGAATAGTTCAATTTATATACTACAGTATGGAAAAAAAATTGTCAAACTGATTTTTGCCTGCATTCAAAAGTCTACATACTAAAGTCTTTGCCGAGATAGACTTCACGAGCCAGTTCGGAATCAAGAATTTCCTGTTTTGTTCCCTGAATTGCAATCTGACCTGAACTTACGATTATAGCGCGGTCGGTGATTTCCAGAGTGTCGCGGACATTATGGTCGGTGATAAGAATTCCGATGCCGCGTTTTGCAAGAAGTCCTATCATTCCCTTGATGTCTGCTACGGCGATAGGGTCGATTCCGGCAAACGGTTCATCAAGCAGCAGGAATTTAGGTTCAATGGCAAGTGAACGGGCGATTTCTGTGCGGCGGCGTTCTCCTCCTGAGAGGGTGAAGGCATACTGCGTACGTATGCGCCCAATTGCAAATTCTTCTATTAATTCTTCGAGGCGTTCTTTTTTCTGCGTATGCGTTAAGTCTGAGCGTGTTTCAAGAATTGACCAGATGTTTTCTTCAACGGTCAGTTTTTTGAATACGCTTGGTTCCTGAGGAAGGTAGGAAATTCCAAGACGGGCGCGCTTGTACATAGGAAGAGGCGTTATCTGTTCGTCGTCCAGAAAAATATCGCCGGCTGTGGGCTGGTAAAATCCTACTATCATATAGAAAGTAGTTGTTTTTCCTGCGCCGTTCGGTCCTAAAAGACCGAGTACTTCTCCGGTTTTCATTTTAAAGTCTATTCCCTGAACGACTTTTTTATGTCCGAAACTTTTAAACAGGCTTGAAACCCGCAGTGTATGTTCCTGTATTTCCATAAGATCCTCTTGCAGTTACAAGGCTTTGCTTCTTGCAAAAAAGCCTTGTGCTGTTTATTCGTTTTTCTGCTTGTCCTCTTTTTCTTCTGCTTTTGCTGCTTCGGCTTCCGATTCTGTGTTTCCGTCCGGTTTTTCTTCTTCCGTTTTCTGAGCAGTATCGCCGGAAGTTTCAGCTGTTTCTTCGTCCTGCTGATTTTCCTGCGTTTCTGCCGCTTCGTTTTCTGCGGAACTTGTTTTCCGTTCGTCTACGATTGAACCTTTTACGCGTCCGTCAAGAGTGATTTCCTGACTTGTAAGGTTCAGCGTAATTTCCTGCGCCCGGAATGTGTCTGCCCCCTGTTTTATCTGTGCATTTCCGCTCAGTTCAAGCATCTGGTCATTCTTGCGGTAGACGGCGTAAACTCCTGTGCAGGTGTTGTCCTTCTGCTTTAGCTCTATGTCAATCTGCATTACGGCAATGTCCGTATTTTGGTTGTATTCGATATACTGTGCTTTTGCAGTTACGTTGTTTTTTACGTCAGTCAGATTTACGGTGTCGCTTAGGTTTGCGATTTTAGTTTCGCGGTCATATTTCAGCCGGTTGCAGGTAAACTCAAGTTCGGATTCCATATTTTTTCCGATTATTGAACCTTCTGCTTCTATAAAGCGAAAGTCTTTTCCTGACATAGTGATTTTGTCTGCGGAAATTTCCATTGATTCTGTAAGGACGTATGCCTCCCCGGAAAGCGTAGTTGAATCCGACTTGTCGCCGACTGTTCCGCTCATACTATTTGCGGAAAATATGATTTTTTCGCAGAACGCAGACGGTAAGAAAAGCGTAAGAAATGAGGCAGAAATTATAAGCGTTTTAAGAATGTTCTTCATATCATTCATCCTGCTGTACGGTTTCTTCCGTGTCTGCGGCAGTATTTTCGTCCTGCTGGTCGTCCGCATTGCTGTATTCTGTGTCTGTACTTCCGGTAATTACTCCGGTAAACGTAAATTTTTTTGAAACGCCGCTTGCAGAAAATCCGGAGCCTTGTATGAACGTTCCGCCTTTTTTTATTGAAACGATGTTGTTCCGCCCTGATGTGAGCTGCTCTGATTTTCCGTTCCATTTAAGATTGTCCGCCGTAACGGTCATATCGTCTTTTTTACTGTTTATTTCAATGTCATCGTACAGAACGTATTTTTCTTCTTTTGTATCTGCCGCAAGCAGTTTGCAGGAACCTTCCGTTGTTACTTCGCCGTTATTGTCAATAATCTGAAAATCAAGGTTCTTTGCATACAGCGATTTTCCGTCCTTGTACTGCTCCATTTTTTCTGCGGAAAGGCTCAGTGTTTTCTGATTGTCTTCGTAACGGTCAAAGTGTACATCCGAAAAGATGAATTCCGGCGTTGTGGAGTCATCATAAGTTGCCATTCCGTATTTGAGCGAACAGGCCGTGCAGAGAAAAAAAGATGATGTCATAAAAAATAAAGCTGTACGCCGCATACAAACGCTTACCGGTGCTCTCGTGCAAGCGCGCTTATTTCATCAGCCATATTTTTTAGCGAAACCTGCTTTTGAACGCCACCGAGTTCCCATGCGACTTTCGGCATTCCGTATACAACGGCAGACTCTTCGTCCTGACCGAGCGTCCAGGCTCCCTGCCGCCTCATCTCCGTAATTTCTACGGCACCGTCTTTTCCCATTCCTGTCATAATTACGCCGAGTGCGTTGTTCTTGTAGATTTTTGCAACTGATTCAAAAAGAACGTCTGCGGAAGGGCGATGACCGTTTCTCTGCGGTTCCTGATTGGTGCGGATTACGTTTCCTCCTGCACGCTCTTCTACTGCGATGTGGTAGTTTCCCGGTGCAATGTAAATGTGTGCATCCTCAATCGGCATATTATCCGCCGCCTCTACAACAGTGAGCGGACAGATTTTGTTCAGGCTCTGCGCAAATTCCGCAGTAAAGCCTGCCGGCATATGCTGGACAACAAGAATCGGTTGTGTAAGGTGAGGGTCAATCATCTTGAATACGTCGCGCAGGGCGTTTGGACCTCCGGTAGAAATGCCGAGCGCAATGATTTTTATTGTTCCGCCCTCACGAAGCGGCGTTATTACGGCAGGCTCTTTTTTTTCAAGCGTTCCGAAAGAAAAAAGCGGCGAAAGTTGCGTTGCAGCCGGTTTTTCAGGAATTTCCGTACCTTTCTGCTGTGCAACAAATTTTTCTGCGCTGCGCATTTTGAGCAGGTGCATAAAATGTTCCGGGAACGGAATGCGCTTTCCGTTTTTCCGGGCGTATCTGCCGCCGTATGAAGCTATTTTTTCTACGATTTCATTGCCTACGGTACTTACGTTCATAGAAATTGAACCGCCCGGCTTGGTGATGAAGTCGCTTGCGCCGAGTTCAAGACATTCCATTGTTACGGCAGCACCCTGCGTTGCAATGCTTGAAAGAATTATGACAGGAATTCCAATCTTGCGCGCCTTGCGTTCTTTAAGGAATTCAACGCCGGTCATTACAGGCATTTCGATGTCTAGGACAATTACGTCCGGTTTTGCGTCTGGAAGGATGTTCAGCAGATTCTGACCGTTGCTTGCTTTTGCAATAACGTTCATTCCGGGAGTGTCATCTATAATTCTTGAAACCAGATTTCTCATCAATGCTGAATCGTCGCAGATTACGACGTTCAGGTTATCGTGTTTTCCGTCATTTATATCCATAACTAACTGCTCTTTTTTTTATGAATTTTTCTGGTAAAGACAAGCCCAGTCCGTTTTTAGGAATTCAAATTTTGTTTTCATTCCGAAAAGTGATTCAGAATGTCCGATGAAAAGATAGGAATGCTGCGCCATTGCGTTCCAGAAATTGTTGAGTACGACAAGCTGCGCCGCTTCATCAAAATAAATCATAACGTTCCGGCAGAAAACGACGTCAAGATTTTTCATTCCCGATTCGTGCTGAAGATTATGGTAGTCGAATTTTACATGTTCCATAATCTCTTTGCTTATCTGGTAACCGCCGTTTACTTTTGTAAAAAAGGCGGAAAGATAGTCTGCCGGTACTCCGTCAATTTTATTGTCCGCATAAAATCCGCTTTGTCCTACCATCAGCGATTTCAGCGATATGTCAGATGCGGTGACAGAAAAACTGTAGCCCGGCGGAAGAATTTTCTTCAATATCATAGCGATTGTGTACGGTTCTTCGCCTGTAGAACAGCCTGCGCTCCAGACGCGTATGGTTCTGTCGCCTGTTTTTTTCTTTTCTTCAAGGACGTGCGGAATGACATAATTTATAAATGCATCAAAATGCGGCTGGTTACGGAAGAAACGCGTAAGGTTCGTCGTGATTGAGTCGAGCATCCGTTTCATTTCTTCGCGGTCAGACAGAATGAGGTTGTAATATTCGTCTACTGTAGCAATTTTCTTTTCCCGCAGGATTTCTTTTATCCTACTGTCAAGAATAGGTCTGTTCGTCCCGGAGAATGTAATTCCACATTCTTTATAAATGACTTTTCGGAATCTATCAAAATCCGCATCGTTCAAAATATCTGTCATAACGAATTCATTATAAATCTTAAGTCGATGATTGTAAATAAAAAGATGAAGGTTGCTCGTTTTGACTTTTTGACGGTGTGGCGGAAATTTGTAAATTTACCAAAACCTCGAAATTTGACCTTGTAAATTGCACTTCTTTTACGCTTGTAATGTGGTCTATATACTGGAATGTTATTCATGCTTATAAATCCGTATTCGTGATGAAAACAAATCCTTGAACAGGTCTGTAATAAATCCGTTATGCAGTCTGTAAGTTCTCCGTATAACGCACCGCTTTCTAGTCTAGTAAAGAGTATGCTGATTAGACTAGAAAGCACCCTGCTTACTAGTCTAGTACGGGGTCTGCTGATTAACTAATCAGCGGTGTGCTTATCAGGTTAATAAGCACCCTCGTGATTAACCTAATAAGCAGGGTGTTTATTAACAGGTAAGAAGTAGTTTTTTTGAGGAAAAAAATGGTTGATGAAAAAAAATCCCGGTGCGGAAAATGTATAAAAACAAAATATTTTTTTCTATTTTATGTCATTCCTGCTTGACAAACTTCATCGGGGGGGGGGCTTAAATCTGTTTACAGACTTCTTCTACAGCCTGGTCAAGTTTTTCTTTCAGCTCCTGCTGCAAGGTTTTTGTGTAGATTTTTTTAAATGAATCTTTGATATTGTCAGGAGAACCGAATTCATCAAAAAGTACAGAAGGGCGGATATTTAATGCTTCAGCGATTTTATCTATGGTTTCGGCACTGGGAAAGCGTTCTCTGGCTTCCATGTCACCGATGTATGCAGTACTCATTTCGATTTTTTCGGCAAGTTTTTCCTGTGTAAGCCCCGCTTGTTTTCTGTAGTATTTTAAATTCTGAATAAAAGTGTGTCGAATACCCATGTCAATATTTTCTATTGATTTCTTGGTTTATTTTATTCATTAAAACTCAGTATAGAATTAAATATTGATTAAAATTGTGTTTTGGCTAATAATATTATTAGCTAAAACACAGAAAGTTGATTAAAAATTAAAAAATATGAGTAAGATTTGGGGAATTTATGAAAAAAAAACTTCTTGCATTTACATTTTCATTGCTATGTAGCTTTGGTTTTGCTCAGGAAAAAATTGATTCTATTATGTTAAAAGTTGCAGATGATGTAACTTCAAAATGTAATTCTAAGACGATTTTATGTATTTTGGATTTTAATTCACCTTCAAAAGACCTTTCTGAATATATACAAACAGAACTTACATCTCAAGTAACAGAAAACGGGATGAAAGTTGTAACCCGCAGCAATATGAACAAAGTTGATACAGAGTTGAATTATCAGCTTTCAGGTTTTATAAGTGATGAAACTGCTCTTTCTATTTGTAAACGCTTGGGTGCAAACGCAATCGTTTTTGGTCAGATTAAGGAATTGGATAATAAATACAATCTTCAGGTTCGACTGCTGGATGTAGAAACTGCTTCTTACATTCTTTTTAAGACTTATGTATTTTCTCGTTCTTCAAAATCTGAACAGTTGTTGGGGCGTGCGGCGAATTATTATAAAACATCAATCGGAATATGTGCAGAAGTAAATAAAAACTCAATTTCGTATGTTGCGCCAGCTGCAGGAATTTATTTTGATTATTCATTTTTTAGAAAAATTTCTTTAGGCGGAAAACTTATTGCAAGTTATGATGCGTTTGAAAAAGAAAATACAGTTTATTCTCTTGAACCATTGGCTGCTTTACGGGTTTATTTGGTTTCTCCTGGCGGAGAACCTTCGACAGGATTTTATATAGAAGGTACTGGCGGGGCGGATATTATCTTTTCAAATGAAAATGTTTATACAGTTTTTGATGCCGGAGGAGGATTTGGTTTTAGGAAGGAATTTGATTCATTTTATATAGAACCGATGGTTCGTTTCGGGTATCCGTATATTTTTGCAGTTGGATTTGGAACCGGACTGCGTTTTTAATTTATGAGGGGATTAAGATGGAAAAAGGGTTTTATTTAGCAAAAAAAAATTGGATTTTATTTGCAGCATTTATAACAGTTTTAGGATTTACATCTTGTGAAAACCAATTTTTTAAGGAATCAGCAGGCATTTACGAAGTCTGTTTTAATTCCAACGGCGGTACAAAAGTTTCAACCGTAAATACCGACAAAATAGTTTTTCCTCCTGTAACTACAAAAGAAAATTGTGAATTTCTTGGTTGGTATGAAACTTCTGATTTTTCTGGAGATGCAGTCTTTTTTCCCTATGAACCAAAAAAGAATACTGTACTTTATGCACGCTGGAATCAAAAATATACAGTTCATTTTGAATCAAATGGTGGAACTGCGGTTGCTGATTTTACAGGGAATGAAATTATAAGTGCCGTAACTCCATTTAAGGAAGACTATACGTTTGCCGGATGGTATTTGAACGCAGATTTTTCTGGAGACCCGGTTTCATTTCCGCTTTCTTTAAATGCAAATATAACGCTTTATGCAAAATGGCTCAAAAATTATACTGTCAGTTTTAATTCTAACGGTGGAACAGAAGTTTCTTCTATTAAAAATGGTGTCCTTCAGGAACTTCCGTTTACGGAAAAAGAGAACTACGAATTTGCAGGCTGGTATGCAAATTCTTCTTTAAGCGGAGAAAAAATTTCTGTGCCATATACAGTAACACAGGACATCACTCTGTATGCAATGTGGCTGCCAACTTATCTTGTAACTTTGGAAACAAACGGAGGAAGCGAAATTCCATCATTTAGGGCAAGAACAGTAGAAAGTGTTCAGGAACCGGAAAAATCAGGATACACATTTATTGGCTGGTATTTAGATTCTGGCTTAAACACAAAAGCTGTTTTTCCTCTTGTAATTTCAAAAGATACGACTCTATATGCCGCTTACAAGCAGAATTTTACAATCACATTTGAAACAAACGGCGGCTCGGCAGTAAATCCTGTTTCCTGCTATGTTATTAATGAAAGCCCTGAAAGCACTAAAACTGACAAATCATTGGGCGGCTGGTATCTGGATCCAGAATGCACTGACGAAAAGAAAGTAACATTCCCATTCTACCCGACAGAAGATGTAACTCTTTATGCAAAATGGGTTTCAGAAATGTTCACAATTACCTACAACTCAAACGGAGCAACAAGCGGAACTGTGCCTGAAACAGTACAGGTTGAAAAAGGCTCTTCTTTTATAATTAGTGCAAATACAGGAAACCTTACAAAAACGGGCTACGCTTTTACAAAATGGTCAACCAGCACTGACGGAACAAGCGGACAAAGTTATGCACCGGGTTACAGCCTGATTCCAAGCAAAAATATGACGCTCTACGCACAGTGGGGGAAAGATTATGCGGCAATGGTTACGGTTCCGGGTGGAAGTTTTTATTTAGGCGACCCGAACAACGGTACAAATCGCCCGAAAATTACGCTTTCTTCTTTCCAGATTGCACAGTACGAACTGACATACGAATTATGGCTTGAAGTTTACCGATGGGCAAAGGACAATGGCTACAATTTAACTTCTGCAAGTAAAGGCTACGCTGCAAACGACGCCTATAAAGACTTTGTTCCGGCTACAAACATCAGCTGGAACATGGCATGTGTATGGCTTAACGCATACAGTGAATATAAAGGCTTAGAACCGGTTTATTACCGCGGAAGCGCCGTCTGGAAAGATGATTCGAATACAGGTACTGTCACCTGGTACCAGACCAAAAACGGTTACCGCCTTCCAACAGAATGTGAATGGGAATTTGCCGCAGGTGGCGGAAGTGAAGCGGAACATGACAAGTACATTTATGCGGGAAGCAACACGATTGAGGAGGTTGCTTGGTATTCAAGCAATAGCGGAGATGAAGCACATAAAGTAGGAACTAAAAAAGCAAATGCACTTGGTCTTTATGATATGAGCGGAAATGTTGCTGAATGGTGTTTTGATCATTATGCAGATTGGGGTACAGGGGAATTGACAAATCCTGTGCATTGGAGTGGAGATCATCTTGTTTTGAAATGGGGAAGTTTGTACTGGAATTCTAGCAGCTGTACTATTTTTTATAGAAGTTGTAATTCAAGCTATACTTATTATTCATCAACAAAAGTGAAATGGGTAGGTATTCGCATTGCACGTAATGCGGAGTAATAAATATTGGAGGAAATAGTATGGGCACATGGACAGCCAATTATGTTATTTATGAAAATCATGTAAATAAACATATTGGAATACATAAAAATGGATGTTCTCAAATTGAAAAAAACGGGGGAACAGGAATTGGTAAGTATATAGGTTTTGCAAGTAAAAATGATGCTTATGAATATGCAAAAAATATTGATTTGCCAAAAAATTTTTGTAAATTTTGCATTAAAAACGATAAAGATTAACTTCTTTTTAGAAAATAAAAAATACTACCTCAAAGTTCTTTTAATAAGTTTTCCCGCGTAAGGGATACGCAAGGGCACGAAGTGCGTGCCGAGTGGAGCTGAAAGCGGAATGAGGTACCGACCGTGAGGGTAGCCTGAAGTAGCCCGGCTGACACTACTGGAGCGGAGTGGGCTGAAAGGACACAGAGTGAAAGTAGTCAGGCTGTTTTCAGTTATGGCATTCCTCCGTTATTTTGTTTGTAGGTATTCAAAATTTTACAGGTAATGCCTTTTTTTGTAAATTTACCTAAGGAAACACTGAATAAATCCTATAGAGGATTTTTCAGTGTTAACCTTGAATGTTGCTAATTGTCCGTAAGTCATTGACTTACGGCAATTTGACGGGAAGTGCTGAGTAATCGCTTCAAGTGTTAATCAGCACTTCCCTAAAACTCGAAATTTGACCTAATAAAAATCCAAATTCGTGTTATAATATATTCAGATTTAAAGCAGGATTTATATGTACTCATTTTGCCCCGAAAAATGGAAAAGTATGACAGATTTTGATATTAAAGTTTCAGCTCTTTGTAATTCTGTACAAATTGATTACGGGATTATAAACGGAAAAGACAGAAATCCTCCATCTCATATTGTTGTATTTATAAAGGCCGGGCTTACAGGATCAATTTATGGATATGAAAATAAGTATTTGCAGATGTCAGAGAACCTTAATCGCAGATTTGGAGTTACAGTGTTTGTAGCTTCAAATCCTGAAGGAACCGGTAATTCTATTGGTCATGGATTAAAAATAATTGAAAATTACTGTAAAACAGTTTGCATAGAAAAATATATTGTTTATTTTGTAGGAGTTTCAAATGGCGGAACACAAGGACTTTTTGCTTTTGAAAATTATCCTGTAATTCAAAAAGCTTTGCTTATTGGAGCTCCATTAAATCACAAACCAGATTTAATCAAAAAAGCACTCATAAATTTCAACGGTGAGAAATTACACTTAATTTGCGGAGATAAGGATCCTGGATTCGGCCTTTTTAAATTATATTCAGAATTGGAAAATGAAAAAATTATTTTTACTGCGTTTTTGAATGTTGATCATGTATTTTCAGGAAATACAGAACTGTTTATAAAATTACCGGAAAAGTATTTGTTTTAGAAATAAACTAATACGAGATTTGTTGTTTATGAAATCAGTTTGAAACATACACATATATTTTCGTCAAACAAAAAGCCCTGCCATCTCTGACAGGGCTTCTCTGACTTCCAGTCATTTGCTGCGTGTTCTTACGAGCCGGCATGCTCAATGACCGAATGTATTCAACTTACGCTTTGTTAAGTCTTGCTTCCAAATCATCAAGACATTCTGTAAGTTCTTTCGGCAGATGCTTTCCAAACTTAGGATAGTGGTTTTCACGGATATCCTTACATTCTTTCAGCCAGCCTTCCTTGTCAACTGCCGTAATTGCAGGAATCTGCTGTTTGTAGACATCTGCAAGTCCGTCAAGGTTGAGAGCACCTTCTTTCGGCATAAGTCCGATTGGTGTTTCAACTGCATTGTCTTTTCCGTCGCAGCGGTCAAAAATCCATGCAAGAACGCGGCTATTGTCACCGTAGCCCGGCCACATAAATCCGCCTGGAAGGTCAGGATTGTTTTCGTCCTTTCTGAACCAGTTAACATAGAAGATTTTTGGAAGCTTGTCTTTGTCCTGAGCAGCATTTCCTACATCAATCCAATGCTGGAAGTAGTCGCCCATGTTGTAACCGCAGAATGGAAGAATTGCGAACGGGTCGCGGCGGATTTTTCCAACCTGAGAAGCATCGATTGTAGAAGCAGCAGTGATTTCTGAACCTACGATAGATCCGAGGAATACACCGTGGTTCCAGTCACGGCTCTGGTGAACAAGTGGAATTGTTGACGGACGGCGTCCACCGAACAAGATTGCGCTGATAGGTACACCTTCTGGAGATTCCCAGTCAGAAGCGATACATGGACACTGTTTAGCTGGTGCTGTAAAGCGTGCGTTTGGATGAGCGAATTCTTCGCCTTTTGGTGATTTGTCTTTTGGAAGAGCATCGCGTGTGTTGCCTTTCCAGTCAACGAGCTTGCCTTTTGCAGGGTAGCCGATTCCTTCCCACCAAACGTCGCCGTCTTCTGTAAGAGCACAGTTTGTAAAGATTGTGTTTTTAGAAGCGGCTTCAAGAGCGTTTCTGTTAGACTGGGCAGAAGTTCCCGGTGCAACACCGAAGAATCCTGCTTCTGGGTTGATTGCATAAAGGCGTCCGTCTTTGCCGAATTTCATCCATGCAATGTCATCGCCGACTGTTTCAACTTTCCAGCCAGGAATTGTAGGAATAAGCATTGCAAGGTTTGTCTTTCCGCATGCAGAAGGGAATGCGCCTGTTACGTATTTTACTTCGCCCTGTGGGTTTGTAAGTTTAAGGATGAGCATGTGTTCTGCAAGCCAGCCTTCTTCGCGTGCAATAACAGTTGCAATGCGGAGTGCAAAGCATTTTTTCCCAAGAAGTGCGTTTCCGCCGTAACCAGAACCGTAAGACCAGATAAGGCGTTCTTCCGGGAACTGGCTGATGTATTTGTGCTCAACGTCTGCACAAGGCCATACGCCGTTGTCTTTTTCGCCGTTGTTAAGCGGTTTTCCTACAGAGTGAAGGCACGGAACAAAGTCGCCGTCAGTACCGAAATACTGCCATACTTTTTCGCCTGCGCGAGTCATGATGTCCATGTTCAATACAACGTATTCTGAGTCAGTAAGCTCGATTCCGTATTTTGCAATCGGTGAGCCGAGCGGTCCCATACAGAACGGAATTACGTACATTGTACGTCCGTGCATACAGCCTGTGTAAAGACCTGTCATTGTAGCCTTAAGCTCTTTTGGGTCAATCCAGTGGTTTGTAGGACCTGCATCTTCTTCTTTTACGGAAGAAATGAAAGTGCGGGCTTCAACACGTGCTACATCAGAAGGCAGCGAGCGGAAAAGGAAACTGTTAGGTTTCTTTGCAAGCGGAGTAGCAAGTCCTGCGTCAACGCATTTCTGCATAAGGCGGTCATACTCTGCCTGAGAACCATCGCAAACTACAACTGAATCCGGTTCGCACATCTTAACACATTCTTCAATCCATGCCTTGATTTTAGCATGTTTGATGTCATTGATTGTCATACAATTACTCCTATTTAGTCGGGTTGAGCCCGAAGGTTTTCCATACTGAATTAAATATATATTTTTTTTATATAATGTTCAATGAAAAACGAATGAATTGTAATGACACATTGCGAAAAAATGTCATTTTTGAAGCCGGTTTTTGTATACTGTTCTTCCGGAACGGGCGGAAACGGAACAAAATAAGGCAGGTCCTGCTATTATATGCTATTTTTTTTAGGCGAATTTGCCGATTGTATGATATACTGTTTATGTCAATTTTCTAAACTTGGGGTGACTATGTATAAAACAGAGCGAAAAATTTATTTTTCTATAATAAATACGATTGTATATCTTATTTCGCTGGGCTTTTCCGTACTTCTTGTTTCTCTGAACAGAGGTGAGCAGTCCTGGATTGTTCTTGCCGGAATTCCTGCCGTGCTGTTTCTTTCTTCTTTGATTATAACGTCTGTTTTGAGGAAAGTTGCCGATTCTTTTCTTTTTAAGAAAGACATTCTTGAAAGCGATACAAAATATCTTGGTGAGTTCATAGATCGGCTGCGCTTCTGCTATTCGTTTGATGATTTGTTCCAGGCGAATACTGATATTCTTGAGATGAAAGCTGATTGCAGCGTTCTCTTTATCGACCGTGAAAAAAATTATGTTCTATATAATAGCCCGAGCCGCATATCTTCCTATTATTCCGTGCGTGACAAATTGATGAGGAACTTTCCGCTTACATGGAAGGCAGGATTTTATTTTATCGGAAATACCTACGATGTTGTTTCTTCTTACAAAGCGGCGCGCGGCTTTATGATGTGCTACCAGAAATACCAGCTGTACGTGTTCTGCCGCTATACGCATTTGTATGACGTAGAGATTTATGACAGGCTTTATGAAGAATTCGTGCGCTTTATCTCGCGTACGAAAATCATTGAAGATTTATCAGAAATTTCTTCCCTTACAAAAGAGTGGGAGCAGCTTGCGGAAACGCAGATTTCGTTCCTTCCTCACAAAATGCCTGACATTCCGCACCTTAAGCTTGCAGCATATTACCGTCCGCTTGTAAACGTTTCCGGTGACTATTATTCTGTCCTTCCTATAGACAGTTCAAAGACGCTTCTGATGCTCGGCGACGTTTCCGGTAAAGGACTTCCTGCCGCCCTGATTATGGGTCTTGTAATGAATACCGTAAAGATTATGGAAGACAAGGAAGATCTTGTTTCTATGATTCGCGGTGTTGACAAGGCGATTAAGGGAATGCACCTTCAGGATAAATATACCGTTCTGTTCCTTGGGATTGTAGATACTGAAAAAATGAAAATTACGTATATCAATGCGTCTATGTCCGATCCGATTATTCTTTCGCGTTCCCCGGACGGCTATAGAATCAAGTCGCTTTCTTCAAATGCAAGTCTTGTCGGAATTATTGATATGGACGATGTTAAGGTTGCGGAACAGCGTCTTTTCCGCGGCGATATGATTTTGCTTGCGACGGACGGTGTTTCTGAGGTTATGGACGACAACGGTGTTGAGCTTGGTGATACTGACTTGTACCGCGAAACGCTTCAGTCAAGTGCTTCTAAATCTCCTCAGCAGTTTGTAGATGATATTGTAAGTCTGATTATGAAATACAATGGTGACAAGCGTCTGCACGATGACGTTACTATGATGGTTGCTAAGGTAGGTTGATATGACATTTATTATTCTGAATTTATTTCTTTCGCTGTTTTTTATCTTTGAAACTGTGCTGGCAGACCGCATAGAAAACAGAATTGATGACGGAACTAATCCTGCAATAGCAAATATCCTTATTCTTGCCGTCATAACCTGCCTTTATACGCTGTTTCTTGTGGTGCGTCCGTCTGTAACACCGGCGCTGTTTACTCTTCTTATGCGGATATGCTTCCTTCTTGAAGGATGTATGCTTGTAAACGTTATGTTCTGCTTTATTTACTATGCGTGGAAATATTCGTCCGGCATAACTTATACGCTTAAATTTTTTCTGTATATTGTGGCAGGATATTTTATATTCTTCCAGTTTAAAGAGATAAAAATAACTTCTGACGTCGGAATTCTTGTGCGCTCGAATTATCTGTTTAGCGGTGCTGCACGTACGTATTTTCCATGGACATGGTATTCTCTATACCGTTTTATTTTTGAATTTATGCTTCCGGCAATCGGCTGTCTTGTAATGCTTGTGCGCAACGAGATGAAAGCACAGAAACTTGACAGGCATCGCGGATATATATATACGCTGGGACTTGCTGCAACATGGCTTTTGACTGGCGGACTGTATTTGATTTCAAAAATATATCCGGGTTATACAATTCTGCATTATTATATGTATGTTCCGCTTATGATTATCCTTCCGTATGGTTCATGGGTGCAGTCAGCTCCTTCCGGAAGGAGTTTGGTTTCGTTCTTCCTGAAAGTTGTGTTTCTGTATATAATGCCGGCTGCCGTTCTTGGTGCGGCATTTATGCTTGTCTATTATTTGAACGAAACTTACGGCATTATGGTGGCGGCTATTGGTCTTGCAGTTGTCTTTGCAGCCTGCTTCCTTGTAAATATGATTTATAAACCGCTCAAAAACAGTAAATTTTTTCATTCTTCTGATTATGCACAGGCATTTGAAAAAGACCTTGCTTCTATTGATTATAGCGGCGAAATGGATGAAATTGCTGACCAGATGTTCGGCATTTTCAACAGAAACGCAGAAGCTTCTTCTATGGCTGTTTACATCAACGGCGGAAATGCAACTTTTGAGAATGCCTATACGTCTAACGGAAAAAAATACAAGATTGACAGTTATGAAATTCTGTTTGAATCTTTGCTGAACATAGGGCGTAACGTTGTAATATTTACAGAAGTCGAAACTGTGCACGCTCTTTCTCCGTTCAAGAAGGAACTTCAGGATTTCTTTAAAAAGACTGAGGCAGATGCGCTGTTCATTTTGAATGAAGGTCGTGACGTTCACGGAATTATCATTCTTGGAATGAAAGCCGGTAATGACCATTACAAAGAATACGACCTGAGCATCTTTACAAAACTGTATTCGTACTTCTTCGTATTCGGTTATTATATGCGGAATATTTCGAACAAGGAAATTATCGGTACTGTAAACCGGGAACTCCGTATGTCCGCCCAGATTATTACTTCCATTCAGGAAAATATGGATGCGGTAAAAAATCCGCGTCTTGATGCCGGATGTATAATGGTTCCGGCGCATAATATCGGCGGTGAATTTGTTGATATGATTCGCCTTACGGATTCTCGCCACCTGTTTGTAATGGGTGACTTAAGCGGTAAGGGTATTGCGGCAAGTATGAGTATGGTCATCCTTAAGGCGATTATCCGCGCATATCTTGAGGAAACGCACGACTTTAAGCAGCTTGTCGTAAAAGTAAATAAATTTATCCGCTATAATCTGCAGAAAGGTACGATTTTTGCCGGTATGTTTGCAATCATTAATTTTGAAAATGATACTATGTACTATATAAACTGCGGTATTCCGGCGATGTTCCTTTATACAGAGGCGTACAATAACGTCATTGAAATTCAGGGAAGCGGTCATATTCTTGGCTTTGTAAACGACATTTCGCCTTATATTTCTGTAAAGCAGATAAAGCTGCACAAGAACGACATTGTTCTTGCCTGTACCGACGGTCTTATTGAGTCGCACTCTTTGCGCGGCGAACAGTTCGGAAAAGACAGAATCCAGCGGCTTATGGTAGCAAATGCGATGTATCCGGCACAGCGTATGGCTCAGTTTGAACACGATGAACTTATGCGCTTTATGTCTCATGAAATGGAAGACGACGTAAGCGTTCTTGTAATGAAATATCTCAGTTCTATTGAATCTGAGATAGAAGAAGCAAGGGCTATAAAAGAAGAGTTTATGGCGAGTATGGAACAGGAAACTGACGCTGCGGAAATGCTTGATGCTGCCGAGTTTGTTGAAGACGTGCCGGATGCTGATGAAATCATTTCGGACAATGTTTAGTCTTTTGAAACTGGAATAGAATAGAACAAAGAACAGGAGTCTGTACGTATGGAACAATTGACTGTTACACGAAAAGAAGGCGCTGACTATATTCTTTTTGAACTTAGCGGTGCGTTCAATGCCTATACTGCCGTTAATATTCAGACAAAACTGTATGAAACGATAGAAAAGCAGAATGTTGTGCTTGATCTGGCAAATGTCGTAGAACTTGACGCCTCTGCGCTTGGTGTTATTATGGCAGCACATAATGATGCCGAGGAGTATCACACAAAATTGTATTTGATGTCGCTTTCAAATGAGGCGGACAAGGCAATTTTGTCTACGGGCTTTAAGGAACTTTTCAGGATTATAAATTCTGTTACCGAGGTCGTGTAGAATGCGTATTTTAAGTGCATTTTTTGCCATATTCGTATTGTTTGCCGGGTGCAGTAAGTCTGCAAGTGCACGAGGAACTGGTGCTGTTCATTTTGAGGTGACGGATGCAGTTCCGCTTCTGCAGGAGGAAAAAGATTCTGGTGTTTCGCCGGAAGTGATTAAATTGCAGAATGTTCTTAACTTGATGTCGGAGCGTTTTAAGGCAGAAGTTACTGTTTCTAAGAGTGATGAAAAACTCTTTTTGCAGGATTTGAATGATGTTTTGCAGGAAGAATCTTCGTTTAGAAGTGATGACCTTTCGGTTCTATACCTGATTGATAAAAAACACAGCGTTTCGTCGGCGTATGTTCCAAAAGATTTAGTTCCGCTTGGAAAAAATCCGCTTTTCAACATAAACAGGAACGATTTGAGCCTGCGTCCGGATGCGTATTCTGCGCTTAATGAACTTGCTGGTGCAGCGCAGAAAGACGGAATTACGCTTCTTGTAAGTTCTACATATCGCTCGTATGATTACCAGAAAAATTTGTTTGAAAAATGGGTCAGGATTGACGGTCTTGAAGAAGCCGAGCGTGAAAGCGCACGTCCGGGAACAAGCCAGCATCAGCTTGGAAGTGCAATAGATTTTGGCTCTATTACAGACGATTTTGCAGAAACGGAAATGGGGCAGTGGATTTATGAAAATGCTTCTGACTACGGCTGGTCGCTTTCTTTTCCGAATGGGTATGAAGATGTTACTGGTTACCGCTGGGAATGCTGGCATTTCCGCTATATAGGAAAAACTGCCTGTAAATTCCAGAACAAATGGTTTTGCGGAGTACAGCAGTATATGCTTGAATTTATAGACGCATGGAAAAAGGCGTGAAATAACCTGCAAAAAAAAGCAGTACTGAAAAGTACTGCTTTTTTTTATATTCAATGTTTAAAACAATCCTCAATAACCAGTCCTGCAAAAATCTATTTTGCTACAAAGTTTACGAGCTTGTCTTTTACGACTACTGATTTTACAATCTGCTTGCCTTCAAGGAATTTCTTTGCACCCTCGTCATTTTTTGCCATTTCGATAAGGACATCGTCGGCAGAACCGCTTGGTGCCTGAAATTTTCCGCGGAGCTTGCCGTTCACCATAACGACAATAGTTTTCTCGTCATCTTTAAGGTATTCTTCGTTGAATGCAGGCCATTTTTCGTAAGCAATCGTTTTGTCATTGCCAAGCTTCTGCCACAGTTCTTCGCCGATGTGAGGAGCGTAAACGCTCAGGATTTTTACAAAATCGCTCCACATTGCACGCGGAATTGATTCCATCTTGCTAAGGTCGTTTACAAAAATCATCATCTGGCTTATTGCCGTGTTAAAGTTCAGAGTGTTTGTATCGTTCGTGACTTTGCTGATTGTCTGCGCAAATGATTTTCTGAGTGCAACAAGTTTTTCGTCCGTAAGGTGACCTGTTATGTCTATGTCTGAAAGCGGTTTTTCACTCAAGCTCCAGACTTTTTCAAGGAATCGGTGAATTCCGATAATTCCCTGCGTGTTCCAAGGCTTACTCATTGTAAGAGGTCCCATAAACATTTCGTACATGCGAACAGAGTCTGCGCCGTACTGCTTGATTTCGTCATCCGGGTTTACTACGTTCTTGAGCGACTTTGACATTTTTGCTACTACCTGCTCAAGTTTTTCGCCGGTTGCCTTTTCGTACCAAAGACCGTCCGAATGCTGTTCAACTTCATCTACAGGAACAAGCGTTTTGTTTTTGCGCTGGTATGCAAAAGATGTAATCATTCCCTGATTTACAAGTCGCTGGAACGGTTCTTTTGTTGAAACTAATCCCAAATCGTACAGTACCTTGTGCCAGAAACGCGCGTACAGAAGGTGAAGGACGGCATGTTCCGCTCCGCCTACGTACAAATCTACCGGCATCCAGTAGTTTTCCGCTTCTTTTGAACAGAATGCACTGTTGTTTTTCGGGTCAAGATAGCGAAGGTAGTACCAGCATGAACCGCCCCACTGAGGCATTGTGTTTGTTTCGCGCCTTGCTTTTCCGCCGCATTTAGGGCAGGTGCAGTTTACCCAACTCTCAATTCCGGCAAGCGGACTTTCGCCCGTACCTGTAGGCTGATAGGATTTTACGTTTGGAAGTTCAAGTGGCAGTTCTTCTTCCGGAACAGGAACTATTCCGCATTTTTCGCAGTGAACAAGAGGAATCGGCTCTCCCCAGTAGCGCTGGCGGCTGAAAATCCAGTCGCGCAGTTTGTAGTTTACGGCTTTTTTACCAATTTTCTTTTCTTCAAGGAACTCAAGCATTTTTTCTATTGCGTCTTTTTTATTAAGACCGTCAAGGAATTCTGAGTTTACGTGAATTCCGTCCTGAGTCCACGGCTGTTCCTGAACGTTTACGTCAGACTTTAATACTTCAATTATAGGAAGGTTGAATTTTTTTGCAAATTCCCAGTCGCGGTCATCGTGTGCAGGAACTGCCATAATTGCACCCGTTCCATAAGAAATAAGGACGTAATCTGCAATCCATACAGGAATGAGCTTTCCGTTTACAGGATTGATTGCGTAGCTTCCGCTGAAAACGCCTGTCTTGTCCTTGTTCAAATCTGTCCGTTCAAGGTCAGATTTTTTTGCAGAAAGTTCAACATATTCTTCAACAAAAGCTTTCTGTTCCGGCGTAGTAAGCTGCTTTACAAGCGGGTGTTCCGGAGAAACAACCATATATGTTGCGCCGAACAGCGTATCACAGCGCGTTGTGTATACAGTAAGCTTCTGGTCAGTCGGCTTACCGTCCTTGTCTGCAATGGTGAACGTAACTTCCGCACCGGTAGATTTTCCAATCCAGTTGCGCTGCATAAGCTTTACGCTTTCAGGCCAGTCAAGCGTGTCTAAATCTTCAAGCAGCCTGTCTGCATAGGCTGTAATTTTTAAAACCCACTGGCGGATTGTTTTATGCGTAACCTGAGTTCCGCAGCGGTCGCATTTTCCTTCCTTTACTTCCTCGTTTGCAAGACCGGTTTTGCAGCTCGGACACCAGTTTATCGGCGTGTTGCTTTCGTAGGCAAGTCCGCGCTTGAAAAGCTGAAGGAAAATCCACTGCGTCCATTTGTAATAGCTTGAGTCACAGGTAGAAACGCATCTGTCCCAGTCATAGCTGAATCCGAGTGATTTTATCTGTTTTGTAAAATGTTCGATGTTTGCGTTTGTTGTTGTTGCCGGATGAGTTCCTGTTTTTATGGCGTAATTTTCTGCAGGAAGTCCGAATGCATCGTATCCCATTGGGTGAAGGACGTTGTATCCGTTCATGCGCAGGTAACGGCAGTAAATATCTGTTGCGGTGTAGCCCTCCGGGTGACCTACGTGCAGTCCTGCTGCGGAAGGATAAGGGAACATATCAAGAACATACATGCGTTTTTCTTTTGGAAACGACGCATCTTCTCTTACTTTAAAAGTCTTGTTTTCTTCCCAATATTTCTGCCATTTAGGCTCGATTGATTCAAACGGATATTTTGACATATTATGCCTCTGAATAGATTTTTTACATTCTGAAAAAACATTTGCTTTTTCGGAACGTATCATTGAATATTTTGGTAATTTAGTATTATATAAAATAACGTCAAAGTTTACAATTATTTGAGAGGTTGTTTAAACCTTAAAGGAGAAGTGTTTAGCTGGAGTTTATATAAAACGCATGGAGTTTTTAATGAAGGCTGGCAGATTTATTATTGTATTTTCCACTTTTTTTCTATTGTTTTCATCGTGTGAACAGGAACTTCTTGACTCCCCGTCATTCAATACGCGTGGGTCTTATTCTACAGGGCAGATTGCTCCTCCTGCAAACGTTTCTGCAACGCAAGGCGGATACCGGTCGGTTACGCTTTCGTGGGAACCGTCAAAGGCGGCGCGGCAGTATTTTATCTATTCCAGTAGCAGTTCTACCGGTACGTTTACAAAATTTGCAGAAACCTCTGATGCTTCTGCTTTTTTTACATATAAAGAAGACTCTGGTGTTTTAAAGTATTATCGTGTTACGGCTGTTGATTACTACGGTACGGAGTCTGCTTTTAGTGCGCTGTGTTATGGTTCAACGCTTTCTGCTCCTGTTATAACTAAAATTGCAAAAGATTCTAGCGGAACGGCAGTAACAGTGTATTGGTATGGAGGAGCAAACTGTTTTGAAAGTACTTATTTGAATTCTTTGTGCTATGAAATACTTTTGTTTGACGTTGACGGAACGACTGTTCTTAAAGAGGTGGTTGCTGACGGAACGGAAAGTTCCTGTACGTTTACAAATCTTGTTGCAAATAAACAATATTATTTTCAGGTAAAGGCATACATAAAGTCTAATCAGGATGAAAGTCATACAGAAATGAGCGACAAGGTGAACGAAAGTACTGCACACAGGCTTATTCCTGATGCTCCGGCAGAACTTACTGTTTCTAAAGGTGTAAGTCAGGACGGCATTCTTCTTTCCTGGAAACTTCCTTCATCCGTAGACGTAAAATCCGGGGCAGATTATATTCCGCATCCTGTATATTTTAAGGTTTTGAGAAAGGAACTGTCTGAGCCTGATGAAGCATATAAGCCGATTTCAACATATATAGGCGTTGTAAAAGGAAAGGACTCAAACTTAGAAAAAAAACTGGAAGCATCTGAATACAGGATAAATTGTGCGGAAGGTACTGCTTTTACTGTAGATAGTGAAGGAACGGAAATTGCCACAGATATTATCACAGTAACAAAACCTGGTGATGCAGAAGAGCAGACGAATCAGTATTATCCTGAATATATTTCCGGTTCTACAATTACATTTAAAGATAAGACGGAAGTAAAAATCGGAAAACAGTATACGTATGCCGTTCAGTCTTATACCGATGATAACGGTTCAAAACTTATGACATCTTCTGATTCCATTGCCGTTGACAGCGGATGGCTTATAACAAATCCGTCGCTTAAAATGATGTCTGAACCTCATTACGCTGATGATGCTAAGACTGAGATTTCTGAAGTGACGGTTTCTTTTACGGCAGATTTTGAAGATTTTGGACTGACTGGTACATATAAGTATGTCCTGTATGAAAGTTTCTATAAAATGGATTTTAAGACTGATGAGCAGATTGGAAGTAAATCTGAACTTAAAGAAATATGCGCATTTGATTCCATAAATGACATTCTGGGATATACAAAAACTTACGCAACGGAAGAGAATTATTACTATTATTATATGTATGAGCTGAAAATCTGCTCAAGTGCCGACAGGTCACTCGTGTATAATTCTGTAAAAGCACCTGGTTCTGTTCTTGTTGTAAAGGATGCGTCAAAGCAGCCTGTGATTGAAAACTTTAAGGCAGAAGGCGGTTACACAGAGTATTTCAAACTGTCATGGTCATACAATGAAATGTATGCCTATACGCTTAAGTGGAAAAATACAGATAAAAACGAACTGGTAACAGACGAAAATACGCTTGATTTGCTTGCCGATGACGAAAATATGACGATAACTGAAGACAACGGTAAAAAAACTGCGGTATATATTCATCCTGCAAAAAACGGCGACAGACGCGAATATACTCTTACTGCCTATAACGGTATGACGGATACTGAAACAGCAAGTGAGGTAAAAACCCTAAAAATTCCAGACCTGTCTTTTTCGTCCGTTTCTTATGACAAAATAGAAGTTTCATGGGATAAGGATGACGTTTCGAACGGAACGTACACGGTAACAGCGCATTACGATGATGAGCCTGAAAATAATCTTGTAACTTCTGTTCCGACAATCACCAAAAGTGACAGTCGTATTACTTGTACCATTGATAAACCTTACGGCTATGACGACCCGGAAAAAAGCGGCAGACCGATAACGCTTTCTGTTTCTACTGCAAGCTTTACATCTGGCAATGAACCTTCTGATGAAAAAGAAAAGAAAGATAAGACAGCCGTTGCAAATATAACTGTCTGCACTCTTGGCCCGGCTCTTACGGGAACTGTAATAGAAGAATCAGATAAAGACAGCATTCTGGTTCAGTGGAATGAAGTGCAGGGAGCGTCTGGCTATAAAATCTACCGTACAAAATACGCTTCTAACGGCACAGGAGACTGGACTCCTGAAAAGGTTGACGTTTATTATAAAGATGCAGGAACTTCCGGAGAATTCAGAATTTCTGAAGGTGAAGGTACTATTGGTAAAAAAACAACCTGCACTTCTACTGCCGGAGTATATACGCTGCGTGATGCGTATGCAGATTCTTATGACGATACAAATCCATATTCAGTAAACCAGTCGCAGATTGCATGGGGACTTCCTTACAGTTATACAGTCATTCCTGTGCTTTCTGAAAACGATTTTTCCGGCGGTGATATAATAGATGCAAAATTTGTACTTTTTTCTAAAGACAGCAAAGGTGCATATACCGGCGGTGACGGAATTGGTGCTTTTGCAGATAAAGTAAAAGGTTCTGCCTTCGGCTACGGTCTTAATTTAAATGCTTCAAAGGCTTCTGATACAAAAAATGTTAGCATAATATGGACTGAACCGTACGGTTCTGCCGATAAAGTTCCGTATTTATACAGGCGTTCATATAACGATAATAATCCGGTATGGAGCAAAGTTCCTGTTGAATTATATGATGTATCAAACAACAACTGGATTGAATTTCATGTAAATGAGGATGATTCAGACAGGTGCAATCCATTTGACTATCTTGTTTCTTATGATCCTCAGACAGTTTCTTCCGTTCATAATTCATTTATTAAAGAAATTGAAAGAAATGAAAATCTTGACGAAAACGGTGAACGTGCATGCAAGGGCTATGCGTTTACTTTACCGGGAATTACTGCAAAAACAGGTACTGGATATTCTGAAGAAGTTTACTGGGAAGCATACGATTATTCTAAGCGTGCGCAAGGACCTGAATCTTACGAAATCTTTATGCGGAACGACAATAAGAAAGACGACTGGGTTAAGATTTGTACGCTTAAAGCCGGTAACAATTCACAGAATGCAACGCTGAATGCAGAAACTGTTAATAAAGAAATATATGATATAGACCTTGACTTTACAGGCCTGTCGTTTACAGTGCAGCCTTCCGGCATTGCATCTGGAAACGCTTCAAATACAAACGGACTTTTAAAAGTCCTTCGCGATGCAAAGCATTACTACAAGATTGAGGCGGTCCGGAAAGTCGGTGGAACGACGGATATCCGTGCGTCATACGGAGATGATAAGTCCGTGTATGCGTACAGGCAGATTACTGATGAGGAGCTGGTAAAGAGCGTTAGTTTGATTATGGCGGATGCTTTCAACTCCACTTCGGAAAATACTACAACATATGGTAGTAAAGGAAGTCTTTGGTGGAGTGGAGAATATGTGTCGTGGTCAACTCCTATAAGATATGCATTAAAATATAAGATAAGTGATTATTTACATAAGTGGAAAAATTTGCCGTTATTAAACGAGTCTGTTCCAGCTTATTTTGTACTTTCTGATTCAACGGATGAGGATAGAGGAAAGGCTGCTGATAAGAAACCAAGTTTTTTCTGTTATAAAGAAAATAAAAGTTTTGATAAATCAAAACTTATTCCTATAACTGTAACCGGAACTATAGATTTGAAGTCATACTCTGGCATTTATAAATTTGCACTGTCAGATTCTGAGTTTAATGTTGAAATATGGAGAGACAACGAAAGAACATTTAGTAAATATGTTACAGGCGATGAATTGAAATATTGGTCTCCGATGAAAATTGCTGGTAACGGCTATAACGGAGATAATTCTTCTTACGGCTGGTGGGAGGACTGATATGAAAAAACTACCTGTTGTATTGTTTTTTGCAATTGAGGCATTCAGTCTTTCTTCCTGTGCAGATTTTTTTCAGGGCAAAGTTCCTATGGACACATCAAAGGAAGACCTTTCAAGCCTGTATGACCTTCTTACTCCGCCGGTAAAAATTACTTCTCTTGATGCGCCGTCTGAACTGTATGCATCCAGAGGTCTGTATGCCGGAAAAATCTCCGTTTCCTGGTCTGCGGTAGAAAATGCGACTTCCTACCAGCTGGAACGCGCCGTTGTTAAAGAGCCTTCTCCGGACGGAACGTGGAAACTCCCTGACGAGTCTGAATTTGAAGTAATAAACAGTTTTGTCTATGGAACGACTTATACGGACGTAATTCTGCAAAATCCGCTGTATTCAAGTCTTGAATCCGGATATCGGTATTATTACCGTGTTATGGCACAGAATCTTGCAAAAGGATATGAGTCAAGTCCTTACTATCCTGATTATGAAGTACATAAGGAAAAAGACGAAAACGGAAATGTCATCAATGAGTATGTTCCTGCCAATCCGGAAATTTTCGGCTGTCTTTTTAAAGCTCCGTCTGAAGTAGAAGCAGATAAAGGAAAATCATCTGATTCTATTTCACTTACATGGAATCCTGTAAGCGGGGTTGCAAAATATCTTATTTACCGCGGAGAAAAAGAGAACGGTACAGATTCTGTATATATCGATGAAGTGTTCGGCAGTGAAACGTCGTATACAAATACAGTTCTTCCGTCCGAGCAGGGCGTAGAGTTCTACTATAAAATATATGCGCAGAATGCAAACGGCGAACGTTCTCCTGCAAGTTCCCTTGCAATGGGCTATTCGCTTGTAGAAGGTGCGCCTGTTGCTCCTGAAAAGGTGTATGTTGATAACGGTCTGGGAACGAGCAGCAGTTCCATAACTGTAAAATGGGATGAAGTTACAGGTGCAGGGAATATTTCATACGCTTTGTACCGTACAAGTTCCATTGATTCGTCATACAGGCTTCTGAAAAAAGGACTTACAGTCAGGGAATTCAAGGATTCTACGGCTGCATCAGGGCTTTACTATTACTACTTTGTACAGGTTTCTTCCGAGCAGGACGGCACGGTTTTGAAAAGTGCGTTTAGTGACAGCGGAAAAACATCTGATTTTCCTGCATTAGGATTTCTTTTAAGTCCGCCGTCTTCTGTTGAGGTATGCGATTCTTCAAAAGGAAGTAGTTATGTCTGCGTACGCTGGAAACCTGCCATAAATGTGTCGGATGAAAAAGCGCAGATTGATTATTCGTATAATATCCGCGTGGATTCTTCTGCGGACGGATATTTTGGTGATGTTGCAGTTTCCGAAACAAAAGGTGAACTTGATTCAGACGGTTTCCTTTTCTGCGATGTTCCTGTTACTTCCGGGTGGGATTATTTTGCCGTTACTACTGTGAATGCAGACGGAACAGATAAGGAAAGCAAAAAAAGTACTGTTGTTGCGCCTGTTCCTGATGCGCCGGAAAAAGTCTATGCAACGAAGACTGCCGGCAGGGAAACATTCAAAAAATTGATTGAAGAAAAGGGCGGTGCATTTGACGAATCTGAGTGGTCACCGAATAAAAATGAAGTTTATCCTATCCTTGTTACCTGGTCTGCAAGCGAAAAGGCTGCCGGTTACGATATATACCGCTCTATAAAACCGGAGTCCGGCTTTAAGAAAATAAACGATTTTGCCGTTACCGGCTTGTACTATCTTGATGCGTACAGTGCGGCAAAATCAGGCACATTCTACTATTATAAAGTCTATCCGCTCAATACGCTTGGACAGGGAACAAAGTCAAACGACCCGGAAAATGATGTTGAACATAATGCACGCGGTTACGGAGCTTTAACTCGCGAGCAGTGGTTCAGGGAATACAACAAGACTGTAAAAAGTTCTCAGTCAAAGCTTACTCTTATGCACAAGGCAAGTGACCTTGATAAAGTCGGTTCTGAAACGATTTCCGGTGATATAAGCGGCTCTCTTTCGTACAAGGCGGCAGTCGTCGGGCTTGGTGCGGAAATTACAATGCACTATGAAAATTTTGCGGATAAATTCATTTCTGATGACAGCGCGCTCGGAATAAAATTCGTACTTCAGGGAAATACTGACACAACTTCCAATATGAGCGCGAACGGTCATATGCACGAAGCGGTACATTGCTATGCAAAATTGATTGACGTTACCGATGCTTCGGCTGTGAAAGAGGCGTTTGGAAAATTAACGGACGGACAGCGCGCCGCAATTTCGACAACAGGCGACAGGCAGTATCTTTGCGGTATGTATCCGGGAAAAGCCGTTTATGACAACCTTGAAATTAAGGGTGGAGCAGCCGCCGGCGGATGGTACGGAGTAGAAACGTATGAACTTGACCATACGTCAGGCTCTGCAGGAACGGTTGTTCTTGCAGAAGATAAAGTAGACTGGATGGTAGGAGAGGAATGACGGCGTTTTTTTCTGCCGGAGGATTTTGATATGAGAAATATATTTTTGATTTGTAACTATGATTTTATGGGGCTTTTGCGAAAGGGAATGATTGCTGTTCTTGCTGCTGTTGCGGCAGTTTTTCTTTCAGCCTGCTATGAACCTTCTCCGCTGTACGGAAAATGGGCAGATAACTACGGAAACCAGATTACGTTTATTTCAGACGGAACGTTTGTCGCAAAAATCTTTACGTCTGATGCAGACGAAAGTGCAGTTGTCTATCAGGGGGACTATTCTGTTATAGATAATGTTCTTGTTTTTTCCGTGTCGGACGGAAATTCAATCAATACGGAATGGGATATACGCGGTTCGATGCTGTATTTGGAATGGGCAGTTTCTGAAAACAGGACGAAGCAGCTTACGCTGTATCACGTTTCTAAATAAAGTGCAGGCAGGTTTCCTATGAAAAAACTGATTGTCATTCTTGCGCTTTTTGCCCTGTCTTTTCCGCTTGTCTGTCAGACGAAAGATTTAGCAGAACAAAAGACCGAAACAGAGCAGATAAATCCGAAAACAGGATTTCCGGAGATACAGCATAAGCCTTTTGTAGTATTTAATGAGGGTGCTGCTTTTGCAAATGTAACGCGCATTGAAACGCAGAGCAGCAGGAATAATTATGTGTGGCAGAATTCTATGATAGGTGCATTTTTTGAAGTTCAGTCAAAGAATATGCGTCCGCTCAATTCAATTATCCGGGTGTCTGCGTTTTATCCGTTCTATTACACCTTCAACGACGTAAAGCAGGTGCCTAAGCAGACTGTCTTATATGCATTTGACCTGTTTGCCGGTCCTATAATCGAAACTGATATGTGGAAGTACGTCCGCCTGAAATTCAGTGCGGGGCTTCATTATATGTATCAGCTTACAGACGAGTATCATCTGCATTATCTTGGCGGCGGACTTCTTATCGGTCTTGAGCTTCCGCTTGCGCCTAAGTGGACTATTTTACTCGACGGAACGTTTGACCTTGACTATCCGAATTTCGGTACGAACAGGATGGTTCAGCCGTTCGACTATTCCTGGCAGTATCATCTTAATCTTGGCGTGCGCTACAGTAAAAAGGCGCGCAATCAGTATTCTTATATACGGCAGTCAGAAAAATCAAAGGTGCGAGAAGCAGAACGGCTTAAACGGAAGGCGGAGAAAAAAGCTGCAAAGGCAGAAGCGCGTGCGTTGAAAAAGGTGGCTAAAGCGGCTGCAAAAAAGACAGACGACGTTATTCTTAGGGAAGAAACAAGGGAACTGGAACCATAACCGTAACCGGTTTATGCGGAGAAGTCCGTTCGTTTGTAGTTTTTGAACAAAGAGCATTCAGTGTATGATTTTACTGAAATGCTCTGCACTTTGAAGGAATTTTTTTAGTCGTTCTATATGTTCGTTTATGTCGACGTAATAAAAATTGTGCGTGCCGACTTTGCGTGCTTTTATAAGTCCGCAGTCTTTAAGCACTTTCAGGTGATGGGAGATTGCCGGGCGTGATAATTTTGTAGTTGCGGTGAGCGTAGCAACGCTTACGCCCGTACTCCCGGATTCTATCATACTTATAAAAAGTCCGCGCCGGACTGTATCTGCAAGCGCAACGAACAGATCGCTGCACGCTTCCAGCAGCTGACGGGGATTTTCTGCTGTTTCTGTTATTGACTGTATATCCATATTTTTATTCACAAATATACTTCGGAAATGATGAGGTGTCAATTTTGTATTGTGTCATTTCTGTTATTTTTTTATAATGAAGCCAATAAAATTCAAACAGTCAGAGGCATGTAATGTCATCCCTACCAAACACAGAGATTGTTCTTCAAATTTTACTTTCAGTTGGTATTATCGTTATAGCAGCAAAATATCTTGGAACTCTTGCAAAAAAAATCGGATTTCCGCAGGTTGCCGGTCAGATTGTTGCAGGCCTTCTTTTAAAATTCCTGCCGTTTTTTTCAAATTACGGTGCTGCAGAACCGAATGTTGTATTTGCAGAGGCAAACCAGTTTATTTCATATATGGCAGAAATCGGCGTAATTCTGATTATGTTTTCTGCCGGACTTGGAACAAACCTGAAATCTTTAATCCGTTCTGGAATAAAATCAACTGTGATTGCGGCTTTCGGCGTTCTTGTTCCGCTTGTTATGGGAACGATTATGGCGCTGTGCTTCTGGGGTTTTGACGGTTTTGGAACGCTGCGTTTTTATCAGGCAATGTTCATCGGAACGATTTTAACGGCAACGTCCGTAAGCATTACTGTTGCTACGCTCAAGGAACTTGGAAAAATAAAATCTGACATCGGGCAGGCGATTGTAAGTGCAGCTATTATTGACGATGTATTTGGAATAATCGTTCTTACTGTTGTTCTTGGCGTAAGTACGGGAAACGGCGGATATCTTGATATTGTCATAAAAACAGTGCTGTTTTTTATAGCGGCAATTATAACTGGATTTGTCCTGTTCAAGGTGTTCAAGTGGTATGACCGCCGGCATCCTCATTCACGCCGAATTCCTATTTACGGTCTTGGCGTAGCGCTTATTTTTGCGTACTGCGCCGAAGAATTTTTCGGAATTGCAGATATTACCGGTGCATATATTGCAGGCGTTGTGTTCTGTAGTCTGAACGATGCGCAATATATGGAACAGAAAATCGACATCAATTCATATATGTTTTTCAGTCCTGTGTTTTTTGCAAGCATAGGATTAAAAACGTCCCTTGCCGGAACTGACTTAACGCTCATCTGGTTTATGATTACGTTTGTGATTGTCGGATGCATTTCTAAAATTATCGGATGCGGCGGAATTTCACGGCTTCTTGGCTTTAACTGGCGCGAATGCGGTCAAATCGGGCTTGGAATGATGGTGCGCGGAGAAGTTGCGCTGATTGTGGCTCAGAAAGGGCTTTCAGTAGGAATGGTTGACTCAAAGTATTTTGCACCGGTCATCCTTCTGATTATAGTTTCTTCTATGATTGTGCCGGTTCTTTTGAAATCCGCATTCTCCGGGAAAAATACAGGCGCGCTTTCCGCCGGAGAAAAAACTGATTAAGGCGTTTTAAGCTTTTTCCGCCTTTTGTTACTGCTTTGCCTTTTCCTGCTGCTTTTCTTCTGCCTTTCTGGAATGTTCGTACATTGCAAGAAGTTTCGGGCGGTTGTTCCGCTGTATTAAAATCGGCGGAATGTTCAGAATGAAGTTTACGATTACCTGTGGCATAATCATTGACGGAACAAGTGCCCGCGGAGATATGAACGGAAGGATAAAACTGCACAGCGCCATTCCGTAATGTACCCATTCTGCGTAGCACGTTTCTTCCAGAAATGCGTAAAGATAATCTTTCTGGGTTCCCTCTATCTTTGACTTTGAAAGACCTGTAGTAAGTTTTCCTGTATCGGGAATGTAGTCCTTCCAGACTACGATTTTTGTTTTCCTGTATAAAGAAACTTCCTTGCGGCTTACGGTAAAGCATTTGCGGTACGGATTCATCCATTTTCGCGGAAGGGAATGCATTATTATTGCAAAAACTGCATCAAGCGCAAAAAGAATTACAGGCCCCATAATGCCCCACAAAATCAACTGAAACTGCGATGCTTCCGGGTGAATGAAAAAAACGTTTATTCCCAGAATTGCGCAGGCGCATACGGCAATTGTCCACAAATACAGTTTTAAATGCATCTTTTTCCTCTTTTTTCTTGAATTGAATATTCGTTTCAGGTAGTATCAATGAAGGAATTATAAAATGCATTTAACTTTTAGTAAACAAATTGCCGCTCTGATTTTGTGCTTTTCCGCTGCCTTCTCGGTTTTTGCAGAACCTGTGCTTTCAGATTTTGACATTAAGATGATGGACGATATTTCGGAGTTCCGCCTTTCACTCGGGCGTAGCAGTACGTGTGCCGAAGCTGTTGCAAAAATTGATGAATATCAGGCAGCTGTAAACGGCGAGAACGTTTCTTCCCGTCTTTCTGATGAAATTCTCCTGTCGGTTAATAATATTCTTGTGTGGGAAAAATATAACTATCTTTACGAAGAAAATATTTCTCACCCGGATCTTGAGCCGCTCATAAAAAGTCAGTATGAAAAAGTAAAGCTTTTTTTTAAGGAGCATAAAAAGGAGAAGCACAGCAAGTGGCTTTATACTACGAGCGGCGATATCCTTTCCTGCTGTATGCAGTTTCTTCCCCTGACTACGGCTATGCACGAAGGTCTTACGATAAAAAAATATTACGACGACGGACTTGAGCAGGACCCTGATTTTGTTTTCTGCCTTATAAACATTGCTCAGTGGTATTTTTATGCGCCTGTAATTAACGGCGGCGGACACGGAAAGGCTGTGGATACGCTTGAACATTCGGTGAACGTTTCTAAATCCGTGCCGGAAATTTTCTATTCAAAAGTCCTGCTTTCTCAGGCACTTTTTGAGGACAAGCAGTATGATGCGTGCGCCGCGCTTCTTTCCGAGGCAGATGCACTTTATCCGGGAACCAGATGCGTAGCCTTCTACCGCAGGATAAACAAAATCGGTCACAGTTATTTTGACTACACGCTGAACCGCAAGAAAGTCGACAAAAAGCTTGCGAAAGAAGGCGTATAGCGTTTTTACGAGTGCCGCCTGTATACGGTTGAAAATTCCGCGCTTTGCCTTTATACTGTACGTATGGGTGTGGAAAAAAAAGTAAAGAAGTCGCTTTTAGAGGCGGCTTCGCAGATAGAATTGGCTGCGGCGGAACAGAAAAAGGCTGCGGCAAAATCAGCAAAATCAGTAAAAACTACAAAAACGGCGGCGGTTTCCGGGAGCAGTGCAGGTGCAGGGAAGAGTGCCGCAAAGGCTTCTTCACAAAAAGCAGGCGTGACGGAAAAGGCGGCTTCTCCGGCGGCAAAACCTGCCGTGAAAACTGCGGCGGCTTCAAAATCAGCCGGAAAAGTTACTGCTTCAAAGAAAGCATCGCCGCAACCTGAACTTAAGCCGGCGCAGAAACAGCCTTCCGTACCGGCAGAAAGTGCCGCCGGAAAACCTCTTGAAAAAATAGAAATTACGCGGACTTCTTCAAAAGTTAAAGATACTTCATCAGCAGTTTATGACGAAAATTCCATTCAGCATCTGGAAGGACTTGAGCATATCCGCTTGCGTCCGGGAATGTACATCGGTTCTCTTGGCGACGGCACTAACGAAAACGACGGAATTTACATTCTTCTGAAAGAGGGAATAGACAACGCAATCGACGAATTTTCACAGGGATTCGGTGACCGCATTGACATCGAAATAAAAGACGGCCGCGTAAAAATCCGTGACTTTGGACGTGGTATTCCGCTTGGAAAACTTGAGGACTGCGTTTCAAACGTAAACACGGGTGCAAAATACAACAATTCTGTATTCAAGCAGGCAATCGGTATGAACGGCGTAGGCATAAAGGCGACGAATGCCCTTTCGTCATATTTCCGCGCCGCATCTATCCGCGACGGAAAAATGGCTGTTGCAGAATATGAACGCGGAAAGAAAATATCGTCTGCAATCACAAAAGCAAAGCCCGGCGTAAAAAACGGAACGTATCTTGAATTCGTGCCTGACTCAAAAATGTTCGGAAAATACGAATTCAATATGGATATGGTGGAAAAGCGCCTCTGGAACTACGCATACCTTAATCCTGGACTGAAAATCTACTGCAATGAAAAAGAATATTTGAGCGAAAATGGTCTTGAGGATCTTCTTGTACACGAAATGGGCGGAAAGAACAATTCCATTTACAAGCTGTTTTCCTATAAGGGTGATAATCTTGAATTTGTAATGACGCATACGGCAAGCCTTGATAAATTCGTGTATTCTTTTGTAAACGGTCAGTCTACTGAAGACGGCGGAACTCACGTAACGGCTTTTCTTGACGGCGTTACAAAGGGAATAAATGATTTTTTCAAGAAAGAATACGAACAGAACGACGTTACCAGCGGACTTCTTGTTGCTCTTAAAATCGGTCTTGATAATCCGATGTTCACAAGTCAGACGAAAAACAAACTTGGAAATGTTGAAGTCCGCGCGCCTATAATAAAGGAAACGCAGGCCGCCGTTGATGACTGGCTGCGTCATAATCCGGATATTGCCGGTTCGTTTGAAGACAAGATTATCTGCAATATGAAGGCGCGTGCGGAAATCAATAATGTTACGGAAAAACAGGTTCGCGAGGCTGCAAAGTCCGTTTCCCTGAAAATTCCAAAACTCAAGGACTGCCGCTATCATCTTCAGGACGGACCGAAAGGCGCAGAATCGATGATTTTTATTACGGAAGGAGATTCTGCAACCGGAACTATGGTGAACGCACGCGATGTTTCCTATCAGGCAATTTTCAGTCTCCGCGGAAAGCCGGAAAATATGTTTGGCAAACGAAAGACTGCGCTGTTTGAAAACGAGGAACTTAAAAACCTTACGTTCAGCCTTGGCGTTCAGAAAGACGTTGCAGACCTGCGCTACGACAAGATTGTCATTGCAACCGATGCCGATAACGACGGCTACCACATCAGAAATCTTGTGATGACGTACCTTCTTTTGTATTTTGAGGAACTTGTACTTTCAGGACACGTATATATTCTTGAAACGCCGCTGTTCCGCGTGCGCAACAAGTCAAAGACAGTTTACTGTTACTCCGAAGAGTCGCGCGACAAGGAAATAAAAAATCTTGGTGCAGGTGCAGAAGTTACGCGCTTTAAAGGTCTTGGAGAAATCAACGCGTCTGAGTTCGGGCAGTTTATTAAGCCGAGAAAAGAGGGCGAAGGCGAGGACAAGGGAATTCACCTTACGCAGGTTTCAATTCAGACGCTGCAGAATGTTCCGCACGTGCTTGAATTCTATATGGGAAAGAATACTCCTGAACGGCGTGATTTTATCGTTCATCATCTTGCAGCCGAAATCGACGCGTAAAAGGGAGCGCAGGGCAATGCCGGAAATATCTGTTTTTGGTGCGCCTTGCGTATCTTATGATATTTCTTTATAATTGCAGATTAATATTTTATAGGATAGTGTAATAAAAACTTTGCCTGAAATAGCGTCAAAGTTTTTATTTAAGGTTTAATACAAACCTTAAAAACGGAGAAGTCAAGGCTTTAAGCGACAGCGTGCCTTGACTCGACGTATTCACAAGTTCGCGTTGCGAACTTCCTAATTAACTGCCGCTTCTCATTTCATTGCGAAGCGGCATAAAAAGTCAATCGATTGTTGAAACAATCTTCTTGACTTTTTATGGGAGTAAAAATCATGGCATTTTTCTTTGAAGAACCGTCACACACTTTTGATGAATATTTATTGATTCCTGGCTATACATCAGCAGACTGTATTCCTGCAAATGTATCTTTGCAGACGCCTGTTGTAAGGTATAATAAAAAGGCAGGGGAAAAATGTCCGCTTACGATGAATATTCCTATGGTTTCTGCCGTAATGCAGTCAGTTTCCAACGATAAGCTTGCGATTGCGCTTGCAAAAGAAGGCGGAATATCATTTATCTACGGCTCACAGACAATTGCAGACCAGGCAGCTATGATTGCCCACGTAAAGACATATAAAGCAGGTTTTGTTTCTTCCGATACGAATATCCGCCCTGACCATACGCTTACGGAACTTGTAGAGCGCATCAAGCAGACAGGACATTCTACTGTTGCAGTTACGGAAAACGGCGAGCATAACGGAAAACTTGTCGGCATCATCACCGAGCGCGATTTCCGCCTGAGCCACTGCAGTCCGGACGCAAAAGTTTCTGAATATATGACTCCGTTAAAAGATCTTGTTATGGCAAAAGTCGGAATAACGCTTGAGGAAGCGAACGAACTTATCTGGAAGAACAAGATAAACCAGCTTCCTGTTGTTGATGATGCAGGAAGGCTTCAGTATCTTGTGTTCCGCAAGGACTATGCTACTCACGAAGAACATCCGCTTGAACTTCTTGATGATAAAAAACGCTATATCGTTGGCGCAGGAATAAATACCCGTGACTATATGGAGCGCGTTCCGGCACTTTTGGACGCAGGCGTTGACATAATGACGCTTGATTCTTCCGAAGGCTTTACTGAATGGCAGTCGCGCGCATTAAAGGACATTCATTCTAAATGGCCGCAGGCAAAAGTTGGTGCAGGAAACGTTGTTGACGCAGAAGGATTCCGCTTCCTTGCAGATGCCGGCGCTGATTTTGTAAAAATCGGTATCGGCGGTGGTTCAATCTGCATTACGCGTGAACAGAAGGGTATCGGGCGCGGTCAGGCAACTGCTACTATTGAAGTTGCAAGGGCGCGCGACGAATACTATAAGGAAACTGGAATTTATATTCCTATCTGTTCTGACGGCGGCATCGTTCACGACTATCACATCACCCTGGCTCTGGCTATGGGTGCAGATTTTGTAATGCTTGGAAGATATTTTGCGCGCTTTGATGAATCTCCTACGAACAAGCTGATTGTAAACGGAAACTATGTAAAGGAATACTGGGGCGAAGGTTCTAATCGCGCGCGTAACTGGCAGCGCTACGACCTTGGCGGCGCAAAGAAAATGGCTTTTGAAGAAGGCGTTGATTCTTACGTTCCATATGCCGGAAGCCTTCACGATAATGTTCAGATGACGACAAGCAAGATTTCTCACACAATGTGTAACTGCGGTGCCGTTACAATTCCGGAACTTCAGCAGAAAGCGAAGATTACGCTTGTAAGTCCTGCAAGTATCCGTGAGGGTGGCGCACACGACGTTGTGGTAAAGAATACTTCGATTAGGGCTGAATAAACGGCGAAGGTTCTGCAAATCTTTCATTCTGTTACGGATTTCCCTTCGCCTTGCAGTTTTGCTTTTGGCAAAACTGCGGTGAATGTGTTGTTCTTTTCAACGTCATTAAGGCGAAGGTAGAATTCATCTTTCATTCTGTTACGTAATTCCCTTCGCCTTGAGGAAATGTTACAGCAGGTTGTTTTGGATCAGCCAGTTCCACAGGGTGTCGTTCCAGTGAAATGATTTCATAAAGGAATTGTTCAGCATACCAAACCCGTGCTTTCCCCATTCGTACAGTTCCAGATGTGCATTGATGTTCTGATTTTCAAGCGCTTTGTACAGTTCAAGGCTGTTCCTGTAGTCAACGACGTTGTCATCCCTGCACACAACTACGTATGTCGGCGGCATATCGGACGGAATCTGCATTTCCATAGAAAATTCGTCTTTTCGTTCCTGCGTTTGATTTTTTCCCAGAAGGCTTTTACGCGACCATTTATGTGCAATGGAGTCTTGCATTGAGACAACCGGATATACAGGGATTACAAAATCCGGGCGGAGCGAAACTTCAGTTTCAATTCCAAGCTTTTTTAGTTCATTATGCGACTGATAAAAAGCTCCTCCCATAGTTACTAGGTGTCCGCCTGCAGAATAGCCGATTATTCCCACCTTGCCTGGGTCTATTTCGTATTCAGAAGCCTTTTCGCGGACAATCTGTATAGCCCTCTGCAAGTCTTCAAGCATTGCAGGATAATGATTTCCGCCTTCCGCAGTGCGGTATCTCAGCGTAAATGACATTACTCCCTTTGAGGAAAACCATTCTGCCGTTTTGTAGCCTTCGTTGTACAGTCCCAGATGGTGATAGCTTCCGCCGGGGCAGATGATGACTGCGGCATTCCTGTTCCCTGCGTTTTTGTCCGGTTCGTGCATATACATTACCGTTTTCGTTTTTTCCATAGACGGTACGTCTTCCCAAATCCGTATAGGTTTTCCGCTTTTTGCAGAGAGCATCGTTCCTGCCGTAAAAATCAATAAAAAAAATAAAGTCTTTTTCATTCGCCTACTATATCACACATCGGGTAAAAATTGCGAGAGCGCGTAACTTTTAATCGGTAACTGCAATTTTTGTTCATTCTGAATTTGACGGAAAAAACAGTTGCGTGATACTATTTATAGTATGAATAACGATGTATGGCTTAAAAGCATTTACAGTGACGGCTCAAAATATTTTGTGTCTGAGCCGCTTCCTGAAACTGGTGATAAAATAAAAATTGCAATTCAGATGTGTGAAAATCCCTGCGTAACGGCTGTGTTCCTTCAGGGAAAGCAGAATGGCGTTGAGCGTCCGCTTAAAATGAAGCGCGTTTCTTCTGAAAACGGAATTGTGCGCTATGAGGTGGAAGTTCAGGTTTTTGAAAAAGAATTCCGCTATTTTTTCCTTATTGCAACGCCTGGCTGCATTTACTATTACAACGAGGGCGGAATAACGACGCATATTCCGGACGAATCACGCATTTTCCGCCTGCTTGTTAATTTTGAGCAGCCGGAATGGGTGAAGAATGCCGTGTTCTACCAGATTTTTCCTGAACGGTTCTGCAACGGAAATCCGCAGAATGACGTGAAGGACGGAGAATATTCTTTTGACGGCTTTAAATGCAGAAAGATTGCGGACTGGGCTTCCGTTCCCGAACCTTACGAGAAGGCGCACTGCCTTGATTTTTACGGCGGCGACCTTGAGGGAATAAGGCAGAAAATTCCGTATCTTAAAAAACTCGGCGTAACGGCAATATATCTTAATCCTATTTTTTATGCGGCAACAGTCCATAAATACGACTGCCTTGATTATTTTCACGTTGATCCGCATTTCGGCGGAGATGAGGCGCTTGCGGAACTGACGCAGGAACTTCATAAAAACGGAATTCGCATTATTCTTGACGTTTCCATAAATCATACGGGAATTGCAAACCGCTGGTTCAACCGCGACGGAACGTTTTTTCCTAAATCGGAAGGTGCGTTCAACAATCCTGAAAGCCCGGAGCGAGAATTCTACTTTTTCGGCGCGGATAATTCCTATAAAGCCTGGTTTGACGTTCCTACGCTTCCTACATTGAACTACACTTCGCAGAAACTTCGCGACGTAATCTATAAAAATCCTGATTCGCTTGTAAAAAAATGGCTGAAAGCGCCGTATTGTACTGACGGCTGGCGTTTTGACGTTGCAGATACAATGGCGCGCAACAATGAAATTCAGCTTCATCATACAATCTGGCCTGAAATCAGAAAATCCATAAAAGAAGAAAACAGGGATGCCTATATTCTTGCGGAGGACTGGAGCGATTGCACCGAATTCCTGAACGGCGATGAGTGGGATTCCCAGATGAACTATTACGGTTCGTGCCGTCCTGTCCGCCAGTTCTATGGTCAGACGGACATTTTTACCGGCAGGGAAAAGGAACTGCGCGGTGTATCATACAAGATGACGGCAAAAGATTTATCCGAACAGATTACGCTTTTTCTTTCGCGCCTTCCGTTTGCCGTGCGCCAGCTTCAGTTCAATCTGCTTGACAGCCACGATGTGCCGCGCCTGCACAATGACCGTTCCATATCAAAAGACAGTCTTCGCGGCGCGGTTACTATGCTCTTTACGCTTCCCGGCTGTGCAAGCATTTACTACGGTGATGAAGCTGAAATTGACGGAACTGTTGAGTCTATGGAAGGTTGCCGATACCCGATGCCGTGGGATAAGGACATTGAGGCAACTGATTCTTTTAAATTGTATTCCGCTTTGAGCAAAATCAAGACGACTGAAGCGGCGTTTAAGGACGGCGGATTTAAAGTTTTGTGGGATAATGACTACGTTTTTGCATTTGCGCGCTTTACGCCGGAAGAAGTGTTCGTTACTGTCTGTTCCGCCGACACGAGCAGTAGAAAAATTGAAATTCCTGCGTACATTTTCGGAAAGTCGTTTGCGCAGAAGCCTGTACCGGAAAAAGATGTTCTTGGTGCGGAACTTCATTCGGAAATGAAAGACGGCGTACTTTTGGTAGAAGTGCCGGCAGGAAAATCGTACCTCATAAAACTTTAGGAATAGTGCGGAAAAAATAAAAATGCGGGCTCCCGCCTGTTTTGGCAGGGAGTGTTACTGTTCCGAAAGGCGTATCAGTTCTGCGCGGCTGTGCACTCCGAGTTTTTTGAATATTTTTTTGTTGTGCACGGCTACCGTTGAAGGAGAAATCGCTGCTTTTTCCGCAATTTCTTTGTCGGAAAGTCCTTTTGCTATAAGATGGGCAATGTCCGTTTCCTTTTTTGTAAGTCCTGCAGAAATGCAGACAGCTGTAAATGATGCACTGCTGTCCGCCGGAACTGTTTTTACGGCTGGCACAGGCTGTTCTTTTTCAGAAACGGCTTCCTTATACGGATTTTTATCAAAAACAGACGTTCTGACCGTATTTTCTATTCTTTCAAGAAGTTCGTTCGTGTAATTACGGCGTATGCTCATAATCGAATTGATTTTTTCAAGAAGCCGTTTCTCATCAAACGGTTTTTGTATAATGTCAAAAGCACCAAGCGAAAAAAGCCTGTTCTGCATATTTCTTGTAAGCGATTTTGAAAGTACGATAAACGGCAGCGACAGCTTGTTCTGGTTTTCTTCCAGAATGTCAAACGCATTTTTCCCCGGAAGCGTAATTGAGCAGAGAATAAGGTCAGGAAATCCCGGCGAATGCTGAAATGAAAAATCGTTTCCGTTTGCAAATGCAACAGTCTTATAGAACGGACTGAGCAGTTTTCTGATTTCCTCGCGGACTTCTACGTCCTCTTCCATAATATAAATGAGTTCCGGGAATTCTGTGTTTCCTGCATTCTGTATTTCGTCGTTTTCCTGCGGAGGCGTTGTTTCCATAAAAAGTTTTTCGATATACGGCGTTGCCGTTGAAGCAGTCTGTTCAAGGGCAGTACTTGCAGAAATTGAATTTCCGTCTGCATCAGGAAGAATGGTTATAGTTCCGTGGAAGAGGTCAAGAATTCGCTTTGCAATGTGCAGCTGAATTCCCCAGTTTTTTATAAGGCTTTCAAACTGTAGTTTCTCTTCTTCCGTAATCTGTTCTTTTCCCGGATCAAGGGAGATGAGTTTTGCAGAATCTTCTATTGAAAGCGGCGCAGAATAAAAATGAATTTTGTAGGAAAGCGTCATATTCTCGTATGAAATTGAAATCATAATCGTTGACTCTGGCTTTGCGTTGTGCGCCGCCGTCTGGAGCAGAAATTTAAGGAATGCTGCAAAAATCGATTTGTCAACAAGAACGGTCGCATCGGAACTGATGTTGTATTTTATGTCGGTGTAGCAGTTGCGGAGCTTCAGGTTTATGATTTCAGGGGCAAGAGTTTCGTCTATAAAATCTTTAAGAAGAACAGGCTCTTTTTCAAGAGAACCGTTCGTTTTTTCAAGCGTATATTGTGTAATTATGTTTATGACGTCTATAGACTGCGACGCACTGTTTAGGGATTTTTTTAGCTGGAGGAGCAGACCTTCTGGAATGTCGCCGGAGTTTTTTTCTATTGTAAAATGCAGATTCTGTATAGGATTAAGCAGTTCCGAGATAAGTTTTGAAAGCAGGAAATTCCTTTTTTCGTCGTTCTGAATTTGCCGGTGTATTGTTTCCGACGTAATCTGAATTGAAGCAAGGTTTGTCCGTATTTGAAAGTGCATTTTTCTGAACGTTGCGGCAGAAATAAGGGCGAATGTAAAGATTGTAGGAATTTCAAAATCGTTGTCGAACAGGCGGCAGAGGACTGTTGTGTTCGGAAGAAAACGTATTGAAAGGAACAGCTGCTCAAATATTATAAGATGCGTTGCCGTAATCCAGAGGAACACAATTTCTTTTCTTATGACAGGATTGTATTTTAGGGATGTAAGGCAGTTTGCAGTAAAAAGGACATTCAGCAGGACAGGAACAGAAAGAACTGCAATGTGAATGTACTGCGATTCTACCGGTATTACAATGTAAAGGATGCCGACTGTTGCAATAATAATGATAAACAGCGGAAAATATGTATCGATTTTCTGAAAATCAGCAGGAAAATTGTTGATTACAGGACGGTTTGCATTTTTCAAAGTGTGGAATGCGCACAGAATGACGGCAGAAAGCGTAAAATAAACGCTGTTGTAGAACTGAGGCGACTGCGTTATAAGAAGAGGATTTGAAATGCCTGCACCAACCAGTATTTTCAGCATCAGTATTGTGTTGATTAAAGGAATAAGGAAAGAATCATATTCCTTGAAGATAATGCATAGATATATGATGTAAAATATTGTGATTATGCATCCTCCAAGAATGAAGGTAAAATAGGAAATCTGAAACAGATTTTTCTGCGTAAGGCACTGCGATGAAACAAGATACAGTTCCAGAAGTGTACTTCTGTATGAACTGATTTTTATGCGGACTCTTATAAAATCAGTCCATAGATTTTTAAGCGTTTCCTCGTGAATGTCGATTGAGTTGTAGCAGAACGGTCTTATCCGCTTAGAAGATTCAAGCCCTTCGCCTGCTGTTCCGGCAAAGTGCCACTTGTTCTGTCCGTCTAAAAAATAAATTTCAGCACTCTGGACAGGCTCCTGATTGAACAGTATGAAATTATAAATTGTTCCGTCGTCACTGAAAATCTGTGACATAGGAATATACGATTCTACCCAGCAGACTGCCTCTCCGTTATATGAGTTGACGTAGGAATTCGGCTCAAAACTGTCGTCCGGTATTGCGTCTACTTTTAGTGATGTGTCGGACGTATAGAAAGTCCTAAGGTGCAGTTTGTAGTTTTTTGCAAAGGCGCATAACGGCATAAGCAATAAAAAGATGAATAAAGCCGGAAATTTTTTCATACTGTTATTTTACAGGATAACTGCCTTAAATGCGAGTGGCGCATATAATTTTTTACGGCTTCAGGTTTTCCGGCTGTGCTTGCGGCATAGAACAGGTTTTGGTATTCTGTCTGTATGGGATTTTCTTATTCTGCGCTTGAGCAGTTTATTTTGCCCGGTTGTGACAGGCTGCGCTTTATCGTTTCGTATCTTAATGAAAGGAACGTTCAGGCGGCAGTTATGCCTGTTGACGGAAAAAATCATATTTACGTTGTATTTCCGCGTTCAGCATACAATACGTCGCTCAGGATAAAGACTGTGATTGCGCATTATGACCATGCGCCTGAAAGTCCTGGTGCTAATGACAACAGTTTTGCCGTCATTGCAATGATGGACTGGGCGTGTCGTCTTGCAAAGTGCCGTACGGCTCATAATGTCAGGATGATTTTTACGGACGGAGAGGAAATGTCCGGCGGTTCGTCCGGGCTTAATCAAGGTGCGTATTCGCTTGCGCAGACATTCCGGCGGCTCGGAATAGACGGCGACGACATATTTGTTTTTGACTGTATGGGGAGGGGAACAGTTCCCGTTCTTGGAAAAGTCATTCTTCCGGCTGAAATTTCTTCTTCTTTCAGAAAGCAGTTTACAGGTCTTTACGAAAGGACTTTTTCGCTTTTACAGTCAGCGTGCGGCGGCTGTGCAATGACGCTTCCTGTTTCGTACAGTGACAACGCCGGTTTTATTGCAAGCGGAATTCCTGCCGTCTGCGTAACTATGCTTCCGCTAGAAGAAGCCGCCGCCTACGCCTCCGCCGTACAGCAGAACGCCGCTCTTTCGCAGTACGTTATGAACAAAAAATGCCCTTCCGGAATACCGGAAACAGTTTTAAAAAATGCGCTTCCGTATACCTGGCGGCTTTTTCATACGCCGTATGATAATGCGCAGAGCATTACGCCTCACAGCGCGGCGGTTTTTGAGCGCATACTTCAGCGCATTTCCGAAATGAAAACTATGGAGCATAAAAAATGAATTATTCCGACAGCGAAAACATTAAGGCACAGAAACTGCTTTTAAGAAAAAAAATAAAGTTCGAACTGAAACTGTTTTCGCAGGGCGGAAAAGCCGCCGCCGAATCAGAATCGGTATGCCGGGTGTTTTTACAGTCTGATGCATACCGCAATGCTTCAGCTGTTTTTGCTTATATGAATATGCCTTCTGAACTTGACGTTTCTTCCGTTATTGCGGTGGCCTTTCGTGATGGAAAAGAAGTCTGCATTCCAAGAATTGTTCCGGGAACAAACCAGATGGATTTTTTCTATCTTGATGGTTCTCTTCCGCTTGAAAAACAGACAGAACCAGGTGTGTTTCAGATACTGGAGCCTAAACTTTCATTGCAGAAAGTTCCTTTAGGGAAGTTTTTCCCGGAAAATGCAGTTATTCTTGTTCCCGGACTTCTTTTTTCTGCGGACGGAAAACGTCTTGGGCGCGGAAAAGGCTTTTACGACAGGTATATTGCCGCCATTCCGGCAGAAAAAAAAGCGCTTCTCTGCGGAACGGGCTTTTCCTTTCAGCTTGCGCCTGATGTTCCCGTAGAACCGCACGACCGACGCCTTGACTGCGTTATTTGCGGCGGAAAAATGTATTTTTCTCGAAACGACGGAGTTTGAAAAAATCAGTAACGCCGAAAATCAGTAAGGCTCTTTTTCCTTTTATTTTTTTGCGTCCGCAGAATAAAGGCGAAGCGGCGCTGTTTTCGGAATGAAGTCTTCTGCACACAGACGGTACTCTTCTTCTGATGCCTGCATAACCATCTGGTAATCATCAAGATACTGCGCCGGATTTTTTCCTCCGTTCCGTATAAGGATTGCCGTTCCCCTGTTTTCCGCCGTTTTTTGCAGCGCGTTTAAAATCCAGCTGCTTCTTACAGCCTGTACTTCTTCTTCCGCGACGCTTCCTGAAAGCCGCTCTAAAAGTTCGCCGGCTGATTTTTCAAACAGTTCAAATATTTTTGAAGTGTGGTCTGCGGTAAGGAACGTAACTGCCGCTCCCTGAACTTCACGGGTTTGCGGAGCAATTTTTATTCCGGAGCATACGCCGTCTGCATTTTCTTCAAGGATTTCTGCAAGCCGCCATACAAGTGCGTCAAACAGCACTGAATTTGAGGACTCCGGCGGCGGTGCTTTTAGCCAGTACTGCACCGGGTCGGAAAAATTCGTTGTAGGAATAAGAATAGCCGGCATCGGGCCTGCATCTTCAGCCTTTACGTCCGTGTAAAAAAGGTGGCGGAGCTTTACGGAAACGCTCCTGTTTTCCGGGAATGCCGGCGTTTTATGTAAATGCGGAACGCCGCCTTCGTTTTTTTTCGAAAGCAGTCCGAACGTGTTTTTAAGCGGCTCTTTCAGATAGTCTTCATCAATATTTCCTACGATAACAAGCGAGTAGAGCGCCGCGTCCAGAAACTGCGGATAAGCGGCAAGAATGTCCGCGTACTGCGTGTTCTGAAGAATGTCATTCTCCGAATCGAACGCGGTGCGGTACGCCTCATCCTCATACAAAAAGCGGACTGCACGGTGATACAGCTGGTTTACCGCGCTCGCATTGTAAAGGCGTTTCTGCGTCTGCACGGTGTAAACGTAACTATCCGCCTCTGCCGGTGCAATTTCCCCGAAAATGAGCGCATCAGAAATGCATTTCAGGCAGATTGCCGCGTCCTCTTTTGCACATTCTACGGTAATTGCGCTGTACGAAGTAAAAGTTTCGCTTAAAACTTCAGGTTCTGACTCAAGCACTTGATTTATGCGGTATTTGTTTATTTCTTTCTGAACGTTCGAGGCAAACGCATTTGTCATTACTTTTTCAAATCCGTTTGTGCGCGGAGAATAGAGCGTTCCGCCGTCAATTGCCACAAGAATAAGGACGTTCGACGTTGACGATGTGTTTTTTACCGTAACAGGAATTCCATTTTCCAGAGTGAACGTTTTAATCGAATTTCTGTTTCTGCTGATAAAATCAGGCTGTTCTTCCTCTGCTTCATAATCCTGACCGTCCGCCGGTTCTTCTTCTGCGGAAGAAAATTCTCTTGTGTACCAGGCGCTGTTTTTTACGGTGATTTCTTCATATCCGAGTTTTTTAAAAGACTGACGGTTTTTTCTATATACATCATCATTCAGCAGGATAAAGACGAACGGCTGTTCCGAATCCACGGGCTGCTGTACGCTCCTTATGTTTTCTGCCGCAACATCGCGCGGTCGGTTTTCCATTCGTTCTGAAAGAAGCGTACTTTCCTGAGTTCCGTTTCCGTTCAGCTGTTCCGTTGCCCAGAACTGCGAAAGATAGTCCATATAAGATACAGGATTTGAAGTTACTGCGGAAAAAGACTCCGAAATCGTTTTTTTAGCGGCGGCATATTCGTCCGAACCAGTGTTTTTTACGCCTTCCTTTATTTTTGATATGAGAAGTTCCGCCTGGTCTGCAAGCGTTACTTTTTTGTTTACGGGTTTTTCCATAATCGTCTGGAAGATAAGCCGGGAACTTCCGCTTTTATGAGCCGCCGCAGCGTGAATGTACTCACCGTCGCGAATTGCAAGGTTTCTCTGTTTAAGAAGAAGTTTTTTCACCGAAGAACCGTCTGCGTTGTATGCGGCGGCAGAAATATCGCACTGTGTCATAGAAAGAGATGTAAACTGAACGACTGCCTGCGTTATTTCGGAGGAAAAATCTTTTGAAACAAGGACGAATTTGTGTTTTTCGCCGCCGGCTTTTACAGGAATGATATGTTCCGAAAAAGATGCTTCTCGATATGCGCCGAACGTTTCTTTTGCCGCTTTTAATGCATCCTGTTTTTTTATGCTTCCAGTTATGAATACGGCAGAATTCTGCGGCGTATACCAGTTCTGTGAAATTCCACACAGAATGCTCCGCGCCTGTTCTACCGTCATCCGCGTAAAAATTGCCGGATACACTCCCGAATCGTGCTTCCACGGCGCGGCGGAAAAAACGCGCGAATCAATGCCACTGTTTATAAACGTTGACGGAAACTGCGCCTGCCGCTGAACTTCTGCTTTAAGGGAAGATAATTCTTTGCTCAGCGAATTGTCTGTAAAAACAGGATTGAACGCCGCTTTGGAAAGATACGTCATCGCCAAAGAAAACTGCGCCGGAGAAACTGTCATCCTGTACCGTGAAGAGTCTGCGTTACATTCAGCAGAAAGCGCAGGAAGACCTGCGGAATTTTCCGGCGCGGCATATTTGAAAAGGCGCGAATAAAGGGTGAAAAAGCCTGTCGTGTCTTTATTCTGTGAGCTTATTCCGGCTTTTACCGCATATTCAATATGAATTGTCGCGCTGGAAAAATCTTCCAGCACAAAAACGGACGTTCCGTTTTCAAGCGTATATTCCGAATATGAAGCCGGCGGAAAAGCTGAGGCAAAAAGGACTGTGTGCAGGGCAATCAGTATTGTGCATGCAAGCGGTGTGCGTTTCATACAGTAACTATACCATTTTTTGCGGCGAAAATACAGGACGTTTACAAGCCGTACAAAGGAACTAAAAAAAAATCACTCAGACGTAAACTGCATTACAATCCCGGCGGAATGCGGAAATGCATCGGGAAGAACGGCTGTCCTGGTAAATCCGTATGAGTCGTAAATTCGCCGCGCTCCCGTCCATTGTTCGTTCACCAAAAGTACCATTGACTGTACTGACTGTATGCGTTTTTTAATAAATGAAAGCCCCGTTGAAAAAAGTCGGGCGCCGTTTCCGCATCCTCGATATTCCGGAAGGAGTGCAAATGACGAAATGTACAGGATTTTTCCGTCCGCGCGGTGCATTTTCGATATGTCATGACCTACGGAAAAATCAGCTGGGTTTTCCGGAATGCTGCTCCAAAGTTCGCTGCACAAATAACCGGCTGTTTTACCGGTGCTGTCCGTAAAAAGTACAAACCCGTCCGGGAACAGCTCAATACGCCGCCGGAATACAGCTTCCGTTTCCTGAATATCAGGCTCAAAAGAGGCGCGTTCAATTTTCATTACGGCGCATAAGTCCAAAAGGGCGGCGTTTCGAAGCGAAAAAACTTGTTTCATAAAAGCGTTTTTAGCAGGGCGGAACAGCCGGTCAGTAAATCATTGTATGTGTCGTCAAAATTACCTGTATACCACGGATCTGCAATATCCCTGTCTTTTCCTGTATAAGTCAGAAGAAGCTTTATTTTGTCGTCAGGGTCTTTGTTCCATTCCCGCTGCATATAATACAGATTTTCAACGTCCATTCCGATTATAAGGTCGAATTCTGCGTAGTCATCAGCCGTTATTCTGCGCGCATGCCGCTTTGTAAACGGAATTCCTTTTTGTGTAAGTTTTTCGCGTGCGCCACGGTGAATGTCATTTCCGATTTCTTCCGTGCTTGTGGCAGCGGACTCAATTACAAAGTCGTTTTCCCTTCCTGCATCCTTAACGAGTTTTTTCATAATGAATTCTGCCATCGGTGAACGGCAGATGTTTCCGTGGCATACAAATAATATTTTTGTCATCGTGCGTTGTCCTTTTTAGCCTTTTATGTTTTATTTTTTTTGTATCATTCCTGAAAAGACTGTTTTAAGCCGATTATTGAACGTTTCGGTGTCTTCTTTAAGCGTATGCAGGAATCCGCAGTCACTGATTGTGCCTAGAACGGCGTTCATCTCATTTTTATTGCGGTACGTCATACACCTGTAATAGTCGGTAAAATCTTTTTCCCGGGAAGAAACGGACGATTCATACATATCGTTTGATATGACAGTTACGTCTTTTATAATGTCTTTGTAGATTGCGGCAGGAAAATCTTCTATTTTTGCGGAATACAGCCGTTCCAGAAGATAAAGAGAATACCCTGCCTTATACTCTGTGTAATGCGCCTGACATTCATCATAAAAAGAATGAACTTCCTGCCAGCTGTTGATTTTCCCTTCCTTTATTTTTTTGAACAGTTCATTCAGTTTTTTCTGCGGAATAACCTGTCCGCCGGCGTTTTCCCAGTCTGTGTAAAGCGGAATTTTTCTTATTTTCTCGATAACTTCTTCCGTGACTGTTTCAAAGCCGTTGTCGCTGCAAAAGTCGACAATCGTTTTTGTGCAGAAATACTTGATGATTTTGCGGTACATTTTATATGCATTGCCCGGCTTGTAAATGATTGAACCGTATTTTTTCTGGCAGATATTGTCGTGCAGTGTGAAGGACTGTGCTTCTTTTGAATGAAGAAAGTCTTTTCCTGCCTGACGCAGTTTTTCCGGGGTATCCGCCTTTTCCGCGCGCTCCGGGGCAAGTTCTGAAAGATTTTCCGCCGTTAAATCAATGAGCCTGTCTATTGCATCTTCTACTTCCTGCATGGTGTCCGGCGCAAAAGGGTCTGTTTCAATATGCTGAATTTTCTGAATTCTCTTGTCACGCGCAGAAAATTTATACTTGTTCCGCACGATTGCAAACATATCGTACATAAACCACCAGGCTGGTATTATGTGGACAGGCGAATCTGGTGATTCCCCTTGAGCAACTAGCGCAAACGGATATTCAATGTCAAGTTCGTACTGATAAGAGCCTTTTGCAATAAGCACGAACGAAGCAAAACGGCTGTTGTGCTTGAAACTTGAACTTAATCCCGGCCAGAAACCGCGCCCTGCAATGATTTCTCCGTCAGGACTTCGCGAGTTGTGGTTGCTTCCGATTGTTGCACCAGCTGCAATGTTTGACTGCCCTAAAACAGTCGTTGCAATAAGGAACGATGAATTATGGTGCTGTTCATGGAAAGGGAAAATAAGGTTGTTCAAAAGTTCACAGCAGGACACTGTTGAATTGTCGCCCAAAACGGAATTCAAAAGCCGCGCTCCGTATTTTAGCTGGCAGTTCCGCCCGATTACAAACCGAACTGCAACTGCCTGATAGAAAATGTGACAGCCGTAACCTACAATGCCGTTTACAAGTTCTACGCCTTCACCTATCTGGCTTACTTCATCGGAACTTGAAAGAATTGTTACGTTCTTTATTTTAAATGCACCCTTAATATACGCGCATGCCCCGATTTTTGCATCTTTTATAAGCGTCGTGTTTTTTATGACGGCATCATCTTCTATAATACCAAACGTATTAAGCGTTTTAGGATATTCAGCCTCGGTAATAACCTTAAGCCGTTCCATAAGAACATTGTCATCCCTGTAGCGTGACCAGATGTATGCGTCCGCCGGAATCATTTTTTCAAACGGAAGAACGGCACGTCCTCCGTTTTCATTGCTTACGGCAATGTCTATTCGGTTTGATTCCGGCTCTCCTTCCTTTAATATGCCGTTTCCGAATTTGGAGTGATTTGTGCAGCTCAGTTCCTGAATATTGAACAGCATGATTCTGCTTCCGATGTGATAGTTATCAATTGCCGTATTGTGGATTGCGTTGTCGTTGCCTGTTACGACATCCCTTAGTTTTGAATTATAAATTCCTGTCCGCAGTTCCAGATCATGATATTTTAGCATTGCCGGCCAGATTCTTCCCAATACAACAAAACCTGAAAACGTAGAATTCTTTATGAGAGTAGGGTCAAAACCAAAACGGTCATCATCAACATAAACGTTTTTCCATTCCGGGTCTTCGCTGGAATTCAGATTGTCGGTAAGAACAGAAATTTCTGCCGGAGTAAGGCGCCGCTTTCCCTTAAGGTACGCTTCCGGAACTGTAATATCTATTTTTGCTTTGTCTATAAAAGTTAAAACAGGCATTTTTCTATTGTACTTTTGAGACAGTTCTTTGTCAAATTGAAAGAAACTTCTGCGGAAACAGCTTTAAGTTTATTTTTTTTCTGCGGATATGTCTTCTATAATCATCTGAATGTGAGCAATTTGCTTTTCTGTAAGCATGGAAACTTCTATATATTTTTTATTATCTATTCCAAGTAGATAATCCGTACTTACCATAAAAAAACGTGATATTGCTATGAGCATTTCTATAGACGGCTGAATGTTGTCATTTTCCCAGTTACTGATGCACTGCTTGCTTACGCCTAGTTTTGCGGCAAGTTCCGGCTGACTCATTCCTCTTGACAGACGAAGTTCACGAATTCGTTTATTTATCATAAAAATCCATTATTGAAATACTATTTTAGTATTTGTAGTTGACTAAAACAAAATACTAAAGTATTTTAATTGTTGACCGATGTGCAGTGTGATATTTTAAGGACAGCCTGAAAGATGAGGAAAGTTTCATGCATTCTGATAAATTTTTTATTTTTCTGGCGGTAATGAGCTATATTGTGTTGATTTCAATGACTTTATTGATATTGTTATGAGAAAGTTTAGTTTTATCGTTATTATTTCTTTGATGAGTTCATTTCTTTTGTTTTCGGAAAGTGACCGGGATGAAGAAAAAACAGATGACCTTTTTAATGAAAGGGTTCAGTTTGCGATGAGTAATCCCGACTATATGGTTACAGCTGGTGATATGTATCTTTTGTCATATGCCGCCGGCTCAAGTTATGTAAACTATTCGATTCCTGTTGACAATACGTATGAAATTAAGGTTGCAAACCTTGCGACTATCGACGGAAAAGGAAAGACGTTCCTTCGTCTTAAAAAGGAAGTTGAGGCAATTGTAAACCGCAACTATCCGATGGGCGGCGTACGTTTTGTACTTACACAACCGGCACTTTTCAATGTATTTGTAAAGGGCGAGGTAAATGCTGCCAGGACGGAAAACGCGTGGGCAATGACACGTCTTGGTGAAGTTTTTGAAAAAGATCTGACTGACTATTCTTCCCGACGAAGTGTTACTATTGTTTCAAAGGAAGGCAAAAAGAATGTCTATGATTTGTACAAATGTTATGCAGAGGGTGATTTTAGCCAGAATCCTTACCTGCGTCCTGAAGATACAATAATTGTAAACCGGTATGACAGAAAAGTTTCTGTTTCTGGTGCTGTTGAACGTCCCGGTACATACGAACTTTTACCTGGTGAACAGATTAATGAACTGATTAAGATTTATGGTAATGGACTGCGTTCCCGTGCCGATATGTCCTGTGTGGAATTGAGCCGTTCTGAAGATATTACGGATTCTGCAAATCACATAATCTATCTTGAAGAAAAAGATGTTTCTGCCAATTTTACGCTTTTGGACAGGGATTCGGTTTATATCCGAAGTTTTGACGAACTGAGACCTGTTATTTTTATAGAGGGTGCGATTATAGTTTCGCAGGACAGTGCAGAACTTATTTCGAGTAACAGACGCGCGGTAGTATTTGAAAAAAATGAAGACTATGTTTTTTTTGTACGTCGGAATAAAGATTTATTTACAGAAAGTTCTGATTTGGAAAATGCTTATATTCTTCGGGATAACAGTAAGATTCCTTTGAATCTTCAGGTGATTCTTTATGATAATGAGTTTGTTTCAGGGCTATCGCCTGAAAAATATGATACTCTGATAGTTCCTTTCAAACAGTCGTTTATAACGGTTGCAGGTGCGGTAAATAAACCGGGACGTTATCCGTATATTCCTAACCGCACTTGGGAATATTATATCGGTCTTGCAGGTGGTTTTGATAAAACCCAGAATCACGGTGAGGTTATTAATATCCGTGATATGAATAACAGAAAGGTTTCAAAAAACGGTTTCATAACGCCGGAATCTACAATAACAGCGGTTACAAATGCACCGACATACTATTTTAGTATTTATGCGCCGGTCGTAACCACACTTCTTTCTGCAGTTTCAACTATTTTTACTATAATAGCCGTAACGCGCTAGTATGTTACGGCGCACACGTGAAATAGAAACTGCGTTAAAGGGGCTGTTTAAAAGTATTGTCATTCTGAATTTATTTCAGCATCTACGCTATGTATAGGCATAGATTCCTAAATAAATTTTGAAAGCCAATATGCTTTGTGCTTATTAGATAACTCCATAGAATTTATGTATTTGACGGAAGTTAGTATTGCTGGTATATCTATAGAAGAAGGAAATGCCCGATTTCGTTGGTCGTTTCTACTTTATGGTGATAAAGCCGTCCTAATGGTACGAAAGGGCGGCTTTACTTTTTAACTCTTTCTGTTTTTTAGGTACGAAAGGGCTGACAGAATGAGAACAGCTAAATTAATGGCCAGCGAAAGTTTTTCGTATAATGTCATTCTGCAAAGCATCCCTTCATCATATTCCGACTGAAGCCGGTAGAGTTAGGGAGACGCGCCGCCTCGAAATCAGGCACTTCCAAAATCAGTATAGCATATACATCGTGTTCTGTATAGATAAAATCGGGCAGTATCGCCTGCGAAAAAAAAAGCCCTCCCATTACGGAAGAGCTTTTTTATCTGAAAGGTTTCCTTAGAAGCTACCTGCAACAGCTACTGCGCATACCTAAAATCGAAGAACCGTTAAAAAAAATTGTGCGCTAGCGCAATTTTTTAGGTTCATCGAAAAAATGGTTCGGAGCGAGACTTGCGAGCGACGGCAACAGCTTGCTGTAGCCTGCGCAAAAAAAAAAAGCCCTCCCATTACGGAAGAGCCTTTTTTTATAAAAATCTAACTTAGAATGAACCAGCAACAGCAACTGCGCAGGCTACAGTACATCCTACCATCGGGTTGTTTCCCATTCCCATAAAGCCCATCATTTCTACGTGAGCCGGAACAGAAGAGCTACCCGCAAACTGTGCGTCTGAGTGCATGCGTCCCAGAGTATCAGTAAAGCCGTATGATGCAGGACCTGCAGCCATGTTGTCCGGGTGGAGAGTACGACCTGTACCACCGCCAGATGCTACAGAGAAGTAGTTTTTGCCTGCAAGGAAGCGTTCTTTCTTGTAAGTTCCTGCAACAGGGTGCTGGAAGCGAGTAGGGTTAGTTGAGTTACCTGTAATAGAAACATCAACATCTTCGTGCCACATGATTGCAACGCCTTCGCGAACGTCGTCAGCACCGTAGCATTTTACGATAAGGCGGTCAGGGTTGTTTCCGTAAGGAATTTCTTTTACGACTGTAAGAGCCTTGTCAGTTCCTTCGCCGTTGAAGTAGTCAAACTTAGTCTGAACATAAGTAAAACCGTTGATGCGGCTGATAATCTGAGCAGCGTCTTTTCCAAGACCGTTCAAGATAACGCGGAGCTTATTCTTGCGGACTTTGTTTGCGTTTGCAGCGATTTTGATTGCACCTTCTGCAGCAGCAAAAGATTCGTGACCTGCTAAGAATGCAAAGCACTGTGTTTCTTCAGAAAGAAGGCGTGCGCCAAGGTTTCCGTGACCAAGACCTACTTTACGGTCATCAGCTACAGAACCTGGAAGACAGAATGCCTGAAGTCCTTTACCGATGTTTGCAGCGGCAGTAGAACCAGTTTTGTCTCCAGTTTTTTCTGCTTCTTTAATTGCAATTGCAGAGCCAAGAACGTAAGCCCATTTTGCATCTTCAAAACAAATCTGCTGAGTTGACTGGCAGATTTCATATGGATCAAATCCGCGTGCTTTGCAAAGGTCGCGTGCTTCCTGCAAGCCTTTTTCGCCTTCTGCAAAACCATATTCTTTAAGAGCCTTATTTACCTGCGGGATACGGCCTTCGTAATCTTCAAATAATGACATATTGTTATCCTCCGTTCCTACACTTAGTTTTTGCGTGGGTCGATAAGTTTTACCATACCCTGATCTTCTGTAACGCGGCCATAATGTGTGCGCGCTCCAGCGATAGCTTCTTCAGCAGGTTTTCCGGCTTTAAGAGCATCCATCAATTTACCAAAGTTGATACAGTTGTAACCGATAACCTGATTATCTTTGTCAACAGCCATTGTTTCAACGTAACCTTCTGTCATTTCAAGGTAGCGAGGACCAGTCTTGCGTGTTGCAAACATAGTTCCAACTTGTGAACGAAGGTTCTTTCCAAGGTCTTCAAGAGAAGCACCAACTTTAAGACCGTCTTTAGAGTAAGCTGACTGAGTACGTCCGTAAACAATCTGCATGAAAAGTTCGCGCATTGCAGTATTGATTGCATCGCATACAAGGTCAGTGTTTAAAGCTTCAAGAAGAGTTTTTCCAATAAGGATTTCTGAAGCCATAGCCGCTGAGTGAGTCATACCAGAACAGCCGATTGTTTCTACAAGAGCTTCTTCAATAATGCCGTCTTTAACATTCAAAGAAAGCTTGCAGGCACCCTGCTGAGGTGCACACCAGCCGATTCCGTGTGTAAATCCGGAAATGTCTTCAATTTTTTTTGCCTGTACCCATTCGCCTTCTTCAGGAATCGGGGCAGGTCCGTGATATGCGCCTTTTGCCAAAGGACACATATGCTCCACTTCTGCAGTGTATTTCATTTGTTACTCCTACTTACTACCGGCATAGCCTGGTAAAATAATTCTCGCCTGCAATAATATCATTAAAAGCCGGTTTTATTCAATTATGTTCATGTTGCAGCCAGACCGTATATTATAATTTTTTTTTCTACATATAGAAGAAAACAGAAAAAGTGTTATTAAAAAACAACAAAATAAAAAAAAGTTACAAAAAAAGTACTTGACAAAGTGTGTCGGGGGGGGGGTAAGCTATGTATTAGCATGAGTTGCATGCTAATAAAGTATAAGTATTTTAATAGGAGTGAAAAATGCTTAAATTACGAAATGCGGTATTAACCGCACTCTTGGCATTCTGTCTTGCAATGCCTTTTGTTTCCTGCAGCTTCAATGACGGTGCTACAGGTGATGTGTCTAATCTGGTTTGTGATGTGTCTAATCTGGTTACGGAACAGACAGGCAATAATCAGAACGGCGGAAATGGCGGTTCTACAGGTGGAAACGAAAAACCTTCTGGAGGAGACGAGGATTCTGGAGATAACGGAAACGAAAATCCTTCTGGCGGCAACAACGGCGGAAGCGGAAACGAAAATCCTTCAGGCGGAAACGAAAAACCGACTGACCCCACTGAACCAGGTGCAGGAACTACGTATGTAGTAATATACAATGGAGATATAATTGAAGAATCTCTTCCAGAAAGTATGTGGTTTTACGGTGTGGAGGAAGTTAACCTTGAAGAAGGTGTTGATTATACAATGAAAGGAAATGAAATCACACTGACATATAGTGGCTATCAGAAGGTGCTTCCTCTGCTTGAGAGTAGTGGCGGAGACGGTGGACAGGAAGTTATCCCCCCTGTAACAGATGGCCCTGTAACAGATGGCCCTGTACCAGATGTCCCTGGTGACGGCAAAGGAACGTATACGGTAATGTACAATGGACAACCATTAGTGGATGAAAATGGAGAGGTTGTTACAATTCCTGCAGCTGCCTTGGATTATTATAAGTCCATTCTTTCAGAAGGGGATTATACAATCAGCGGAAATGTAATCACACTGACAGAAAGTGGCTTTAATAAGCTTAATAAGCTGTCGGCTGCTGGTTCTGGTGCTGGTGAATAAGGTTACATCGAATAAACCGCTTTATTACAGGTGTTTTATCATCAATAAAGAAAGATTTTTATTTGGAGATTCAATAATATGAAAAAGATTATTTGTGCAGCTGCGCTTGGTGCAGCAGTACTTTCATTTGCGTCAGCTAAAAATTATACAGGCGTAAATGCAGCAGCAATAAAGGATGTTCCTACTGCAACTTCTTTTACAGCTACAACAACAAAAGGCTTGTTCAGTACAGATGTAGATGATTTTATCAGCGTAACAGATTTCTGGGGCGTACAGCCAGAAAAATTCTTCGGCTACTTTGGCTATAACTACAATGATGGACATAAGTACAATAAGAAAGACGGGCTTGGATTCAACTTTGGTTTTGCAAGACAGCTTAAGAAAATGTACGTTGGTGCTTATTTCGGCGGTCAGCTTGACGGTATGAAAATGACTTCTGTATTCGATGATGCATCTGGTGCAGATGAGGTAAACTATACGTATGAGGCAGATGCAAAATATGCATACACAGGTTCTATTCTTCTTGGTGCAGAAAAGTTCGGCGTAAAGGCATCTTTGTACTACAATCCTGTTGGAGGCGTAGGATATCTTCAGAACGTCAAGCCGGATTCTGGTGATGAATCTATTGTTCAGAAAGATACATATGAATTCTACACAGACCTTCAGCTTGGTTTTAACAACAAATATTCTCCGTTCTTCCAGATTGCAGTAGATGCTATGACAGCAAAATACTACGACAATAATGACGGCTATGCAGACAAAGGATTTGCAGACCTGTATCTTCGCGGTGGATTTACACAGAACCTTAAGTCAGAAACAGAAGGTTTCTCTCACAAAGTTTCTTACAATGCTGATACACGCTGGAGAATTACTCCGATTGTACAGAATCAGAACAAAGACGGTTCAGACGAACACCTTGGTGCTGCAAATCATTTGATTCAGCTTTCTGCTGCATACAAAGCAACTGTTGCTGCTACAGACAAACTTACATTGAAGGCAAAATTTGCACTTCCTTTGCAGGTAGGTCTTGTATGGGATGAAGATTATGTGAAACCGATTGACGGAGACAAGACTTATTATACGTCACGCAACTTCAAGACAGACATCGGTTTTGAACCGACCCTTACTTTTGCTGCAACGTATGCTGTAGTTCCTGGTAAATTCCAGTTCAACTGCGGTACAAAAATTACAGTAGGTGATCTTGGATGGAATATCGTTGCAACACAGACAAGAGATGATCCAACTAGCTCTTCTGTAGATTCAACAAGTACAACTGTAGCATTCGGTTTTGATTCAAGCGACTTTGCTACTTCTTGGGATGCAGGATTTACAGCATTCCTTGGAAAGAAAGTTACTGTAGATGCTTCATACAACATTCTTAACAAACTTAACAACAACTCTGTTGACTATTCTAGCAACAATGACATTTGGGAAGTTGTAAAGGATGTATTCGTACAGAAACTTGAGTTCCTTGTTACTGTAAAACTGTAATCTATTAATAATATAGATAGAAAGAGAGCATTTTAAATTTTGAATGTTCGTGCCGCACAGTTATTGTGCGGCATTTTTTTTTGTGTGTCAGGGAAGAGTGGTGGGAGGCGGGACTGCTGCTGTTTCTGCGTGATAAAAAATCCCCTTTCGGGGATTTTTTTTATTCTGCGTTCTGTAACGCTATAATGCCTTAAGTGTCTTTTCGATGCGGGCAATGGATTTTTCTTTTCCTAAAATCCAGATTGAACCGATGAGCGGCGGACTTACCCGGCTTCCTGTTACGGCCATTCTTATAGGCATCATAAAGTCGCCAAGCTTAACGCCAAGTTTTTCTGCTTCTGAACGCGCAGCTTCTTCTGCTTCTTCATGCGTTTTTCCAAAGATGCCGGAAACAAAATCTTTTGCGGCTTCAAGAATTTCTTTTGTTTTTGCCGCATCAAGTTTTTTAGGAATAATCTGGTCTGCCGCAGGAACTTTTGGTTCTGTAAACAGAAAATGTACCATTTCTGCAGCGTCCGTAAGGTATTTAAGGCGTTCTTTTATGAGCGGCATAAGCTGCATAAGGGCCGCCTTTACGTCTGCGCTTGTCATGTTCATGCTTTTATCAACGCAGACTGGTTCTCCGTCATCTCCCATGGCAATTCCGGAATATTCAGGGCCTACATGCGGTGCAGGGAATTCTTCAGAAACGTTTATGTCAAGCGCGGCATCTCCTGTTTTTGTAATGAACGGAAGGACTGCATCGTAAAGTTCTTCGTCGCTCATCATGCGGATATACTGGCCGTTGTACCATTCAAGTTTTTTGTAGTCGAATACAGCAGGACTTTTGTTCAGGTGTTCCAGCTTGAAATTTTTTGCAAGTTCTTCAAGCGTGTACATGTCCTGACCGTCAATGTATGAACAGCCGAGCATTGCAACGTAGTTTATTATTGCTTTTGGAAGGTAGCCGCGTGCGCGGAATTCGTTTACGGAAGTTGCACCGTGACGCTTTGAAAGTTTCTGTCCGTCCTTTCCGTTTACCATAGGAAGGTGGCAGAATTCCGGGTGTTCCCATCCGAATGCGCGGTACATCTGAACGTGAAGCGGTGTTGAAGGAATCCACTCCTGAGCGCGCATAACGTGGCTTATTTTCATAAAATGGTCGTCAACGATATTCGCAAGGTGATACGTCGGAAATCCGTCGCTTTTAAGAAGGACAGGGTCTGGGCTTATGTCTTCGTTTTTCCATTCAATGTCGCCAAGAAGATGGTCGTGGAATTTGGTTACTCCTTCCATAGGAACTTTAAGGCGGATAACGTACGGTTTTCCGGCATCAAGATTTGCCTTTACTTCTTCCGGCGTAAGGTGGCGGCAGTTACGGTCATAACCCGGAGCCATTTTATTTTCTGTCTGAATTTTTCTTATGCGTTCAAGACGTTCGGAATCGCAGAAACAGTAATATGCTTCTCCCTTTTCCACAAGTTCGAAAGCATATTTTTTGTACAGTTCAAAACGTTCGCTCTGAACGTAAGGACCGTATTCTCCGCCTTTATCGCCGCCTTCGTCCCATTCAAGACCAAGCCATGCCATCGTGTCGTAAAGATTCTGCACGTATTTTTCATCGTAGCGGGTGCGGTCTGTATCTTCCAGACGAAGAATGAATTTTCCGCCTTTAGAGCGTGCATAAAGATAATTAAAAAGTGCTGTGCGTACACCGCCGATATGCTGCATACCGGTCGGGGAAGGTGCGTATCTTACGCGGACTTCTTTATTTTCAGCCATAAGAACCTCGATATAAAAAAAACAATTATCCCTATAATAGCGGAAATGCAAATTATACTCAATTGATAATTATCGTTGTCTTCCAATTGTTCCGACTCTGTTCCTCATTGATACGGACGGCGTATAGCGGTAAAATCAGCAATAATATGGATAAATTTAAGACTTTGGTAACGCTCTACCTTACGTTCTGTAAAGTAGGCGTGATGACGTTTGGCGGCGGACTTGCAATGATGCCGATGCTGCAGAAGGAATTGATTGAAAAGCGCGGCTGGATTACGGACGAAGATTTAATAGATTATTATGCAATCGGGCAGTCTACGCCTGGCATTGTGGCGGTAAACGTTTCTACGTTCGTTGGGTATAAGCAAGCCGGAATTGCAGGCGGAATAATTGGAACTGCCGGAATAGTAACGCCGTCGCTCATAATAATTATGGTTCTTGCAAACCTTATAAGTTCGGTGAACGACTATCCGTGGGTGCAGAAAGCCCTTTCCGGCGTAAATGTAGCTGTTGCCGCACTGCTTACAAAAGTAACGCTGAATTTTGCAAAAAACACCGTCAAAAACGTTTTTTCGCTTGCGCTGGCTCTTGTTTCGTTCGTTCTGGTTTATTTTTTTAAGGTGCCGTCTTTTTTCATCATTTTAGGGGCAATTGCGTTAGGTACGGTCATTCATTTTGTAAACGCTTATCTTGATAAAAAAAACAGTGGAGGTCAATAAAATGCCTTCTGTTTCGCTTTTTGAACTTTTCTGCATTTTCTTTTATGTGGGACTTTTTACAATAGGCGGCGGACTTGTTGCCATCACCCTTATGCAGCAGATGATTGTAGAGCGCGGACTTATAAGCCCTGAGCAGTTCTACAATATGGTTGCCATTTCCGAAAGTACGCCGGGACCTATAGGCGTGAATATGGCAACGTACATCGGCTATGAATTGCACGGTATTCCAGGCGGCATAATCGTAACGGTAGGAGAGGTACTTCCTTCTATTATATGTATTCTTATAATTGCGCGCTTTCTTACGTCGTTTCAGAATAGACCGGCGGTAAAAACTGTGTTTACAACTCTGCGTCCGGCGGCTACAGGTCTTGTGCTTGTTGCCGCGGTAAATATTTTTGTACTTGCGCTCCTTTCGATTCCTGAGTCTGCATCAGCCCTTAAAACTCTGGAAGGGTGGAGCGGACTTTTTAAATGGAAGAACATTGCGTTTTACGCCGTCGCAACTGCCGTCGCCCTTAAAACAAAACTACATCCGATTGTTCTTATCCTTTTTGGTGCACTTTTTGGAATTATGTTTTTGTAGGAAAATATTATAATGCATTTGTGCTGTCTTTCTTTTTCCCTTTTGTTGTATTAACCGCTTTTTTTCAGTATTATAGATATGAATTGATTTGACTATTACCTAGTAAATCAGTAGATTTATAACGGCTGGAAACAGAAATTTTATTGACTTGTGGAGAATTTTATGGCATTGCTAGATGTTCAGAATATTTCGGTGCGTGTTGAGGAAAAACAGGTACTCAGTAACGTAAACCTTCAGATACAGAGCGGAGAAACGCACGTACTTTTAGGGCCGAACGGTGCAGGAAAATCTACTCTTGGAAATGCCATTATGGGAAATCCTGTCTATACGCTTACCGGCGGAAAAATTATTTTTGACGGTCAGGATATAACGGAAGAAAAGACAGATAAGCGCGCAAAGGCAGGACTTTTCCTTTCATTCCAGAATCCGCTTGAAGTTCCGGGAATAAGTCTTGAGACGTTCATCAGAAGCGCAATCCAGCAGCGAACCGGCGAGCGCGTAAAACTGTTTCAGTTTCAGAAAGAACTTAAGGCGAATATGGAACTTCTTAATATGGATGCATCTTATGCCGGACGCGATTTGAACGTAGGATTTTCCGGCGGAGAGCGCAAAAAGTCCGAAATCCTCCAGCTTCTTATGCTTAAGCCAAAACTTGCCATTCTTGATGAAACAGATTCCGGTCTTGACGTTGATGCTGTCCGCACGGTTTCTAAAGGAATTGAAGAATATCAGAAAAGGCATGGTGGCGCGCTTTTGATTATTACGCACTCAACGCGGATTCTTGAAAGTCTGAATGTTGACTATACGCACATTCTGGTAAAGGGAACGGTCGTTAAGACCGGCGACGGTTCGTTGGTTCAGAAAATCAATGAGAATGGCTTTGACGAATATATAAAATAATATTATGGCAGAAGAAAAAACACAGATACAGGACATAAACCGCGAATTCTACGATTTCCGCTACGAGGAGTCGGAGAAAGATTTTTACCGCATAGAGGCAGGTCTTTCCCCTGAAATCGTAAAAAAACTCAGTCAGGAAAAAGGCGACCCTGAATGGATGGCGGAATTCCGTCTTAAATCGCTTGAAATCTACAATAAAACGGGTGTTTCTGCTTCCTGGATGCCGGACATTACCGGTCTTAACATGGAAAACATTGCAACTTACGTCCGCCCTAAAACAAAAATGAGCGGCGACTGGAATGACGTTCCGCAGGATATAAAGGACACTTTTGAAAAACTTGGAATTCCAGAGGCGGAAAGAAAGTCTTTGGCCGGTGTAGGCGCGCAGTATGACAGCGAGCTTGTCTATCACAACATTCAGGAAGAAGTTGCAAAGCAGGGTGTTGTCTACCTTGATTTTGAAAGCGCGCTCAAAAGCAGTGAATGGGGCGCGATGGTAAAGGAATATTTTATGACGCTCATTACACCTAAAGACCATAAATTTGCTGCCCTTCACGGTGCCGTTTGGTCAGGCGGTTCGTTTGTATACGTTCCTAAAGGCGTTCACCTTTCGTTTCCGCTTCAGTCTTATTTCAGGCTGAACGCAAAAGGCGCAGGGCAGTTTGAGCATACGCTGATTATCGTTGACGAGGGCGCAGACCTTCACTTTATAGAAGGATGTTCTGCTCCGAAATACAACGTGGCAAATCTTCACGCCGGTGCTGTTGAGCTTTTCGTAAAAAAAGGCGCGCACCTTCGCTATTCTACAATCGAAAACTGGTCTAAGAATATGTACAACCTTAACACCAAGCGCGCACGCGTTGAGGAAGGCGGTACAATCGAATGGATTTCAGGCAGTTTTGGAAGCCACGTTGGCTGTCTCTACCCTGAAAGCGACCTTGTTGGAAAAGGTGCGCGCGCTGAATTTACCGGCGTTACGTTTGCCGGTTCGGGTCAGGATCTTGATACCGGCGCAAAAATGGTTCACCTTGCGCCTGACACTTCAAGCGTAATTACTACAAAATCAATTTCAAAAGGCGGCGGAAAATCTACGTACAGAAGCGCCGTCTATATTGCAAAAAACGCAGAACATTCAAAAGCAAGCGTTTCCTGCCAGTCGCTTATGCTTGATTCAGAAAGCCGCAGCGATACAATTCCTGCAAACGTGGTTCTTAACGATACAAGCGACGTTGGTCACGAGGCAAAAATCGGAAGGATAAGCAATGATGCTGTGTTCTACCTTATGAGCCGGGGAATAAGCGAAGAAGAGGCGCGGAGCATGATTGTTTCAGGTTTTGCAAATCCTGTAAGCAAGGAACTTCCGCTTGAGTATGCAGTAGAAATGAACAACCTTATCCGTCTGGAAATGAAAGGTTCAATGTAAGGAAATATTTATGGAAAAAACAAATCATATAACTGTAAACGAAATTCCTTCCAAGACCTGGAGCTGGCTTAAGATGAACAGGGCGGCTGTTGACGTACCGTCTGCTCTTGAGCCTGTTCTTCCCAAAGTACGCGGAATTTGTGAAGGCGTTTCTTTCAGCGAAAAACCGTCTTTCAAAGAGATGCCGGATGCAGCGTATACAGGAGGCTGCGGTTCTTCTTTTGATGCGCTTTTTGACGGAGTTCAGCCTGTCCTTATTACAGCCGCTTCTGCTTCCGGCGTAAGTTCGGGGGCGGAAAATGCGCCTGTTGTGCTTGACTACAGACTTTCCGGCGGAAAAAGAGCCGCCGCAGCGCAGGATGTTTTTGCAAGGGAAAATTCGTCCGTTACTGTTATAATCGTTTCATCATCAGATAAAGGCGACGGTGGATTTCAGGCGCTCAGGACAAAACTTTATGCGGCGCGCAATGCACATATTCATATTGTTAAAGTTCAGCTTTTGGGCGCGGGGTTTGTGCAGGCTGACGAAACGGCTGGTTTTTGTGAAGAAAACGCGTCCATTGAGGTAACGCACATTATTCTTGGAGGCGCACAGACTTATCTTGGGGCAGGGGCTAACCTTTCCGGCTATAAGTCTGCATTCCGTTCAGATGCCGCGTATCTTTGCGCAGACGGTCAGGTTCTTGATATGAATTATGTTGTCCTTCAGTACGGCAAAAAGTCTGACTGCCAGATGTTTGTAAACGGAACGCTTCGCGGAAACGGAAGAAAAACTTACCGTGGAACAATAGATTTTAAAAACGGCTGTTCAGGCTCAACCGGTAATGAGCAGGAAGAAACTCTTTTGCTTAGCCCGCAGGCGGTGAACAATTCTATTCCTGTAATTTTATGCGATGAAGAGGACGTTTCAGGCGAACACGGTGCTACAATCGGGCGGCTTGGTGATGACGTGCTTTTCTATATGCAGAGCAGGGGAATTCCAAAAGAGTCTGCGGAAAATATAATAGCGCGTGCAAAGGTGCAGGCGCTTTTGGGCAAGATTACTGATGACGTTACGGTGTCTGCCGTTTCTGATTTTATGAACGGACTTTTCGGCGAGGACTAGTGTATGAGCAATTTATATAGAAAAGATTTTCCGATTTTTGACGCGCCGGAAAACAGCGGTCTGATTTATTTTGACAATGCCGCAACTACACAGCGTCCAAAGTGCGTCATTGATGCGGTTTCTGGCTTTTACAAAAAAAATAACGCAAATCCCCTGCGCGGTCTTTATGACTTAAGCGGCAGGGCGACTGAAGCGTATGAAAATGCACGTCATACAACAGCCGACTTTCTGAATGCAAAGGACTGCGAGATTATTTTTACGAGGAACGCAAGCGAGTCGCTTAATCTTGTTGCCTATACCTGGGGAATGGCGAATGTTTCTTCCGGCGATGAAATTGCCGTGTGCATTTCCGAACATCATTCAAACATTCTTCCGTGGCAGATGCTTTCGCAGGCAAAAGGTGCAAAGCTTGTGTTTATGGAATGTAATCCAAAGACGGCAGAACTTCCGGAAACTGAACTTGATAAAATAAACGCCCGGACAAAGCTTGTTGCCGTAGGACACGTAAGCAACGTTCTTGGAATAACTAATCCTGTAAAGGAAATTGCTTCCCGCGCTCACGCCGTTGGTGCAGTCTGCGTTGTTGACGGTGCGCAGGCAGTTCCGCATTTTAAGGTGGACGTAAAGGACATCGGCGCGGATTTTTATGCGTTCAGCGGACACAAAATTTGCGGGCCTATGGGGATTGGCGTTCTTTACGGAAAGAAAGAACTGCTTGAAGAAATGCCGCCTTTTTTGCGCGGCGGAGAAATGATTGAATATGTAACGCGCGAAGGTGCAACATGGGCAGAACTGCCGCATAAATTCGAAGCCGGAACGGTGAATGCGTCCGGGGCAGTCGGTCTTGCAAGCGCGCTTGAATACGTACATCAGATTGGTTTTGACGAAATTGTCCGGCACGACAACAGGCTTACGTCTGTTTTAATGGAAGAAATGAACCGTATTCCGCATGTTTCTGTGGTTGGAAGTGAAAATCCTGAAAAGCACTGCGGAATTGTAACGTTTACTATTGACGGCGTTCATCCGCACGACATTGCAAGCGTCCTTGATTCTGAAAAAATTGCAATCCGCGCCGGTCATCACTGCGCACAGCCGCTTGGTGCATATCTTGGGCTTCCGGCAACAGCACGCGCCAGCCTGTATTTTTACAACACGGAAGAAGAAGTGCGCATTTTTGCCGAAAAACTTAGGAACGTCCGCCGGTGGATGGGCTTTAAGGACTGACATTTTTGGAAACACTGAATGAATCCGGCCTGAGGATTTTTCTGTATTAACCTTGAATTTTACAGGAGTTTTTTGTAACTATGGACACAAAAGAACTGTACCGCGAAATATTGAACGAACATAACTTAAATCCGTCTCATAAAAAAGAGCTTCCGGGCGCGAATTTTACAATGAACGGAATAAATCCCAGCTGCGGCGACAATATTACGCTGAATTTAAAAGTTGAAGACGGCATTATCGTTGACGGTTCTTTTACCGGTTCTGGATGCGCCGTAAGTCAGGCAAGCTGCGATATGATGCTTGACCTTGTTATCGGAAAGACAAAAGAAGAGGCAGAACGTCTTGACGGAATTTTTATGGGAATGATAAAAGGCGAAGCTGACGAAAATCAGATTGAAGAACTTGACGAAGCGGCCGCCCTTCAGGATATTGCGCATATGCCGGCGCGCGTAAAATGTGCCGTACTCGGCTGGCGCACGATGAAAGAACTTTTTGCAAAGGGCGAAGACTGTGCAATGTGCAGTAATCCTAACTGCTGCGGAGTAAAATAGCCGCCGCTATTTCAGACGGCCATAAAATCTACAGAATGTCTATTTTTTCTCCAGCAAGAGCCTTGTTCATGCTCCGTACGGAGCAGAATTTTCCGCACATGCTGCACGTATCGCTGTGGTCGTCCTCCGGCTTTCTGCTGTTTCGTATGCTGCGCGCAGTGTCCGGGTCAATCGCACAGGCAAACTGAGCTTCCCAGTCAAGTGCGCGCCGGGCATCAGCCATTCTGTCATCAATGTCGCGCGCATGCGGAATGCCTTTTGCAATATCGGCAGCGTGTGCTGCAATCCGTGAAGCAATTATTCCCTGCTTTACGTCTTCAACGTTCGGAAGCGCAAGATGTTCCGCCGGCGTTACGTAGCACAAAAACGCCGCTCCGTTCATCGCCGCAACAGCTCCTCCGATTGCAGAAGTTATGTGGTCATATCCCGGCGCAATGTCCGTAACAAGCGGGCCAAGTACGTAAAAAGGTGCACCCATGCATATAGTCTGCTGTACTTTCATATTTGCCGCAATCTGGTCTAGCGGAACGTGACCCGGTCCTTCTACCATCACCTGAACGTTATGTGCCCAGGCGCGCTTTGTAAGTTCACCAAGCCGTACAAGTTCCTCTATCTGGCAAACGTCTGTAGCATCCGCAAGACATCCCGGGCGGCACGCATCTCCAAGAGAAATTGTAACGTCGTATTTTTCGCAGATGTCAAGAATTTCATCATAATATTCGTAGAACGGATTTTCGTTTCCGGTCATGCTCATCCAGGCAAAAACAAGGCTTCCGCCGCGGCTTACTATGTTCATCTTGCGCTTGTGCTGTTTAATCTGCTCGATAGTTTTTTTTGTAATTCCGCAGTGAAGCGTAACAAAATCAACTCCGTCTTCCGCATGCAGGCGTACTACATCAATAAAATCGCGAGCTGTAAGCGTTTCAAGGTCGCGCTGGTAGTGGATTACGCTGTCGTACACAGGAACAGTTCCTATCATCGCAGGACATTCCGACGTAAGTTTCAGGCGGAACGGCTGAGTGTTACCGTGGCTTGAAAGATCCATAATCGCCTCAGCGCCCATATTAACCGCGCTCATTACTTTCTGCATTTCAACATTATAGTCAGTGCAGTCGCGCGAAACTCCAAGATTTACGTTGATTTTTGTGCGCAGCATGCTTCCTACGCCCTCAGGATTAAGGCATGTGTGCTTTTTATTTGCCGGAATTACCGCCTTTCCCTGCGCTACAAGCGCCATAAGCGCGCTTTCTTCCATATATTCCTTCTTTGCTACCGTTTTAAGTTCCGGCGTTACAATTCCTTTCCGCGCCGCGTCCATCTGTGTAGTGTATTCCATTTTTTTCTCCTATAAAAAGTCAAGAAGATTGTTTCGACAATCGATTGACTTTTTATGCCGCTTCGCAATGAAATGAGAAGCGGCAGTTGATAAGGAAGTTCGCAACGCGAACTTGTGAATACGTCGAGTCAAGGCACGCTGTCGCTTAAAGCCTTGACTTCTCCGTTTTTAAGGTTTGTATTAAACCTTAAATAAAAACTTTGACGCTATTTCAGGCAAAGTTTTTATTACACCCTCCTATAGTAAAAATTGCAGAAAAAGATTTTATCTTTCATTTTCTGTCATAACAGGAAGGAGGAAGCCTGCCACCTCCCTCTCCTAGGGGGCGTTTCAGAAGAAACTCCCTAAAACCCCTCAAAGCACCATGTATGATTTAAAGGGCCGCTTCCGTGTCCTAAATCAAGCATTGATTCAAGTGCGCCGGAAATATATTCCTTTGCATGTGATGTAGATTCTGCAAGTGACATTCCTTTTGCAAGGTTTGAAGCAATTGCGCTTGAAAGCGTGCAGCCGGTACCGTGCGTATTCGGATTATCAATGCGCTTTCCTTTTAGCCAGATACAGCCGTCCGAAGAAGCAAGAAAATCGTCTGCCGTCTGAACGTTGTGTCCGCCCTTGCACAGAACGGCGCAGCCGTATTTTTCCATAAGGGAACGCGCCGCCATTTCCATGTCTTCTGCCGTACGTATCGTTATGCCGCATAAAAGTTCTGCTTCCGGAATATTTGGCGTTATAAGTTCTGCGCACGGAAAAAGTAATTTTTTCATTTCTTCGCAGGCATTTTCGTCAATCAGGCGGCTGCCGCTTGTAGCAACCATTACCGGGTCTACTACAACGTGCATAAGGTCAAACTCTCGTATGCACGAGGCAATTACCTCTACGCTTTTTGCAGACGGAATCATTCCTGTTTTTACTGCGCCTGGAACAATGTCCGTTACGCAAGCGCGTATCTGCTCATGTAAAAAATCCGGCGTTACTTCCGAAACTGCAAAAACGCCCGTAGTGTTCTGCGCCGTAAGTGCGGTTATTGCGCTCATTGCGTATACACCATGCGCCGTCATCGTTTTTATGTCCGCCTGAATTCCGGCACCGCCGCTTGAATCGCTCCCTGCAATAGTTAATGCTGTGTACATCTGTTTCTTTTTACCTTCCCGTATTGTTCTGGTTACATCATTGCGCAATTACAAGCGCGCCGTTTTTTACTGTTTCCGTAAAGTCCGCAAGGCTTTCAAGGAACACGCAGCTGTACTCCCTTATTTTGGAAATGTCGTTTCCGCACGAACTGTCGTATACTCCTGCGGTAAAAAAGCCTGCTTCATACGCTGTCCGTATGGGAATAAGCGCATCTTCAAACACGACCGTTTCTTCCGGCGCGGTTTTTAGTAATTCAGCAGCTTTTTGGTAGATAAGCGGCGTTTCCTTTGACGTATTGAGTGCAGGGCATGTAAGCACCGCGCAAAAATACGACTCGATATTAAGGCGCGTAAGGGCAGGGCGGAAAAGCTGTTCCGGCGTTGCAGTAGCAAGCGCGCACGGAATTCCGCGCGAAGAAAGAAAATCAAGCGTTTCCTGTGCGCCGTCCTTAAGCTGAATATGCTTTGCATAATCATCTTGCAGAACCTGCTCAATTCCTTTGCCTATTTCTTCTTCGCTTGCGCTTGGAAAATACGTCTGTTTAAGGTAGAGAGCGCCCTGCGCCATACTCATTCTGTACAGTTTTTCAGAAAGACCTTCTTCCGGCTCAATACCGTGCGCGCGTACAAAATCTTTTCCGCAGTCTTTCCAGAAATTCATGGAATCAAGAAGGGTACCGTCCAAATCAAAAACTGCGCCGCGGATTATGCTCATAAAATTTCTTCCGTCCGTTTTAAAAGTTCCGCCGTTGCATTCTGAATGTCTTTCTGTGCAAAAATTGCGCTTATAACAGAAATTCCTGCAATGCCGGTTCCTTTAAGTTCCCGTACGTTGTCTTTTGTAATTCCGCCGATTGCAACAACAGGAATGGAAACTGCCTTGCAAATGTCCATAAGCGTTTTTCTGTCCAGAACTTCTGCATCATCCTTTGAGCCTGTAGGGAATACTGCGCCGACTCCAAGATAATCTGCGCCGCATTCCTGTGCAAAAAGTGCCTGTTCTACCGTCTGCGTTGAAACTCCCAGAATTTTATCGTTTCCGATTAGGGCGCGCACATCCCGCGCATTCATATCGCTCTGTCCTACATGTACGCCGTCTGCCTCGATTTTTACTGCAAGTTCCACGTTGTCGTTTACGATAAACGGAACATTGTACGAACGGCACAGTGCAAGCAGTTCTTCCGCTTCTAAAAGAAAATCCTTTTCGTTCAGGTCTTTTTCGCGGATTTGAATCATCGTAGCTCCGCCTTTAAGTGCCTTTTCCACCTGACTTTTAAGCGTTTGGCCGTTAAGCCAGTGACGGTCAGTAATTGCGTACAGCGTTAAATCTTTTTGTGCGCACCGTCCGCTTTTTTTGTTTTTCTTAATGGACGATTCAAGGCGTTCAAGTTTTCCGTCCATAGTATTTGTGTAGCCAGGGCGTATGTCTGCCTTAAGTACAAGTTCCGTGCGCAGTCCTTTCTGAGCAAGAACGAACGTAGCATCTTTTACTACGCGCATAACGTCGTCCCATTCGCCTTCAATTTCCGTGAACATTGAATAAGTCCTGTTTTTCAAGCCGGAATTACGTATAATCTGTACAACTTCGGCAACAGCATCAGAAAGTTCTTCTCCTGCTCCGAACGGTGCAACTGAAAATGCTATAAGTGTATTCATTTTATACCTTTCCTTAGGGAAGTACTGATTAACACTTGAAGCGGTTACTCAGCACTTCGCCTGTGTTTACGATAAAATTTCAATGTCTGCATCTTTCATTCTTTCTGCTCTTGTAGTAAGAAGGTAGATGCTGTCTAAAAATGAGGCCTGGAACGTGCCGGGACCTGAACAGTTTTTTTCCGCATCCTTTGCAGCAATGTTGTATACGCTTGTAGCTGTAAGGGATGCAATGAACGGAGATGCTTCCGTACAGTAAACTGCCGTTACTCCACCAAGAGAACAGCCGGCACCCGTAATCATCGGAAGAAAGCGAGAACCGCCGCGGCACAAAACAGAAACAGTTCCGTCTGTAACAAGGTCAGTTTCTCCGCTTACGGAAACAGCGCCGCCTGTATAGCGCGCAATGACCTGTGCCGCTTCTTTTGCCGCAAGCACTTCGTCCGTGGAGTCAACGCCCCGCGCACCTTTTGATTTTGCAGAATCGTCCTTGTCAGAAAGAAGATTCCACAGTTTTGCTACGGCAATAATTTCCGAGGCGTTTCCGCGAATGACGGCCGGCTTATATTCCTTCATAGTACGCAGAAGCTGAGTGCGAAGGCTTCCTATTCCTATTCCTACCGGGTCAAGCACCCAAGGGCATCCTTTTTCAAAAAGAGCCTTGCATGTGCGCGGAAGCGACTGTTCGTACACCGGAAGAAGCGTTCCTGCATTTACGTAGAACGCCTTGCTGACTTCCGCAAGAAATTCTCCCTCATCAGGAAGGTACACCATAGCCGCAGAACCGCCTGCTGCAAGCTGCGCATTAGCCACAAAATTAATTGTTACTGAATTTGTAATTGAAGGAGCCATAGGATTATGCTCCCGTACTTTTTTTACTGCTTCGCACATCTGTGCAGTAAGTTCATTTTTTGTCATCAGCTTTTCCTTATAATTTTTTTCTGAAATGGGCGAAGGAAAAGACAGTACGCGTACAGGACAGGTATAAAGACTTTCCTGTCCTGCACGGTCGGAGCGCATTCCCTACGTTGGCATTATCCAAATCAGGTTTAAGGGTCAAGGCATACAGCCTACTCTCAGCCGGCTTTGCACCAGCTCCCCATCTGCGTTTTTCATTATATAGTGAACGCCTGAAAATTGCAATTTTCAAAAACGTACAAAAAATTACCGCTCGTAGTTTTCTACCTGTTCGGTGATTAGAGGAATAAGCTGCTTTTTGCGGCTTACTACATCCTTTAAAAAGTAGATGTCGTTTTCCAATTTAGGAAATGTAATGAACGGCTGGAATTTCGGGTCGGTAGACATCATCAGTATGCTTGAAAGCTGCGTTATGTCCGTTACTAAAAGAGCTGCAAATACAGCCTTGTTGCTCCGCCGCTCGATTTCCAGTTCAGAAAGAAATTCCTTTTTCCTGTCAAGAATTTCCTTAAGGTTTCCTACTTCAATCTGACTTACCGTGTATACTGATTTATTTTCGCGGTATTCTTTCATATCCTGATGAATGACCTCTGTTGCCGTTCTTCCCTTTATGCGGCTTCCAGCAGTAAGAATTTCCTTTCCAAGTGTCTGAATGTCAAGGTCTGTGATGTTTGAAAGATACTCCGCAGTCTGCCTGTCTATGTCTGTTGTTGTAGTTGACTGAAGAATCAGCGTATCGCTTAAAATTCCGCACAGAAGAATGCTTGCAATTTCCTTTGGAATAGGAATTTTTGCTTCCTGATACAGCGTAGTGATTATTGTTGACGTTGAGCCAATAGGCTTGTTTATGAACGTTATCGGATATGTTGTACTCAAAGGTCCGATTCTGTGATGGTCAATGACTTCCTGAATTTTGTAATGTTCTATTCCTTCTACAGCCTGTGAAAGTTCGTTGTGGTCAACAAGGATAAGCTGGATGTTCGGCTCGTTAGTAAGGTCGTGTTCGGAAATAATGCCGATTACCTTGTTTTCTGCATCAACAACAGGAAGACGGCGGATAGGAGAATCAAGTAGAACCTGCCTGATTTTGGAGATTGTATCTTCCGGGTGAACCGGCTGAATTTCCGGGTCTGCCATAAGGCTTACAGGCGTTGAATATGCAATCATCATCACCGTATCGCTTGTGGTGTACGGACTCATAATGACGCTTACGCCGTTTTGCTGCGCTTTTTCCTTAAGTTCCTTGTTCAGCATATAGCCGGAAGTAATTATGAGAAGCTTTACGCGGCGTTCTATACATGCTTCATAGATTTTTTCGCGGTCGCTAGTGATTACAATGATGTTTTCGCTTTTATGTTCGTCAAGCATTCTTGAAAAAGTATCATCGCTTGCCGCGCCTACAAGAATCGTAGATTTGAAGATTTCTTCCTGATTATGAACGATAAGCGGCTGCGCATTCATTGTGCGGATAATCAGCCCGATGCTTGTTGAAATGCTTACTTTATTTTCAGGGTTCAGAATGTCAAGAAGTTTTTGCGCAAATGCAGAGTAGTGTAAAAGCGACTTGTACTTTCCGTCTTTGTCTACTACAGGAAGGGCGCGAAGGTGAGCACTGTCCATTTCGCCTATTGCCGCCCATACAGACTTGTTTTCGTCTACAACCTGACATTCATCTTCCATATAATATTCAACTTTTGGCGTTAGGTTTGAAATATATTTAGGAGACTGCACGTTGAATTTCTTAAAAATATAATCCGTCTGCGGATTAAAATGTCCCGCCCGCGCTGCCTTATAGTTTTCAAATCCCTGAAGCTGCTTCAGCCGCGCATACGCAGTTGCAGACACAACAGAATCTGTGTCCGGATTTTTATGACCGAAAATATATACTGTTTTTTCCATATAATTATACTATCACAAATCACCGCGCGTGAAAATGAGAAAGAATATTTGTACTTCCGGTGCTTCTTTTAGCCGTCTTTTCTGTTGTCTTGACAATCCTGCGCTGAAAATTGATAATTCAGATATATGCAAGGAACTGTTCTAGCCGGATCTAATAATTTTTTTGAAGTTGAGTGTGATGATGGAATTACGCGGTCGTGTTCCATAAAGGGAAAGGTGCTTAAGTCTGACACCGAATATTATAATCCGCTTGCACCAGGCGATATCGTAGAAATTGAAGCAGACTCTATTGATGAAGAAAAGGGGCAGGTCGTAAGTCTTGTTCCGCGTAAAAATGAATTTGTGCGGTGGAATGTAAAGGGAAGATGTCCGCAGCTTCTTGCGGCAAACGTTGACTATATGATTCTTGTTACTACACCGGCAGAACCGCCGTTCCGTCCCAGGTTTATTGACCGGGAACTTGCTCAGGCAGAAATGCTTGGGCTTACCCCGGTGATTGTGTGCAATAAATACGATTTAATCGGAACTGATGACACAATAGACGTTGATAAATATCTTTCTATATGGGAACAGCTTGGCTACAAGGTTATGCGCATTTCTGCAAAAACAGGCGAGGGTGTTGCAGAATTTGCAGAACTTCTTGAAGACCACCTGAGCGCGCTTGTAGGGCAGTCAGGAGTAGGAAAGTCTAGTCTTGTAAACGTGCTTGACGATACGTGCGTCCTTAAGACAGGAAGCCTTTCTAAAAAATACGGACGGGGAAGCCACACAACAACAAAAGGTACTCTCAACAGGATTCGCCTGAACGTTTCCCTTACGGGCGGAATAAAAGGACGCGTTGCTTCTATAATAGATACTCCAGGAATACGCCGATTTATGCTCCACGGAATTGAAGCGGAAGACCTGGCCTTGTATTTTAAGGAATTCAAGCCGTTTTTAGGACAGTGCACTTTTGGAATGAGCTGTTCGCACACTCACGAAAACGGCTGCCGTATCCGTAAGGCTGTTGAAGACGGCGAAATTACGGCGGAACGCTACGACAGCTGGCTTCGCATTATGGAACAGATAAAAAACAAGACGTGGGAAGACTAGGTTTGTTTTAACCCTTAATGTAGCCTGCGCCGGTACAGCCGGTAGAATTACTGCAAACAAATGGATAAAAAAACTTTAACAGAATTAGATTTTTACAGAATACGTGATGAAATAGCCGGCTTTTGCGTAAGTGAAGAAGGCGCTTATATGCTTTCACATCTTGAGCCTCTTTCAAAAAGCGATGAAATTGAGGCGCGGAAGAATTTAAGCCGTGAATGGTTTACCTACATTCATACGGCGCGGAACAATGCGCTTAATTCATGGCAGCCGGTTTTTCCTGTTTTCAAGATGATTTCCGTGCAGGGAGCAGCCGTAAGCCTTGAGCAGCTGCATTCTGTCCTTCAGTTCTGCGTTGCCGTAAAGAACGTTACAGATGCCGTTTTGAATGCGGAAGAAGAACTGAACCTAAAATCGCTTGCATCCCTTGTGCGCTCAATACCTGATATTTCTAGTGTATACGGTGAAATAAACCGCATTATGACTTCTGACGGACAGCTTAGGGATTTACCGGAACTTCGCGCTATCCGTGCAAAAATTGCAGAACTTAATGCAAAAATAAAAAGTATCCTGCGCTCGTTTACATCCGGCACAAAATACGCAGACATTCTGGAATCTGCTGTTCCTGTGCTTAAAAACGGACGGCAGGTGCTTGCAGTAAAATCAAACAGGCGCGCTTCCGTTCCCGGAATAATTCACGAAGTTTCGCACACAGGGCAGACTGTATTCATCGAGCCGGAAGAAAGCGTGCGGTGCAGTAACGAACTTGTAGAGGCGGAATTTGAACTTCAGGCGGAAATACGGCGCATTATCGTAGACGTAGTTTCAAAAATCGCACCTTTTTCTTTTGATTTGGTGCAGGCTTTAAAAATTATGGAAAAACTTGACGGAACGCGCGCAGCTGCCGCATGGGGAAAGGCAAACGGCTGTGTTTTTGCCGATACGTGTAAGGAAGAACCGCTCCTGCTTATTGGCGCGCGTCATCCGCTTTTAGGTGAAAAGGCTGTTCCTGTAGACATTCGCTTTATGGAAGGAAAGCGCATCCTTATAATTACAGGCCCTAACACCGGCGGAAAAACCGTTACGCTTAAGACAATTGCACTTTTTGCGCTTTTAAATCAGTGCGGTTTTCCTGTTCCTGCAAAAGAAGGTTCGCGCCTTCCTGTATTCAGCGGAATTTATGCGGACATAGGCGACGAACAATCTCTTGACCAGTCTCTTTCTACGTTCAGCGGACACATGAAGAATATAGCGCGCGCAGTCCGCTGTGCCGGTGAATCGTCACTAGTGCTTTTGGACGAACTTGGAAGCGGAACTGACCCGCAGGAAGGAGCAGCCGTTTCTATGGCAGTGCTTGACCGTCTTATCGAAAAAAAATCTTTCGTGCTTATAACGACTCATCAGGGAATAATAAAAAACTACGGCTATACGCACCCCGAATGTATAAATGCATCCGTAGAGTTCAACAGCGATACCCTTAGTCCTACATACCGCCTTATGATGGGCATTCCCGGCGAAAGTCACGCACTTGAAATTGCAGAAAAATCAGGTCTTCCAAAAGACATTGTTCAGAAAGCCAGGGACTATATCGTAAGCGAAAAGGCAGACGTTTCTTCCCTTATAAAAGGGCTTACCCAAAAGCATGCCGAACTTGACGGACTTTTAGCCGAAATAAAGGAACGCGAAGAAGCACTTTTGGAAAGCATACGCAAAAATGACCTTAAAGCCTTGCAGCTCAGGCAGAAAGAACACGAAATAAAAAAAGGAATTCAGCGTGAAGCAGAGGATTTTCTTGTGCAGACCAGAAAAGACCTTGAAAATCTTGTGCGCGTTCTTAAAGAGGGTGAAGTTACGCGTGAAAAAACGCTTGGCGTAAGGAAATTTATTTCTGATTTTACGGCAGCTGTTTCTGAAAGGGATGAAAAACTTTCTGAAGAAGAACATAAGATTGCAGAAGAAACGCTCCGCCTTGAAAACGAGGAAAAAAAGCGCATTTCTCATAAACCTTCAAAAAAAAGGATGAAAACGTCCGATGCGCTTAAAAATGCAGTAAGCATTTCTTCTTCTGTAATGCAGGAAAACAGCGCATTGCAAAAAGAACCTGTGTTTGAACCGGGCGCGGAAGTAAAATCTGTTTCTTCAAATCAGACAGGCATCATTGACGCGCCCGCCGGAAAAGGCAGGTGGACGGTGCTTTTCGGAAGCATAAAAATGACCCTGCGCCAGAGCGAACTTGTTCTTGTGAAAAATAGAACTGCACTCAAACCTTCGGTAAGTTATTCCGTTGACCTAGCTGAATCTGGCAGTGCAGAAGAAAAACCAGCCTTTGAACTAAGGCTTCTTGGGCTTCGTGCAGAAGAAGCCGTGCGTGCGCTTGAACGTCAGCTTGATTTGTGTGCGCTTAATAATTTCAGGCAGTTCAGCATCATTCACGGAAAAGGTTCCGGCGTACTTCAGCAGACAGTTCATGACTACCTTTCAAACTGTCCGTCCGTACTGAACTTTACATTTGCACCGCCGGAAGACGGCGGTTTTGGAAAAACTTACGTGTCGCTTCGGTAACTGTTTTTTTTAAGGAATTCTTAGGTTCATTAACGCTGTTTTTCAAGAATAAAAAGATATTCGCTTACGTGAATAGACCGGTTTTTTAAGTTGCGGCTTCCCCTGAACGTATTATATTTTATTTCCACCGTTTTAAGCGGCCCGTAAGATTCAAGCATCCGTTCCATTTCATCAAACGATATGAATCCTTCTGAATTGTACGAAATAATGATGAATTTAGAATCGATTGTCTGTATGATTTTTTCAAGAGAAGAAAGAGCCGCAGCTTTTTTATTGAACAAAGAACGGTTCCAGTTGTTCGGAATGCCGGAAACTCTGCTTGTTTCTGCATCGATTTTGTTCTTTGCTATAAGATTGAGCATAAAATAGTTAGAACCGTAAGGATGCTGGTTGTACGGCGGATCAAGATACGTCATGTCTATGCCGGATAGTTTTTCTGCAAGTAAAATTGTGTCTTCCTGATGGATTTCGCACTGGCAGGAAAAATTACTGAAAACCGGTTCTTTAAGCTGAATTATGCCTTCTATGCGGGAAAGTGCATTTTTTCCCTTTCCGCCAAAGCATCCGATTCCAGTTGTACTGTCTTTGTAGAACCCCTTGAATACGCCGCTTGTGTTTACGTGTACCGAAGCTTCCGTAATCAGCGGCGCAAGGAAGAACCTGCGGTATTTTTCATCAGCAATGTCTTCGATGAGCGCGCGGTATGTGTCTATGAGCAGCGCATTCTGCCTGGTGTAGAATGCCCGTTCGTCTTTCTGGATGTTCCGGTCGTCCTTGGGCGCATAGTTTTGCGAGATAATTCCCTCTTGAGGAGTTTTTTCTGCCTCAGAAAGAATTTTTTTACGGAAGTCAGCGTATTTTTCCCGGCTGAAATCTTCTTTATTTGTAAGGTAGCAGGAGTTTATGATGAACGAATAGTTTTCAAGGTCGTTTACGATAAGCCGGGATGAATGAGATTTTAACATTCTGGATACGATTCCAGAGCCGGAAAATAAGTCTGCGCATACAAGCTTTTCCTTTCTAAGGACGCTTTTTATTTCCTTAATCTGGCTTTCTATATCGTATATGAGCGTCCGCTTGTTTCCGATATACGTAATAATCTGAGAAGTAAGAAATTCAGGATTTTCAAAAGCAGTGTCCATAGTTATTCCCATTTTGGAATTCCGCCGAAGGTTCCTTCCATATAATTCTCATCCATAACCTTATCTATGCGTACCTGCTGTTCATTAAAGCTGGACAGTTTGCTTGAACCGTCATCATTATTGTCGCATATCCATACTTCATCACGGCGCAGGAATTCATGTTTCATAAGGCGGGTTTCGTGAGTAGTAACGATAAGCTGCACGTTTCTGTCTTTTGCAAGCTTTAAAAACATTTCTACAAATTTAATCGTCAAAAGCGGATGCATGCAGCGGCTTATTTCGTCAATTACAAAAACTTTGTTCTTGACAGTAAGAAGAACATCAAGCAGCTGGAACAGGCGGTAAGTACCGTCACTTTCACGGCGCATTTCGTATGCTACGCGTTCGTTTCCGTATTGGTGTATGAATTTAAGCACGTAAAATTTTACGGTTCCGCTCTTATCCATTTTTATTGTAAATATATTTGCCCTGTTGCGTATGACCGCAGACCATTCTTTTTTTTCTTTTGTAAAAAGGTTGTTTGTCCGTACAAGGTTTATCTGAAGGTCTATATTTGCCCGGTCAATTACAGAAAGATTTGATTTTACAAAATCTTCGCTTACTTCCTTTTTCTCTATATCAACAATACCAGTCTTGAAAAAATTAAGGTAATCGGCATATTTCTTAAGAGTCATAGATTCGTATAAAAGGGCAGTGTCGCTTATAGGTTGTTCCGGGTAGATTACCTCAAAATGTACGGCGAACCATTCAAATATCTTTTTAAGAATTACAGCCTTAGGATTCTTTTCATAGAACGATTTTGTATTGTGGTTCATACAGTAAAGAAAAGGGCTTTCTCCGCCTGAAAAAACATTTGAAAGGACGGTTATTTCCTCGCAGTCAGAAAGAACTGAGCCGAACTTAATTTTTGCCCCTGCCTCGTCTTTGTTAAAAAGGTAATGCTTGTTTTCTCCTTTTGTAAAAAACAGCCATTCTGATACAACAATCCTGCGCTGCATGTCGATTTTAAGTCCGTAGGTGTACGGAATGTCATCTACAAGAAAGGTGATCTCAAAAAAAGACGGTTTTCCAATATTCTGCTTTTTTATACGGCAGTACAGTTCTGCTGAATTCTGAGCCAGCTGTCCTGTAAGGATAAAACTGCGTACAACATTCATTGCTTTAAAAAGATTTGATTTTCCGGCACTGTTTGCACCGTAAATGGCAGCAAATTTAAGGATTGTTCCGGCATTTTCAGAATAGAAAAGATGGTCTTTTTTTGTACGGAGTTTTTTTCCGCTCTTTAAATTAAGAGTCTGAACGGAATCATACGAAAGAAAATTTCCGCAGGAAAAGGATATAAGCATTTTTCCTCCAATAATTATACTCTCAATAGTAAAAAAGTTTTTTTTCGTAATGTTCGAATAGTATATATTATTTTCGGTATGTTTCAAGTATTTCTTTAGAAAAAAATAAACAATAATTCGATTTTTACGAATTATTGTTTGACAATTTCCTGCAGGAAGTGTATATTTGTGTTGTAAGTTAATTCGATTTTTACGAATTAACTAAGGAGGTTCAAAATGATAGATTAAAAAAGGCACTGCCGGCCTTAAAAAGAACGGCAGAGGGACAAAAAGAAATGGACAGAAGTTTTCTGAAAATCTGTTTCTTTTTTTGAATGGTGGATAAGGTCAGTAACAGAATCAGGCCTTTTATATAAAGATGTGTGGCTAAATTATAAAATGGAAGTATAAAAAGCATACATCTACTTATTATTCATATATAGGAGATGACCATATGAATATCAATACATTGAATGCTGTTCAGATTGAACACAAATCTAATGAAGTGCCGTTTGCACTCTATAAAAATAATCTGGGAAATACACCTTCGTATTTTGCACGTGTAATAAGTCAGGGAACATGTACCGTTGACGACCTTGCCTGTGACATAATAAGTTCAGGCATTGCAGGTGATTTTTCAAAAGAAAAGCTTCTTGAAGCAGCCGCACTTTTCAGAAGTGCAAAAATTGCCAGAATTCTTACTGGTTGTACAGTTGATGACGGAATTACAAGGTGCTGGTTGAGTCTTTCAGGAACATTTAATACCCAAAATGATTCTTACAGTACAGAGCGTCATTCACTTTCTTTGACCTCAACCGTAAGTTCAAAAGTTAAGGATATTCTTCAAAAAGTAACTCCCGTAATCCGCAGGGGAAACTCGATTGTTCCTGTTATTACAGAAGTATTTGACCTTGAAACAAAGGGAAGCGAAGTACTTACCCGTAACGGTTTTCTTGAAATAAAGGGTACTAACATTGCTGTTCAGGGACAAAACGAAGAAGTCGGACTGTATTTTGTAAATACAGAAGATGAATCCAAAAATGTAAAGCTTGGTGCAGAAAAACTTGGACGTAACACATCAGGTTCTTTGTGTTGTGTAGTTCCTTCTGAACTGGAGGAGGGAACATACAGGCTTATGATACGGACTCAGAGTTTATCTGGAAAAGTACTGTCAAAAGAAATAAAGGAATGTATTACGGAACGGACATTCCGCATCGGCTGAAAAACATCATCACTTGATTAAATTATTGTAGTGAAAAAAAGGCTGCCCGTTTTACGGGCAGCCTTTTTTTCAGGCTGAATTTAAAAGTAAATTCAGGCTGAATTTAAAAGT
>NZ_FUWG01000003.1:0-6563 GCF_900167145.1 Treponema porcinum | reverse complement strand
GAATTTAAAAAAAAATTCAGGCTGAATTTAAAAAAAATTCAGGCTGAATTTAAAAAAAAATTCAGCCTGAAGAGATGCCGGTACAATGGACTGTAGAAAATCATTGCATTTTCAATGAATGATAAACAGTGGGATCATTATATGAAAGGACTTGTTACCTGTGTCGATGTCAAGAATCTTGCTGATGGTTGTACTAAAAGTTTTGAAAATGCTATAGAAAAGGAACGTTTTTTGTGACAATAGTTAGTTATTCCAAAAGCAAAAAAAATGTGATATAATGGAGTACAAGAAATTGAAGAAAGCTTGAATTATGAGAAGCGTTCCAAGAGAACAGTTAATATAAAAAAAATAGGGAGGAAGACTTGTATGCGAACAATAACAAAAGAATATTTATCTGAGCAAAAAAAAGAATCAAATCCTCTTTCATATATACTGAATACTCCAAAGCCTGATTTTTCCCAAATGCACAAAGAGAATTTGGAGTTTGAAGAATCAATGCAGAAAGCACAGGAAGAAGATCGAAAGAAAATTCTTGAGGTTCTGCAAAAATGATTGTTGAGTTTTCTGTTTACGATACAAATTCTTACACAATAGAACATCTTTTGGACTCAAAAGAAAACGCAGAACTTATTGAACAATTTGAAGTAGGAAAAAACGTAAAAGGGCTTGAGAATTATTTAAAATATGTTTCGTCCGATGATGAAGAAAACAACTTTAGTCGCACATATTTAGTAAAAGACAAGACCACAAAAGAAATTGCAAGTTATTTTTCTATTCGCACAGGTTTGATAACAATGCAGGTTCAAGACGTCCACCAGAACAAGAGCAGTTCGTTCAGTTACATGTAAAGCCAAAGTACGATGACGGCTGTATTTTTATGTATCAGATTTTGTAGGGTAAAAAAATGTCAGAGAAAACAGAGAAACTAAACAATATAAAATCTCAAACTGTCACAAAAAACGTTCGTAGCCGACAGCGGGTCGAGCCCGCTGCGGTACAACCTATTGTTATGTGGACGCCCGCACTGGGGCGCTTTTGTGTTAAGTAATAGGCAAAAATACAAAAAAAATGCTATATTAAGGATGTTATGCATACAGAACCAGAAATAAGAAGAGCTATAAAGCCTATTATTGAAAAATATGGGCAATTAAACACAACTGAATTAAAAGCAATTCTTTCAGAGTATATTGAATATGATGAAGAAGATCTACAAGAATCTGATACGAGAAATGGAGAAACGCTAATTGAACAAAGAATTAGAAATATTGTTTCTCATGCTAGATCGGAAGATTATGTTTACCCTGAAGGGTTTAAGGTAAATAAAACTGTAAAACCAACTCTTTTTACTGCTATTACAGGGCTTTCTGCGAATTTAAAAGAAATTTCTATTTCAGAAATTACTAAAAGAAGAAAATCTGTCAAAAAAAATGATAAAAAAAGAAAAATTTATAAGAAAATTGATTGGACTTTAGAAAACGAGAGACGCACAGAATTGGGAACAAAAGGTGAAATTTTTGTCTATGAACGTGAAAAGCAAACTGTAGCAGAGTTTGACGAAACCGCCATAAATCGCGTAATTCATTTAAGTGCAAAACAAGGTGATGGTTTTGGGTACGATATAGAATCTGTAAATAAAACTGGAGAAACTATTTTCATAGAAGTAAAAACTACTACTGGAGCAGTAGAGACTCCATTTTATATGAGTGTAAATGAAAAATCTTTCTTTGAAGAGAATATCTCCAATAATGCTTATATATACAGAGTATATAACTTTAATCCAGAAACATCTCATGGCCAGATAAAAATAATTTCCGCAAAAGAACTATTAGAAAACTATAATTTTGACCCTATTTCATTTATCGTAACACCAAAATAATATAGATTTTAATGGGAGGTATTTATGACAGTAGATAATGAAAAGGCAATTAGAGCTATCGTAAAAAGCCATGTTGAAAGTTATGCATCAGGCTTTTCTGATAGACATATTTCTGAATATGAAGACGATGAAGGCACAATAAATATGAAGATACATAACGTATTTATAGCTGCATTAGGTGCCGATATTCAATATTATTCTGCTTTATCTCGGTCATTAGATTCTTCTCTTGGTAATATGCTTGAAAAAATGGCTATAAATATTGCCACATTACATTATACAGTTTCACAACATGTAGAAGGAAGTATATACAAAGAACAAACAGAATATATTGCAGATATTCTCGAAGAATATAAGAGACATGCTCGAAAACCTTTGCTTTCCGATTATGTTGGTATTACAAAAAGAACCACAAAAGACACAATAAATAAAAGACATGAAAGTGATTATTATTTAATTGACGAAGAAACAGGGATGCATTATCTAATCGAACTTAAAATCGGTGGAGATTTAGATAACAAAAAAGCTCGTTCTGAAAAAGAAGCTCTCTTAGAGCAGTACTGCATTCTTGCAAATAGTTTGGGTAGCGAAGATAAAGTAAAAATTTATTTTGCTACAGCATATAACCGTTATGGTGAAGATAAACCTTGGAAGCAAGGTCGAGTTTTACAATTTTTTAGTGAAGAAGAATTAAAAATTGGGCGTGATTTTTGGAATATGGTTTGTAAAACCGACCAAGGTTATGAAATTGTATTAGATGAATATAAGAAAAATGCACATTTCATAATAGAAGCATTAAATAAAATCAAAAAGGTTTACTTGCCTAATGCTTAATTTACAGAAAGACTGGCACTGTTACTTAAAAAAGGGTAATAGCAAGGAATTAATAAAACAAATTCCCGATAACAGCATAGACTTTCTCTTAACGGACCCTCCTTACAATATCGGTAAACATTCAACTGGTAACATTCCGCTACCAGGAAGAACTCCAATGAACAATGATGTGGCCGATTGGGACTGGGTTGATTTTAATCCTGAAGATTGGGTTGAAGATTTTTTAAGAGTTCTGAAACCTACAGGAAATTTATTCATATTTACTTCATACAATCAATTGGGGCGTTGGTATAATTGCCTTGACCATAGATTTGATACAAGTAATTTTATGATATGGCACAAAACAAATCCAGCTCCCAAAATATTTAAGGCTGGTTTCTTAAATAGTTGTGAAATGATTTTTTGTTGTTGGAACAAAAAACATACATGGAACTTTATTTCTCAAAAAGAAATGCATAATTTTCTAGAAAGTCCAATATGTATGGCTCCAGAACGACTAAAAGAACCAAAACATCCTGCTCAAAAGCCAGTGTCAATTTTAAAAAAAATGATAACAATAGCAAGTAATGAAAATGACATTGTTTTCGATCCTTTTATGGGAGTTGGTTCAACAGGTGTTGCTGCACTTGAATTAAAAAGAAAATTTATTGGCTTTGAATTAGATGAAAAATATTTTCAGGCTGGAAAAAAAAGAATAATGGAGTATAAGAAAAATGTGTCAAATATATAATCCAGAAACCGCATTAAAACCATTGATAAAATGGCCAGGTGGAAAAGAAAAAGAATTGGAATTTATATTCCCAAATGCACCGAATAAAATCAATAATTATTATGAGCCTTTTGTTGGTGGCGGTTCTGTTTTTATGGCATTTACTGCAAATAAATTTTTCATCAACGATAAATCAAATGAATTAATAAATCTCTACCAGTTCATTTCAAAAAAGGATGCCTTGTTTTATAAATGGGCTAATGAAATTGAAAATGCATGGAAAAATACACTTTCATATGCAAGTTCAATTGGTTTGGAATCCCTTTTTATAAGTTTTAGAAATAATGAAATTGATTCTAAAGAGTTGAAAAACAAAATTGAAAACTTTGTAAAAGAAAATGAACACGATATACTCAATAATTTACCGGACTCTTTTTCTATAAATAATAATATCTTTATTTCAGAGGTGAAGACAAATCTTGTAAGAAAACTTCAGCGAATGAAAAAACTTGAACTTGAAAAATGGATTTTGCCCGATGAAGATGTAAAAGCAAATATTGAAACTGCTTTTATGAGTGCACTTTATATGTATTTTCGACATCTTTACAACGATAAAGATGTTCACCAAAACAAAGAACTTTATACTGCGATTTTCCTATTTATTCGTAATTATACATATAGTGGAATGTTTAGATATAACGATGCAGGTGAGTTTAATGTTCCTTATGGTGGCACAAGTTATAATTCAAAAACATTGGATAGTAAATTTAATTATTATCAGTCTGAAAAGGTGATAAATAAATTTTCTCATACAAAAATTGAAAATTTAGATTTTGAAGAATTCTTTAAGAAAAATGAACCACAAGAAAATGATTTTGTTTTTTTAGATCCACCATATGATTCAGAATTTAGTACTTATGCACAAAATCATTTTACAAAAGACGACCAAGCAAGACTTGCAAATTATTTGTGTAATGAATGTAAGGCAAAATGGATGATGGTTATAAAAGCGACTCCATATATTTTATCCTTGTATGAAAATAAAGGCTTAAATATAAAACAATTTGATAAAACTTATACGGTAAGTTTTATGAATAGAAATGATAAACAAGCCGAACATCTCATTATTATGAATTATAACGAAGAAATTGATATGCAAGAAAAACTATTTGCATAAAAGGAGTTGAAACAGCATATGGAAACAACAAAGATTATTGAAAAAGCATTTTGTTATTTTTCTCCAGTGGGTAAAGGAATTATACCATTTCCAGTAGATACAATACGCCATTTTGAAATAAATAAAGATGAATTGATGTTTTCTAAATTGCAGGAAATTACAGATAAAGCAGAAAAACTTTGTGAAATCACAATAAAATTTGTTTCTAATGGTTCTAAGCAACAAAATGAAACTCGAGATATGTTTATAAAACTTTTAAGAGAAAAACAATTAAACAATGGCTTGCCAATAATAGAATGGTTATCGAAGAATACAGATAAAAGTAGCAAATGTGGTCTTGTATTTATTTTGATTGGGAAGAATGGAGAAAAAAAGTTCATATTAATTGCACGCTATCCTTCTGAGGAAGGTATCATACTTCAAAAGGAGGATAAAGTTGAAATTATACAAGATGTATTTCTTAAAAATTCGCATAGATATAAATTAGCCTATTTTGAAGATGAATCCTTGCAGAATGGATTATGGAAAGGAATCGCCATAGACAAACAATTGAATGATACAGTTTCTTCTAAGTTGATTTCAGATTATTGGATTAAAAATTTTCTTAGATGTGAATTAGAATTAACTGAAGTTCAGGGTAATAAGATTTTAGGGAAAACACTTAGAAAACTTCTGAATGATGATACAACAACTCCTGAAGATAAAGAAGAAATAAATGAAATAGCATCTGCAATAAGATTAAATAATGGAAAATCTGAATCAATCAGTGATTTTTTGACTGGAAAAAGTATTTCAGATAAAAATAAAGAAAGAATTTTAAATGCTTTGCCTACGAGAGCTGTTGCAGAGCAAGTTTTTACATTTAATTCAGAAATTTTTAAAGGTGAATATGCTCTTAAAGCTATGTATTTAGATAACGGTGCAATTGTAATGGCTCCTACGGACTCTTTTGATGATGTATTTTCAACAGAAATTGTAAATTTGGAGACAAAGGAAATAACAATATCAACAAATGGTATTGTGAAAAAAGAGGCAATAAAAACAAAATGATGACGAAAGCTGAACTTGAGGAAGAATACGAGAAACGTATTATTGAATATAGAAAAATTCTCCCATATTTGACTCAAGAAGTACAAGATTGCTATAGAGGATTAAAAGAAAACAATAGCATAAGGATTGATCAAGATTGCTTTTTTACAATAAAAGGAACGGGAAGTTTTGTTAATAAGGCTTTAAAATTTGAAATAGATAATGAAACTAAAAAAGAAATTCCAAATAAATATAAATATGAAAATCCGTTTATTGATATTCAAGACCAAATTAGAGCAAGAATTGTTGTATATTATTTAACAGATGTTGAACGTATTGCAAATAGCGTTATAAATACTTTTGGAAATATTGAAAATAATGATTTTAACAATCCAAATGATTATGAAAAATTTGGATATCAAGGACGACATATAATCGTTAATATAAATAAGAATCTTATTCCAGATACTATAAATGTAAATCTCGATGTAATTCCTGATTTTTTTGAGTTACAGGTAAAAACCTTATTTCAACACGCATGGTCACAGGCAGAACATGATTTGAGGTATAAGGGAAACGGTAAATTATCTTTTGATGACAAGAGAATGCTTTCTTTTGCTGCTGCTCAAGCATGGGGAGCAGATAAAGTTTTTGAAGGAATTTTTAAGCGACAAGAGAACTGTGATAAGTGACTTAAAACACATAACACATATAAGGCCCCAGCTTGTCAATAAGAATCCTCAAAAAATGATTTTCTAAGGCTGTCTTTTTAAGGCAGTCTTCTTTTTTGAGAAAACAAGAGTTTCCATTCAAAATAAAAAAGCAAAGCCTATATCGCAATTCAAAAAAAGATTCCAGGAAAAGCGTCCTGAATCAAACACATATAGTCGGTCACGGCAAACCTGAAAAACAGATTTCCGGCACGAAGAATTTCACCG
>NZ_FUWG01000012.1 GCF_900167145.1 Treponema porcinum | reverse complement strand
TTTTGAAGTTTTGCTTCAAGTTCATCGATTTTCTTCTGCTGGGCTTTTTCTGTAATGTCCGGTCTGGTACGGTTGAATATCATTGCCGCATTTTCCAAGAATTCTTTCTTCCAGTTCAGGATCATGTTTGGATGAATGTTGTTTTCCTTTGCAACATCGCTGACCGCTTTTCCATCCTGAATAACAGCCATCACAACTTTCAATTTTTCTTCTGCCGTAAAAGTTCTTCGCGTTCTTCCCATAAGGTGTCCTTCCTTTGTATTATACACCTTATTAGCTTTGCTGTTTTAGTCCAAGTTGCGGTTAGGCATTACACATACAACCAGAACCATAAGAAGTTAATCCACAGAAAACGCAGTGTTTTTCATCATCAATATGTTCATGTTTTTTAGTTGGACTTTTCATACATCCACTACCGTAACTTGTAGAACCACAATATTTACATTTTGAAACCATAGCTTATTCCTCCTAGTAACTATATATTACTACGAATAAGTATATCATGTATGATACAGAAGTATGATTTTCCTTTGCATGAAATACCAAAACATCAGCAGAACATCCACCATCAGAATTAGCAAACCAAATCTTTCGTAAATATGGACGAATATTTGCAATAAGAACATCACCTTTTTTATAACGAGTAAGATTGCATTTTTGTGGTGGAAGATTTGCACAGGAAGAGTTCCTGTTACAGAATTTGTTTCATATTTGCATAGCGCGATTTCAGCATAGTTTTGTCAGCTTTTGTAATAATCTTTCAACAATGCAGTTCAAAATTTTTGTTTTAAATTAACTTTTTCGTAACCAAGTAACTTTCCGGCGTTTGTACAACAATAGATGCCTTTTTATAATCCCGAATGTTTCTGGTTAAAATGACAGGAATTTGATATTCCAAAGCCGTGTAATATTGAATTGCATCTTCAAAATCTGGAAAGTCAGAGTTTAAGGCCTTGTCGATGACGCTTTCTGTAGAATAAATTACATGCAAAAGAATACGCAGTTTTCGGACTGCATTTTTGCAGAAGCGTTTCCAAGCTGTTTTCGAAGAATATAAAAAGTATTTGCCAGAATCAGAGGAGTTGTGTAAAGTTCCAGTTTTTTCATTTCGGCAAAAGTAAAAAGCACCGCAGAAAAATGAAAATTCGGAAGGCGACCGGCAAGTAAATCCAGAATCACATCCGTATCGACAAAAACTTTATTCATATTTTTTATCCAGATAAGAAGTGTAATCGGATTTATAATCATAATTTTCTTCAAGATGAATTATGCCCGAAAGTTCATTTACCAAAGGGCTGTAAGAAAATTCTGATTTATTGTTATTAACAGTAAGATTGTCGAAAAAGTTTTCTACAATTGCAGAAAGTGAAGTTCCAATTTTAGAAACATATTCTTTAGCACGAGAAATTGAATCGTTATTAAGCTTTAAGGTTAATTTTGCTTCCATATTTTTCCTTTCATAAAAGTCAGTGCTGTAAGCTTTGTCGCGTTTCAATCATTTTTTTTCACACTTCTCTTATGCGTATAAAATAATAAATTTTATACGGCTTCTCAAGTTTTTTTTACATTGCGTGATGTTTATACAAGATTGAATAAATATGCAATAAAATGTATATTCTTTAGATATGATAGTTATGAAATTCGGCGGCTCTTCGGTGGCCAATGCAGACAGAATAAAGCATGTTGCTTCTATTATTAAAGCGTATCGGGAAAAACGTCCTGTTGTAGTCCTTTCTGCAATGGGAGATACGACTGATCATCTTCTTGAGGCGGCAGACAAAGCCGTTTCTGGTATTGTGGACGTGGCTGGCGTTGCGCAGCTTCACGAAGATACTGCACGCGAACTTGGAATAGACATTCAGACGGTGCAGCTTCTTCTTGACGAACTGAAGCAGCTTCTTACAGGAATTTCAATGCTTAAGGAAATCAGCAAACGTTCGCGTGACTATCTTGTTTCATTCGGCGAGCGGATGTCCGTTCGTATGATGGCTGCATACCTGAACAGTATTGGGATTCCTGCAAAATTCTACGATGCCTGGGACGTAGGTTTTATAAGCGATTCTCATTATATGTCGGCAGAACTGCTTGATGATGTGTGGAATACTATTCCTTCTCATCTTGACGGATACAAAAACGGAACGGACGATGCAATTCCGATTGTTACCGGCTTTATAGCAAAAGACGCTGCCGGAAACATTACGACTCTTGGACGCGGCGGAAGTGACCTTACGGCAACGATGATTGGTGCGGCGCTTTCCGTTGATGAAGTCCAGACATGGAAAGACGTTGACGGCATTATGACTGCCGATCCGCGCCTTGTAAAGGATGCAAAACCTGTTCCGGAAGTAACGTATGAGGAAGCGCAGGAACTTGCCATGTTCGGAGCTCAGGTTCTTCACCCGCGCTCAATGCTTCCTGTCCGTAAAAGCGGAACGCCTGTCCGCGTAAAAAATTCCTATAATATAGAAAGTCCCGGCTCTATCATCGTTGAAAAGCATTCTGGTAAAGTTCCGCCTGTGTGCGCAATTACCTCTGTAAAGCACGTGAGCATTTTTGATATTGTTTCTACACGCATGCTTGGTGCGGCAGGATTTCTTGCGCACATTTTTAATCAGTTCTTGAAATGGAACGTAAGCATAGACGTGATTGCAACTTCCGAAGTGTCAGTGTCCTGTACGGTGAACACAAAGGCAGATTTGAGCGGACTCATTGCTGACCTGAAGAACGTTGCCGACGTAAACGTGCGCACGGGAAAGGCGATTGTAACGATTGTCTGCGATGCCGCGCATTCAAGCGCCATTCTTGCAAGCGGATTTGACGCACTTGCAGACGAGGGAATAAACGTCCAGATGATAAGTCAGGGGGCATCAAAAGTAAATATTTCCGTTCTTGTTGACGAAGACGAGGCGGACAGGACAGTTACCATTCTGCACAAAGCCTATTTCGGCTGACGGCGGGATGAAACTATTATTGTTTATGATATTGGAGAAAAAATGAAAATAGCACTTGTTGGATATGGAAAAATGGGGCATATGATTGCAGAGTGTGCGCGCTCATGCGGTCATGAAATTGCCGTAACTGTAGATGTTGTCGCAGATGATGCTTCTGCAAAAGTTCCTGCCGGAGATTACGAGGCAGTTGCGCGTGCGGTAAAAAGCAGCGGAGCGGAAGGAATTATAGAGTTCAGCCATCCGTCTGCGGTAATGGGTAATATCAAGGCTCTGCTTCCGCTTGGAATTCCTGTTGTAGTTGGAACGACAGGATGGAATGACAGGCATCAGGAAGTTTCGGATTTTGCCGCTTCATGCGGCGGAACGATTATGACGTCCTCCAATTTTTCTATCGGCGTGAATATGCTCTACAAGATTATTGATGAAGCTGTAAAGATTATGGAGCCGTTTTCCGAGTACGATATTTCTACGTGGGAAATGCACCACAATCAGAAGGCGGACAGTCCGTCCGGCACTGCTCTTGAAATTGCAAAACATATTCTTGCAAATACAGGTCGCAAGACGGAAATTGTAACGGAGGAATTCCACGAAAAGCCAAAGCCGGAGCAGCTTCACGTTTCTTCAACGCGCTGCGGAGCAGTTCCTGGAACGCATACTGTATTCTTTGACAGTGCCGCCGATACTATAGAAATTACTCACCGCGCAAGAAGCCGCGCGGGTTTTGCAATGGGTGCCGTTCACGCACTTGAAAGGCTGTGCAACGGCGTAAAAAACGGAAATCTTGTAAAAGGGCGGCTTTACGGAATGAGCGATTTGTTCTAGTTTTTCCGCTTTTTCCGCTAAATCAAAATCATACAGCAGAAACCTGCAGAGACAAGCAGTTCGGACAGTGCAAAAAGCAGCATTGTTTCAAACTGCTTGTTTTTTTTGTCCGTATGAGTCATCCGTTCTGCCGTCCAGATTGCCGGTGGCAGAGAAAGTACCGCTCCGGAAAGAAGCAGCAGTGAATACAGGCGGAATGAGCCGGCTGCCGTAACGACTGCTGTCTCAAGAAACGCATACAGTACGGTGAAGCATGCGGCGGTAATGACTGAAAGAACAATGTCTTCTTTCCTGAAAAAGTGCAGGATAGTGAAAATGTCCGCCGCTGCGAGACCGGCTGCCGTCAGGGCAGAAAGCCATACCGGAACAGGACACAGGTAGAAAGAAGGGTGGAGCAGGACGAGAAAACAGGCGCCGGCTGCCGTAAAAGTCGCCGCTCCTGCAAGAATGCATATTCTTTTTGTAATGTAATCTGCCAGAATTGAACCTGCCGTACTGCATGCAAGCGATATTGAAAGCATAAGCATAATGTTTTTTGAATCTGGAAGAAGCGGTGTAAGTACAAGAATGCATTCGGTAAGTATCAGAGGACAGCTGAACGGCTTTGCGTATTTTGTAAGGCTGTAAATATTTTTTTTGCAGCCAATAAGTACAAGAATTACATCGATGAAGAAAAGGGGTGTTGTTATCCCGAGAAAAATCATAACCATGGAATCAGTATAACACAAAATAAAATATGCCGTAAACTGTATTGAATAATGCTTGTAATCATTGAAAATATTTTTCCATTCTTTTATACTAAACTTGCTGACATTTTTTGAAATTTTGTTTAGAGCTGTTTTAAAGAATGTCTGTTCCTTATGTTAAAAAACCATGGAGGTTATATGACAATATCGGAAATGCTCGGGCAAAGCGGACTTCTGACTTTGCTTGGACTGGGTGTTGTTTTTGCTTTCATTATTATTTTGATTTTCTGTATGAAACTGCTTCAGGTACTTGTTCATGCATTAAAACTTGATAAGGGTGATTCAAAGGCAACTGTAAAGAAAGCGCCGGCTGCTGCTCCGGCTGCAACTGCGGTTTCTGCGGCAGCTCCTGCTGCGGATGCAAAAGCCATCGTTGCTGCGATTGCTGCTGCAATCCGCGAAAAAGAATCTGTTTGATAAACGTTTTAAGAGGTACATTTTATGTCTAAAGTTGGAATTTCCGAACTTGCAATCCGTGACGCTCATCAGTCACTTCACGCAACACGTATGACTACGGCAGATATGCTTCCTGCCTGTCCGATGCTTGATAAAATCGGATATAAATTTATTGAAGGATGGGGCGGTGCAACTTATGATTCGTGCATCCGGTTTTTGAATGAAGATCCGTGGGAGCGCCTTCGCAAACTTCATTCTGCAATGCCGAACAGCAAGATTATGATGCTTCTTCGCGGTCAGAATCTTCTTGGCTATCGTCATTATGCAGACGATGTTGTTGATAAATTCGTAGAAACAGCTGCAAAGAACGGTATTGACGTGTTCCGTATTTTTGATGCGTGCAACGATCCGCGCAATCTTGAGCGTGCTACAAAAGCCGCTAAAAAAACTGGAAAACACGTTCAGATGGCAATTTCCTATGCCGTTACTCCATATCACACTGTTGAAAAATATGCAGAACTTGCAAAGACTTATGCTGAATTCGGCGCTGATTCAATCTGTATAAAAGATATGTCTGGTCTTCTTAAGCCGTATGATGCATTCGAACTTGTTACTGCAATCAAAAAGGCTGTAGACCTTCCTATAGAAATTCATTCACACGCAACTACAGGTCTTTCCGTAGCAACGGAACTTAAGGCAGTTGAGGCAGGTGCAGATATTCTTGATACTGCAATTTCTTCTATGTCTATGGGTACATCTCATTCCCCTACAGAAACAATCGTAGAAATGCTCAAAGGTTCAAAATACGATACAGGTCTTGATACAAAAGCTCTTCTTGAGATTGCTGCTTATTTCCGTGAAGTTCGTACGCATTATGCCTCACTTGAATCAAAATTCCTTGGGGCTGATACGCGCATTCTCCTTTCTCAGGTTCCAGGCGGAATGCTCTCTAACCTTGAAAGCCAGCTGAAACAGCAGGGGGCAGCAGACAAAATGGATGACGTTCTCAAGGAACTTCCTGTCGTACAGAAAGACGTCGGCTATGTTCCGCTTGTAACTCCGACTTCACAGATTGTCGGAACTCAGGCTGTATTCAACGTACTGTTCGGCCGCTACGAGCGTATGACAGGTGAATTCCGTGATCTGCTTGTCGGAAAATACGGAAAACTTCCTGCTGAACCTAATGCTGATCTTGTAAAGAAAGCTCTTGAACAGAATAAAATGGAAAAGGCTGTTACTTGCCGCCCGGCTGATCTTCTTGAGCCGGAGTGGGATAAAATGGTTAAGGAAGCTAAGGAGAACGGCGGTGACGGTTCTGATGAAGATACTCTCACTTATGCAATGTTCCCGAAAGTTGCTCCAAAATTCTTTAAGGAACGTGCAAACGGTCCTGTTGATGCAAAAGAAGCATTCGGCATAAAAGAAGCGCCTAAATCTTCTTCCGGCGGAAAGGGCGGCTCATACACCGTAACTGTAAACGGTACTGCCTATAACGTAACTTCCGGTCCTGCTGGAGATTCTATGAGCGTACACGTAAACGGTACTGCCTATAACGTAACGTTCGGGGCAGCAGGAAGTGCTCCTGCCTCAGCACCGGCCGCAAGTGCAGCACCTGCTGTTACTGGCGGAGAAGACGTTAATGCTCCTGTTGCAGGAACGCTCCTTCGCTATGCAGTTGATAACGGCGCATCTGTATCAAAAGGTCAGACTGTCATCGTTCTTGAGTCAATGAAAATGGAACTTGAAGTAAAAGCTCCGTGTGACGGAACTATTACTTTCACAGCCCAGACTGGTTCACAGGTTTCCAACGGACAGAAACTTGCTGTCATCGGCGGTACAGCTGCTGCTCCGGCAGCTCCTGCACCAGCTGCAAGTGCTGCACCAAAAGCAGCACCGGCGACTCCTGCCGCAGCTTCAGGCGGAAAACCGGTTAATGCTCCTGTTGCAGGAACGCTTCTTCGCTATGAGGTCAGCGAAGGTGCTTCAGTTTCTGCAGATACGACTATAATCGTCGTTGAGTCAATGAAAATGGAGCTTGAAATAAAGGCTGGAAGTGCAGGAAAAGTTCATTTCCTTGCAGCTACAGGTTCTCAGATTACCTCTGGTCAGGCAATTGCCGAGATTCAGTAACGGGTATGCGTTTTTACCATACTCGTATGGTATATCTTTTGAATGTAAGGTTTGGAAAAATGGAAACTTTAAACGATACAAAAAATAAAAATAAGATTTTTCTTATGACTGCTGTGTTTCTGCTTGCCGCTGCCGTTATTTCGTTCGGTTCTACGGCTTTTGCAGACAACGGAGCGGAAGTTGCCTCTTTCCGTACGATGAACACTGCTATAGTAAAAGGTTCTGAAAAAGTACCTTCTATTTCTGTCGGTGAATTTATAAAGAATATCGGAAAAAACACCGGTATCTACAAAATGATTCATACGGAAACGCCGGAAGAAATAGAAGCTGCGGAAGCAGAAAAGGCGGCGATTGCTTCTCAGGAAGCAGAAGATCCGTTCAGCGGTGTTATCGTACCAGGATGGCAGAAACTTTTGATGCTTGCAATCGGCTTTCTGATTGTATATCTTGGTGCTGCAAAAGGATTTGAGCCTCTTCTTCTCATTCCAATCGGTTTTGGAACTATTCTTGTAAATATTCCGGGCGCAGGAATGGGAGATGCTCCGCACGGTATGCTACACATTCTGTACAGTGCCGGCGTAGGAAACGAATTCTTCCCTATGCTGATTTTTATGGGAATAGGTGCTATGACGGATTTTGCTCCGCTTATTGCAAATCCGAAGATGGCACTTCTTGGCGGTGCAGCACAGCTTGGTATTTTTGCTACTCTGTTCGGCGTTGCGCTGATGAATCTTATTCCGGGCGTTGATTACAATATGCTTCAGGCGTGTGCCATTGCCATTATCGGCGGAGCAGACGGTCCTACGTCAATCTACGTTTCCGGAAAACTTGCGCCGGAGATGATGGCTGTAATTGCAGTTGCCGCTTATTCATATATGGCGCTTGTTCCGATGATTCAGCCGCCGATTATGAAAATGCTTACTACACGCAAAGAACGTCTTATCCGTATGAAACAGCTGCGCGAAGTTTCTCGTGCAGAAAAAGTGTTGTTCCCGCTTCTGCTTCTCGTAGTTACGCTGCTGTTCCTTCCGCCGGCTGCTCCGCTTATCGGTATGCTTGCCTTCGGAAATTTCGTAAAAGAAATCGGCTGTGTCGAGCGTCTTTCAAAGACTATTCAGAACGAACTTATGAATATCGTTTCAATCCTGCTTTCTTTGGGAGTAGGAAGTCAGATGACGCCGGAGAAAATTCTGAATATGAACTCTATCGGAATTATCATCCTTGGTCTTGTGGCTTTTATCATTGCTTCTGCCGGCGGTATTCTTATGGCTAAGTTTATGAATCTGTTTCTTAAGGAAAAAATCAATCCGCTTATCGGTTCAGCAGGCGTTTCTGCCGTTCCTATGGCGGCACGCGTTTCCAATAAAGTTGGACAGAGCTATGACCCGATGAACTTCCTGTTAATGCACGCTATGGGACCGAATGTAGCCGGTGTTATCGGAACTGCAATCGCGGCAGGTGTATTCATAAGTACATACGGTCATTAAAATTTCTGCGGCATGTTTGTGCTGCTGAAAAAGTAAAAAAGGCATCTGCTTTAAGCGGATGCCTTTTTTGTTTAGGATTTTTTTGTGAGAGGGGGAGAGCGGCTAGAATCCCAGCGCTTCTCCTACAATGACGACTTTAATTCTTCCCGCCGGTTTTGAGTGTCTTGTTGTTACAAATACATTACAGATGCAGTCTGCGCTGTTACAGTCTGCGCATTTTCCGGTGATTTTACACGGTGTTTTTATGTCAAACCGCTGTGCGTTCACCGGTGCCGCAACTGTCCGTACGCGTACAAGCGCATCGTCTATGTTCCGCACGATTTTATTCGTTCCGCAGGCAATTATTACGTTTTTCGGACCGTATGTGATTGCGGCAACACGGTTACCGTTTCCGTCTATGTTCAGAAGCTGTCCGTCCTGCGTAATTGCATTTGTTCCGCTTAAAAAAGTTCCGCAAAGGAGCGCTTTCCGCATAAGTTCAGTTCGTTCTTCCGGTGATTTTGCAGTGTCGCGGCCAATGACGGAATATCCGCCGTTTTTAATTTCTTCGATAATGCCAAGTTCTTCCATAGTCTGGCATCCGCCCCAGCTTACCGTTTCGCTTTTTGGAATAAGCGACAGGATTTTCTGCTTTGCTTCCTTGCGTGTGGCGCAGTAGTATGCCTCAAAACGGTTTGCCTCAAGTGCCTTTACAACCTGTGTTCCGATTTTTTCGTTCCATATTTCTGTTGCTGTCATATATGCCTCGCATAAAAAAGATTCTTTTTTTTCTTGCAGACTGTTACCAGTCGCGCTGAATGTACGTTGCCCTTGGACGTGCCGTAATGTCTACGCGCCTGTTTTGCGCACGTCCTTCTTCCGTTGCGTTTGTTGCAACCGGACGTGTTGCTCCGTATCCTTTATAGGTGAAAAGTTCCTGCGGTACTCCTTCTTCGATGAGCGCATTCATTACGGTGCGCGTTCTTTCTATTGAAAGGTTCATCTGTCCTACGGGTTTTCCCAAATCAGCCGTATGTCCTTCTACAAGAATTGTAAATTCGTTGTTTCTGATGATTTCCGTAAGCATTTCTGCAATTCGACGTATGCGCGGCCGTTCCTGCGGAAGAAGTTCCGGGGAATCCGGAATGAATTTCAAGTCTACGCTGAAAAGAATACCTGTAAGGGAGTCAGTTACGTTGATGTCCGGGACTTTGTTTTCATAAATGTATTTTTTTACAGTCCTGTATGACGCGTAATATTCCGGGTCTTTTTCTACAGTCTGTACGTCGTATACAAGATTTTTTTTATCAAGCAGAATGACCACTTTTCCGTCTGCAAGAAGGCGGCGGTTTTCTTCGTTTCCAAGTATTTTAAGTGCATCTTTACGGCGTATTACAGGATCTGTTCTGTTTCGTCCGTATACCTTGAATGCCTTTATGTACAGCGGGTCTGCACCTGTCCTGTTTTCATACTGGGAAAAATCATCTGAATAATTATAAACGACTATTCCGTTTTTCGCGGCAGTTTCCCTTTCTACAATGTTTTTTTCATATATAAGGTTCATCTGCTCGTCCCAGACCTGCGGAAAAAAGCACGGGTAGACTTCGCTCTGTACGTATTCTCCGTGGACAGGAACGGCACCTCGTGCGTCAATGATAATTCCTGTGTATGCTCTTGTTGATACGGTGTCTACCGGTTCTTCCGGCTGGTACGGATATTTGTGCTTTACAAGCTGGCTGTTTATGGCAGTCATATTGATTGTGTTTGTCGTCGTGAGCGTTTTTTCGTCAGAATAAAACACTTCAGGCGTAAGGCTGCCGTTTTCGATTATTTTAGTAATCTGCTCAAGTGTGATTGTTCCGCCGTCAATTAAATCTCCCACATAATTCGCAGAATCTACGAAAAGTGAAAGAACCGGATCTTTTAGGAGTGCCGGCATTTTTATTTTTATAAGACCGGCTGCGGTACTTTTTCCGGAAGGCATTTGAAGTCCTGCCTTGTTCATATCAAGCGACAGCGATGCGGTGAACGTTTTTTTTGTCCAGTCAACTTTGCTTTTTGATTCGACTGCGCCCTGTGAGAACAGCCTTGCGGAGAAAATGAATGCTGATAAAAAAAGAATTGTTTTTTTCATTATATTACGCTCATTTGATTATCGGTGGATTTTTTATTCGTTTATAGCACTTTATTATATTACTTTTATGGAAAAAACTGCTCTGGTCAGTCGTTTAAATTGTGAAGTGCATATTCGGCTGATGCTTTCATTCCTTCCGGAAGGCGGATTTTGTATTCTTTGTGCGGCGGCGTACATCCCTGGACAAGCGCAAGGTTCAGGCGGATAAGTTCGTCTTCATCAATGCGAAGTTCCCGGGCAAGCGCGCGTATAGAAACAGATTTTTTCACCGTTACATAGTCGAATTCTCCTGCCCGCATATCAATTGTCTTTCCGGTTTCATCCCTCGCGCTCGGAAACGGTATTCCGTAATAGCCGGCGTTTTCCACCGCGTCTGCAACCGCCAGAAGTTTCGGTACGTAACCGGCTGCCTGTGCGCTTAAAAAGCCGTTTTCCGAAAGATACCAGAAGTCCCTGCTGCCGGCTTTTTTTACGGCACGCTGCATTGCGCCGGCTCCGCAGTTGTATGCGGTGATTGCAAGCAGCCAGTCACCGAACACATCATAGTTTTCCTTTAATTTTGAAAGCGCCGCCTGCGTTGATTTCCAGGGGTCAAGGCGCTCGTCAATATAGTCGTCGCAGTGCAGAAACGGTTTTACGCTGTTCAGCATAAACTGCCACATTCCTGTAGCGCCGCTTTTGGATTTTGCAGTCGGAATATAGTTCGATTCTACAACCGGAAGATACTCAAGGATGGGAGGGAGTCCGCGCTTTTCAATTTCGTTCCTGACATAAATTCTGTACGGTTCGGCGTTGTCAAGAATGCCGAACAGCCATTTGTACTGTGTTGTCTGGTATTTTTCGCGCAGCTGTACTACGCGCGGCGAGTCAACGCCGGAAAAGCCGAGCTGTTTGTAAGAGGCAGTTTTGTTTTCGGCTGACGGCGCGGATTCTGCACCCAGCGGCACTGACAGAAACGCAGGAATAATGAAAAAAAAAGCGAGGCGGCGGAGGATTTGTGTAAAAATCGCTCTGCGGAAAAAACTCACAGCTTTTCTCCCATATATATTCCTGCCCATTCCCAGTTTCCGTGAATGTCCGGGTCAAGCGGAAAGTTTACTTTTCTGAAATAAAGATACCATACGGAAACGTACTGGCTCCAGCCCCAGGTTCGTAGATATGCTTCGTTTGAGTTTGAGTCAGAGTCGAGTTCCTTTGCAAAGCGCACGCGGTTTCCGCGCATAAAGTTCCGCATAGAAAATTCTTCCTGCGCATTCGGATCCATTTCGTCCTGTTTCCAGGACATAGAGAAAAAGTTGACTTTTGCCTTGTATTTGTCGAGCGAGCGCCAGTCGTAATTCTGGATTGCGCGCTTTACTGCGGATTCAAGCGCGTCAAGGCTTTCAAAAGTCCAGTCTTTCGGCGAATTGCTGAATCCTACAAGCTGGCGCGCTTTTTTGTATGCGTTAGGTTCTCCTGAAATCTGAATTGTAGAAGCGTCCGGCTGTGCAAGGAAGATTGAATACGCCTTGAGCGCTTCGTTCCATTCGCTTTCCTTTTCGTATTCAAGCGCAAGCCGCAGGTAAAGTTCAGTAATACTTACGTTTGCCGGAAACCTGTTTATAAGGTCGTTGAAGTATCTTATTCTGTTTCGCGGCGTCTTGCTTATCTGTATAAGGTTTTGAAGGCAGATGAAGTGAACCGAATTTCCCTTTACAAGCAGATCCTGATATCCCTGAAGAATTCTGTCAAAGTAATATTCTGCTACAGGCTCTGCTCCGGAAGACATATAGGCGTATGCCGTCATCAGAAGCCAGTAGGCGTTGTAGATGTCGTCCGGATGTTCTTCAACCCATCCTGTCAGAAAAAGAATAAGTCCCTGCTGGTCGTTTACTGCGATAAGGTTTGTGGCTATCTGGTTTATGATTGCGTACCGGCTTACGGAATCAAGCTCCGTGTTCTGAAGCAGTGCGGTCAGTTCCGCCTGAGTACGGCTGATTTCTGCCTGATTTTCAACGGACTGGGAATTTTTGCGGCTGCACGAGAAAATCAGGAAAGAAAAAAGGAAAATAAAAGGAATATATATAAGGAATTTTATTCTTTGTCTCATTTTTTGAATTTATCACGTTCATTGGTTATTGGCAAGACGGGCTGTAATAGTGTATTCTATAAAACTGAACGCCAGTCGCTGCCGGTATTTTTTTGGAGGACTAGTATGAAAAAGCCGAATGATACATTTCTTAATATGATGCTCGTGTTCGGGCTGCTTTTTATCTTCGCCGGTTTTCTGTTCCTTGTGGGATTTACGGGCGGAAATATCGGAACTGCCGCATTCAGCGTGTATCCGCTTCTGGTCTGTTTTGCAGGATTTGTCTTTCTGTACATTTACTTTGGAGTTTCAAAAACACCGTTCAAGCTGTTTGTCGGAATGTCATTCGTTCTGAACGGACTTTTCTGCCTTCTTGTTTCGCGCGGTGCATTCAATATGACGATGAAGGAATACTGGCCTGTACTTGTGATTGTTACGGGTATTTCCCTTTTTGTTGCCGGACGCACGAAGGGCAGGCATCTTATCCTGCCGTATGATTTACCCGGAGCGATTTTCCTTTTTATGGGCGTAATTTTTCTTTTGTTTTCTCTGGGAATTATCCGGATGTCGCTGGCGCAGATGGCAGTTATGTCTGTTCCTGTAATTCTTATACTGACCGGCGTAATTCTTGTTGTACTTTTCTGCAAGCGCAAGGCGCTTCTTGATTTTCTTCCTGATGATTTGTCGGAGGAGCTTTCCGGAAAGAAAGACGAAGACGAAACGCAGGATTTTGATTCCGGTGAAGATTTGTGAGTAAAGGCAGCGAAAGGGCGATAAAATATATTTTTCTCATTTCAGCTGTTTTTTGTATGCTTAGTTCAGCTGTCTATCCGGCTTCTAAAAAGAAAAGCAGGAAAAACAGAGAACCTACTGTGGTTGCAGAGGAAAAAACGGCAATTTCTTCGGACAGGACGGAAGAATTAAAGAATAAAAAATATACGTATTTTTCTTCTGTTTCAGAGACTGTCCTTGCCGATGTGGAAACTGGTTCTCCGTCATCATTGCGCCGCGCCGCTTCTGCAATGCGCAAGTCAGAAGTTGATTATCTTGAAAACGAAAAAGTGCTGCTTGCCGTAGCCTCCAGCATTATGCAGATGGTGTATCCGTCTGAACACGTAGACTGGGAAACGCCGTCATTCACCGACGTTACGCCTTATATGGGTGCCATTCAGTCGGCGCAGAAGGGCATCTATGATATGAGTACCGGAAACGTCGATTTCCTTACGATTGTACTTCCTTCCCTTGTAATAACTACGGCGGATGACGTTTCGCCGTTCTTTACGAATTCGGAAAACGCCCTGCGGCAGGGACTTTCAATGCGCGGAGATTCTGTCCTTGCGCAGTATCTGCTGGGGCTTCTCTACCAGAAAAATAATATGCCGGAGCAGGCGCTTTCCTGTCTTTCTTCTGCAAAAAATCTTGCGCCGGACTGTTTTCAGATTTTACTGTCATTTGCGGAATGCCAGAGCCTTGCCGGAAATATGCGCGAGTCTTATGAATGTGCCGTCCAGCTCCTTGAAAAATATCCCGTGGACGTCCGCCTTCTGAAACTTTGTGCGCAGACGGCGTATGCACTGAACAACCTCAATGCCGCAGAGGAATATATTTCGCGCGTCCTTCAACAGGAGCCGAATAGTCTGGAATCGCTTTTGTTCCGCGCGAAAATTCTTATGGCAAAAAAAGAATATATCCGCGTTGCATCGCTGCTTGATATGTACTCCAGACAGGATACGACGGCGAAAGAGTATCTTCTTCTCCGCACGCAGCTTCAGTACGATTGGAGCAAAAATCTGAATGCGGCCGTTTCTACTATAGAAAATGCCCTTCGCCTTTATCCGGATGACAAGGATGTCCAGCTGTTCGCCGCCCGGCTTGCAAGCCTTTCGTATACAAAAATCGCCGGAAAATCCGCCGAAGAATATGCTGATGCGGTACTTCAGAAAGAGCCGGACAATGAAATTGCGCTTCAGTATGCGGCGGACGGTTTTGTTCAGAAAAAAAATTACCAGAAGGCGTACGAACTGAGTTCCGCCCTTATTGCAAGGAATAAGGATGATCCCGAAAATCTTTTCCGCCACGTAAATATCTGTCTTGAAGTCGGAAAGAAAGACGAAGCGTGGAATTTGATTGCGCCGCTTTATAAAGAAAAAAGTTCCGATGAAAACGTAATTCAGATGTATATAATTACGCTTGATGCAACAGGCCGCGATGCTCAGGCGCTTTCACTCATTAACCAGCTGCTCCCGAATTCGTCTTCCCGGCAGAAAAGTTTTCTGTACTACCGGCGCAGTCTTTTGCAGGGTGACGAAAATGCCGCGCTTTCCGATCTGCGCTCAAGCCTTATTGCAAATCCGCGCAACAGCGACGCATTGTTCCGCCTGTACCAGATTTATTTTGACAAGAAAGATTACCGCAAGGCGCAGTATTACCTTAAGCAGGTTGTTGCGCTTAATCCTAACGATGAAGAATTCCACCGTCTGAACGACGAACTTACGCTTCTTTTAAATTAAACTCATTGCTCCGCCGTGCCGCCGCTGTATCCATTGTTATGGCTGACTTTCTGCTTGACGGTTTTGTGAAGTGTATGTTATTCTTTTAGAACTGATTTTATCAGATAAATTTAACATCTAAAAAAAGGATTGCGATATGTCTTTTATTTCTTTCTTACAACAGGCGGGTAGTGCTGCAAGTGCATCAACTACAGCTTCGTTCCTGTCTACGATTGTTCCGTTTCTTCTTATCATTTTGATTTTCTACTTCTTTCTTATTCGTCCGCAGAATAAGAAACAGAAGGAAACAGAGAAGATGATTGCTGCCCTTAAAAAAGGCGACAAAGTCGTAACTATCGGAGGAATACACGGAGTAGTGTCTTCCACAAAAGAAAAAACTGTTATTGTAAAAGTTGATGACAATGCAAAATTAGAATTCAGCCGTTCTGCCATTGCAGCAGTTGAAACAGACAAGCCTGCAGAATCTGACAAGGCAAAAAAAGATAAAAAAGATTCTGAAAGTGCGTCTGGCGCAGATAAAACAGAAACTGAATCAAAATAATCTCTGGGGTAAAACAAGATGAATAAACGCAGTCGTTTTCTTATTCTTCTGGCAGTTCTTGCTGTCTGTCTTGCATTCCTGTGGCCATCCGTAACGTGGTATTGGGGAACGCCAAAGGAAGTACAGGCTCTGGCTTTGGGCTCGCTGGAAAATATCAAGGATTATGCAACGGCACAGGCATCCTCTGATGTGCTTGCCATAAAAGCTGCAGCAAAGGAAGATGCTTCTGCTGCCGTAGATCCGCAGTTTGCCTGGCTTGAAAAAGCAGCTGCAAAGCAGTACAAGAAAGCCGGTGAGAAAGTTCCTTCTCCTATGACAGTAGGAGCTGTTCTGAGTGCATATCAGAATGAACAGGAAGTTCTTGACGAAATTTCCGGTCATTACCGTGACAATATCCTTAAGGCAAAAAAGCGCTATCAGAATTCTGTTAAGCTTGGTCTTGACCTTTCTGGCGGTATGAACATTATCGTAAAGGCTGACCTTGATGCAGCTGTTGCTTCTCAGGTTGCTTCCGGAACGGACGTTAATGTGGAACAGTTCAAGAAAAGCGCAATGGCTCAGGCTGTAGAAACTCTTACAGGCAGAATTGATAAGTTCGGACTTACAGAACCGGTTATCCGCCAGCAGGGTGAAGATCGCATCTATATTGAAATGCCTGGTGCTGCCGAAGCTGATGCAATCAACACGATTATTATGGGAAAGGGAATCTTGAATTTCCGCCTTGTTGATACGGAAGCAACTGAAAAATTCAATCAGTATTATATGCAGCACGCCGCAAGCACTTTCAATGCGCTTGGTGATTTGATAAATCCTTCAATTATTCCGGCAGACTGTGAAGTTATGGGACATTATACAAAAGATGATTACGGTCTTGACGAGAGAATCGGTTATCTTGTAGTAAAAAAAGAGATTGCCCTTGACGGACAGCATATAAAATCTGCTGAAGTGGGTGCTGACAATCTTACAAACCGCCCTGAAGTTGACTTTGTTCTTGATACTGAGGGTGCAGAGATTTTCGGTACGTTTACCGGCGCTCATAAGGGTGAATTCCTTGCTATTGTAAGTGACAATAAAGTAAAATCTTATGCCCGCATTAACGATGCAATTACCGGCGGACGCGTTGCCATCACAGGCTTCGGTCTTGAAGAAGCGCAGAATCTTCAGAAAGTTCTTCAGACTGCTTGGCTGAACGTTCCTTTAAGCGTTGAAAGCCAGCAGGTAATCGGCGCTTCTCTTGGCGAACAGGCAATTCATCAGGGTATAAAGGCTATTGTCGTAGGTCTTCTTGCGATTATGGTATTTATGCTTATCTGGTACAAAGGTGCCGGAGTAAATGCCGTTGTTGCTCAGGTACTGAACCTGTACATTATGTTCAGTATTCTTTCTGCATTCAACCTTACTCTTTCATTGCCGAGTATTGCCGGTATGATTCTTACAATCGGTATGGCAGTTGACGCAAACGTTATTATCTTTGAGCGCATTAAAGAAGAACTTGCTCTTGGAAAGAGCCGTCAGGCTGCGCTTTCAACAGGTTTTGACAATGCATTCTGGGCAATTATGGACTCGAACATTACGACATTCATTGCCGCAATCTTCCTTTCTCAGCTTGGTACAGGCTCTATTCAGGGTTTTGCAGTAACGCTTGCAATCGGTGTTATTTCTTCTGTATTCACTGCGCTGTTCGTATCTCGCCTTATGTTTGATTTCAACACGGATGTGTTCAAGTCAACAAAAGTTAGCATTGGTTGGGGGCTGTAAATGAAAAAAGTAATTGGTTTTAGCAAGGCTTTTATTCCGTGTGCTGTTATAAGCGCTCTGATTATTATTTTTGGTGCTGTTGGTTTTGTAACAAAAGGAATAAATCTCGGCATTGATTTTAAGCCTGGTCTTATAGAAGAAATACGCATTGCGCCGCCAGCCCTTTCGGTTTCTTACAGCGGCAATGCAAATGCAACTGTTGATGTTTCAAAGGAAAGCCTGTCCGTTGTTGTAAGCGGAATCGGTGCAGAAAACAAGACTTCCGTGTTTGCTTATGCAGAATATCCTTCTGTAAATGATATTGCGGCGGCATTGAATACCGTTGACGGCGTTAAGGCTGTTGTAAACACACACGGCGATGCAGAATCTTTCTATATGTTCTTGAATTCAGCCGTTTCTACGCAGCTTTCAAAAGATCCGCTGTACATATACGCAAAGAATGCTGACGTAACGATTGATGACGTACGGGATGCGCTTTCCGATGTACACGGTGTTGCAGTGAAAAAACTTGGTTCTTCAGTTACGAGTTTTCAAATTCGTATGCCGGTGGCTACTGATGAAGATTCGAGCGATGTTCTTCAGAAAACTGTTTCTGCAAAACTTGGTGAAAAATTCGGTGCTTCTGACATTGCTGTAGTAAAAACTGACTTTATCGGTGCAGGTTTCTCAAAGACCCTTGCTTCTAAGTCAATTATCCTCCTTCTCTGTACAGTCGTACTTATCTGGGGATACGCTGCAATTCGCTTTCACTGGGATTTTGCTCTTGGTGCTGTCGTTGCTCTGCTTCACGATACGTGCATTATGTTTACGTTTATCGTCTGGACTCAGATGGAATTCAGCACGACGGTTCTTGCCGCAGTGCTTACAATCATCGGTTATTCCATAAATGCAACAGTCGTTATACTTGACCGTATACGTTTTAATCTTAATACGATTAAAGTTACCAAATTCAGCGAGCTTATTGATTCAGCCCTTTCTGATACTTTGGGACGTTCCATTATCACTACGGTTACGACGCTGTTTGCGGTTCTTTCACTGTATATATTTACTTCCGGAAGCATAAAGGATTTTGCGCTTGCGTTGATTGTCGGACTTTTGAGCGGATGTTATTCATCTATCTTTATTTCCGGCGGATTTATTCAGTTGCTCCGCAGAGGATGGAAGCCGGAGTTCGGAATTCATCATTCTGAAAAGGCAATGAAAAAAGGCGTTCTTGATATGAGTGCTGGAGTAAGCGTCTAGTTCTGTTTTGATGAAAATAAAGGCTGCCTGCTGATGTGTTTTTATAATGCATCTTCGGGGCAGTCTTTTTTTTTGCTCTGAAAAATGATATGTTTATGGTATGAAAGTCATTCTTGCTGATGTGCTCGGTTATTGTATGGGAGTCCGCAGGGCGGTTGAAAGCGCTGAATCTGCCCTGGAAAAATATTCGGACAGACAGGTGTTTTCTCTCGGACCGCTAATTCATAATCGCACGGCGCTTGAACTGCTTGCCGGAAAAGGACTTGGTATTCTTGAAGAAAAGGATATTTCTGGTATTGAACCCGGCAGTGTCGTCATAATACGCGCGCACGGCGTAGCACCCTCGGTTATCGATTGTCTTGAAAAAAAAGAGTGCATTATCATAAACGCAACCTGTCCGCGCGTTATGGCAAGCCAGAAAAACGCCCGGAAATATGCTGCGCTAGATTTTACGGTAATTCTTGCCGGCGATAAAAATCACGGCGAGGTTACGGGAATTGCAGGATATGCCGGAAACTCTTTTGTTCTTGTGCAGAATGATGAGGAAGCAAAAGATTACATTCGGACTCTTGACGGAGAAAAAAAAGCCGTTCTTCTTAGTCAGACGACGTTCAGTCCTCTTGAATTTGAGAGGATTTCAAAAACAGTTTCTTCAGGAATAAACGGCGTTCTTGTGATGAATACAATCTGCCCTGCAACGAAGGAGCGGCAGGATGCACTTTTGCGTTTGTGCCCGCAGGTTGACGGCGTTCTTGTTGTGGGCGGAAAAAATTCTGCCAATACAAAGCGGCTTCTTCAGACGGCAAAAGAGCATTGTGCAGAAGCTGAACTGATAGAAACGGCTGATGAAATCCCGGAGCGTTTTTTTTCAATGCAGACAGTCGGAATTACGGCAGGTGCTTCTACACCTGATGACGTTATAAAGGCAGTTCAGAAAACTTTGGAGTGCGGCGGCAAAGTCTGACGGAAGAATTATCTGCCCCTACAATTCAGCCTGACACTTTGGGTTGAAATCTTGAAATATGTATTATATTCAGTTATAATTACAAAACTATGACAAGATGTTTTACTATGTTTAAGCCAGGCGTATTGAATCGCCGGCATGTTGGCGAAATAATTGCCAGATTTGAGAAAAAAGGACTGAAGCTGGTCGGCTTAAAAATGATGCGGATTGATAATGAACTTGCAAAAAAACATTATGATGTTCATTCTGACAAGCCATTTTTTCAGGATTTAGTTAATTTTATTACGTCTGCACCTGTTGTAGCTATGGTATGGCAGGGTGATGACTGCGTTTCTATCGTAAGAAAAATGGTCGGTGCTACAAAGCCGAGTGAGGCTCAGCCGGGAACAATCCGCGGTGATTACTGTATGCACACGAATATGAATATTATTCACGCTTCAGACAGTGATGAGAATGCTGCCCGTGAAATCGGTCTTTTCTTTGATGAGTCAGAGATTTTTGACTGGGCCGATGCGCTGACTGACTGGATATAAAAAATAATAAAGAAGGTGCTTTGTATGGAATCTAAGAATGTAGGAGTTCTTGGCGGGGGTGCGTGGGGAACTGGTCTTGCACAGGCGCTTGCCAGAGGCGGACATACAGTTCAGATGTGGGCTTTGGAGCCGGAAGTAAAGGAATCCGTCAATAAAGAACATGAGAATAAACGGTATCTTCCAGGGTATAAACTTTCTGAAAATCTTACTGTTTCCAATGATATAATCGAAGTTGCAACAGGCAAGGAATTCCTGATTATTGCATCACCTTCTTTGTTTCTTGCAAGTACTATAAGAAAAATAACGGCAGTTCCGAATATTGCTGACGGTACTACAGTAATTGCTTCCTTAACAAAAGGTTTTGTACCGTCTGCTGACGGACCTAAACTCATTCTTGAAACGATTGAGAATGTTCTTCCCGGAATTTATAAGGGAAATACCGTGTATGTGGCAGGTCCAAGCCACGCAGAGGAAGTTGCAATGGGTAAGCTTACAGGACTTATTGCTGCCTCTGAAAATCCTAAGAATTCAATAAAAGTTCGCGAACTTCTCAGAGTTCCGGGACTTATGGTGTATTCCAGCCTTGACGTTATCGGTGTTCAGATTTGTGCCGCTGCAAAAAACGTCATCGCTGTTGTGTATGGTGCACTTGATGCAGTAAGTGAACATTCCCAGACATTCGGAGATAATGCTGAGTCTCTTCTTATGGCTGCAGGTCTTAATGAAATTCAGACTCTTGGAATGGCGATGGGCGCTACTCATCCTGAAACGTTTACTTCAATTTCAGGTGTGGGCGATCTTGACGTTACGTGCAAAAGTAAGTACGGACGCAACAGGCGTTTCGGTCAAGATATCATCAAGAGCGATATTTTGTCTAAATTTAGTAACCTTGATGATTTAATTGAAAATATCGGAAAAGTCGGCTACCTTCCGGAAGGTGCGGTTGCCTGTAAATATGTTCATGAAATCTGCGAACGCAAGAATATAAAGCTTACTATTTGTGACGGCTTGTACAGAATCTTGAATAAGGAAATCCGTCCGCTTGATTTTCTGGACGAGCTTTTGATTCAGGGTAAAGTCCATGCTTGAGAAAATAACAGGTACATTTAATTCGATTATCCGTACTATAAGCGGAAAGTCGACTATAACGGAAAAAAATATCGAGGAAACTGTAGAGCAGATAAAAATGGCATTGCTTGAAGCTGATGTCAATCTGCGCGTTGTCCGTCGTTTTGTAAACAGTACAATAGAAGAAGCGAAGGGCGAAAAAGTCCTCAAGGCAGTTGATCCGGGACAGCAGTTCGTAAAAATCATTTACGATAAGATTGTTGCAATGCTCGGTGGCGAGGAAGAACAGTCGCTGAAACTTAAAGGACCGGATACTACGTCCGTTATCCTTTTGCTTGGTTTGCAGGGTGCAGGAAAAACTACTGCGGCACATAAACTTGCCGCGCGCCTTAAAAAAGAGGGAAGAAATCCTGTTCTTGCAGCGTGCGATTTAGTGCGTCCTGCTGCGGTGGAGCAGCTTTCTGTTCTTGGCGAGAAAATCGGTGTTCCGGTCTATAAAGAAGATTTAAAAAATGCTGTAAAGAATGCGGAAGGCGCGCTTTCTTTTGCAAGGAAAAATCAGTATGATACGCTGATTATTGATACTGCCGGTCGTCTTCAGATTGACGAAGATATGATGGCGGAACTTGTAAAAATCAAGAAGTGCGTCAGTCCTGATGATGTTCTGCTTGTTGCAGATGCTATGACTGGTCAGAATGCCGTTGACATAGCAAAGACTTTTGACGAGCGGCTTGGCATTACCGGCGTTATCCTTACGAAATTTGATTCTGATGCGCGCGGCGGTGCTGCCCTTTCTTTAAAAACAATTACGCAGAAGCCTATTCTGTTTATCGGTACGGGTGAAAAGACAGAAGATTTCGATGTGTTTCATCCGGATCGCATCGCAAGCCGTATTCTTGGTATGGGAGATGTTGTTTCCCTTGTTGAAAAAGCGCAGGAAAATGTTGATCAGGAAGAGGCAGAGCGCCTTCAGAAACGTATGGCGCGCAACGAATTCACTCTTGAAGATATGCTTATGCAGTTCCAGCAGGTTAAGAAAATGGGTTCGATGCAGTCTTTGATTGATATGCTTCCGGGAATGGCAAACCAGCAGATTGATACAAGCGGTATGAAGAAAAACGAAGCGATTATCCTTTCTATGACAAAGAAGGAACGTGCAAATCATCTGATTATCGGACCGAGCCGCCGAAAGCGCATTGCAAAAGGCTCCGGAACGACTGTTGCGGACGTAAACAAACTTATCAAGCAGTTTGAAAAAACTAAGCTTATGATGAAAAAAGTGAGCCGTAACAAGGGACTTCAGGCAAAGATGATGAGCCAGTTCGGCGGAAATATGGATATGAGCAAGTTCGGAAACCTTTTGAAATAATAAAAAAGCCGAAAAAATAAAAATGCCCGGTGCGAAAGCCTTGCAGTAATTCTGCGGCAGACGTCCGGGCTTTTTTTATAAGCGGAATTTGAATCTGTTTATTCTACAATGAGGACAGAGGTACTTCGTCCATCCGGTGTATATGCCCTGTTTGGATTTGTTTTGTCCACGACAGCTTTCATTCCTATGTAATAATTGTAGTAATATTTTCCTGCCGGAAGCGGAATTTCTATTTCGTAAAAGCCCGGCTTTGTTTCCGTAAGTTCATAAATCCAGGAATCCCAGTTCGTGAATGTTCCTGCAAGCCTTACTGTACTTCCCGGCGTTCCGTTGTAGATGAATTTTACGCAGTCGCTTTCCGTAATGTCTGTTATTTCCGGCAGCGGTTCGCCTAAATAAAGAGATGACAGCGATATTCCGGTTGCAGAATCATACGTATATTCAGGGTTTTCCGGGTCAGAAGTCCACAGTCCGTCTATAATAAGCCTGTATTTTAGTGACGTAAGGTCTTTCGGGCGTTCAAGAATGTAGAACATAAGGGAACTTGTCGTTTTTCCGTCTACGTCTTTATTCGTATGATTTTGGAACGAATGGATTGTCCTGTAGTTTTCGTAGTCAAATGCAATGCCGATATGCCGTGCGCCTGTTTTCTGCGTGAAGATAATGTATCTGTCCGTAACTTTTGGTGCAGAAATGCTGTTCAGCGAACTTACGATATTGTTGTATTCATATAAGTCTTTTTCTTCCATCATTACCGCTTTTTTTGCAAAGGCAGACGGAAGTGCGGCAAGCAGAAGTGCAGATGCAATCAAAAAACGAATCTGTTTCATATTTCGTTTTTCGGAATAAAAACTCATTCTGTTGAGCGGAAAATGCATAATTTTCAGAACTCGACATTCGGGCTGTTTATGATAAAATATAAGAATAAAGGTGAATGCAAAATATTCCGTAAATATAATAAGGACGGTTCTTTTTACCTGTCCTGATTAAACAGATTGCGTAAGGGTGTACAGTTTATACTTGTAATAAAGTATGCTTGTGGGGTAAAATCGAAATACTATGCCGGGTCTAAGTCAACTCAAAAAATTCAATTCGGATATTCTTTCTCTTGGTAATGAAGCTGAACTGCGTTCAAAGCGCGGTGAAAAAGTCGGTTCTCTGCCGATTCCTAAGGGAATTAAGGATGTTGATGATTCTGATGATTTTGTGATGGGTATGCCCGAGCCATCGGAAGATGTTATTGCGGCGATGGAAGAAAAGCCGGCTCTTGATGAAGATTTGTCTGATATTATGGGCAGTTCTTCTTCGTCTGATTCTGCTCCTGTACAGAGCGAAGCGCCTTCTGCGCCGGTTCCTGATGTTTCTTCACTCTTAAATCCTATTGGTCTTGCCACTGCATCTGACGAGAATGATGCAGTTCCAGATCTTTCTTTATTTATGGAACCAGTAGACCAGGAAGAACCAGAGGAAGTTCCTGAAGAAAAAGAACCTGAGATTTCAGATTTAAGCCTTGAAGATTTGCTTGGTGGTACAGGCTTTGACGGTTCTGAGGGAACATCTGAAAATTCTGACGCCGAAACAGAATCTGATAATTTTACTTCTTCTGATGAACCGGAAGAATTTTCTGGAACTAAAAACAGTTATTCTGAAGAAAACAGCTTCTCTACGGAGCCTGCGGAGAATGTGTCTGCCGCCGGTTCAATTCCGTCTTTGTCTGATGTACTGGGGAATGCTGATGAGTCTGGTAACTCTGATACGGGCGGCAGTATGCAGAATGACGCTGATTTATTTGCAGAACCGCTTGAAGATGCCGAACTGCTGGAAACGCTTGACGATGAACCGGAAGAACTTGAGGAGGGTGAAGATGTTGCGCCGGGAACAAGTTTCTCTGCGGAAGATTTTGCGGAACTTTCCCAGAATTCTGCGGCTGCCGCAGACGCCGATGCAGAACCTGCTTCTGATTTCAAAACTGTTTTGGAGGAACACGAAGAGTCCGACATAGACGGTTTTGACGTTCAGGATATTACGTCTGATGAAATTCCTGCTGTTCCTTCAGAAACAGAAAGCGCCGGTGCCGGTGATGAGCCGGTTACTGAACAGTCCGGGAATTTTGGAATAGACGGACTTGATATACAAGACATTACGCCGGATGAAACTGCTTCTGAAAATCAGGCAGAAACAGTGAGTGAACCGAATTCGTCGAACAAGCCAGTTGATGACATTCCTCTAGAAGAAAGCAAGACGTCTTTCAGTGCAGATGACTTTGATCTGGCTTCTTTTGATGATGCAAATTTTGATGTTGACAATCTTGTTTCTGGTGATGACGATATAGAACTTCAGGACGCTGATGAAACGGCGGAAAATAAACCTGCACAGGATATTCCTTCTGAAACTGACGGGAATGTGAATGACGCGGAAACAGGGACGGCTTTAGGAAACGAAGCGGATGCGTTTAATCTTCCTGACATTGATTTTGATGATATTTCAGATAAAAATTCGGAAAATAAAACTGATGATGTATCTTCTGACGGTGAGGCTGAATTTGAAAATGCCGGCATTCCTGACGGACTGTTTGATTCTTCCGATATGGAACTTCCGCCGCTTGGAGATGAAGTAGATGCGGCTTCTGATTTTGTAAAAGAGGCTGAACAGAATGATGCATTCAAGCTGTCTGATTTTGACGGTGATAATTCCGGTTTTTCACTTGATACTCCTGATTTTTCTTCAGCCGTTCCTTCAGATGAAGATGTTTCACCTTCGGAAAATGAGTCTTTGAATTTGGATGATGCCGCTTCTTCTGGTGACAGCGCTTCTTCCGGGGATGCAGTTTCATCTGGTGATGCTTCTGATGCCGGAAGTAGTGATGATTTTCCTGCTGATTTTAATTTTAATCTTGATGATGCCGCAGATGAAAGTTCTTTTTCTGCTTCTACGGATGAGTCTGTTCCTGCAGAAACTTTTGATATTTCTGCAATGGAAGGACTTGAATTTCCTGATACTGACGCAAAGCTTGCCGGAAATGATGCGTCCGGTTTTGAGCTTGGAAGCGACGATGACATTCAGTTTGAAAACAGTGATTTTGAAATTCCTGGATTTTCTGATGTTGATACAGTTGCGGAACAGAAAAACGGAAAGCTTGGGCCTGCATCTGCGCCAGCAGAACCAGAACCTGACGATAACAACGGTCTTCCGCCAAATACGCTTTCCGACGAGCAGTACCAGAAATTCCTAAAAAATCTGTCTTCCTATCCGCTTAATGTCCGCATTGCAGTTGAAGATTTGATTGTAAAAAATGAATTCACTGATGAAGCAGAATTCGAAATTATTTTAAAAGTCCTTAAAAAAGTGCCTGCCCGGCAGCTTGCTTCCGAGCTTGAAAAAATGCTTGATATTGCGCTGCCTGTTCCGCGTGATTTTGAGCGTCGCACTTCCGAAGAATATGAGATTTACAAAAGTTCGTTCCAGTATCAGCTGCGCAATAAAATCATTCCGGGAGCAATGGTCTGTTCTGTTGCAACAGGTCTGTGCATTCTGCTGTTTCTGTTTGCAAAGAATTTTATCTATAAACCGGCAAAGGCTTCTTCACTCTATAGGCAGGGATATGTGCTTCTTGAGACAGACGACTACCCGAATTCCGAGCTGAAATTTAACGAAGCGGTGCTGTATGACCTTCAGAAAAAATGGTTCTTCCGTTATGCACAGGGCTACCGCCGTCACAAACAGTATGCCCGTGCGGAACAGATGTACAGAAATATCCTTTACTGTTTCAATCACGATAAAACAGCCGGACTTGAGTATGCGGAAATGGAACTTAATGACCTTGCAAACTATGAAAAGGCGGAGAACGTCCTTCTGCGCGACGTGCTTGATTATCACGTAAATGATTCTGACGGTCTGCTTTTGCTGGGTGATACGTATCTTGAGTGGGCTACGGAAAAAGATTTTTCTAAATTTGAAGATGCGCGCGTAAAATATGCAGAGCTTATTCAAATGTACGGACCGACGAATTTGTATATGTCGCGTATGATGCGTTACTTTATCAGGACTGATAATCTTCTTGAAGTTTTGCAACTGAAAGAACATTTTATGCCGAAGGAAAAATCTCTTGGCGCGCAGGACTGGACGGAACTTAGCGGATTTATGCTTGACAAGCTTTACGGACCGCTTGCTCCGGCTGACGAATACCTGCGTACAAAAATCGAAGATGTAAAGGAAATGCTTATGCGTGCTGTCCGCGCGGATTCTTCCAATCCTGCGGCACTTTACAATCTTTCGCGCTATTACGTCCAGATGAACAACAGTATGAATGCAAAATCTTCGCTTGAAAGAACGCTTCTTGCTTTTGAAAATGCTCTGTCACTAAAAAAGCGTGACATATACAAGTATATTGACTCATACCGTCTGCTTGGCGAGCAATATATAGAAGAACGCGAATATTTGAAGGCTAGGGAATATTTTACTTCCGGCATTTCGCTGTTCCAGAATGAACAGATGTCAAGCGGTTTTGAGGGAAATCATCAGGTTGGAAAACTTTATGCCGATATGGGTGATATAGATTATTTTATTTCTGGTGATGTGAACAGTGCGCTTTTAAATTATCAGGATTCTGTCAGTAACGATAATGATACTTCTGAAATCCGCTATAAAATCGGTGCAATTCAGTACGGCAAGAAAAATTATTCAGAGGCTCTTGGTTCGTTTATGAAGGCATCTGAAGACAATCCTGATGATACGAGCCTTCTTCTTGCAATGGGAAATACGCTGTCACTTCGTAATGATGCGTACGCTTCACAGGGGTACTACGAACGTCTTATTGACATTCTTGATGCGGAAAAGGAACAGAAAGGAATTCTGTTTCCGCAGATGCGCTCTGATGAGTCAGAAATCGTTGATTTGTATCTGAAGGCATCAAATAATCTTGGCGTAACGTTGTACAAGCTTGCCCGGCGGACAGGGAACAGTACGCTCAATGCACAGGCAATTTCAAATTTCCAGGAATCTATACGTGCCTGGGATGCGCTTACACGTAATCAGCAGACGCTCATCCGTCTTGGCGGAAGCAATCTTGCGGAGCAGAATATAAAATATCTTACACATCCGATGCCGGATTTTGAACCGGCGATTTATACGGACGTGCCTCGTACGCTCAGTACAGAGGAAGGATTGAATCCATAATGGCATTGAATTTGAAGGGCGGAATTGCGCTCAAACAGTATAGAAACAGCATATTGAAAGAACTGGTAAGAAAATCAATTCATATGTGCAGTTCGTTTGTTCCTTTTTTTCTTGGAATTGCGTATGAGCCGGTGATTGTGCTTTTGTGCGCGCTTCTGGTGTTTTACTGCGTTTCTGAGCTGCTTCGCCTGAAAGGTGTAGAACTTCCTGTCGTTGCAAAAATAACTGCCGTTGCCGCACGCAAACGCGATGAAAATAAATTCGTTCTTGGACCTGTTACTCTTGTAATCGGAATTGTAATGTCCGCCCTTTTATGGAATCTTCCGGCTGCTTCAATTGGGATTTATGCACTTGCATTCGGAGACGGACTTGCAAGCCTTTGCGGAAAACTGTTCGGGCGCATATACATTCCTTTTACGCACGGAAAAACAGCCGCTGGAAGCCTTACTTGTTTTTTTGCGGTATTCGTTTCTTCGTTCTGCGTATGCCGTAATGCGGCCGTTTCGTTTTTTCTTGCGCTTGCCGCAATGATTATAGAGGTCATTCCTATGGCAGATTTAGACAACGTTTTTATTCCTGTTGTTATAGGCGCGCTTGCACAGTTTTTTCAGGGATGCATTTAACCGCTATGAAAATTACAGTTTTATAAATCGTTCCACAAATACATTTTATGAAGCGCTTTCAGATATGACATACTGCCTGTAAAAAGCAGGACAGTCCCTGTTCCCAGAATCAGAAAACTGTATGCGCTACATAGAAAAAGGTATCCTGTGCACATAAGAATCATTCCGTATGGGAAAGTTCTCTGGCTTTTGTCCTGAAAAAAACTGATTGTCTGCGTTATTATTGCCGCAAGAAACAGCGCGTACTGTGAATACGTAAAGACTTTCGGGTAGCCGTATTCAAGCTGGCACAGCGGAAGGACTTTCTGTGTGTTGAACGGCAGGAGTACGGAAATGTAAATTGAAACTACAAACAGAACCAGAATGTTCTGTTCAACGTACTGACGGGATTCTGTTTTATTGTAAATTACGGCAAAAAGAAGGCTCAGCGGTGCAAGAATCCGCCCTGAAAGCATTATCGTGCTTGCAACAAGTGCAAGGTGCGTTTTTGTGTGCCACAGGTCAAAAAACGGGAAGCACATCCTGACTGGTTCTGCAAGGCAGGCAATGAGAAAAATGGAAAAATAGATGATTTCCGTTGACTGCGTTTTTTCAAATTCAACGTTAAGGTAAAGCAGCATAATGAACGAATACAGCGGAAAAATAAAAATAGAAAACAATACTGCCGTAAAATTAAATCTGGTCAGAAAGTACTGCTGGAATTTTACGTAAGGAATGTCAGCCGGTACAGCCAGTTTTCCTGTTGTGTACAGAAACGGAATCAGAATTCCTATGAATACAAGCAGCGTAAGGGAAATGAAAATAAGAAAAAGGTTTATTCTGTTTCTGGTCTTGATAGTCATTTTAAAAATCATAGCTTCAATATAAATTTTAGTAAAGACTTACTGTAAAAAACCGAAAATCTATATGTAGACTTTAAAAGAAGATGGGAAAGCCAGAAGAAACATATATTCTTATTGACTTTTTCAGGGGGAACTATGAAAAAAATAATAGCCGGTGGTATTTTTCTTTTTATTGCTGCTGCCGTTTCTTTTGCAGGTGATGCAGCTGTTCTTGTTGACAGCGGATTTTCTGCGGACGGTGCATATTATATTTTCGGTCAGTACGGAAAAACGGACAAATCTTTTCAGGGGTGGGCTGAAATTTATACAGTCGATGTTGCCGGAAATGATTATGTAGACGGCGGTGTGTTCCGGGTAAAGCCGTCTGCCGTTACGTTCAATAAAAACGGCAAAGAAGTATTCGATTCTCTTGCAGGACAGAATTTCAATGCGATAAAAAAATACGGATGTAATCCTGCAAAGCCGGATCAGGTGCTTTATATTCGCGAAGATGAAAAAAAATCTTCGCTTGATGAAATTGTGTTCAAGGATTTTGTAAGTTCGCTGAGCAAGGATCAGGCGTATTATCACGTAAGGCTTGTTCCTGAATACGTCGGAAGCGGAATAAAGACAAAATCTTCGTTTGTAATCAATCTTGAAAAGCGGGATGCGGACGGAACGGTGCTTGCCCGTCAGGTTATCGGTACTCCGTCTGTAAAGCGTTCAGGTGTAACAGGTTACAAGATTGAGCGGATTGTATGCGATAATTCTGGTAAAAACATTGTGTTTATAGTTGAAAAAACTGTTGAAGATAAGACAGGAACGAACATCAGGTATATGATAGAAGCCGCCGCTTTGAACAGTGATTTTTTTCTTAATCTTGCAGAACATAATGATTCTGATGCAAAATAATCTGTAAAATATAGATTTTTCAAAAAAAATCCGCTTTTGCGGATTTTTTTTTTTGCAAATTTTGCCTTTTTTTCAAAAAGAATTCGACATCTATGTAGAAACCAAAAAAAGAGGTAAAGGTATGAAAAAACTTTTCAAAAAAATCGGACGCAGTCAGGGCGTTCTTTTTTCACTGGTTCAGTCGTCTGCCATTGCGGCGGTTGTTCTTCTTGCTGTAAGCCACGTTTCCTGCAAAATGACGGAAACTGGCATTTCCGTTTCGGAAGGGGATTATACGACTCCCGTGCTTGAATCGTATTCCCTTACAGGCGAAAAAACTATGCGGCTTGTGTTTTCAAAAAAAATTACGCTTGAAAATCTTAACCTTACACCGGAAGTTGAGATTGATTCTGTGTCATACGACAGTCAGGAAAATTCTATCTGCTTTGCCGACGTTACGTTTTCTTCCGGTCTTGAAATCGGCAGGGAGTATTCCTTGTTCGGCGACGTTATTGATGAATCAGGAAATTCGCTTACGTTCTGCATTCCTTTTTCCGGCTACAACGCAGAAATTCCGGTTCTTGAGATTACGGAGATACGCCAGATGTACAAAGGCGAATCGAAAGGCGACGGAAAATTCTACTGCGAATACGTTGAACTTTGCGCCAAAAGCGCCGGCAATCTTTCCGGACTTGAACTTTTCAGCGTAAGCGATGGAGAGGAAAAGAAATTTGTCCTTCCGTCAGTGCGCGTAAGTGAGGGAGATATTGTCGTAGTCCACCTGCGTTCTAAGGGAGAAGGCTGTATAAGCGAACTTGACGATGACTTGAATTTGTCTTATGCGCTCGGTTCTGCTTCCGGCGTGCGTGATTTATGGGATGAAAACGAAGATGCCCGGCTTAATGATACGGCTGATGTTGTCGTTTTAAGGAATTCTGCTGACGGAACTCTTTTGGATGTCGTGCCGTATGCAAAGGCAGGAACAGAAAACTGGAAGAATGAAAGTTTTTCGTCTGTTCTGGAAGATGCTGTCCGCCAAAATTTGTGGTCGCCGGACAGTTCTATTGGTGCGGCTGTTAATGCTGACGGAATTACAGCTACAAAATCGCTTCTTAAGATAAAAGACGGTCATTCTGCTGAATGCTGGCAGGTTTCTGCAACAAACGGAGGAACGCCGGGAACTTTGTAGAATGATAAAGGCGGAATGTAAAAATAAACTTTTTTTATTTTTGCCTCAGGTGTATAATGAATTTGTATCTGATATTTGCATTCCGCCGGCTTTATAGAGAAGTTCCGGCATTATAGCGGAGTTTCTGTTTATGGACGATTTGAAAAATTATAATCCAAGCCAGTTTCTGGAAGATTTCCGGGGAACGTTTTTTACAGGCGAATGGCCGACGCTTCCCGAAATGTTTAATATTACCGTAGAACGTTATCCAGACCGCCCGTGCTTTACTGACTGGGAAGGTGAGAACGGTGAAAAACGGACATATTCTTATACGCAGGCAAAAGGACTTGTTCTTACGCTTGCAAACTGGATGACGGTAAACGGCGTTCAGCACGGAGACAGAATTGCCGTGTCAGGGAAAAATTCTCCTGAATGGGCGGTCGTGTATCTTGCGGCTCTGTATGCCGGTGCCGTTATCTGCCCTATGGATTATGCGCTTCGTCCGGAAGAAATAGAAAATCTTATTGCAGCGGCAAAGCCTGTGATGCTTTTTATTGATGAAGAAAAGTATGACCATTTTGCCGCAAAACAAATGGATTGCAGGGTGTTTTCCTTGAGCAGGAAGCAGGGTGAACTTTATTCGCTTTCCCTGTGCGCAGATGTGCAGAAAAATCCAGAGCCTGCTTTGATGGAGGAAACGGCTGCAATTCTTTTTACAAGCGGTACGACTGGAACTCCTAAAGGCGTTATGCTAAGCCATAAAAACCTTGTGAGCGACTGTTATATTGCACAGAGCAATATGCGGATTTTCTCAACTGACGTTTTTTATGCCCTGCTGCCTATTCACCATGCGTATACTATGCTTGCCGTTTTTATAGAGGCGATTTCCGTAGGTGCAGAGATTGTGTTCGGAAAAAGTATGGCAGTCAGCCGTCTTATGAAAGAACTGAAAGACGGTAAGATAACTATGCTTTTAGGTGTACCGATGCTGTTTAATAAAATTGCCGCCGGAATTATCAAGGGGATAAAAAACAAAGGTCCTGTTGTCTATGCCGTTATGAAAATGCTTATGGCTGTTTCGTTCATCATAAAAAAGACATTCGGTATAAATCCTGGTAAACGGATTTTTAAGGCAGTTCTTCAGCAGGCAAACATTTATACAATCCGCATTGCAATCTGCGGCGGCGGTCCTCTGGCAAAAAGCGTATTCCGTCTTTATAACGAGATGGGCATTAATTTTGTGCAGGGATACGGTCTTACGGAAACTTCACCTATTATCGCGCTAAATCCCGTTCATCATTTCAAGATTGAAAGCGTCGGAAAATATTTTGTCGGAAAAATGGAAATGAAAATCCTTAACCCGAATGAAAACGGAATCGGCGAGATTGCAGTAAAAGGTCCGATGGTTATGCAGGGATATTATAATATGCCTGAAGAAACTGCAAAAGTCTTTACGGAAGATGGCTGGTTCAAGACAGGTGATTTGGGGTGGATTGATAAGGAAAATTATCTTATGCTGAGCGGGCGCGTGAAAAATATGATTGTTACGGAAGGCGGAAAGAACGTCTATCCGGAAGAAATCGAGGATGCGTTCCAGCTTGAAACGGACATACAGCAGATAACCGTACGCGGTTATATTGCCGACGAGAAAATGAAGTCAGAAGAACTGGAAGCGCTTGTCTACCCTGGCGACGAACTTTTTGCGCACCTTAAGATACGGCGTGATTTATATGATGATGACGCCAGAAAGGCGGTTGAAAAAGCTGTTTCTGCCATTGTGGAGAGGGTGAACAGGCGGCTTCAGCCTTACCAGAGAATAACGCGGATTACAATTCTTGACGAGCCGCTTGAAATGACGACTACGCTCAAGGTAAAGCGGAACTACAACAGCTAGCGTTATGTGCAAAATCGGCTTTACCTGCGGTGGCGGATGTTTTTTCTACAGGGGCTTCTGCCGCTTTCTTCCGAAGTTCGCCCGGAGTACAGCCGTATGTACTTTTGAATGCCCGTATAAAATAGGAGAAATAGTGGAAGCCGCATTCTTCGCAGATTTCGGAAACTGATTTGTCCGTGTTTTTCAAAAGCCGCTCGGCATTTTCAAGCCGCACAGAATTTACATATTTTATAAGAGAAATGCCGGTCAGATTTTTAAAGGATTTCATAAAATGGCTTTCGGAAAGATTTGAGAGTTCCGCCACTTCTTTTACGGTGATTTCTTTCTGATATTCTTCCTGAATGTAGCGGAGCACAGGCTTAAGCCTTGCGATTGACGAATGCATTGATTTTCCCTGCGTGGTCATCGGAATGAGCAGACTGTTTATTTCAAACAGGACGGCGTACAGGTGTGATTTTATCATCAGTTCGTTCGTGGTGTATTTTTCCTTTCTGTGTGCAATCAGTTCCTGTATGTGCGGAGCGATTTTTCTGTTCATTTCGCTGTCTTTCGGCAGATGGAACGACGATAGCTGGCTGTCACCGGTATACGGCTGAAAATATTTTTTGTAGCAGACGGAATTTTCATTTTCCTCAAGGAGCGAGAATTTAAAAAGAATGTTAAAATATCGCATTGATTTATTTTCCGTCTGCCGTATGTCGTGAACGGACTGCGGCGGAATGAGAACGACATCTCCGGCGGTACAGATGTACGGACGGGATTGTACGCTGATGCATCCTGTTCCATGTTCTATATAAATGATTTCAAATTCTTCGTGCCAGTGAAGGGGATAGTTGTGCAGAAATTCCGGGATTTTTCCTGTATAGACAATATACGGAAAGTCCAGCCGCCCGTGAATTTTAGTTTCGTGCGTACCGATGCTCACTTTTCCTCCTAAAATACAGATTACAGTTCAGACTGAAAATTAAAAAACTGCCGCAAAAAAATGCGCGGTGCAGTATTTTGATAGGATTGTGTTATTATAGAATATTATTTTGAAAAAATAATAAATCTTTTGATAGTATACTGATGATATGGAGATTTACAATATGCAAAAAGCAATGACGATAAACGGAACTGAATTTAATGTTGTGTCGCTTCTCGGAAAGGGGAAAGGCGGATATTCCTATCTTGCAGAGCGCGACGGAAAGAAGTTTGTACTTAAGCAGATTCATCACGAACCGTGCAGTTACTATACTTTCGGCAACAAGATTGAGGCTGAGCAGAACGATTACGCAACGCTGAAATCAACAGGAATAAGGCTTCCAAAACTTATTGATACGGATGTTAAACAGGAGCGGATTCTTAAGGAATTTATAGACGGTCCTACGGCAATGGATCTTGTAAAGCAGGACAAAATGACAGATGCGTATATTGGTCAGGTTAAGGAGATGTGCAGGCTTTTGTATCCTGCCGGGTTGAACATCGACTATTTTCCGACTAATTTTGTCGTTCAGAATGACGTTCTGTTCTATATAGATTACGAATGCAATAATTATATGGAAGAATGGAATTTTGAAAACTGGGGAATAAAATACTGGAGCAAGACGAAAGAATTTTTAGATTATGTAAACGGTTCGTCTGCACAGTGAACGCCCGGCTCTTTAATCGGATGCATTTTTAATGGCGCGTTTGCTTTGATTTTCCCTGTTTTGCACATTGGTTTTGTTTACAATTTATAAAACGTATATTAAAATGGTGGAATGAAATTTACAAGAAGCAGTGGTATTTTAATGCACCCGACATCTTTTGCGGGTACACCAGGTATAGGTACGCTGGGAAAAGCAGCGTATGAATTTGTTGACTGGCTTGAATCTGCACATCAGACATTATGGCAGATTCTTCCTATTGGACCTACGGGATATGGCGATTCTCCGTATGCATCGTTTTCTACGTTTGCAGGCAATCCGCTGATGATTGACCTTGACGACCTTGCGGCGAAAGGATGGGCAGACAAAAATGACATCATTCCTGCTGATTATATAAAGACGGACGGTCCTGTTGATTTCGGCAGCGTAGTTTGGTGGAAAATGCCTGTGCTGTTTAAATGCGCGTCATACTTCCTTGCAAATTGTAGCAAGAAAGACCGTGAGGATTACGAAGCGTTCAAGAATGATAATTCCAGCTGGCTTGATAACTACGCAAATTTCACCAGCATAAAGCAGTTCTACGATGCAAAGGCAGATAAAGAAGGCGTAAGCGGCATTGCACAGATGTGGAATGCTTTCTGGCCGGAAAAACTTGCAAAATGCGATCCGGTAGAAGTTTCAAAATGGAATGCCGGGCACACAGATAACATTGAGCAGATAAAAGTAATTCAGTTCTTCTTTGCAAAACAGTGGTTTTCTTTGAAAGAGTATGCAAACGGCAAGGGAATAAAGCTTATCGGTGACATTCCGATTTTCGTTGCGCCGGATTCTGCTGACGTATGGGCAAACCAGAAGTTCTTTCAGCTTGATAAAAAAGGAATCCCTTTGAAAGTAGCCGGTGTTCCGCCGGATTATTTCAGTGCTACTGGTCAGCTGTGGGGTAATCCGCTGTATGACTGGGATGCAATGAAGAAAGACAACTATTCGTGGTGGGTAAAACGCACCCAGCGGATGACAGAGCTTGTTGACATCGTACGCATTGACCATTTCCGCGGATTTGAAGCATACTGGTCAATTCCTTACGGCGATCCTACGGCTGTGAACGGCAAGTGGATTCCAGGCCCGAATATTGCTTTGTTCGATGCGATTAAAAAAGCACTCGGCGAACTTCCTATTATTGCAGAAGATCTGGGCGTTATCACCGACGGTGTTCGCAAACTTCGTGATGATTCCGGTTTCCCTGGAATGAAAGTCCTTCAGTTTGCATTTGACCCGAACGAAGCCGGAAAAGACGGAATGGTAAACGCATTCCTTCCGCACATGTATCCGCAGACTTCCGTTGTATACACCGGAACGCATGACAACGACACTATGCAGGGCTGGCTTGACAGCGCTTCTGATGCGGCAGTAAAAATTGCGGCAGAATATGCGTTCGGAAAGAAAATTTCCGAAACTGAGGCGCGTGCGCTTTCTGACAACGGCGAACTGTGTGCAGGTCTTATCCGCAGTGCAATCGCATCAACGGCAGATATGGCAGTAATTCCTATGCAGGACATTCTTGACCTTGGCGCAGAAGCGCGTATGAATACGCCTAACACCCTTGGCGGAACGAACTGGGCATGGAGAATTGCACCTGGCAGCCTGACAAAAGAACGGGCAGAAAACCTTGCGTTCATCTCTGATTTGTACGGACGCAATATCCTTAAATAAATAAACTTTTTCTTGTTATAAAGAAAAAAAACGGCTTCGTGTAAAAAAACGGAGCCGTTTTTTTTTGTCATAAACAGCCTTGAACGGCGTAAAAAATATTTTAATTTGACAAATCACTTTTATGGACTTATCATAAAAAATAGCTTCTTGTAAAAGAAGCTGAGAAAAAAAAGTTATCTATCATTACGGAGGAAAGAATGAAAAAGATAATGATTTCATTGGCTGCAGCTGCATTGGCTTGTGCTGCATTTACAGGATGTCAGAAGAAAGGTGCTGGAGAGGGTGATGCTGCCCGTTCTGCAGGCGGAAAGATTGAGCTTGAGATGTATTACTACAAGCAGGAAAATCAGGAAGGACTTATGAGGATTGTAAAGGCATTCCAGAAAGAAAATCCTGATATTTCAATTAAAATGCTTATTATTCCAAACGATGCAGATGCTTCAATGTCTGCACGTGCGGCTCAGAACGATTTGCCGGATATTCTTCAGATGCAGTCTTATGCTCGCGTTGAAGAGTATGCATCAAAAGGTTATCTTGTAGATCTTTCAAAAGAACCTGCTCTTCAGGCTGCTCTTCCAAGCTCGCTTCCTTCTGTTACTTGGGAAGGCAGACAGTATGCCGTTCCGATGGACTATGCAGGAATCGGTATCATCTATAACAAAGATATTTTCCAGAAGCTCGGTCTTGAAGCTCCTGCTACATACCGCGACCTTGAAAAAGTATGCCGCGTTCTGAAAGAGAACGGCGTTGTTCCGTTTGCAGCCCTTCTTAAGGAAAACTGGTCTGTAGGTCATTTTATTACAATGATTCACACTGCACTTCTTGCAGAAAAGAACATCGCTCCGGCTGATTTCATTGCTTCTATGAACGCAGGAAAATCATCTTACGGTGCTGTTGATACTGCAAAACTGTTCAGCATCCTTGATTTCTACCGCGCTAATATGAATTCAAATGCAGGTGAAATGGGTGGCGGCGAACAGCAGCAGTCATTTGCAAAAGGTGAATCTGCAATGATGGTTCAGGGACTGTGGGCGTATGTTGATGCCCTCAAACTTAATCCGAATTTGAACGCAGGATTCATTCCGTTCCCTGTTTACAACGATGCAAAGATGAACAAACTGTATGCTGACGTTGACTCTACGTTCGGTGTTTCTTCACAGTCTTCTAAGGAAAAACAGGATGCAGCAATCAAATTCCTGAACTGGCTCTCTTCTGATGAAGGAAAGGCTCTTTGGGTTTCTGAATATAAGCTTACTCACTCATTCCAGGGCGGTGATTTCGCTTCTCTTGGTGCTCCGTATGCTGACCTTATGAATTCTGTTGCAGAAAAAGGCGCATATCCGTGGGCATTCTCACAATATCCTACAAAAGTATTTGAGGATGCGTGCAAGAACGGTGCCCAGCAGTATATGATGCAGGTAAAATCTGCTGATGATGTAATCAAAGCTATTGACGAACAGTGGGCTGCTTCTGCAGTTTCTGCAAACTAAAATTATAATTTAATTGAAGGGGCGGTCAGATTATTCTGCTGCCCCTTGTTTTTTGCTTGCTGAAAGGATTTATACATAATGGTTGAGCCAAAAATAAAAAAATGGTCGTATTTTACAGCATTTATCCTGCCGTGTCTGGTTTTATACTTGCTGTTTTTTATTACTCCTTTTTTCAGGGGAATCGGAATTTCCCTTACGAACTGGGATGGCCTTACGCAAAAAGTTCCTATGACATTAGGAAAAGAAGAGTTTGAACTTAAAATTCTGTCCCGGATTGAAAAGCAGTCTGATGCAGACTATGTGATGAGCGTTTATTATTTGGATGAAAACGACAATTCCTATCATCGCCGTGCAATCAACGGTATGAAAAAATATAGACTGGAGCGGATTATAAGAAAGACAAAATATGAGCCGGACGCATACCGGTTCGTAGGTCTTGAAAATTATAAGAAAATTTTTACCGGCAAGAGTGGCGGTAATTTTTATCCTCATACGACAAAACTTCAGAAATACAATAAGTCTTCTGATTTGCCTGGTTCTATTCCAAGACGGACTTTTGAAAAAGAGATTGCAAGGCGTCTTCCAAAAGATAGTGAAGACAGTGCCTTAATAAAAAAGGCATATTCATATTCTGAAGCGTCTGATTCATACCGCCTTTCAAAAGAGTATGATGAATTTGAAATAACGACACCTCTGTGGGAACTTGCCGAGGTTCTTGTTACCAAAACAGTTTCTGAAAGCGACATTGATTCTTTTGTGCGTAACCTTAAGGTTATTGCCCTTGGTCAGGATACGTATTCTATCAGGAAAGCAGCCGTTGACTTTATACATTTGCACTCAATTTCTGACGGCAGTAGGGATACTGTTCTTTCTGTGGCAGACGGTATGCTTGAGGCAGGAAAACTGAAAATTGCACTTTCTGATAACTGGGTTGTGAAGCAGCGGAATATGGGCGTAGTTGGCTTTACGCTGTTCTTTGCATTTTTCTCCGTTATCGGCATAAATGTAGTTGCGTTTGCGCTTGCTCTTGCACTTGATACAGGACTGCACGGTCAGAAAATCCTGCGGACTGTATTCTTCCTGCCGAACGTACTTTCAATGATTATTGTTGCCCTTATCTGGAATATGCTGTTCGTCCAGCTGCTTCCGGCGCTTACCGGCGTTGAAAAATGGATTTCAGATCCGAACAAGACTCCGTGGCTTCTGGTTGTCGTTGCCGTATGGCAGGGAGCCGGATACTATATGATTGTCTATCTTGCAGGTTTGCAGAACATTCCTACCGAGATTATCGAAGCTGCTAAAATTGACGGCGCTACCGGCTGGCAGCGTTTCCGTTTCATCACGCTTCCGATGATGATTCCTGCCCTTACGATTTCTCTGTTCCTTACGATTGCAAATGCGCTTAAGAGTTTTGACCTTATGTATGCAATGGTCGGACCAACCGGATATGCAACGGGAACTGTTCCGCTTGTCTACGATATTTATTTCCAGGCGTATTCAATGAAAGAATCCGGAATGGCGACGGCAAAGGCGATGGTTCTGTTCCTTGCGATTGTTCTTGTAACTGGAATTCAGCTGTTCCTGATGAAACGAAAGGAGGTTGAGGCGTGATGAACCTTAAGTCGTATTTTTTTGAAAAAAAACATATAAAGGCGAGAAGTGCGGCGCTTCTTGCAGTTCTTATTGTTTTTGCGGTGTTTTTTATTTATCCGATGATTTTTGTAATTATAAACAGCCTTCGCCCGAATGCTGCCATTATAAAAAATCCGCTTGGACTTCCGAACTCGGCGGACTGGAGTTATTTCAGGCCTGACGCAGTGAAATTCTTTGCAAATTATGCGCAGGCTTGGACTCAGATGCAGTTTCCGAAAGTCTTTCTGAATACGTTTCTTATTACCGTGTTTGGAACTGGCGGAATTATTATGACGTCTGCAATGTGCGCGTACGGTCTTGCCCGTTCAGATACAAAAATCTCCTGGTTTTTATACGGATTTTTTGCGTTCAGCCTTGTAATTCCGTTCCAGATTATTATGGTACCGATTGGCGTTCTTGCAAAAGACTTGAATTTGATGAATGTTCCGGGAATTGTAATTATGTACTGGGGACTTGGCTGTCCTACGGCAATTTTTATGATTCACGGATTTATTAAGGGCGTTCCGCGTGAACTTGAGGAATCTGCCGCAATGGACGGCGCAGGCAAGTTCTACATTTTCTTTGTGATAATTCTTCCTTTAATAAAGACGATTATTGCAACTGTTGCCGTTATTGATGCGCTGTGGTTGTGGAATGACTTTCTTCTTCCTTTGATTGTCATAAAAGAAGGAACGATTCAGCTTGCACAGATGAAATTTAACGGTCAGTTTATGAAAGATTACGGTCCGATGTGTGCTTCGCTTACGATTTCTTCAATCCCGATTATTATTTTCTATCTGGGACTTCAGAAATATATTATAAAAGGAATTGCCGCCGGTGCTGTAAAAGGCTAGGCGTGCAGACGGAAAAGGCGGGCTGATGTCCGCCTTTTTTCTTCTTCTTGCGTTTTGTCCGTTGATTTTGGTATATTTTACGTATGTCTTCCATAAAAAAGATCACAAAAAATCTTGAAAAAAAATACTGGTTCTATACGGCACTTTGTCCGCTCGTTATGATAGGTGAAGTTATCTTTGAAACTGTAATTCCATTTCTAATGGCATTTATTATAGATAACGGTATTGCTGCGCGCGATATGCAGTATGTTCTGCGGATTGGTGCATGTATGATTCTTTGTTCCGTCCTTTCGATGTGCTGCGGTGCGTTCGGTGCCCGGTTTGGTGCTGTTGCAAGCCAGGGATTTTCCCACAATCTGCGAAGGATGCTTTTTTCAAAAGTACAGGAGTTTTCTTTTTCAAATGTAGATCATTTCAGTACGGCTTCTCTTGTAACGCGACTTACGACAGACGTAAACAACGTTCAGAATGTATATCAGCTTGTAATCAGAATCTGTTTCCGCGCGCCTTTTATGCTTACTGCAGGAACGGTGATGGCATTTTTCCTGAATGCCAAGCTTGCATTTGTGTTCTGCATTTCTATTCCTGTACTTGCAGTTATAATCGCATTCATTTCAATAAAAGCGTATTCGCGTTTTGCTGTTATGCTTGAAAAATACGACAGGCTGAACACAATTGTTCAGGAAAATTTAATTGCAATCCGCGTAGTAAAGGCATTTGTACGTGGCGAACGTGAGTGCGAAAAATTCGCGGAGTCTGCGGACGCGGTAAGAAATGCCCAGCTGAATGCAGAAAAACTTATTATCCGTATTTCGCCTGTGATGCAGCTGGTTGTGTATTCAACAATTATTGCTGTTTTCTGGTTCGGCGGAAAAATGGTCGTCTTCGGTTCTATGAAATCCGGCGAACTTGTAAGTTTTCTTTCCTATGTAACGCAGATTCTTACGTCTCTTATGATGATAGCGATGATTTTTGTAAATATCGTTCTGTCCCGGGCTTCTGTAAGACGTATATGCGAAGTTCTGGATGAACATCCGGACATTGCTTCTCCTGAAAATCCTGTTGAAACTGTTGCAGATGGTTCTGTTGAATTTAAAGACGTGTGTTTTTCATACAGCAAGGGAAACGGCAATTTTGTGCTTTCTGATATTTCGTTTAGCATTAAGCCGGGGCAGACCGTCGGTATTATAGGCGGAACCGGCTCGTCAAAAACTACTCTTGTAAACCTGATTCCGCGATTGTATGATGCATCTTCCGGTGAAGTTCTTGCTGGCGGAAAAAACGTCCGCGAATATTCGCTTAAGGCTTTAAGGAACAGCGTTGCAGTCGTCCTTCAGAAAAATGTGCTTTTTAGCGGGACGATTAAGGAAAATTTGCTGTGGGGAAATGCCAATGCTTCCGATGAGGAAATTGCTGCTGCGTGCCGCGCTGCTGATGCGGCAGATTTTATCCTTTCATTCCCTGAAAAATATGATACCGTGTTGGGGCAGGGGGGCGTGAATTTAAGCGGCGGACAGAAACAGCGTCTTTGTATTGCACGTGCTCTCCTGAAAAATCCTAAGATTTTAATTCTTGATGACAGCACAAGTGCTGTTGATACTGCAACGGAAAAAAGAATACGCGATGCGCTTAGAAAACTCTGCCCTGATACTACAAAAATCATCATTGCTCAGAGAATATGCTCCGTAAAGGATGCAGACTGTATTTTTGTTCTGGATGATGGAAAAATAATCGGTCAGGGAACTCATGAAGAGCTTTTGCAGACTAACACTATTTATAGGGAAGTAAACGAATCTCAGCAGACAATGGGAGATGCTGATGTTGTGTAGGAGAAAATTGTGCCACCGGTAAAAATTAAAGGGGTTGCAAAGCCTCAGAATACAAAAAAGGTCATTTTGCGGATATTCAGCCATCTGCGAAAGTTCAAGGCGCTGTGGTTTCTTGTGTTCCTGTGCGTTCTTGTAAGTTCGTTTGCAAGCGTTGCAAGTTCATACATTATAAAACCAGCGTTGAATGATTATATAATTCCTATGATAAATGACGAGTCTCCGGACTTTCATTCGTTCCTGCTTTTGCTGGTACGGCTTGCGGTGATTCTTGCTCTAGGGGCGGCGGCAACGTGGTGTGCTAACAGAATTCAGCTGCACATTATTACGTCGTTTCTGTTCAAAATTCGCGTTGATTTGTTCAATAAACTTGAGAAACTTCCTGTAAAATATTACGATGCCCATCCGCACGGCGAGATTATGAGCCGTTTTACCAATGATACGGACACGCTTCGCGATATGTTCAGCCAGTCCGTGCCGCAGCTGATGTCGTCATCTGTTACGGTTCTTGGCGTTTTTGTGATGATGCTGGTACTCAGTCCGGTTTTGACTGCGGTTATTGCAGGAAGCCTTGCGCTTATGATGATTGTTGCGCGAAAAATTGGAAAGAGGAGCGCATCTGCATTCCGGGAACAGCAGAAAAATATCGGAATTGTGAACGGATATATAGAAGAACATATCGAAGGGCAGAAGGTCGTAAAAGTTTTTAATCACGAAAAAGTCATTGAGGCAGATTTTGCCGTTCTGAATGACAGATTGCAGCAGTCGGGAATGGAAGCCAATACGTTTGCAAATATTCTGGGACCAATAATGGGAAACTTTACGCATATACAATATGCATTTGTTGCTATTTTGGGTGCTTTTTTTGTAATTACGGGAAGTATGGATTTGGGAACGGTTGCGGCATTTTTGCAGTATACGCGTTCGTTCAGTCAGCCTGTTACGATGATAAGCCAGCTGTTCAATTCGATTTTAAATGCTCTTGCCGGCGCAGAACGGATTTTCAGTACGATAGACGAATTGCCGGAAACAGATGACGGAAGAATCCTTCTGGTGAATGCATACGAGGCAGAAATTGACGGCGAAAAAAAACTGGTTCAGTCGTTTGCGTATACCGGCGAATGGGCGTGGAAAGACAATGCGGACAATCACCTTATTCGCCTGAACGGAGAAGTTGTTTTTGATGACGTTTCGTTTGGCTACAGGGAGAATAAAACTGTTCTTCATAATATCAGCATTCACGCAAAGCCGGGGCAGAAAATTGCGCTTGTAGGTTCTACGGGAAGCGGTAAGACTACGGTGATAAACCTGCTTTCACGCTTTTATGACGTTCCTGAAGAAAACGGACGGATTTTATATGACGGATTTCCGCTGAATGAGATAAAAAAAGATGATTTGCGCCGTTCTTTGGGAATGGTTCTTCAGGATACTCATCTTTTTACCGGAACGATTTTTGACAACATAAAATACGGAAATCTTGAGGCAAGCCGCGCTCAGGTTCTTGAAGCGGCAAAACTTGCAAATGCAGACGGCTTTATCCGCCACCTTGAAAACGGCTACGATACGGTAATTTCCGGCGACGGCGCGAATTTAAGCCAGGGACAGCGGCAGCTTCTTGCCATTGCGCGCGCGGCAGTTGCAAATCCGCCTGTTCTTGTTCTTGACGAGGCTACAAGTTCCATTGATACGCGGACTGAAGCTCTTATCCAGACAGGTATGGATCGCCTTATGAAAGGGCGTACTGTTTTTGTGATTGCGCACCGTCTTTCAACTGTCCGCAATGCAGATGAAATTCTTGTCCTTGAAAAAGGTAGGATTATCGAGCGCGGAACGCACGAGTCGCTTATAAATCAGAAAGGACGCTACTATCATTTGTACACAGGGAATTCCATCTCCGTAGAATAGCGCAATCCTTTTGTCAGCTTTTTTCTTGAATTCGCTGTTTTTTGTGCATATTTTAAAAATATGGATTACGAACATTTTACCTTAAAAACGCAGGACGCATTGCAGAACGCAAGCGCCCTTGCACAGAAAAACGATCACAGCGAAATAGGATTGGAGCATCTTCTTTCATCGTTGCTTAGTCAGCAGGACGGCATTGTTCCTCCGATTGTTGAGCGTGTAGGAGTAAACGTTCAGAGTTTGCAGAAACAAGTTGATGATTTGTTGGGCTCGTATCCAAAAGTAACTGGAAATACGCAGATGCGTCTTTCGGACGGCGTTCAGAAAGTCCTTGCAAAGGCAGAAAATGAAATGTCAAAACTGAAAGACCAGTACCTTTCGTGCGAGCATCTGCTTCTTGCAATGACAAAATCAGACAGCGCGACCGGTGATTTGCTGCGTAAAAACGGAATTACCTATGAGGCTGTCCTTGAATCACTGAAATCTGTGCGGGGAAACCAGAGCGTAGACTCTCAGGATCCTGAAAGCAAAATGCGCTCGCTTGAAAAATACTGCACTGATTTAACTGCACGTGCCCGTCAGGATAAAATCGACCCTGTCATCGGACGCGATGAAGAAATCCGCCGTGTAATGCAGGTTCTGTGCCGCAGGACAAAGAACAATCCTGTTCTTATCGGCGAGCCGGGCGTTGGAAAAACGGCAATTGTAGAAGGTCTTGCACGGCGCATTGCAGGCGGTGATGTGCCTGAAAGTCTCAGAAACAAGAGGGTTCTTTCACTTGATATGGGAAGCCTTGTTGCAGGTGCAAAATTCCGCGGCGAATTTGAGGAGCGCCTAAAAGCCGTCATCACAGAAGTTACAAAGTCAGAAGGTCAGATAATCCTTTTTATTGACGAACTTCATACGATTGTAGGGGCAGGCGCAAGCGAAGGCTCTATGGATGCGTCAAATCTTCTTAAGCCGGCGCTTAGCCGCGGAGAAATCCACGTTATCGGCGCAACTACCCTTGACGAATACCGCAAGTATATAGAAAAAGACGCCGCTCTTGAACGCAGGTTTCAGCAGGTATACTGTGCCGAGCCTAGTGTTGAAGACACGATTGCCATTCTGCGTGGACTTCGTGATAAATACGAAATTCATCACGGCGTGCGCATAAACGACGAGGCTCTTGTGAGCGCGGCAATTCTTTCAAACCGCTACATCACAAACCGCTTTATGCCGGACAAGGCGATTGACCTTGTTGACGAAGCTGCAAGCCGCCTTAAGATGGAAATTGAAAGCCAGCCTACCGAACTTGATCAGATTGAACGGAAAATCCTTCAGCTTTCAATAGAAAAGCAGTCTTTGAGCAAGGAAGAAGATGCTGCTTCTAAAGAGCGGCTTATAAAACTGGAAAAGGAACTTTCGGAACTTACTGCAAAGCGCGATGCGATGAAAATGCAGTGGCAGAACGAAAAAAACAGCATAGACAAAAGCCGTAAACTTAAGGAACAGCTGGAAGAGGCGCGCTTTAACGAGGAAAAATTTACCCGCGAGGGAAATCTTGAAAAAGCCGCCGAGCTGAAATACAGCGTAATTCCGTCGCTTGAAAAACAGCTTTCAGAATCTGCTGCGCACGATAAGCAGATTGAAGAAAATCCTGAACGCGAGTCTCTTTTGCGTCAGGAAGTTACTGAAGAGGACATTGCACGCGTTGTAAGTACATGGACAGGAATTCCTGTTGCAAAAATGCTTTCAAGCGAAAAACAGAAATATTTGCAGCTGGAGGAAGTTCTGCATAAGCGCGTTATCGGGCAGAATGAGGCCGTTCAGGTTGTAAGCGATGCAATCCGCCGTAACCGTTCCGGCTTGAGCGACCCGAACAGACCGCTTGGAAGTTTTCTTTTTATCGGACCTACCGGCGTGGGAAAAACGGAACTTGCAAAGACGCTTGCAGACTTTCTGTTCAATGACGAAAAGGCTCTTACCCGCATAGATATGTCTGAATATATGGAAAAATTCAGCGTAAGCCGTCTTATCGGTGCGCCTCCGGGATATGTAGGTTATGATGAAGGCGGACAGCTTACAGAAGCGGTTCGCCGCAGACCGTACAGCGTAGTTCTTTTTGACGAAGTGGAAAAAGCGCATCCTGATGTATTCAATGTTCTGCTTCAGGTTCTTGATGACGGAAGGCTTACTGACGGACAGGGGCGCGTTGTAGACTTTAAAAATACGATTATCATTATGACAAGCAATCTTGGAAGCGAGCTTATTCTTGATGCTGATACGTCAGAAAAAATGGAAGCTGCAAAAGGACAGATTGACTCGCTTTTGAAATCGCATTTCCGCCCGGAATTCCTGAACCGTATAGACGAAATCGTAATGTTCCAGCGGCTGGATAAGTCATGCATCGGCGGAATCGTAAGAATTCAGCTTGAGCGCGTGGCAAAGCGGCTTATGGACAGACGGATAACGATTAAGTTTGACGATTCAGCAGTGGACTTTATTTCGGAAAAGGGATACGATCCTGCATTCGGTGCGCGTCCTGTAAAGCGTGCCGTTCAGACGTGGGTGGAAAATCCTCTTTCAAAGGAACTGCTTGAAGGAAAATTCGGCGAAGGAAGCACTGTTTCAGTTTCCGCCGGTAACGGAATACTTGAATTCAGGTAGATTTTTCAGTTGGTATATTAAAGTATACATCGAAAAACTTGTTTTTTTCGATTTTTTCTAAGTAAAAACAGTCCTGTCAGACGGCAGGACTGTTTTTATAAATTGCTGGAGTTAATGCTTTTTTTTAACATTCAGAGAATAAAATCAGAAAACCGGAAGATTAGTCTGTTGTAGTGTTATCGTTTGTGTCATTTTTCTTTTCCGTAGCTATTGCAGGATTCAACTTTGGATTTAAGCACCAGGCACGTACAGTGTCTCTTGAAAGGTTAAATTCACGGGCAAGTTTTTTATAGCCGTATTCTCCCTGTTTGTATTTTTCCACAACCTGCATTTTAAGTTCAAGACTGTACTTATTCCTTTTATCCATCTTTATACCTCCCGGTCAGTCCGCTAATTCATGAATGCTGATACGCTTTGTGCGTCATCGTTGAAATCGAGTCCGCACCAAGATTCTCTCTGAATAAATCAAATATATTGTCTATACTGCTTGATACATATATGGAAAACTCGAAAAACTTATCTTTGTCGGTTTTTTTATGAATTCCCATATACAAAAAATTTATATTTCAATATACACAATTATAATACAGTAATTGGTGGGTTATGAAAAGAGCGTTTTAAAAAGGTTTTGAGTTGATAATGAAACTTTTTTTAGATTCTTATTTGTGCGGCAGGGATGTTGATTCTGTGTTTCCTTAAATCCGACAGGTTGTGTTTTTTAGGAATGTAAAAGTTTTATAAAAATATCCTTTATATAAATTTTTTTATCCAAAGGATATTTTTATTTATCTAAATGATATTACAGCGAAAATACAGCCGGCTGTTTTGCCTATGGTAATGTCTGGTGTTATCAGTTACCTAATTCTGGAATTGCCATGCACCTTCCATCATTTGTATGGAAGTTTGAAGAATGCCCGGAAGGTTTTGGACTTAAGCCAGATTACTGGTCAACAAATGAAGATATCCTGAACTCTCTGGTACAACTTACTGGCGACACAGAACTTACGGAAAGATTAGCGGATATAAACAGTAATCTGTAAAATCAGTAAATTTTATATCGGATAGTCCGTTTTATGAAGTTATACGCTTGCAAAGGAATATCGCCGTAAACAATATGTCGGAAATCTACAGTTCGCTTATAAACTGATTTTTTTCTCTGTCCGCTATAAAAAAAAAACATGCCGTTTTTTTTCCAAAAGTCTCGGCGTGTTTTATAGGGGGCGAATAAAAATGATACTGAACCTGTTTATCCTGTACTAGAAGTTTGCAATCCGTTGACATTATTTTGCAATAAACATAAAATGTAAGTAATTTATTGAAATTATAGGAGTCAACTAACTATGGTTAGAGTTGCTATTAACGGTTTTGGCCGTATTGGTCGTTTGGCTTTCCGTCAGATGTTTGAAGCTGATGGTTATGAAGTTGTTGCTATCAACGATTTGACAAGCCCGAAAATGCTTGCTCACCTCTTGAAGTATGATACAGCACAGGGTGGATTCTGCGGAAAAATCGGTGAAGGAAAACACACTGTTTCTGCTACAGAAGATTCTATCATCGTTGATGGAAAAGAAATCAAAATCTCTGCTGAAAAAGATGCAGCTAACTGTCCTTGGGCAGCTAACAAAGTAGACGTTGTTCTTGAATGTACAGGTTTCTACACATCAAAAGATAAGGCTGCTGCTCACATTACAGCAGGTGCTAAAAAAGTTGTAATTTCAGCTCCTGCAGGAAATGATCTTCCAACAATCGTTTACAATGTAAACCACAAAACTCTTACAAAGAACGACAACATCATTTCTGCTGCTTCTTGTACAACAAACTGTCTTGCTCCAATGGCTAAGGCTCTTAATGATTATACTCCAATTCAGAGCGGAATTATGTCTACAATCCACGCTTACACTGGTGACCAGATGATTCTTGACGGTCCGCAGCGCAAGGGTGACCTCCGCCGTTCACGCGCAGGTGCTCAGAACATCGTTCCAAACTCAACAGGTGCTGCAAAGGCTATCGGTCTTGTAATTCCTGAATTGAACGGAAAACTCATTGGTTCTGCTCAGCGTGTTCCTACACCTACAGGATCTACAACAATCCTTACTGCTGTTGTAAAAGGCAAAGACGTAACAAAAGAAGGAATCAATGCTGCAATGAAGGAAGCTGCTGCAACAGAAAGTTTCGGTTACAACGAAGACGAAATTGTTTCTTCTGACGTTATCGGTATGAAATTCGGTTCTTTGTTCGATGCAACACAGACTATGGTTTCAAAAATCGACGACGATACATATCAGGTACAGGTTGTTTCCTGGTATGACAACGAAAACTCTTACACATCACAGATGGTAAGGACAATCAAATACTTCTCAGAAAACTGCTAAGGCTTAGTTTGATGTGAAAAAAAGACCTTCTGCGGAAGGTCTTTTTTTATGCAGTGAGAGTTGTTTTCATTACATATAAAAACTCGGTAGATAAATCGACCTCGTGCTCCTTTTTTAGTTGACGTTTGCTGTGAAATTTACTTACATTGATATACATACAATATGCGTCTTAATAGAATAAAAATATTCTTTTCCTTTATAATTTTACTGTCAATTATAAGTCTTGGATGTGCATCTACAAAAAATATCCGTGAAAATACGTGGAAATATCTTGAAGAAAATCAGGAATCTGTCCATCTGTACCCGTATCCAAATGACACAACTTCTGTCTCTGCGCCGTTTTCGGAAAAATATCTTTTTCTGCGGCTGTACAATCCGCATGCAAAGTACAATGTGGGTACGGTCATTCTGCAGAAAGGTCTTGAATTTACCGAGCGCCACACTGTAAGCGGAAGCCACATTGCAATCGGTTTTGATTTGACGGACAGTTTTTACGGGCTTACTTTGTACGCAAAGCCGAATCTTAAGATTGAGCAGTGTACCGATACGTCAACGAATGAGTTTATGAAGTCCTGTGATCCGGAAAAATCACTTCAGACGACGTTTGCACTTCCTGTTTCAAAAGATGAATATGAGCTTGCCGTGGCCTGGATGAAGCATAAATATGAAACGCAGTCTGCAAATTATTCTATTTCCGACAATTTTAAGATGGCCGGCGTTGCGCTGAAGCGGATGTCTAATCCTGACGCTAAAAAATCAAAGCATCCGCATACGCAGGAAGAAGAATTTAAAGAATTTGAGGAAATGAATAAGTTTGTCTGCTCAACGTTCGTCTGTCACGTCCTTTTCAGTTCTGTAGACAGCATACGGAATTATATGAATGAAAATCTTATAGATCCGAATTACGCTATGCCGACTGATATTATCACGATGCCCGGAATGCAGAAACTTTTTACGTCCTCCTGGCAGGATTACAATACTGCCGCCGGTCAGTTTGTTATGCATAATCCTGAGTTTGCAGAATACTTGCAGTGAGCTGTAGAAACGCTCTGTTACTCTTCTTGTTTTAATTGACACGTAACGCATACTTTTTTACTATATGGTGATGAAATTTCTTGTTCAGTTTTTGATTATTGCGGCGGTATCGTTTGCAGGTGAAATTCTGAATGCGGTCGTTCCGCTTCCTGTTCCTGCAAGCATTTATGGAATTGTTATTCTGTTTGTGCTTTTGCAATGCCGGATTGTAAAAGTCAGTATGGTACGAGAGGCAAGTTCGTTTCTTATCGGCATTATGCCGGTGCTTTTTATTCCTGCGGCGGTGGGACTTGTTGAATCGTGGGGCGTTATCTCCGGTTCCTGGATTCAATATCTTGTGATTACGCTTGTTACGACTGTTCTTGTGATGGTCGTTTCCGGGGCGGTAACTCAGTTTGTAATCCGCCGGGCTAAAAAGAGGAACGGTGAAAATGACTAGCATACAGCAGTTCTTTCATAATCCGGTGTATTTTGGCGTTGTGCTCAGCCTTTCGACCTATGGAATAGGTATGCTTTTGAAACGGAAATTCAAGCTGGCGCTGTTTAATCCGCTTTTGATAAGCATTTTCCTTACGATTGCCTTTCTTGTTGTGTTTCGCATTGACTACAAAACGTATAATGAGGGTGCGCGGTATATCAGCTATCTTCTTACGCCTTCTACGGTGTGTCTTGCCGTTCCGCTGTACGAGCAGTTTGATTTGCTCAAAAAAAACTGCCGTGCTGTTATTATCGGCATTGTGTCCGGCGTGATTTCAAGCCTTACAGGGATTTTTCTGCTTGCGCTGCTTTTTAAGATGGATCATTCGGCTTATGTTACGCTTCTTCCTAAGTCCATAACGACTGCAATCGGAATAGGCGTTGTGCAGGAACTTGAAGGATACGTGCCTGTTACGGTAACTGTTATCGTGATTACCGGCGTATTCGGGAATATTGCTGCGGAAACTGTGCTGAGGCTTTTCAGGATTACGGAGCCTGTTGCAAAGGGAATTGCAATCGGTACGTCTTCTCACGCGCTGGGAACGGCAAAGGCTATGGAACTTGGCGATGTTGAGGGCGCTATGAGCAGCCTTTCGATTGTAGTTTCAGGACTGCTGACTGTTGTTGGTGCTGCTGTCTGGTCATGTTTTATATAATTTTACGGAACGCAGAAAATAAGCCGTATGCACAGGTATATTTGCATTTTTTTTTGTGTGTGGGGAGGGGCAGGGAAATTATCCGTTTTCTTTTTCTGCGCGCCGCTTGCAGATAAAATCGCAGAATGCGCAGATGTCGTCTGTTTTTCCGGGAAGCACGCCGTTCTTTTTTAGCGGACGAATTTGCGCGACTAATCCTTCTTCATAGCATATTCTTATCATTTCGTTCTTTTCTGCCAGTTCAAGTACTGTTTTTAGAGGCTGATGAATCGTTCCTGTAAAAAGTGCTTTGTTTTCGTTTGCAAAGCCGCAGCACGGCGCGATGTTTCCGTCCGGATGTACGTAAAGAACGTGTCCCGGTCCGGCGCAAAAGTCATCCTTGAACCACCGGCGGCTTTTCCAGGCGCGCTCATCATCTCCTGTAAAGGACTGCCATTCCCTGTATACAGGAATGCAGATTTCATCGCTTTCCAGAATAAAAACGCCTCGCCCGTTTTTTTTGTCCGTGTTCTTTTTTACGGTGCAGCCTAAATGCCGGGCAAGAGATTCAAGTTTTTCCAGAAACGCTTTGTCTTTTTCTGCATCGGGATGTATGACAGACTGTATTTCAAGTGACTGTGTGCCAAAAGCGGTTAATACGGTATTTACGAACGTCAGGATTTTTTCGCTGTTCTGTCCGTGGAACGCATCCCAGCTTAGTCCTGTTTTTCCGTCGAAACCGCTATCGTAGACGTCGGAAAGCGTTTTTTCAAGATGCGCAGGATTTTTCCACCATACGCCGTTCGTCATAATTCTTCCGAACAGAAAATCGTTTTCTACGGCGGCTTTTGAAACGCGGCAGATAAATTCCGGGTACAGGAACGGTTCTCCGCCGGAAAAACCGATTTTTTCAATTTGCGAACCGGCACAGCTTTTCAGAAAGGTGATTGCATCGTCCGCACTGAGCCGTTTTTCCGTACGCGGTACAAAGCAATGTGCGCAGTGAAGGTTACATTCGGTTGTCGCGGCGAATATGATTTCTTCCGGTGAAAATTTCCGTATCGTTTTCATATTTACAGTATAGCAGAAAACGGTGCTCTAGTAAGGTTCTGGTACATTGAATTTATACCAGAAAGTCAGTATATTTTATCTATAAATAATGAAGTTACCGCCTAGGCGGAATATATAGGAGTCATAAATGATTAAGACAGTAAAAGACGTAGATTTGAAGGGTAAACGCATTATTATGCGCGTTGATTTCAATGTTCCGATGAAGGATGGAGTTGTACAGGATGACACCCGCATTATGGCGGCGCTTCCTACAATCAAATATATCCTTGAACAGAACCCTAGAAGTCTTGTTCTTATGAGCCACCTCGGTGACCCGAAAAAGGACGTAAAAAAGGCACAGGAAAAGGCTGAAAAAGCCGGAAAGACCTGGACTGATGCTGATGCAGAAAAGTTCATCAACGGAAAGAACCGTATGAAGCCTGTTGTAGAATATTTTGCTTCAAAACTCGGAAAAGAAGTTACGTTCCTTCCTGATGCACTCGGACAGAAGGCTGCTATTGACGCACTTCCTGAAGGCGCAGTTGCAATGCTTGAAAACGTACGCTTCCATAAAGAAGAAACTTCAAAAGATTCTGCAGAACGCGACGTTATGGCAAAAGAACTTGCTTCTTACGGCGACATTTTTGTAAATGACGCATTCGGAACAGCTCACCGTGATCAGGCTTCTACTGCTTCAATTTCTAAATTTATGAACGTTCCGTCTGTTGGCGGATTCCTTATGGAAAAAGAAGTAAAATACATTCAGCCGATGGTTGAAAATCCTCCTAAACCGCAGGTTGCAATTATCGGCGGTGCAAAAGTTTCTTCAAAAATCGCAGTTCTTGAGTCGCTTTTGAAAAATGCTTCTGCTCTCGTAATCGGCGGCGGTATGGCTTATACATTCCTGAAAGCTCAGGGATGCAAGGTTGGAAAATCACTTGTAGAAGATGATTTTATCGACACTGCAAAAAAACTTCTTTCTGACGCAGAAGCAAAGGGTGTAAAAATCGTTCTTCCTGTTGACCACGTTGGCGCAGAAGAATTTAGCCCGGATGCAAAACCTGTTGCCGTTGACGGAAAAGATATTCCTGACAACCTTATGGCTATGGATGTTGGTCCTAAGACAATCGAACTTTACAAAGAAGTTCTTTCAACTGCAAAATCTATTGTATGGAACGGACCGGTCGGCGTATTTGAATTCGATGCATTTGCAAAAGGAACTGAAACTGTTGCACGCCTTGTAGCAGAAGCTACAGGACGCGGTGCGATGACTGTTGTAGGCGGAGGAGACTCTGTTGCTGCCGTAAACAAATTCCACCTTGCAGACAAAATGAGCCACGTTTCAACAGGCGGCGGAGCTTCTTTGGAATTCCTGGAAGGTAAAACATTGCCAGGAATTGCTATCTTGGCTACAAAATAAATCTCTTTGGCAGATTTTTTTGATTTCTGAGATTTTCTTTGGCTTCAATTTGGGGCGTTGCGGGGCAGTGTTGGAATGAATTTTGCCCCGCTAGAAAGGGTAGGACGCAACGAAGTGCGGCCGTAGGGGAAGGCTTTCCCCTCCTTTATAAAAATTTTTATTTCATATAGAAGGAAAATGATATGGCTAGAACTCATTATATCGCCGGAAACTGGAAAATGAATACAAGCAAGGCAGAAGCTGTTGCCCTTGCTAAAGATTTGGTTGAGCAGCTTAAAGGAAAGACGAACAAATATATGATTGGTGTTCCGTTTGTCTATCTTGATGCCGTTGCACAGGTTGTAAAAGGCTCAAACATCATTCTTGCTGCCCAGGACTGTGCTGCAACTGCAAACGGCGCACACACTGGCGAAGTTTCTACTGAAATGCTCAAGGACATCGGCGTTCAGTGCGTCATTCTTGGTCATTCAGAGCGACGCCACGAAATCGGCGAAAGCGACGAGCTTATCAACAAAAAGGTTCGCCGCGCTTTGAACGAAGGTCTTGAAGTTGACCTTTGTATCGGAGAACTTCTTGCAGAACGCGAAGCCGGCGAGGCTGAACAGGTATGCGCATTCCAGCTTTCTGCTGACCTTGCAGGCGTAACGGAAGAGCAGATGAAGCGCGTTACGATTGCATACGAGCCGGTTTGGGCTATCGGAACTGGAAAAACTGCAACTCCTGAAGATGCAGAGGCTATCCACAAGTTTATCCGCGGCTATATTGCAAAATTGTACAATCAGAAAGTTGCTGATGAAATCATCATTCAGTACGGCGGCTCAATGAAAGCTTCTAACGCACCTGAACTGCTTGCCCAGCCTGATATTGACGGCGGCTTGATTGGCGGTGCTTCACTTAAGGCAGAAACATTCGTACCTATTTGCGTACTGTAATGGTTCTGTGAATTTTCTTGAAAGACTCCGGTGCAGGTTCTTTTCTGCCGGGGTCTTTTTTTTTGTCTGCGGCACGGATTTTTTTGACTTTCCGGTACTGATGCAGTTTTCTGCTTGTGTTGTAAATGAGTTTTAAATTCATTATAATTGCAACTTATGAAAGCAATTGAACTTGAGAAAGCGTATAATCCAAAAGATTTTGAAGAACGCATTTATTCTGAATGGGAAACAAAAGGTTATTTTAAACCTGCAAGCGATGAAAAATCGCCTGTTCATTGTCACTGTGCTGAATGTTCCGGTACATATACGGTCGTCATTCCTCCTCCGAACGTAACGGGCGTGCTCCATATGGGACACGGTCTGAACAATACATTGCAGGACATCGTTGTCCGCTATCACCGTATGAAAGGCGATAATACCCTGTGGGTTACCGGTACAGACCACGCCGGCATTGCTACCCAGAATGTTGTTGAGCGCCAGCTTAAAAAAGAGGGCAAGAGCCGCAACGATTTGGGACGCGAGGCTTTTCTTGAGCGCACCTGGGCAGTAAAAGAAGATCATCATAATACAATCGTAAAACAGCAGCGCAAGCTTGGAAATTCGACTGACTGGGAGCGCGAGCGCTTTACGATGGACGAAGGTCTTTCAAAAGCAGTCCGCGAAGTTTTCGTTACGCTTTACGAGCGCGGACTTATCTATAAAGGTCAGTATCTTGTAAACTGGTGTCCGCGTTGCGGAACTGCGCTTGCAGATGACGAAGTTGATCATACTGATACAGCCGGAGCAATGTACCACATCTGGTATGAGTTTGCTGACGGACCTGCGCCTGACGGAAGCACGCGCATTGAAATTGCTACTACGCGTCCTGAGACGCTTCTTGGTGATACAGCTGTCGCCGTAAATCCTACTGACGAACGATACAAGGATATTGTAGGCAAGAAACTGAAACTTCCTCTTACAGACCGCATTATTCCTGTTATTGCAGACAGTTACGTAGACAAGGAATTCGGAACCGGTATGGTAAAAATTACTCCGGCTCACGACCCGAACGACTGGCAGGTTGGTCAGCGGAATAATCTTGAAGTCATAAATATTCTTAATCCTGACGGAACTCTGAATGAAAACTGTCCGGAAAAATATCGCGGTCTTACGTGTCCTAAGGCACGTGGACTGATTATAGAAGATTTGAAGGAACTCGGACTTTTTAAGGAAGAGGAAAAAATTACTCATTCCGTAGGTCACTGTTACCGCTGTAATACCGTTGTAGAGCCGTATTTGAGCTATCAGTGGTTTGTAAAAATGAAGCCGCTTGCAGAAAAGGCGCTCAAGGCGTGGAAAGACGGTGAAATTGTATTCTATCCTAAAAAATGGGAGAATACGTACACGCACTGGATGGAAAATATCCGCGACTGGTGTATAAGCCGTCAGCTGTGGTGGGGACACCGCATTCCTGTTTGGTACTGCAAGGATTGCGGCGAAATGATTGTTGCCCGCGAAGATCCGGAAAAATGTCCTAAGTGCGGTGCATCTGCCGAAAAACTTGAGCAGGATCCTGACGTTCTTGATACCTGGTTCTCTTCGTGGCTGTGGCCGTTCAGTACGCTCGGCTGGCCGGAAAAAACGTCTGATTTGCAGACATTCTTCCCTACGTCAGCGCTTGTTACCGCATACGACATTATCTTCTTTTGGGTAAGCCGTATGATTATGGCATCGCTTGAGTTTACGGGAAAAGTTCCGTTCCGCGATATTTACATTCACGGACTTGTGCGCGACAAGCAGGGCAGAAAAATGTCCAAGACTTTGGGCAATGGTATGGATCCGCTAGAAATTATTGATATGTACGGTGCGGATGCGCTCAAATTTACGCTTGGCTTTATGTGCGCTCAGGGACAAGATATTCTGATTGACAAGGAATCATTTAAGCTTGGAAGCCGCTTCTGCAATAAAGTATGGAATGCAAGCCGCTATCTGCTTGGAAATCTTGACGGACGCAGTCTTGTTCCTGTTACGGATTCAGATTTGACTGAACTTGATAAATGGATATACGGATGCCTGAACAGGGCGGTAAAAACTGTCCGCGAGTCGCTTGAAAGCTACCGCTATAACGATGCGGCAAGCGCCATTATGGAATATTTCTGGAATGAATTTTGCGACTGGTACGTTGAGGCTACAAAAATTAACTTTAAGAACGGAGATGACGCGGAAAAAGACCGCCAGGCAAGCGTTCTTCTGAACCTGCTTGAAGAAAACCTGCGCCTTCTTCATCCGTATCTTCCGTTTGTTACGGAGGAAATTTACTCTAAGCTTCCTGTGGCAGAAATTGTCGAAAACCGTAAAAAGGCAGGGAAGAATAAAATTCTTTCAAACTCTGAATACTGCGGAATGCTCATCAATGCGCCGTTCCCGGAAGTTTCTGCTTCACGCGAGGACAGTGATGTTGAAAAACGTTTTGACGTTCTGAAAGATTTAATCGGAAAAGTCCGTGCGCTTCGTACGGAATGCGGACTTGATCCTGCTTCAAAAATCAATATTGCTGTTCTTATTGAAAAAGGCAGTGCTGCCGAAGTCTGCCGTGAAAAAGTTGATATGATTCAGCTTCTTGCAGGCGTTGCGCAGACTGAATTTGTTGAGGCAAAACCGGCGGCAGCTATCGGTACTGTTGGTACTGGTTTTGAAGCGTTCATTCTTGTTGATGAAACAATAAACAGGGAGCAGCTGCTGGTTCGCTTCCAGAAAGCGCTTGAAACGGAGGAGGGCTGGGTGCGCCGCAGTGAATCAAAACTGAACGGTTCGTTTGCACAGCACGCTCCTGCTGAACTTGTTGCAGAAGAACGCGCAAAAATGGAAGAAAGCAGGCGAAAAATCGAAAAACTTCGTTCGTATATCGAAAGTTTATAACGCCAAAGAGCAAAAGCAATGGTATAATAAGAGCCAGTCTGAATTTTCAGCTGGCTTTTTTAAGACGGTGGGTATAAGAGGTGCGTATGAAATATGAAATGCAGGTAGAAAAACCATTAAAAATGGACAATCAGCATATGCTGCAGTTAAAAAATATCTATCTTGCACCGTATATGCAGATTGCAACGGACCTGATTGGTAAAGCTCGTCACGCAGGCGGAAATATGTTCCGTCATCAGATTGATACGATGGCAATCCTTATGGATTACGGTTATATTGATTCTGTTCTGCTGAAAGCTTCCTGCGTCCACGACTGCGTAGAGGACATTCCTGACTTTGACCACAACCGTATTATCAATGTTGACGAAGACGGACCTGACGTCTACAAGCTTGTGCTTGAGGTAACGCGTAAACCTGAGGAATCAAAGCCACAGTTTTTACAGCGGATTATAAACACCGGAAGTCAGAAAGCAAAAGTCTTAAAATGCGCGGACAGAATAAGCAATATGATAAGTCTTGGCTTTGTAACAGATCCGCGTTTTATAGAACGCTACTGTGATGAAACGGAATTTTATATTCTTCCGATTGCGATTGAAGTTGACTATAATATGTATCAGGAACTTATCAATCTTATTATTACTCGCAGAAAATATCTTGAAGATTCCGGCTACATTGAAGAACAGAAGCATTTGCAGAAGGTGGAGCAGCTGAAGCCTATTCAGTGATATTCTCCGTCTTATTTTAAAGAATTATACAAAAAGGTCTTGTATATGAATTATGGATTTTTACGGGCAGGGTGCTGTTCGCCGTCGCTTGCTGTTGGTGACTGTGCCTGCAATGCGGACAGAATTATAGATGCGGTACGCTCTTTATGCGCGGAAGGTGCATCTCTTGTTGTATTTCCTGAACTGTGCATTACGTCATATACTTGCGGTGATTTGTTCCTGCAGCGGACTTTACAGCTGTCTGCAGTGGAACAGCTTGAGCGCATCGCAAAAAAAACTGCATCTTGTACTGCCGTTATAACGGTGGGGCTTCCGCTTGCCGTTGATGGCGCGCTGTATAATACGGCGGCAGTTCTGTATAAGGGAAAAATTCTTGCGCTTGTTCCAAAAACTTTTATTCCTAATTATTCCGAATTCTACGAGCGCCGTTATTTTTCTCCGCCACCGCGTAATTTGCCGAAAACAGTGTTTCTTTCGGAAAAAAATCCGTCCGTTCCGTTTGGTACAGACATACTTATAGAAGATAAAAACAACAGCGGTTTTGTGCTTGGCATTGAAATATGCGAAGATGTCTGGGTTCCTGAGCCTCCGTCTGTTTCTGCCTGTCTTGGTGGTGCTACGGTGATTGCAAACTTAAGCGCGTCAAATGAAGTCATTGGAAAGGCTGAATACCGCCGCACGCTTATACAATCCCAGAGCGCGCGGACTGTCTGTGCCTATTTGTATGCAGATGCGTGCCGTGACGAATCTACCCAGGATTTAGTCTTTGCTTCACACAATATTATTTGCGAAAACGGCGCCATTCTTGCGCAATCAGAACTTTTCAGCCAGAATAATGCCGTTCTTGCCGACATTGATATTGAGCGCCTTAATCAGGAGCGACGCCGTACAACGACATTTGCGCAGTGCGCAGCCGGTTCGAATGAAGTAACGTTCCGACGCATTCAAATTGATTTTGCGCCTGTAACTTTACGCGGAAAGAACACCAGACTGCTTCGCTTTATTGATCCGCATCCGTTTGTACCGGAAGGAGAAACTGAGCGTGCTGTCCGTTGCCGTCAGGTGATTGAACTTCAGGCGCAGGGACTGGCAAAACGCCTTCGCCACATTCACGCGCAGTCTGCCGTCATCGGACTTTCCGGCGGTCTTGATTCTACGCTTGCTTTTCTTGTTACGTGCAAGGCATTTGATATGTGCGAAATTGACCGTAAGGGAATCTGCGCAGTAACAATGCCGTGCTTCGGAACGACAGACAGGACGTATTCAAATGCCGTTTCACTTGCAAACGAATGCGGCGCTGCGCTCCGTGAAATTCCGATTGCTGATTCTGTCCGCCTTCATTTTAAGGATATCGGGCAGGACGAGAACGTTCACGACGTTACTTACGAAAACTGTCAGGCGCGCGAACGTACTCAGGTTCTTATGGACATTGCAAATAAACTGAACGGCATTGTCATCGGTACTGGAGATTTGAGCGAACTTGCGCTCGGCTGGTGTACGTATAACGGAGATCAGATGTCGATGTACGGCGTGAACGTATCTGTTCCGAAAACGCTTGTCCGCTATCTTGTAGCCTGGTTCTGCGACGATTTGAAAAATCAGAATGAAAAACTTTCCGCTGTTCTGCGTGATATTCTTGACACTCCGGTAACCCCGGAGCTTCTTCCGCCGGAAAACGGAAAAATCAGCCAGAAGACAGAAAATCTTGTAGGTCCGTACGAGCTGCACGATTTTTATTTATATTATCTGCTCAGATTCGGGTTCAGTCCGGCAAAAATCCTTTATCTGGCAGATTGTTCAAGCCTTCCGTATGATCACGATTTTAAGCTCAAATGGCTTAGGACGTTCTACCGTCGCTTTTTCAGCCAGCAGTTCAAGCGTTCCTGTATGCCAGACGGCGTAAAAGTGGGAACTGTGAGCCTTTCTCCGCGCGGTGACTGGCGTATGCCTAGCGATGCAAGTGCTGCGGTGTGGCTTGAAGAAATCGACAGGCTTTCGTAATGCTAAGCTATCTTCACGAATTTCACGCCGGAAATCACGCCGATATTCTGAAACACCTTGCGCTCGTCTTTATTTTTGAACATCTGAACGAAAAAGGAAAGCCGTATACTTTTTTTGATACGCACGCCGGGGCAGGACTGTACCGTTTTGACGACGAGCGTGCGCTTAAAACAGGAGAATCGATGCGCGGAATACAAAGGCTTCTTGACTATGCTTCGCGCTTTTCGGACGATGTACCTTCTGAAATGCAGGGCTATCTTTCGCTTGTAAAAAAATATGCGGCAGACGGAATGTATCCCGGAAGTCCTGTGATTGAGTCTGATTTACTGGGGAACGGCAGCGTTCTTGTTGCAAGCGAACTTCATTCTGCGGAATTTGACGTTCTTCAGAAAATTATGCGGGGAAGGGCGGTGCAGCTTCATCACCGTAACGGCTGGGAAATGCTCCGTGCGCTTACTCCTCCTGCAATAAAACGCGGTGCCGTCCTGTGTGACCCAAGCTACGAAGAAAAGCAGGATTACACCGATGCTGCAAAAACGCTCTGCGACGTTCACAAAAAGTGGCCTGCGGCGACGCTTGCACTCTGGTATCCGCTTCTTTCATACAGAAACGATATTATTCAGGGGATGAAAGACACAATAAAGCAGTTTGTTCTTGGAATGAACGCGCATACCGAAATTCTTGACGTTCCGTTCTGTGTAGATACGGAAGATTCTCATATCGAAACTACGCTTGATAAATCTATAGGAAGCGCAAAGCCGCGCCTTTACGGAAGCGGAATGTTTGTGGTAAATCCGCCGTGGAAACTGGAAGAAAAGTTGCGGCGCGTTCTTCCTTTTGTGGCGAAGGCGCTCGGTTGTGAAGGATGTGCGCGTTTTTCAGACAGCCGCTAGTCCCAAATCCTTATTCCGAAGGCGACAGGAATTTCCATTAAAAAATTAACGTCTGAGTCGCGTATGTCAAACTGGAATGACGGCTGTGCCGCCGCCTGTACGAACAGTTCCAAAAATCCGTCGAACAGCGTAAAGTTTGTTCCAAGAACGGCGCGCGGCGCAATGTTTACAAGCGCATCGTCTTTTTCAATTCCTGCACTGGCAAACGCGCCTGCACCTAAAAAACAGCTCCAGTTCGCCGCAATCTGCGGATTGCAGAACCAGTAGTCTGCGCCTATTCCGATGTCAAAGGTATCATCATAAAAATCATAATTTGTTTCAAACGTAAAATACAGCGGAATGCTGTCCGTTTTGAGAGTGCAGGAAGCACCTGCGGCAAACGAGCTGTCGTTCCCGAAATGAATTTTTGGGTTCGCGTTCAGCTGTGCGCCTGTTCCCATTGCAAAAAAATGCGCACACGCAAAAATCAATGCAGTAATTGAAAGCAAAGTCTTTTTCATATTTTTCATATCCGTTATTTTATTCTAAAATGCAGATAAAATAAAGCGTAGGGTGGCAGCGTACAAGATTACTGCGCTAGATAGATTACGTGTTGTTGAAAATGAATGTCATATCTTCTATAATAATCAACACAACTACGTGTAATTCAGATTTGTAACTGAAAAGGAACTGACAGATGACATTGTTTGAGGATTTGAAATGGCGCGGGCTTATCAAGGATATTGCCGGTGAAGAAAGTGATTTACAGAAAGTGCTGGACGGCTCTCCGTTCAGTTTTTACTGGGGAACAGACCCTACGGCAGATTCGCTCCATTTAGGTCATTATTCATCTTTATGTATGGCAAAACGCCTTGCAAATGCCGGTCATCATCCTGTGCTTTTGTGTGGCGGTGCAACAGGAAGAATCGGAGATCCGCGCCCTACTGCGGAGCGTGAAATAATCTCTGAAGAAACCGTGAACCACAACATTCAGAGCATTCACAATCAGATTGACCGCCTTATCGACGGAAAGGCTGAACTTGTTGATAATTACGACTGGATGAAGGACTATACTTTCCTGAATTTCCTTCGTGACATCGGAAAGTATATCAACGTAAACTATATGCTTGATAAAGATATTATCCGCCGCCGTCTTGAAACAGGAATTACTTTTGCGGAATTTTCCTATATGCTGATGCAAGGTTATGACTTTCTGCATCTGTATCAGACAAAAAAATGCATTATGCAGGTAGCAGGAAGCGACCAGTGGGGAAATATCACTACCGGCGTAGACTTGATCCGCAAGGTTCTTGATAAGACTGCGTATGCGTTTACAATGCCGCTTATTCTTGATCCGACCGGCAAGAAATTCGGCAAGTCCGAGGGAAATGCGCTGTGGCTTGACAAAAACAAGACGTCTGCCTATGAAATCTATCAGTATCTTATAAATGCGGACGATTCAAAAGTCCTTGAGTATCTTAAGGTGTTTACGTTCCTTTCTAAGGAGCAAATTGAAGACGTATACGCTCAGCAGCAGGTGGCTCCAGAAACGCGCATTGCGCAGAAGACTCTTGCGTGGGAAGTCGTAAAAGACATTCACGGAAAGGACGAGGCTGACAATGCCGTTCTTGTAAGCCAGAAACTTTTTGCCGGAGATTTCAGCGGTCTTAGCGTACAGGACATAAAAGCCGGTATGAAAGGCGTTCCGTCGTTCCCGTTTGAAAAAAATGAGCCGTTAATCGACGTTCTTGTAAACAACAAGATTGCTTCTTCAAAGCGTGAGGCGCGTGATTTTCTTAAGGCAAATGCCATCAGCGTAAACGGTAAGCCTGTAAGCGATGAAACGGCTTTAATTACGAAAGATATGGCTCTTGGCGGAGAAATTCTGATTTTCCGTCGCGGTAAGAAAAAGTATTTTATCGGTGAAGTAAAATAAATAGTCGAAAAAGCAAATTGCATGGCTGTCCTTTCTTTTTTTTGGACAGCCTTTTTATTTTTTAGAAAAAAGATTTTTTATCCAGTTGAAAAACCGTTTGAATAGTCCGGCTATTTTCATCCAGACGGAAGGATTACGCAGTTTTTCAAGCCGTTTGTAGCCTTCAAGCAGTTCTTCGCTGGTGAATTCCTTGCGCTGGTTGTTTTCTTCGATTTCCATTTCAAGCTGTTCGACTGCGTTCATATTGTCCATAACGACGGCATTTATGTTTGTCCAGCCGAGCGCCTTTGCCGCCTGAAGCCGACGTTCTCCGGCAATAAGTTCGTAGTCGCGCGTAATGGTAATCGGATTTAAAAGTCCGTATGTCCTGAGACTGTTTTTAAGAGCGTCCAAATCGCCCAAATCTTTACGCACTCTTTTTTTTATTTTAATGTCATCAATATTTACAAGCATCTGTTTCCTTAAAACTGTCAGGCTAAGACTAAAAATTGCACGCCGCAGAAAAATTCTGTTCCCAGGAAACGTATTTTTGTCCGGGCTGGCGCACTCATTCTATTCCATAAGATAATTGTAGTCCGGCATCGTCTGTTCTTCCTGCACGGTGCTTTTCGGTTCTTCAATTTCCTTCTCTTCTGAATATACATATCCTGATTTCAAAAAGTCAAGATTTAGTTTCAGTGGAGTTGAATCAATTTTTTCCGTAAGATGCTGACCTGATTTATACAGTTCGGTTTTAAGCCGCGCAATTGAAAGCCCGGACGTTGATGAACCTGAATGAACGTTGCAGATTTCAGTCGGCTGCGTTCCCTGCAAGTACCATTGCGTTGTAAGATGACCGTCACACGCCGGAGTTGGTATTTTTCCTGTCGTTGCGCAGACTGTTGCCTGAATTACGCCTTCAAGTGGCTGCGGAAAGTCCTTTACAAGAAGGTTTCTGTGGATTTCGCGCATATAATCACCCCATGCATATCCGGCAAGCGTTGCACCCGTTATTTTAAGACCAAGCGACTGTCCTGGACGGTCAAATCCGAACCAGAACGTTGAGGTGTAGTACGGCGTAAAGCCTGATGTCCAGGCATCTGCCCAGTTCTGCGTAGTTCCTGTTTTTCCTGCTGCTGGCATCGTGTATTTTACGCCATTGTCGTTGCGGTATGTAAATTTCCAGCTCTGTGCGCCAAGCGTTCCTGACTGAACGGTCTGCTCAAGCAGTTTTGTCATTACAAATGCCGTCTGCGGAGAAATAATCTGCGCGGCTTCACCCTTAGCCTGCTGTGCCTGGCGGATGTCGCGTTCCGGGTTCAGAATTACGTTTCCGTTTCTGTCCTCGACTGTCCTGATTGCCATTGGAGTAACGGCTTTTCCGCCGGAGGCAATTACGGAGTATGCGCGCGCAAGTTCCACAGGACGTACGGAACATACTCCAAGACCAATAGGGTAGCCCGGCACAAATCCGCGCGTTGGAAGTTCCTCTTTTGTAATTCCTAGCAGGGAAACGGCGCGGTTTATTGCTGCCTCAAAGCCGATTCCGTCAAGAACTTTAAGAGACGGAACGTTCATTGAGTGAATGAGCGCGTAGTAAAGAGGAACGTTTCCAATCCATTCGCCGCGGAAATTCTGCGGAATGTACGGTTTTCCGTCTGCCGTGTGGAATACGACCGGCGTATCGGAAATAATGGAAGTCGGCGTGAATTTTCTGGAGTTGATTGCTTCAGTGTAGTACAGCGGCTTGAACGTAGAACCAGGCTGAAGTTTTGCCTGCGTTGCGCGGATAAACTGGTTTTCCTGGTCAAATTTGCTTCCGCCGACAAGAGCCGTTATATAGCCGGTTTCGTTCTCCAGCGAAATCATCGTTCCTTCTATTGTAGTTTTTTCGTTCTCTTTTTTAGTCTTTGCGTTCGCCCTGTTTATGACGGACACTTTAAGGTTATCAAGTCCGCACATAAGGGAGAATATATCAAGCACAGGATTTACTTCATTAAGGTAGGTTGCGTTTGCCACTGCTTCCGTGCGCTGTTCGCTTACTTTTATGCCAGGCAGGTTGAAAAGGAGCGCAATCAGTTCCGTCATAGGAATGTATGTGTTGAATGCCATATCGGAGCGGCTAGAGTGTTCCTTCTGATAGCGTAAATTTCCTTCTTTTATGTATTTGTCCATTACTTCCTGAGCCGCAAGCTGGTGCGACAGGTTGAGCGTCGTGTTTACCGTAAAGCCGCTTGTGTAAATGCTCTGTGAACCGTAGATTAAGTTTCCGAGTTCGCGGCGGACGTATTCGCTGAACCACGGCGCTTTGTCGTCGCGCATAAGGTATGCGGAAGAGCTTGTTCTTGTGTAGTCAAAATCTGCCCAGAAATTGTCAAACGATTCGTCGGATTCAGCCTGCGTAATGTAGCCTGCCTTTACCATTGCGCTAAGTACGTCTTTCTGGCGTTCCATTGCGCGGTTCGGGTGGTCAAACGGATTGTAGAATGCTGGATTTGAAAGCTGGATTACAAGAATTGCCGCTTCTGCCGGCGTAATTTCTTCCGCGCTGTGTCCGAAATAGTATTTTGAAGCCGCGTTTACGCCGTATGTTCCGCCACCGAAATATATTTTGTTCAGGTAAAGTTCAAGGATTTCGTTCTTTGAATAGCGGCGTTCCATCTGGATTGCCCACCAGAGTTCCTTGATTTTACGCATAATCGACATTTCCGTACGGTCACAGTAAAGGGTTCCTGCAATCTGCTGGGTAAGGGTAGAACCGCCGCCGAGCGAGCGTCCTGTAAGTTTTCCTACGACGGCACGCATAACGGCCTTAAAACTGAATCCCTTGTGCGAGTAGAAAATTCTGTCTTCCCTGGTAAGCAGCGCGTCTATCATATGAGGCGGGAGCTTGTTCAGGCTGATTATTTCGCGTTTTTCGTCAGAGGCGAATTCGGTGATGAGTTCGCCGTTTATGTCAAGCAGTTTTGTCGGCAGTGCTGTATCGAACGTAGTAATGAATTCTGAATTTTTTATGTTTTGGGTTTCTGAAAGTCCCCATCCAAGAAAAGACCCCATGAATGCAGCAGCAAAAAAAAGAATACTGAACAAAATGACCGTTGACTTTCTGATTTTTTCCATATAATGCTAGAATAAGAAAATAGCCGTGTTTTGTCAACGTTGGACGCGCCGTGCATCAACAAACGTACCGTGCAAAAAAAAAGGCACGGTAGGAACCGTGCCAATGCCCATCAGGCAACCGAAGGCATGGGTGGGAGGGGAAAATGCCCCCGGTATTTAAAGTATCGTCCTAAAGTCAGAAAATCTTTACTTATTTTTTAGAAATTCAGTAAAAATAATGAATGGCACGGAGGAGTGGCAGTTTTTGAAAGACGGCTTTTTTTTTCTTCTTTCTCTAATCAGTTTTTTCTCCAAAACCTTTCGGTTTGTCTTTTCCACATTCTAATGGTATAATCCTACGTATGAGTACACATATTAACGCGCCGGAAGGAGCTGTTGCAGACAGGGTGCTGCTTCCGGGAGATCCGCTTAGGGCAAAGTTCATTGCGGAGCATTTTCTGGAAAATCCTGCCTGCTATAACGAAGTCCGCGGAATGTTCGGTTTTACCGGTACGTATAAAGGCGTCCGGGTTTCCGTTCAGGGAACAGGAATGGGACAGCCGTCTCTTTCCATTTACGTGAACGAACTTTTCCGTTTTTACGGCGTGCAGAAAGCAATCCGCATCGGAACAATCGGCGCAATTCAGAAAGAACTGAAATGCCGCGATACGATTATTGCAAATGCCGCCTGCTCTGATTCTTCGCTGATAAACCAGCGGTTCGGCTCAATGCACTATGCTCCGAGCGCTGATTTTGAACTTTTGTATACTGCATATAACAAATCAAAGGAACTGGGAATTCCTGCTGTAGTAGGACCTGTTGTTTCGGGTGATTTGTTTTACGATGACAACGAAACCTGGCGGCTGTGGGCGGAATACGGCGTTCTTGGAGCGGAAATGGAAAGCGCAGAACTTTTTACGCTTGCGGCAAAATTCCGGCGAAAGGCGCTTTCCATCTTTACTGTCAGCAATCAGATTTTGACCGGCGAGGAAACTACGGCGGAAGAACGGCAGACTTCATTCAAGAATATGATGATTCTTGCCCTTGAAACGATTATTCAGTAGAATGAAAGACCGATTTTAAAACATTCGGCTTTCACCCTGAAGCTGGATGTGAAACCGGGGCGGAAACGCCATCCTTGTGTTTTATACCGGTCGGGTATCAATTCTTTTATGGAACAATTATTTTTTTGGAGGGTGTTGAATGAAACCAACACTATTAGTTCTTGCTGCCGGAATGGGAAGTCGTTACGGCGGAGTGAAGCAAATTGACAGCGTAGGAAAAAACGGTGAGTGCCTTCTTGATTTTGCCGCGTATGATGCGCAGAAAAGCGGCTTTGGAAAGGTCGTATATATTATCCGCAAAGATATTGAAAAGGATTTCCGTGAACGGCTGTTCGACCGTGTAGCGCGCAATTTTGATGCGGAATATGTGTTTCAGTCACACGAGAGCCTTCTTTCTGACGAGCAGATACGCCTTTCTTCCGCAAGAACAAAACCTTGGGGAACTGCACACGCCGTTCTTTGCGCGGAAAAAGCCGTAAAGACTCCGTTTGCCGTCATCAATTCCGATGATTACTACGGACGCGAGGCGTTTGAAATTCTTGGAAAATATCTCTCAGAGATGGACGCTTATTCTCCTGAACATTCAATGGTGGGCTATGTTCTTGAAAAGACGATGAGTCGCAGCGGTTCAGTAAGCCGCGGCGTCTGCACCGTAAAGGATAATAAGCTTGAATCTATCGTAGAAAACCTTAAGATTTACTACGAAGGCGACAAGATTATAAGCGAATGGCCTGACAAAAAAGTTGAACTTACCGGAAAAGAATGGGTCAGTATGAATCTGTTTGGATTCAGCCTTAAAGCGTTCGAGCGTTTCCATTCGTATTGGGACGATTTTATTTCCCAGAATGTTTCTGCGGAGAAGGCGGAGGCGCTGCTTCCTGTTGCCGCAAGCGATATTATCAGGAATAACGAAGGAATCATAAAATTCTTTACTTCGTCTGAAAAATGGTTCGGTATGACGTATCCGGAAGACAGGGCGATTGTAAAAGAAGAAATTGCAAAGAAGATTTCCGAAGGTTATTATCCGGAAAATCTCTGGAGTAAATAAGACCGCCGTTCAGGCGCATTTGAAAGAAGGGAATCCTGCATTCCCTTCTTTTTTTATTGTTGTAATTATTCAGTGTTTTCAATAGAATAAAATAGAATAAAACAAAAAAATCAGTGTTCCTAAGAGGTATTTTTCTATGCTTACTTTAAAATTTGGCGGCACTTCAATGGCGAATGCCAGCCGCATTCTTTCTTCGGCAGACATTATTATCAGTCGTGCAAAGGAAGACAGACTCAGCGTTGTTGTTTCCGCAGTTGCGGGAGTTTCCAACAGCCTTCAGGCTGCTATTGATGCGTACACAACAGGGAACACTTCGACGGATTATGTCTGTGACATAAAGAAAATTCATAAGGAAATCTGTCTTGACCTGGAATCAAAAGTAAAAGGTTTTGATTCAGACAAGGTTATGGCGGTTCTTGAACCTAATTTTGTTGAACTTGAAAAACTGCTTGCCGGCTGTCTTTCATTCGGTGAATGCCCTGATACTGTTTACTGCCGCATTATGGGAATGGGCGAACTGCTTTCTTCCCCGATTATGGAGAATGTACTCCGCGCTAAAGGTCAGAGCATTCTTCTGCTTGATTCGCGGAAGTTTATTTTTACCGCCGGAAGTCAGAAAGAGGGTGAAGCGGACTACGGACGATGCGCGGACGCGTGCCTTCCGTACCGTGACGGAGAAGCAAACGGACAGACTCGTATTCTTTTGTTCCCGGGCTTTGTGTGTTCCTGGACTGGTTCCGGCGGTCACAAGAACGCGGTTATGGGACTTTTGGGGCGGAACGGCTCTGATTTTTCGGCAGCCATTCTCGGCGCGTCGCTAGGCGTAAAGCGCGTTGAATTCTGGACTGACGTTGACGGCGTATTTACGGCAGATCCGCGCGTTGTAAAAGATGCTATTGTTGTTGACGATATGACTTATGAAGAGGCGATGGAACTTTCGTTCTTCGGTTCTAAGGTTCTTCACCCTAAGACGCTCGCGCCGCTTCAGGCAAAAGGTATTGAGGCTTGGAGTTTGAACAGTCACAATCCGCTTGCGCGCGGAACGAGAATCGGAAAAGGGCCATTTGAAAGCCGCCGCAAATCTTCTATCTGCGGTATTTCCTGCCTTAAAAAAGTCGCTATGATTTCTGTAGGCGGAACAGGAATGCGCGGACGGACAGGAACTGCAAGCCGTATTTTCAATGCAGTTTCAAGTGCAAACGCTTCTATTCTTCTCATTACGCAGTCTTCAAGCGAATATACTATTTCATTCTGCGTGCGCGATTCAGAGGCGGAAGCTGTAAGCGAAGCCGTATCAAAAGAATTTGAACTTGAAATACGCGAAAAAATCATTGACGAAATTGAAGTACGTCACGGATGTGCAATTGTTTCTGTCGTCGGTGACGGTATGATTTCCAACCGCGGCGTTGCATCTAAATTCCTTAATGCGCTTTCAAGTCAGGATATAAATATTCTTGCTATTGCACAGGGAAGTTCCGAACGTTGTATTTCCTGCGTTATCGGCGGCGACTGCGGAGATACTGCCGTTCGCGTTGTTCACCGCTTTTTCTTCAATACGGCGCAGTCCATCGAGGTATTTGCGTTCGGTGCAGGTACTATCGGCGGAACGATGATAGATCAGATTTACCAGCAGCACGACAAGCTGCTGCAGCAGAATATAGACGTTAAGGTTCTTGCAATAACGACAATCGACGGAATGAATTTGAGCGAGGACGGTCTTGATCTTTCTAATTGGCGCAACGATATGAAAAAGCCGATGTACAAGTTCGGACCTGAGAATGTTGATGACATCATAAAATTCGTAAAGGAAAAGAAACCTCTTAATCCTGTTTTTGTTGACTGTACTGCATCTTATGATTTGCCGGACAGGTATCTTGACATTCTGAACGCAGGAATGTCCATTGCAACGCCGAATAAGCGTGCAAATTCAAAGAATATTGAGTTCTATCACGAACTTCGCAGGACTGCTAACAAGATGCACCGCCGCTTTTTGTATGAAACGAATGTCGGCGCAGGCCTTCCGATTATTGATACGCTTCAGAATCTGTATAAGTCTGGCGATAAACTTGTTAGTTTTAATGGCATTATGTCAGGTTCGCTTTCCTACATTTTCGGTAAGCTTGACGAGGGTGTTCCGTTTAGCAAGGCAGTTCTTGAGGCAAAGTCGCTCCGCTATACCGAGCCTGATCCGCGCGATGACCTTAACGGTATGGACGTTGCAAGAAAAGCCCTTATTATCGCCCGTGAAAGCGGATTTGACATTGAGCTTGACGACATTACGATGTATAAAGTGTTCCCGGAATCATTCGATTCTTCCGGCTCTGTTGAAGAATTCCTTGAAAAACTGCCGCAGGTAGATGACTATTTTGCGCAGAAAATCGAGTCACTGAAAAAACAGGGCAAGGTTCTTCGAATGGGAGCTTCCATTAAAGACGGTAAGGTTTCCGTAGGAATGATGGAAGTCGGTCAGGATGATCCGCTGTACGGCGTGCGTGGCGGCGAGAATGCGTTTGTGTTCTACACTGAGCGCTATCAGCCTATCCCGCTTACGGTTCGTGGTTACGGTGCCGGTGCAGGCGTTACTGCTGCCGGTGTATTCGGCGATATTCTGAGAACTGTGTCGTTTAATCCGGAGCGCTAGGGCAGAAAAGCATTTTGTTTGCTGTTTCGGCAGTTCCGTTAAAAAGAGGATATGTTATGGAAAAATTTGTATTGTCTGTATTGGTAGAAAATCACGCCGGCGTTTTGAGTCGTGTTTCCGGACTGTTCAGCCGCCGCGGATATAATATTGATTCTCTGACTGTATGCGAAACGAACGTTCCGGGGCAGTCAAGAATGACGATTGTAGTAAACGGTGACGAGTATATTCTTGATCAGATTGAAAAGCAGCTTTCAAAACTGGTTGAAGTTATCTCCATAAAGCACTGCGAAAAGTCAAAAACGACCCAGCGCGAAATGGCGCTAATAAAAGTGTCTGCACCGGGCGAAAAGCGCGCCATAATAACAGCCACCTGCGAAATCTACCGCGCGCACATCGTCGACGTTGACGTAGATTCCGTTATAGTAGAAGCTACCGGTAGCGAAGACAAAATCGAAAGCTTAATAAAGCTTCTTGAACCGTTCGGCATTTTGGAATACGTCAAGACAGGCCTAACCGCTATGGATAGAGGTGCAAATATAATGTAGGTGGAAAAACTTGTTCTGTAAGGGGGGCGGAACAAGGAAAGTTAGAATTCCATAGCGTTGTTTGAACAATGGGTGCGCAGTTTTCGCAGAGCGAAAACTGCGGCGGAAACTGCGGGAAGTACGCGAATGAGAGGACTATAACGGTTTCCGCAGTTTTACCCACACATCATCCCATATTTCTGTGGTGAAGCCGCTGATTTCAAGCCTTGCAATTTTAAAAATCCGGCAGTTCAGCTGGAACGGTTCTGTTCCAAAGCAGATTTTCGCAAAGTCAGAGCCTTCTTTTTTTGTTCCGGCGGTAATCTGCTCCGTGATTACAGTTCCGCCGTCCGTTTGTATGCGGACAGGAAAAATCAGTTTTTCATCTTTTAGCGTGCAGTCTTCCACAAGAACGCCTGTAATCATTTTTTTTATTTCTTCCGACGTTCGGTTTTTAAATATACCGGAGTCAAGTACGCAGTATATCGGGTAAAACGGAAAAAAACAGACGGAGTTTCTGTTCAGTTCTGAAAGAATCTGTTTCTGCCGTCTTATGAGCATAAGTTCCTGATCCGGGTGAAAAAGAAGTGCGTTTATGTTCATTAAAAATCCTTTTGCGCATTATAATAGTATTTTTCCGTAAAAAAGAGTAGTATAGAATTATGAAGTTCAATGTAAAACCGTTCCGGCTGCCGGTGTTTTTTGACCGGCTGGAAAAAAGACAGAAAATTCTTCTTGCAGTTGTTGCGGCGCTTCTTGTCCTTGATGGCGCTGTTATCGTTGTAAGGCTGTGCCTTCCTGATTATTCGTATGCTGGTTTTGCAGTTGAAAATTCCAGTTATCCTGTTCAGCATATGGTGGCATTGAATTCTTCAGCCGGAAAAACAGTTCTTCCTGCAAGTGAATATGCGTTTTTCCGCTTTACGGACGCTCAGCGGAAGCAGATTGCTGAATTTTATGAACAAAACGGTACGTGCAGCATTTCAGTGTCTGCCGTTGTTCCTGCCGTATCTTCCAGACTCTATTCTTCTTTAATGGAAAAAGAACTTCCATTTTACTACGGTTTTTTATACGCTTCTGACTTTGATAAAAAAGGAAAGTTTACTGCGGAATTAAAAGAACGCAACCTTTCCGGAACTGATTTGCGGCAGTTTGTAAGGCAGAAAAAGGAAGGATCTGCTTCATTTGATATTGGTTTTGCGCTTGAAAAAAATCTTTCGGTTGAGGCACTTCCTGCCGGTTTTGTAATATACGCTTCCGTTCCGCTTAAGGTTACTGTGGTAAAAGCGGTTTCTGCCCGGGTTGGCTTTGATTATACGCAGGCAGTGCCGTATTATGGAGTTCCTGCAAACGGCGGCGTGTTCGGATCGGCTTCGGCGGTTGATTTTTCCGGATGCTCGATGGTTTTTCCTGTGCAAAACAGCCGGTATTCTGTTATGCCGGAGATTGAACTTGCGTTCTTTCCTGAAGAAAAAACTGCTCTTGCTGAAAATGAACTTTCTGACAAACTTAATCTTAATGCAGGCGGAGAAGTTCTTACTGTCTACAGGGCGCATGGTGTTGAATCGGTAACAATTCAGTCATCTTCACTTCGTTTTCCGTTCAGCCGCTTTGAAATTTCTGAAAATGCCGGCAGTGTTTCAAAACTGATTATGACTTCAAATCCTTCCCGTCTTGTTCCTGAAAAATCAGGAGAAGTTTTATATCCGCTTCGTACTGACCCGGGACTTTTACTCAGAAGCAAAACGGCTTCCTGGCGGACGCAGGATTACGAATTGTACGAATGGGACAGGTTTTCTGGAATTTTATTTTTTGACACGAAAAATTATGATGTTCAGGATGATTTTTTCCGCCGGCTTGCTTTTTATGTTGAAAAAATCGGTTACAAGGGAAAAATTCTTACGGACAGCGAACTTGGCGATATGCACGGCTACAACGCTCATGATTATTCGGCGGAAAGCCTTGCGTCTTTCTTTGCTGTGGCGGAGCGTTCCGGTGTACAGTTGAATGAAAAGGAACTGCTGCTTTGCAGAATTCTTCTTGCAAACGGACTGATTGAACGTTCGGAAGACGGTTACAGACCGCTCGGCGGTGCAATTATTTCAATTTCGCAGGACTCTTCCGCCTGGCTCAGAAAATCGCTGTGCGCTCACGAAATCTGGCACGGACTGTTTTTTACGGACGAAGATTTCCGTACTATGACGGCGGCAGTCTACTATACGATTGATGAAAAATCCCTTGATTTTATACGCGGCTACTGGGCATCACAGCCTGGTCTTGGCTATGACCAGAGCGATATATATCTTATGCACAATGAATTTATGGCATACATTATGCAGCAGCCGCTGAACTCCGTTGCTTCGTATTTTGTGCACGTGGCAAACCGCGGCTCTGTGATGAAAGCAATGCCTGATTTATGTGCGTATGTGCGTGATACAAAAGGAATTACGTTTGAAGATGCCGCCGGCATATTCGACAGCTATGCCGCTGACCGGTGGGGATTACGGTGCGGCCGCGTTTTCTTAGTCGTGCGATGAAAATGCAAACTGGCTCGGCTCTAAGTCCTTGTAGTTTACGTCCTTGTTGAACCGCCGTTCTGCACCTACTGTTGTCGGCGGTCCGTGTCCCGGCATAATGACTGTATTTTCCTGCTGTGAAAGTATTTTTTCGTTCAGGTTGAGCCTGAGGATATGGCTTGAATAGGATGAGTTTGTGCTTCCGATTCTGCCGGCAGAAATTGAATCACCGGTAAAAAAGACGTTCCCGATTTTATAGACCATCGAATCTGCCGTATGTCCCGGAAGCGTAATATATTGCACTGTCATTCCTGCAAGGCGGATTTTTCCGTTTCCAGTGATTACGTTCGTTTCTTTTCCTGCAATTTCCCAGTCTGCACCGTATATTTTCGGCGTATAGATTTTTGTAAGCGTTTTCAGCCCGTGAACGTGGCTTCCGTGGTTATGCGTAACAAGTACGGCAACAAGCTTGTAGGAATTTGATTCAAGCTGGTCAATTATTGACTCCGTGATGATTCCCGGGTCTATGATGAGGGCTTCTTTTGTTTTTTCATTTGCGACGATGTAGCAGTTTGAAAATCCCGTAAGGTTCAGGTGAAAATAAATTTTCATAATACTGCATCTCCCGTATCAAGAGGGGCAGTCGTACCGCCTAAATCTGCGAAAAGTTCGCTTTCCTGATTGTCAAAAATTGCCTCGCGCGTATTTGACATTTTGAAAGAAACGTTTTCCTGTTCAATGTCGCAGAAATGCGTTTTTTTCAGATTGCAGTTTCTGAACGACGTGTTCACAAGCCGTGCTTTTATAAAACGGGAATTGTACAGGTCGGAATCGTCAAAGGACGACTGGAATGACTGAATTCCGTTATAATTGTTCTGAATCATATCGCCTTCTGTAAACAGCGAATGCGAAAATTTGCATCCTGCAAACGATGTGAACTGCATAGTGCTTTTGAGAAACGTGCAGTCCGTGAACACGGCAAAATCGAACATACTCATAATTGTCCGGCAGTTTTTTGAATGAATGTTTGTGAAAGTACAGTGCATAAAATTGCAGCCGTAGAATTTTTTACCGGAAAAATCAATGCCGGTGAACGTCATTCCTGCGGTATTAAGTCCAACGATTGTTTCGTGCGTGTTTATGTAATTGTAGATGTCCGCCTGAATTTTTGCTGGATTTGGAATGTGATCCAGACAGTATGTCTTTCCGTCCACGATTTCTCCGCTTTCATCTATTACAGAAACGGCAAGGTTACTGCAGGCACGTACAAGACATTTATTTAAAGTGAACATAGGTAAATGTTAAAGTATTGCGGTTGTTCTGTCAAATGATTATTATGCTTGGTATGGTCAATTTTGCGTTTCTTGATTCCGGCACTGGCGGACTTCCGTATCTTACATATCTGAAGAAAAAAAATCCTTCTGCCAGTTGCATTTACATCGGTGATACAAAACATTTTCCGTACGGAGAAAAGACAGAGGCGCAGATAATTGAAAATGCCTGCGGCTGTGTGGAAAAAATCATCGCGCGCTGGAATCCGCATACGGTTGTTATTGCGTGCAATACGATTTCTGTTACTGCACTGGAAGAATTGCGCTGCCGTTTTCCTGATACGCCGTTTGTAGGGACAGTTCCGGCTATAAAACCTGCCGGGCTTATTTCGAAAACCCGGCGGATAGGGCTTCTTGCAACAAACGCAACTGTCCGCCATCCCTATACTGCCGGTTTATGCAGCCGTTTTGCGCCAGACTGCCGGCTTGTTTCGCGCGGTGACCCGGAACTGATTTCGTTTATCGAGCACCGTTTTTTTTCTGCGACGGAATCCGAACGGATTGCTGCTGTCCGTCCCGCCGTTGATTTTTTCAGGGAGAACGGCTGCGATGTAATCGTCCTTGCGTGTACTCATTTTCTGAATATGGCAGATTACATTCAGGCGTATGCAGGAAGTGCCATTCAGGTTATTGACTCAAGGGAAGGCGTTGCTTCTCATGCGCTTTCTGTGGAAAAGACCGGCGCTGGCAAAACGCCTTGCGAGCCGGAAGAATCTGCACTGTATGTAACCGGTTTTTCTGTCAGTAACGACAGCTGCGAGTATGAAACGTTCTGCCGCCGGAATAATATAAAGTTCGGCGGAATTCTTCAGTAAAATACGGAAAAGTATTCCGCCTTGCAGGACTGTGCGCATCGTTTTTCAGTCTTTTTTTCCTACAAGGAGCGTCATTTTCCTTGCGATTTCTTCTATTATAAAATTGAATAACCTTACTGTTTTTGCTATACTGCCGCTATGGCTAAAATTCAAATGAAAAATAAAATCGCTGAGCTTGACGGCGATGAAATGACACGTGTTTTGTGGCAGGTGATTAAGGACGAACTTCTTACACCTTATGTTGATTTGCAGACAGAATATTATGATCTCGGGCTGAAAAACCGTGATGATTCTGACGACAAGATTACCTACGAAGCAGCTGCGGCAATCAAACGTCTTGGCGTAGGTGTAAAATGCGCTACGATTACATCAAACGCTGCCCGCGTAAAAGAATACAATTTGAAGCAGCTTACACCCAGCCCGAACGGCATTATCCGCGCGGAACTTGACGGAACTGTTTTCCGCACGCCGATTTTTGTAAAGAATGTTCAGGGTACTGTTTCCTGCTGGAAAAAGCCTATTATTCTTGGCCGTCACGCATACGGCGATGTATATAAAAACTGCGAAATTAAGACTCCGTGCGCAGGAAAAGCCGAACTTGTATTTACAGGTGAGGACGGAACGGAAATCCGCAAGACTATTATGGATATGAAAGGACCTGGAATTATTCAGGGAATTCACAATCTTGACAAATCAATAGAAAGTTTTGCGCGTTGCTGCTTTACGTACGCGCTTGACCAGAAAGTTTCTGTGTGGTTCGGAGCAAAAGACACCATCAGCAAGACGTATGACGGTGACTTTAAGGCGATTTTCCAGAATGTTTTTGACACGGAATTTAAAGATTCGTTTGAAAAAGCCGGAATTGAATATTTCTATACGCTGATTGACGATTGCGTGGCACGCATAATGAAGCACGAAGGCGGCATTATGTGGGCGTGCAAGAATTATGACGGTGACGTGATGAGCGATATGGTTGCGTCTGCCTGCGGAAGCCTTGCGATGATGACAAGCGTTCTTGTAAGCCCGGACGGAAAATTCGAGTACGAAGCAAGTCACGGAACTGTACAGAAGCATTATTACCGCTATCAGAAGGGTGAAAAGACTTCAACCAATCCTGTTGCGCTGATTTTTGCCTGGACGGGAGCTCTTGCAAAGCGCGGCGAACTTGACGGAACGCCTGAACTTGTTGACTTTGCAAAACGCCTTGAAAAGGCAACGCTTGATACGATTGAAGCTGGCATTATGACCGGCGATATCGCACGTATTGCAAGTCCTGCTGCAAAAAAAGTTCTGAATTCCTGGGATTTTATTGCGGCAATAAAAGAACGCCTGTAAGACAGAAACTGTAAAATTAAAAAAAGCCTGCGTTTTTCCGTACGGTGCGCTGAACACCGATGGATAATTGCAGGCTTTTTTATTTTGTGCATAACGGCTGTCCGTTCTTTTTTATAATTGCAGATTTCTTTTACGAAAAAGAGTGGCTTCCGCAACGGTAAAACCGTTTCAGGAAAGTCCGTTTGAGCCATTCGGGCGCTTGCAGTATTTGTACGTAAAAAGCGCACCGAGATACCGCCCTATAAATCTGCTTGCCGCCGCCTTGAACTTCCATTTAAAAGCATAGATTGCGACGTGCTTGTTCCGGGATGCTTTTTTCAGGCAGTGGCGGACGACTTTTTCTGACGGAAGCCCGTGCCTTACTTCCGTGCGTGCGCCGTTTGAGGCAACTTTTGCAAATTCTGTGCTTACAGGACCAGGACAAAGTGCGCAGACTTTTATTCCCTTGTCGCTGAGTTCTGCGGCAAGCGCCATCGTAAAACTCAGGACATACGATTTTGTTGCGGCATATACGGCAAAATTTCCCAGCGGCAGGAATGAGGCAAGGCTTGCCGTATTTATGATGACGGAATTTTTTTTCATAAGAGGAATACAGCTGCCACAGATTCCTGTGAGGGAAATGCAGTTTAAGTCTATCATATCAAGTTCTTTAGAGATGTCCGTTTCTTCAAACGTTCCGTAAGTTCCGAAACCGGCATTGTTTATCAGTACGGAAACAGTAATTCCGCCATTTTTTTCTTCAAGGAGTTTTTCGCTGTTCAAAAATGCGTTGAACCTTGCAAGACCTGCCCTTCCGCTTATGTCTGCTTCAATTGCACGTGCGTGCGGAATATTTTTTTCCGGAAAATCTGCTTTTTTCTTTTCAATTTCATTTGCAACTTTAATAAGATTTTCTTTTCTCCGCGCAATAAGCCACAGTTCGTCTGCTTCAAAAAAATCTGAAAACTGAAGCGCAAAGTCTTTTCCCATTCCGGAACTTGCGCCTGTAATAACTGCTATTTTTTTCATATCGTGAAGTATATCATATATCATTGACTTTACCAAATCTCTCGTTTATTCTTTTTTATATGGAAAAAATAGTGCTTTTTGGTGAGCTTATGCTGCGGCTCAAACCTTCTGGAAAAGAAAGATTGTTCCAGTCTCCCTGCCTTGAGTCTGTTTTTGGCGGCAGCGAAGCAAACGTTGCTGTGAGCCTTGCTGTCTTTGGAAAAAACGTATGCTATGTGACGGCGCTTCCCGACAATGCCGTGGGAGAAGCCGCCGCCGCAAGCTTGAGATATTACGGCGTCCGTGTTGATGCGCTCCGTAAGCCGGGAAGGCTCGGTATTTATTACCTTGAAGACGGTGCGTGCCAGCGGCCTTCGCAGGTAATTTATGACAGGAGCGGAAGCTGTCTTGCCGTTACAAAAAGCGATGAATATGACTGGGAAAATATTTTTGACGGATGCAGCTGGTTTCATTTGTCAGGAGTGACGCCGGCTGTTAGTGCAGAGGCGGCGGACTGTGCGCTTTGTGCGGTAAAAAAAGCGCATAAATGCGGTGCGCGTGTGAGCGTAGATTTGAACTATCGAAAAAAACTCTGGAAATACGGAAAATCTGCGAATGAAGTTATGCGCGTTCTTGCAGAAAATGCTGACGTTCTCATTGCAAACGAGGAGGACATTCAGCATTGTCTTGGAATTCCTCTGCGTAATTTTACGACGCCGGCAGAAAGTTACAGGGATTTGTGCATTCAGGTGAAAAAACACTTTCCAAACGTAGATTATGTAGCTGTTACGCTAAGGCACAGCTATTCTGCGGACAGAAACGGCTGGTCTTCCGTTCTTCTGGGCAAGTTCGGATTTTATGAAGGCGCTCATTATGATATAGAAAACATTGTGGAGCGCGTAGGTGCTGGAGATTCTTTTGCCGCCGGACTTATTTACGGCCTGACGGAATTCGATATGAATTCAGAAGGGGAGAGGAAGGCTCTTGATTTTGCAACTGCGGCTTCCTGCCTTAAACATTCCGTTCCAGGAGATTTTAATCTTGTCAGAAAGGAAGAAGTTTACTCTCTTATGAGCGGAAATGCAGCCGGACGAATACAGCGTTAAGGCGGACTTTTTGCGGTTATTGAAAAAATAAGGATGACGAATGAACAGAAAACAGATTGAATGTGATAAAAAAATTGCGCAGGCTGGAGGCATTGCCGTTCTCTCTGCCGTAACGCCGGAGGAAGCTGTTTTAAAAGCCGGAAAACTGCTTTCGGCAGGAATTCGCGCGCTTGAAATTCCTTACCGCGGAAAAGATTTTTTTGATGCGGCGGATGCGTGCATTCGGGCAGTGCGTCGGGAAGTTCCTGAAATGCTTGTTGGTGCGGCAACTGTCATAAATCCTGTAATTGCCCGTCGTGCAGTAAAAGCCGGCGCACAGTTTATCCTTTCGCCGGGCTTTAATCCTCGTACGGTGCGATACTGCCTTCGTCATTCCATACCGGTCTACCCGGGAGTTGCTACTTCGTCAGAAATTGAGCGTGCTCTTGAATTCGGACTTTCTACGCTTAAGTATTTTCCGGCAGAAGCGCTTGGCGGCGTAAAAATGCTTTCCGCACTGGCAGGACCTTTTCCGCAGGTTCGTTTTATCGTAAGCGGTGGACTTAATGCGCAGAACGCAGAAGAATATAAAAAGTGCCGGAACGTTGCTGTTGTAAGCGGTTCGTGGCTTTCAAAATAGTGGCGGAAAGCTGATATGCAGAAAAACAGGCTTTTTTCCCTTATAGACAAGGCTGTATTTGACTATCACCTGATTGAGCGAAACGACAGGATTTTAGTCGGAGCGAGCGGCGGCAAGGATTCTACCGCCCTCATTGAGTATCTTGCAAACCGAAGCCGCCGCCCTGACTGCGGATTTTCGTTTACGGCGCTTAATATCCAGACTGAATTTGGCGGCGCAATTCCGGAATCAATTGCAAATCTTTTCAGGGAATGGAACGTTGATTTCCGGGTGATTTCTATTGACGTTCAGGGACGGCTTAAGCCCGGAAAAAAGATGAACTGCTACTGGTGTTCTACTCAGCGCCGTACGGAACTGAATTCCTATGCAATTCAAAACGGTTACAACAAAATTGCGCTCGGTCATCATCTTGACGATGTTCTTGAAACGGCGATTATGAACTCCCTTCACAAGGGTGAACTCAGTACGATGATTCCTTCGCTCCGGTATGAAAAATATCCTGTAACGATTATCCGTCCGCTTTATTACGCAATGGAAAAACTCATTATTGAGCACGCTAAGGAGCGCGGCTATTATGGCTATACGTGTACCTGTACATTTCAGGATAACAGTACCAGAAAAGATGCGCGCGCAAAACTTTCCGCCCTTACGGAGAATAATCCTGTCTTAAAACAGCACCTTTTTGACGCGCTTATGAACGTCAATGTTTCATATCTTCCGAAAAAACAGTCGTAAAACCCTGAGGAAAACTGACGCAAAAAATACCGCCGGAAAAATCTGGCGGCATTCAGTCCTTTTATTTCAGGTTTTTATTTATAAAATCTACTTTTAGTTCCTTAAGTTTTTCTGTGATTGAAACTTTGTAGATGTGCGGATTTAAAATCCGCTTGTAGCTTTCGTCAAAACTTGCAAGCTGTTTCTGCATTGTTTCGCGGCTTAGCCTCAGCTGTTCGGAATCATTTATGCGTGGTGAAAGGCGCTTTCCTTTTTCAAGACGTTTTTTTAGTAGAGGCTCTATTTGCGAAGCTTTATAGCTGAACTGCCGGTAGTCAACCATCGGGTGATAGAAGCGGTATTCTTTTCCGCATTCAAGTGTTTCGCCTTCAAGCGCAAGAATGTCCGCCGCTGCATTGCCGTTGTCATCATACAGACGGAATACGTTTTTTATTCCCGGATTTGTTGTTTTTGCCGGATTGTCGCTGAATTTCATTGCAGGAATCATTTTGTCCGTGTCTTTGTCGTGGCGTGCGGCAAGCTTGTATACTCCGGTAAAACTTGACTCATTTCCTCCGGTAACCATATGCGTGCCGACGCCCCAGCTGTCAATCGGAGCGTTTCCGGCAACAAGAGTAGAAATTATTTCTTCTGTAAGTTCGTTTGATACTGAAATTTTTGCCTGTGGAAAACCGGCTTTGTCAAGTTCTTTCCGTACTTCGCGCGTAAGGTAGGAGATGTCGCCGGAATCAAGGCGCACGCCGAAATTGTAGCCTTTTTCAACAAGTTCGGCTCCTGCGGTGATTGCGTTTTTTATTCCAGATTTCAGCGTGTCGTATGTGTCTATGAGGAACACAGAATTCTGCGGATAGATTTTTGCGTATTCGCGGAATGCCTCCAGTTCGCTTGAATGACTCATAATCCAGGAGTGCGCCATCGTTCCCATAACAGGAATTCCGTACAGTTTTCCGGCAAGCGTGTTTGACGTTCCGGCTGCTCCTCCGATGAAAGCCGCTCTTGTTGCGCTCATTGCGCCGTCCGGCCCCTGCGCACGCCTTAGTCCGAATTCCATAATCGGCGCACCTTTTGACGCAAGCCATACGCGCGCTGTTTTTGTTGCAATAAGGCTCTGGAAATTTACGATGTTCAGGATAAGTCCTTCAAGAATTTGCGCTTCAATCAGATTTGCGTGAATGCGGACGAGCGGTTCCTGCGGAAAAATTACCGTTCCTTCGTCCATCGTGTAAAGGTCGCCGGTAAACCTGAACGTTTTTAGATAGTCAAGGAATCCCTGTTCAAAAATTCCCTGTTCCTTTAAAAATGCAATGTCATCGTCTTCAAAATGAAATTCCGTGATTGAATCGATGAGAGTTTCGTTGCCTGCCAGTACGGAAAAGCCGCCGTTAAACGGATTTCGCCTGAAAAACATATCGAAAACGACTTCCTGATTCATCTGTGCCTTCCAATAGCCCTGCGCCATTGTAAGTTCGTAAAAGTCGGTGAACAAAGCATTGCTGCAAAAATAGGATTTGTTCATAAAAAACCTCAGAAAATAAAAGTAGGGGGGATTTCTGTGAGTCTGCCCCCAAAGTATGGTACACAGCCTGCTTTTCCCAACTCGTAAAATAATACTCCGAATTTTAGTTTTTGTCATTATGCAGAATGTCCGCTTTGCTCCGAAACTGCCTTGTTCAGAGAATTGAAATGAGCCGCCTGTTTGTGCTATTATTCTTCTATGATAAAGAGAAATACCGGATTTACACATTTAACAGCGGGATATTTGTTCCCGGAAGTTGCTCGCCGTCGCCGCGAGTATGCAAAAAATCACCCTGAGGCTTCGATTATCAGCCTTGGTGTAGGAAATACAACAGAGCCGTTGCCGAAGTTTATTGCAAAAGCAATGGCTGACTATGCAATCGGTCTTTCAACGGCGGAAGGCTATTCCGGTTACGGAGATGACTGCGGAAACGCGGAACTGCGCCGGAAAATCGCCGAGACTTTCTACAACGGAATGGCGGATGCGGACGAAATATTCGTTGCCGACGGTGCAAAATGCGACATTGCCCGGCTTCAGACGCTGTTCGGTTCAAAAGTGCAGATTGCCGTTCAAGACCCTGCGTATCCTGTTTACGTTGACGGTTCTGTAATTGTCGGCGCGGCAGGTAAAAATAACGGAAAAGGCTACAAGGGCGTAACTTATATGCCGTGTACGCCGGAAAATAACTTTTTCCCGGATCTTTCCGTCGTAAAAAAGAATTCATTGATTTATTTCTGTTCGCCTAACAATCCGACGGGATGCGCTTCAACCAGGGAAGAGCTGGTGCGCCTTGTTGATTTTGCGAACAAAAACGGATGCATCATTATTTTTGATGCAGCGTACCGTGAGTTTATCCGCGATGACAATCTTCCTAAGACGATTTTTGAAATTGCCGGAGCACGTACGTGTGCCATCGAAATAAATTCGTTCTCCAAGCCAGCCGGCTTTACCGGCGTGCGTCTTGGCTGGTCTGTCGTTCCAAAAGACCTTAAGTTTGCGGACGGAACAAGCGTAAATGCCGACTGGACGCGCGTTCAGACAACGCTTTTTAACTGTGCATCAAATATTGCTCAGGCAGGCGGACTTGCATGTCTTGAACCGGAAGGTCTTTCTGCAATGAAAGAGGTAATTGATTATTATCTTGAAAATGTCCGCCTTATTCACAAGACTCTTGAAGGGGAGAACTTTAAGAAGGCTGGAGTTCAAATTTATTCTACCGGTAATTCGCCGTATTTGTGGGTAAAATTTCCGGGAATGAAAAGCTGGGATGTATTCGACCTTATTCTTGATAAATGCAATGTCGTTACTACTCCTGGTTCAGGCTTTGGTCCTGCCGGCGAAAGTTTTATCCGTTTCAGTTCGTTCGGTCACCACGCAGACGTAGAGGAAGCCTGCCGCCGCCTTGCGAATTTAAGTCTGTAATCCGGCAGATTGCTTTTTCTGCCTGACGGAAAGACAGCGTTAAATAAAAAGAGCCTGCAGACGTTTTGTTTTTCAAAATGTCCGCAGGCTCTTTTTATTTGCCTAGAACTGCGATTTATATCCAATACTTATTTTAAATGCCTTGTACCAGTCGCTGTCCATAATGTCTGTAAAGTTCATCTGAAACATTGAATGAAGTTCTCCATTAAACAGTTTCAGTTCAAGGTACGGAGCAGCCGCAATCGAATAATCGTCGAACAAATCCGCCGGCGTGCCAAGGTGGGAAAAATTCTTGTCCGGGAACGTAAGGGATGCATTTATTCCGAACAGGAACATTTTGTTTTTGAAATACAGATTGTCGGTGTAAATATTTATGTTCATTCCGAGCGTATCGTTTATAAAAATAAAATCTTTTACAGTGTCTTCAGGAAGACTGAATGCCGTTACGTCGACCTGACATTTTTTTCCGCGGAAACGAGGTTCGAACAGAAGATACGTTTTTTCTTCGTCGAATTCGAATTTTTCATCGCGCTTTGTAAACGGAATGTCAGAAATGCCGCCCTGTATGAAAAGCGAAGTAGTGTATGCGTTTCCTATGAGCATATTGAATCCGCCGCGCCAGTACACTTTGTCAACTACGATAAACGCATCGTCATAATTAGAAGATTCCAGCGGAACGCCGATGCCGGCAGTTATATCGAGGGTGAAAAAGCGGTATACGCAGGCAAAGCGGTATGCAGCGTTGAATACGTAGCAGTCGTCAAGTTCGTGGTTTACGTAGATGTATACGCCCGTTGCAATCGGGTAGGAGTCAAAATGAACGATGTCTGCGCCGCCTACACCGAAAAGCGGATAGATGATTGAACCTGCAAGACCAAGCCAGCTTTCTGTAATTCGTGATGAAATCGGCTGTATTCCAAACTGTCTTCTTAGAAATATATCAGAGCCGATAGGTTCGTACGTTCCTACAAAAAAACTGATGTAGTTTGTTGCACTCAGCAACTGCTGCCTGTGGACAATGGAAAGTTCGTCAATTTGAAAATAAGCAGGCGTTTCTTTAAACAGGGAATTTTCTATAATATCGTCTGTCTTAAGCGAAAATTCACCGTGGACAATTGTATTTGAAGAAATGTTAAGCTGACCTGCAAAAAATGACTGGATTTTCAGCTGCGGGTCAAAGTCTGATGAGTCTTTTTTTGAGTCAAAGTCGAATTTCGCTCCTGCAAATCCGCTGAAAAATATTTCTGCGCATAAAACGCTTCCAAGTATATGTAATAAAAATGCTAAAAATGCTGCTTTTTTCATCATAGTCTGTACTCCCGGAATAAAACAAAACTCCACGTTCTTTATCGGCATAAAACATTCCGGACTTGAGTTTAATCTTCATTATGCCCGGCAGAATGATTTGTTTTTCGGTATTTTTTTTCCCGATTTTCATTTTTCATTTTTTTTTTGCTTGATTTAAGAAAATAACAATATATAATATATAACTATGAGCGACTATCTTGATCCGAATAATGAAGAACTCCTGAAAGACTTTTTTGCAGAAGCCGAGCAGCAGGTTGAAACGCTTGAGAGCAATATTCTTATAATAGAAAATGATCCGGGCAATCACGAAGCTGTTGATGAGATTTTCCGCGCTGCGCATACATTGAAAGGCGGTTCTGCAACAGTAGAAATGACTGAACTTTCTACGTTTACTCATAAAGTAGAGGATGTTCTTGACGAAATCCGTTCCGACCGTCTTTCCGTTGATGAAGCTGTTGTGGATGTTCTTCTTTCTTCTATTGACGTTATCAAGGTGATGCTTGAAGCCCGTGCAAACGGCAGTGTTTATACTGAAAACATAGACTCGCTGGTAGAGAAACTTCATAAATATATTCCAGAAAAAGGTGCAAAGAAGGCAAAAACGCCGTCTGTTGCTCCAAAACCGGTTCCTGCACCTGCGCCGGAGCCTGCTGTTCTGGAGGCTTCTTCCGGCAGTTCCGGTGCGCCTGTTTTTGAATATCCGGAATTAAAAGAAGACGAATTTAACGAACTTTCCGAAGCGTGCGAAGGTTCTCAGAAATTGTGGCGCGTTGCCGTAAAATTTGACCAGAACAATCCGATGAATTCTGTCGGCGGAATACAGGTTTTTGCCGCATTGAAGGCGCTCGGAAGCGTACTGAAGACAGTTCCTGATTTTGATGCGCTGTATGAAGATGAATTCCACGAGAATGTTTTTTACTATCTTGCATCTGATTCTACGGCAGAAAAAATAGAAGATACTGCTTTTTTAGGCGATGTTACGATTTGTACCGATGCACAGCTTATTTCAGGACCGGTAGGAGCTTCTTCTGCTTCATCCGGTGCAGTTGCCGAAACAGCCGTAACTGCTGCTTCTGAAAAAACTTATGATGTGCCGGAGAAAGCTCCTTCTGCTGCCGAGGCAAACGCTGATGAAAAAGCTGCGCCTTCTGCGGAGCAGCCTTCTTCTTCCGGTTCTTCTGATAAAAAGCCAGAACCTGAGCACAGGAAAGAGGGCGACAAAGCCGGTGCGCAGCATTCTGTCCAGCAGAATTCTGTTCTCCGCGTAGATTCAAAGCGTATCGACTACCTTTTAAATCTTGTAAGTGAAACTGTCATCGCAAAAGCTTCATTCAATCAGCTTGCGGCAACTCTTTCTAATGAAATGACGCATTTCCAGTCCGCTGAAAACATACTGAAGACGAGTTACCGTCGCCTTATGGAGCGGATTCCGATGTATCTTGAGCAGATTCAGGAAGGAAAATCGATAAAAGATGTACGCGCGGAAATTATGAAAGAATACGACGGACTTGGTTCTATATTTGACGCTGATGATGCAGAACTTAAGGCGATTGCTACAAAACTCCGTTCTTCAACGCAGAATTTAGGCAGGATTACAGGCGAGCTTCAGGAAGGCGTTATGAAAATCCGAATGGTTCCGATAAATCAGATTTTCAGCCGTTTCCCGCGTGTCGTGCGTGATTTGCAGCGTGATTTGAATAAGAAAATTGAACTTGAGATTGAAGGTGAAGATACGGAGCTTGATAAATCCGTCGTTGAAGATTTGCTTGACCCGATTATGCATTGTGTCCGCAATTCTGTTGACCACGGTATTGAAGCTCCGGAAGTTCGTGTTGCTGCCGGAAAGCCGGAAACTGGTCATGTCCTTTTAAAGGCTTCCAACGAAGGAAATCTTATTGTCATTGATATTGCAGATGACGGTGCCGGTATTGATGCGGAAAAAGTACGCAATAAGGCAATTCAGAAAGGTCTTATTCACCCGGATAAGGTTTTAACCGAATCCGAGTGCCACCAGCTTATATTTGAGCCGGGATTTTCTACTGCGGAAAAAATTTCAAATATTTCCGGTCGTGGCGTAGGTCTTGATGTTGTAAAGACTATGATAGACAAACTGAACGGCTCTGTTACCGTTTCTTCAGAAAAGGGCAAGGGAACGACGTTCAGTATCCGTCTGCCGCTTACGCTTGCAATAATTCAGGGACTTCTTGTACGTGTAGGAAAAGAAGTTTATTCTATTCCGATTGCATCCGTAATTGAAAGCCAGCGGATTTTACAGACTGATATAAAGACGATTGATAATTACGAGGTCTTGAACCTGCGTAACGAAGTAATAAGCGTTCTGCGACTTTCGCGCCTGTTCGGGCTTGAGGAGGCGGAAGCAACCGAATACTGCAACATCGTCATCGTCGGTTCTAAAGATAAGAAAGTCGGAATTATGGTAGATTCTCTTATCGGTGAGGAAGATGTAGTTATAAAACCGTTGCGTGATCAGTTTACGGTTACACCGGGCATTGCGGGTGCATCAATTCTTGGTGACGGCTCTGTGTCGTTGATTATTGATGTCAGCCAGCTGCTTGAACTTAGCATTAAGCAGGATCTTGCCGCTCAGAAGAATGCCTGAGCAGACAATGGAAGTGAGGAAATATGACGATTGAATCTATATTAGTATCTGACAGTTCAGAAGATAATACGCTCGTTGCTGTTGCTGAGGAGAGCAGCCGCGAGGATTCCAGAAATGAGCAGACGACAATTGATTTCAAGATGGTTACGTTCTCTTTGTCCGGCAAGGATTATGCAATTGATATTATGAATGTCAAGGAAATTGCTAAGGCAGGGAATTTTACCTATGTTCCGAATGTCCTGCCGTTCGTAGTCGGCGTGTACAATCTTCGCGGCGAGATTATTCCTATTCTTGATATGCGTCTGTTTTTCAATATCCGTACTGCCTGCGATGAAAAGCCGGATCTTGAAAATCTGCTGATTCTTACGATTGAGGAGCAGACTTTCGGTATTATTGTAGACAAGATAGACAAGGTTGTAGGCGTTCAGAAAAGTTCAATTCAGCCGCCGCATCCTCTGTTCAGCGATGTAAATATAAAATATATTTCCGGCGTTGTGGAAAGCAACAAGCGCCTGTACATTCTGCTTGATATTGAGCGGATTTTTTCAAAGGCATCGCCGGACAATACTCTGCATACGATAGATAAGGCTGTGGCAAATGCTGCTATGCCGGCAAAAAGGAATGCAAATGCTGTTCCGGCAGACGCTGCTACAGCCGTTAAGAAAACTGCCGGAAAAGAAGGGTATAAGCAGGTGGCTTCGGAGGATTCTGCTCCTGCTCCTGTTTCTGAAAAACAGCCGGCACCGGCAGAAGACGACACAAACTATTCTTTTATAGTGGATGGCTTGCGGACATACGGAAAATTTACAGTTTCTTCTGTAAATGAAAGCTGGGTAAAATACCGTTTTTCAGAATGGAAGAAAGAAAGGAACGCAGATAAATTGCAGATTGTTAATCAGGCCGATGCCGATGCGTTCCTTAAGCCGTTCTGGTCTGCAAATTCCGGTAGCTGGTGGTCAAAGGAATATGCTGATGCAATTTATGCGGCTTTACCGGAAAATTCTGCAAAGCAGGTAATTGTATGGAATCCGGGTTGCGGCGGCGGTGCAGAAACTTACTGCCTTGCCTGCGTACTTGCAAAAAGGTATCCGAATTCAAAAGTCAGGGTATATGCGCAGGATATTGACTTGCTGGGCGTTTCTAATGCGCCGCTTCTTTCTGTTCCTGAGTCTGCTGTTTCCGGATGGCTTGAACCGTATCTTATAAAAAATGCTGCTGGTAAATCCGTTTTCTCTAAAGAGATTAAGGACAGCATTATGTTTGAATACCATGATTGCCTTCATACAAATACTCTTCCTATGGCTGACGTTATTTTTGCACGGGATTTGCTTTCCCTTCTGGAAACCGAAATGCAGAAAAATGTCATTACTGATTTCAGTGAAAAACTGAAGGGAAACGGTACTTTGTTTGTGGGAGATAATGAAGAATTGGGAAATGTGGCGGAGTTCTGCGAGTCTACGGCGGGCTCTGTTACAGTGTATAAAAAACAGTAAGGAGGTGTGCCGGAAACTGCCGTAAACGGTAAATTGTTTCTGTCTTAATGAAGTTTGCGTTGCAGGCTTCTGTTTTTTCGATTGATACTTGGTTTGCGTTGCAAACTTTATAATATTTACTGTCCTGTTTTATTACGGGACTTTGTTAAAGAGTCGTTCAGGAATTTTGTTTCGGCGCGGCTTTTTACGGGAGTATCTGATGAGAGTAGAATATATTAATCCGTTTGTAGAAACGTCTTACAGAGTTCTAAAAGAAGTTCTTGGCGGCGCGGAAGTAAAACGGGGGAATTTATATTTGAAGTCAACTGCAATGCCTGTTATGGGTGTTGCGGCTTTGGTTGGTCTTGCAGGAGATGTTGAAGGTCGTGTACTTTTTGATATGACCTTGGAAACTGCCCTGAATATTGCATCAAAAATGAACGGCGAAAAACTTGAAGTTTTTGATGACCTTGCAAAGGCGACAATCAGCGAACTTGCAAATTTGATTACGGCTCAGGCTGTAACAAAGCTGCATGAATTGAATTTTAAATTTGACCTTACGCCACCGGCATTGTTCGCCGGACAGAAGATGGAAATAGCAGCATTAGGCGGAACATCAGAGAACGTAGAAGCTTTGATTGTTCCTCTTATTACTGAATATGGTAAAATAGAAGTTAACGTAGCAATACGGGAACGTGCATAAAGAGCTAGGAGAAAATACAAATGAAAACTTCACAGGACTTTCCTACAATTAATGAGCGTCCGCCGGAGGGCTTAAAACCAGATGGCTCTAAATACAGGGTTATGATTGTAGATGATTCGATGTTTGTTGCAAAGCAGCTTGGTCAGATTCTTACAAGCGAAGGCTATGAGGTTGTCGCCACTGCCGCAGATGGAAAAGAGGGCGTTGACAAATACAAGGAGCTGGCGCCGAACGTTGATCTTGTAACAATGGACATTACGATGCCTCGTATGGACGGAATTACGGCTCTTGAGCAGATTATGGCATTTGACAAAACGGCACGTGTTGTTATGGTCAGTGCGCTTGGAAAAGAGGAACTTGTAAAAAAGTCTCTGCTTCTTGGTGCAAAAAACTATATAATAAAGCCGCTTGACCGCAAGAAAGTGCTTGAAAGAATAGCAGCATGCTTGAAATAAATTTTGAAAAAGGCATCCGAAAGGGTGTCTTTTTTCATATTGCAGTTCTTTTTATAAGCCTGTAGCCGTTGTCTGATTTTATAATGTCGTATGTGTCGCTGCCGGCCGTTCTTAAGGCTGTGCGTATTCTTGATATAAGGCAGACGACTGTGTTTCTGCTTGGTGTTTTTGCGTTCTTTTTTATGGAGGCAGCGAGTTCTTCAATTGATACGGCTTCCGGTGCTTTTTTTACAAGGGTGCTGTAAATCATATAGGAAGCAGCTGAAAGCAGGGCTGCCGTTTCCCTGCAAAAAAACTGATTTTGGTTTTGCATCGTTTCGTTCTGTGCCGTTATGTTTCCGGAAGGTGGAAGTGCTTTTTTTTCTGCATCCTGCTTTTCTTTTTGGTAAGATTGCATTGCATTTGCAAGAATCATAAGTGAATGCCTGTAATTTTCAAAGCGGAAATTGCCGTTCATATATACCATTTCAAGCGTTTCGTGCCAGTAATCAATATAGTCTTCATTTTGCAGGTACGGGTCATTAAAGAATACTGCCGGGATAGAGCATCGGTATGAATTTTTAAGATAGTTGTATACGTTCAGAATAAGATGATTGAACTGTCCGTAGTCAAGGACAAGCAGATCCGGCTTAAAACTGTGCGTCTGGAGCGTTTCAAAAAAATCGTCCTGATTTTCATAAATTATGCAATTTCCGCCGTAATGTGTAATGTATTTTGAGTAATAGGAACATTCCGGTTTGTTCTGCGGAGATGCCAGGAATAAAATGTTCATAGCTGTATATATCATAGAATTTGAAAAGAATACATAGTAATTTAAAATAGAAGTAAGGAATTCTTTGTATCGGTTTTCTTAATTTTGTAAAAACGGTATAGTTTCTGCTATGAATGAAACGAACAGAATGCAGATAACGAATTATCATACACATACATTTTTGTGCAACCACGCGGATGGTCTCCCTTCTGATTATGTTTTGCAGGCAAAAAAAGACGGATGTACGCAACTGGGATTTTCCGACCACTGTCCGTACCCAGTGAGCGACGACGATTACTGGAAAAATATCCGTATGAAGGAGGAGGATGTTTCTTTTTACCGCACGGAAGTGCAGAAAGCGGCATCTCTTGTTGATTTTCCTGTAAAATGCGGATTTGAGTGCGAATGGGATGAAAAATACGCATCCTGGTATAAAGATATGCTTCTCGGCGAATTCGGAGCAGATTATCTTGTGCTTGGCTCGCACTGGCTTACCCGTGGAAAAGAGCATTTGTATGCCGCCGAATTTTCAAGCAGAAAAGATTTTCATACGTATGTTGACCAGACTATTTCAGGAATTCAAAGCGGACTGTTTGCGTTTTATGCACATCCAGATTTGTTTATGAGAAGTTTCGTTGACTGGGACGACGATCTTGCCTGCTGTTCCGCCGCGCTTATAGATGCGGCTGTAGGAATGAAACTTCCTCTTGAAATCAACGGACTTGGAATGCAGCGTGAAGTCCTGCATACAAAAAAAGGTATCCGCTATCAGTATCCGTATGATGAATTCTGGCAGCTTGCCGCGGAAAAAAATGCAGAAGTTATCTGCAATTCCGATGCCCATTCGCCCTCCGATGTAATACGGAATGCGCTTGCCGCAAGGAAATACGCCGAAAAATTTGGCTTTACACCGGTATTCCAGCTAAAGACAAATGCATTGTAAAAAAATCAAGCTGTATTTTTTACGAAAATATTATAATTCGGTTTTTTCGTAATTCCGGCTATACTTGACTAATAAAGGGATTTTTAAGATTATAAACGTATGGAAAATGTACAAATAAATCGGGCATACCTTGAAACGCTTTCTTTTTCCGATTTGCAGAAACTTGCCGACGACTACAGCATAGACGTTCCTGAGAATTTTAACCGGGGATTTCTTATCGGTGAAATTCTTGAAGTTGCGGAAGAATCATATAAAAAAAATCTTGAACTAGATATGAATATTACGGAAGAGGAGGAAGAGTCCTGCGACGACAGCGAAATGCCGCGCTCCTATAATTCCACTGAGGTAGAGATTATTCTTCGTAATCCTGCCTGGGCATACATTTACTGGAACATAAGCGATTCAGACAGGGATTCTCTTGAAAAGGCATTTGTAAGTGAACTTAGGATACGTGTAAGTTCATTTTCTGAAAAATCGCAGGTTAAGCCGGATGAATTCTTTGACATTCAGATTTCAAAGCAGGATAACGGACAGTATTTTCTGCTTCCTGCCGGAAAAAAATTCTTTTGTGTAGACCTGCTGTTCTGCCTTGACGGAATTATTGACATTCTTGCGTCTTCCGAGGTGCTTGAAATGCCGACAGGTTCTTCTCGTCTTGTTGACGTTCATCCCGGAAAGGAAGAGGGACTTTCTCCGATAATGGAGCTTTCTGGAATGAAGGAACTTCTGCTCCAGCATTATAAAAATCACAGGGAATCTTTTTCATAATTTAAGAATGGTGGTGGGGAAATGGCTGATAAGAGAATCGTTTTAATTTTGAATGCCGGACAGGAATACATACGTCATACCGGCGATGATGAAAGAAAATATGCGGCACAGCTGAACAGACTGTTTGAGGCCGTAACCGATACGTATATACCTCTTTTAAATGCGTTTGAGTCGCTTGAGCGTGATGGCATTCCTTTTAAAGTCGGACTGGTGCTTTCTCCGGTTCTCTGCAATCTTCTTGAAGATCCTGTCGTTCAGAAACAGTATTCAGAATGGATTGAAAGACGTCTTGAAATCGGAAAGCGCGAAATTGAGCGCAATGCATCCGTTCCGGCACGTCTTGAAATTGCAAAACTTTGTTTTGAAAAAAATCAGGAAGCAGCAATTTCCTACGCAAAATATAATCAGAAAATTATACGGAAATTCTACGAATTCCAGAAGAAAGGCTTTGTAGAAATCCTTGCAACGTGTGGGACTGATATTTTTCTTCCGCAGTATAGCGATATTCCTGAAGTGATGAGCGCGCAGGTAGAAACAGGACTGTATGCGTACAAGGCAAGTTTTGGTGAAGTTCCGGACGGCTTCTGGCTGCCGGAAATGGGATATTATCCCGGCATCGAAAAAATTCTCAAGGCGTACGGAATGAACTATACCGTTCTTGATTCCCGCAGTTTTTTGTTTTCTGAAAATGAGCCGGAAAAAGGCATTTTTTATCCGGCGCGCTTTGAAAATTCTCTTGCTGTTTTTGCCCGCGATTCACGTTGCGATGCAGAAATTTTCGGCGAGGACGGTTTTGCCTCTGGAAAAGCGTATCTTGATATAAATAAAGACATCGGTTTTGAGCTTCCGGCTGAGGAACTTGAACCATTCGTTACAAAAGGCGAGCCGCGCTATTCGTTTGGATATGCGTATTGCAAAAAAGAAGCGTCCGTTGCAAAGGAAAATACGTACAGTTATTCAGATGCCGCGGCGCATTGTATGGCAGATGCAGAAACGTTCGTTTCAAGGCGCGAGACGGTTTTGAAAGAGGCGGAGAAACTTCTTCCTGATACGGATGTTGTTTCCCTTGTTGTTACCGTAAGCCTGAATAAATTGCGCAATGTCTGGAACGAAGGAATTTACTGGATAGAATGTCTTTTCCGTGCCGCCGCGCAGAAAAAAGTTCAGTTTGAGTGTGCGCGTAATCTGCTTGGAAACCAGTATCAGCTTCAGCGCATACGCCCTTATTACGGTTCGTCAAGCGGCGTTGGCTATGGCGAAGACTTGCTTTCAAGCAAGAACAACTGGATGATCCGGTATGTGCGCAAGGCGAGCCGCCGTATGGTAGATTTGTCCGAGCGTTTCCCTGCTGATACAGGACTTAAGGCGCGGCTTTTAAATCTTGGGGCAAAAGAACTGATGCTCGCGCAGTCTTGCGGATGGGCAAAAATGATTCATAACAATGATTTTCCGGAATATGCGCGGATGCGCTTTAACCGGAGCATAAATGATTTTACGGCGGTTTTTGACGCTCTTGGTTCAAATACTGTAAGTACTGAATGGCTTACGAAACTTGAAAACGAGCATCAGATTTTCCCCTGGATGAATTACCGGATTTTTAACCGTAAGCGCTAGGTTCGGGCGCAGGCTCTGCCGTCTTTTAGATTTAGAACGAATATTCTTCAAGCATCTGTGCATATTGCCGCGCATTTTTGATACCTGTCTTTGCCGGGTCAAAATGCCGGTCGATTTTCAGCGCTTCTTCCCAATATTCTATTGCTTTTTCAAAATCGCGTTTTGCAAAGCAGGCAACACCTTCGTTGTACAGTCTGTCCACCTGCCGCTGTTTTTCTTCCCTGCCGCGGTCGCCTAAAAGCAGTTTTGCCGAAAGGCTGATGTGATTTACCGGGTTTAAGGATGAAGTAAGGTCAAGGGTGTAGTTTACGTTCATCCGCATTTTAAAGAATTCAAATTCGCTTCCAAGACTTATGCGCGGATTTCCGCCTTTAAGCTGAAAGCCTGTAAGGACGGAGAAAAAGTCCGTGATTTGAAGTTCTGCGCCTGTTCCTGCAGAAAACATCTGGTAGGAACTTATGTCTGTAAGGTCGAACGGCTGGCGGAATTCAAGAAGCATCGTGAGCGGCCGTATGCATTTATACGATATGCCGATTCCTATTGACGACGGAAGAGCGTCGTCAAGCCTGATTCCGTCGTCGCTTTTAAATCCTGTTATTGCCGCTCCAAGGTTCGATACGCTTAGTCCTATTCTTACGTTCGGGTCACGGGAAATGTAGAATTTTCCGATGTTGAACTGCATCATAATTCCGGCATCTGCCATAAGTCCCAGCGCAGACTGTTCAAGTCCCGAGCCTGAAATTATTTCACCGGTGTCGTTGTCGCAGTAGTCAGGAATTGAACGCCAGGCGGCTTTTACGTTAAGTCCGGCGGCAAGACCTTTGAACGTATACCCTGCATTAAAATTATAGGAAACGTTAAGAACGGCTGTCGTTTCGGAATAGTAACTTCCGGTCAGTTTTGTGCCGAATGAATCGTACTCGGAGAAAGGAACGTAAAAACAGCTTACTTTTCCACCAATTCCCAGATTTCCAAAGCGTGTAGTTCCTGCAATAGTTTCTATCGCGGAATCTGCAATCCAGGCGTTGTGGAAAAGAGCAATCTCTGATTCTTTGTTTATTGATGATGCTGCAGGATTGTAGTCTATGTAGCTTACGTCGTCCGAAAGTCCTGTGTAGGAAGAACCAAGGCTTTCTGCCCGTCCGCCAATCGGAATGAGAAGCGAACGGAAAGACGTTGTTCCCTCGTTACTGCCGTATGTGCTGAAAAAGGAGTCCGCCAGAAAATTTGAAATTTCTGTATAGTCCAGAGCATTCACCTGAAGTCTGGCGGTAAGCGAGAAAATTAAACATACTGACAGAACGAACGTCCTTTTCACAAAATATCCTGTTACAATATATTACAATTTCGGTAATTTTACTCTATTCTATAAATAAATATGCCGAAATTAGGTATATACTACTATATAATATGAAAACTTCTTGGATTATTTTAGACAATTTATGAAAAAAAAACATAAGTATCTTTCTGTATTTCTGTTTTTCTCACTCTTTTCTGCCCTGTGGAATTTAGGGGCGGCGGAACGCGTGCGCACTGAGTCAAAAACAGAAACTGATTCTTCCCAAAAGCAGGAAAATCTTACGCTTAAGCAGATTGATGTACTTATAAAAAATACGGAGTACGATACGGCTCTTCTTGAGCTGAATAAATATTTTGATGCAAACCCGGAGCAGTTTGACAGCGTTCAGCAGCGAATAAGCAAAATAATGAAAGCGCGTGATTTGTATACAGTTCTTGCGCGGCAGCTTTTAAAGGTAATCCGCGAAGAACCTGAAAATACGGAAAAACTCGGACGGATAACGGAGCGCCTTGTTGCAATGGAGCATAATCCGGCGGACAGGCGGCTTGATATAATAAAAGACACGAATAATCTTGCTGAACTTGCAAAATACAGTTTAATTCAGAACGAAACGGCCGCGCTTGTAAAAAAAGGCGCGTTTGAAGAGGCGTTGAAGCGTGCGGATGACGGATTTTTTATATACCGTCTTTCGTTTGATGACGAATATTCAGAAAAACCTATTTATGCAGAAGTGGAAAAGAATTTTGTAAATATCCGAACGTTTGCATCTCAGTTTCCTGCGGCGGCGGAACGTCTGCGCCGTGCTTCAGATGCGTATAAAGCCGTTCTTGCATCTGGAAATTCAGGCGCGATTGCGGGTGCGTTTTCTGAAGTGGAAGCATCATTTTCTGCATACGCCGGAATTCGTAATGGAATTCTTTTGTCTGGAGCGTCTTTTGATTCCCTGTACGGTAAAACCGGCGCAAGGAAGGAAGAAGAGTGCAATCTTTTTCTGCGCTATGCGCGCGATACTGTGTTCGGCTGGCAGGAAGATCCGGACTGCGGTTTTGAGGGTGTACTTGACGGTTTCTGGAACGTAAGCCTTGAAGACCTTAAAAACGAGTCAGTTTCGGCAATGGCGCGTGCAGTAAAGGCTTTTTCAGCGGAAAACGAGGCGTTTTTTCAAGGGCAGGATACGATACGGGCTGAAAAACTTTCGTCCGTCAGGACTGTTGCCGCCTATGCTGTGCGCCTTAACGATTTATACAGCCTTCTTCTTTCTTCTGATATGACGAACTATCAGAAAGGATTTCAGAATTATAAAACTTCAGTCGAATTTGCTTCACTTGTTGCAGAACATACGGAGCGCCTTTCAGAAACATACCGTACAATACAGGAAATCTGTGAGTCGGCTTTTGCAGATGCGGCTTCGTCTGCTGGAAAAAATTATGTGGCAGGAGAGGACGACTTTACATCGGAAAACTTTGCAGAATTTCAGAACAACACTGCGGAAGAAATATCACTCCTTGCTTCAGTTTCTGCAAGTATAGAAGATTCGATACGGACGATGAATGCAGAAAAACCAGACGGCGCAGTCTGGGCACAGCAGTACAGGAATGCTCAGAAAACTTTGTCTTCCGATATGACCGCTATCCGACGTACAAAAACAGCCGGCGTTGACATCACCGATTCTCTTATCGACTGGAACTCCTTTTCCGCGTTTTCAGGGCAGCTCAACGAACAAGCGCAGAAATTTGCCGCGCAGAAAAGTTCTTCGCTCTGGGTGCAGATTGCCGGTTTATACGCCGGTTTTGGAGAGGATGCAGCCGGCTATTCGGAAAAAGAACTGCTTTTGCAAGAAGAGCTTGTCGACGGAAAAACAAACGGCACCGACGACATACTGCGCCGCTATCCGTCCGCCGCCCTTACGCAGGGTGAAGCCCTTACAAAAACAGTAACGTCTGCGAAAAAAATGCTTTCATACTCTCTTACCGCATTGAACGGAAAATACAGCAGCCTTTACACGGACGAACGTTCCTCTATTCAGGCGTCTTCAGCGCGACTTGATTCGGTACTTGCTGCAATCCGCAAAAACAGTGATGCCGCTTCGTCATTTTTAAAATTCTACCAGAAAGCACTGAACGAGGCAGACCTTCGTTTCAGTCAGGCTCAGAAAGCGCTCAAGTCAGAAAATTTTGAAAATGCGCGTAAACGCCTTCAGGAAGCCGGCGACAAATATGTAGAAGCGCTTTCCTATAATGACGATGCTTTTCTCCGTTCTTCAAGCGATGCCGCGCTTCGTTCGCTGGGCGAAGAAATTAAGGAAAAAGAGAATATTCTCGTTGTTCGCGAAGTCCGTAACCTTAAAAATGCGGCGCGGCGTGAATATTTCAACGGAAATTTCCAGATTGCGGAAAAATATCTTTCAAACGCAAAAGCCCGCTGGGCAGATACGAATGTTGAAGAAGATGCCGAAATTACAAACCTTATGGCGATTGTAGACACTGCTTTGTCTATGAAAACAGGGCGAGTTCTCCTTCCGTCTGATTCTCTGTACCCGGAAATGTCGCAGGTTCTGAGCATTGCAACGCAGTATTACAAGCAGGGCATTTCTGCCAGAAAAAAAGGCGACATTCAGAAATCAAATGATTTGTTTGACAGGGCGATTGAAAAACTTGAGGAACTTCGTCTTGTCTATCCGCTTAATCAGGAAGCAAACCTTACTACGCTCCGCATTCAGCAGATTCGTGAGCCAAAGGAATTTGCAGTCCGCTTTGAACAGAAAATCAATGCCATTAAGGAAGATTACAAGGTAAAGGAAAAACAGCGTCAGGCTTACAGCGATTTGCTTGATTTGTACGAAATAAATCCTGACTATCCGGGAATAAAAAAACTGATTTACGATGTTGAAGTTGAAGTAGGAGTTCGGCAGAAAGCCGTTCAGAAAAATGATATTGCACAGTCAAAATCTCTTTATGCAGAAGCGCAGAAACTGTTTTCTTCTGCCGGACGTGATGAAGAAAAACTGCGTCAGGCACTTGCAAAAGTTGACGAAGCAATCAAGTTGAATTCTGGGAATGAGGATGCTATTCTTTTGAAAGATGAAATTTCCATCCGACTTGGAGGAAACCTGTCAGTCGTTATGTCTGCAGAAGATACGGAAAAATACAACAGGGCAATTCAGGAACTTCAGCAGAATAATGTTGTTATGGCAAATGCACTTGTAAACCAGCTGCTTCAGAAGCCGGAAAATAAAAAATCTGCCCGGATACTGGAACTTCAGAAGCGAATAAAGGCTCGTATGTAATATGACGGAACGAATGAACATTTATGCAGATAAAAATTGCTTTTCTCTTTTCGGACGATTTTTCCGCAGTGCCGCTGTTTTTTTGTGTACGGCTGTTTTTGTTTTTTGCGCAGAACCGTCTTTTTGCGCCGGCTATTACTGGGAAGAACCGGAACAGCTTACAAAGACGGACAGCCGTTTTCCGTCAGTCGTAACGAACGGTTCTGACTCTTACATTTTCTGGCAGGACGTTGACACCCGGAACGAACGTATCTACCTTTCCTGCCGCTATCAGGACGGCGCAGTCGAATGGCGCGAAAACCTGCGATTTGCAGGCCCGTTTTCCTATTCAGGAGAAGTTCCTGATATGTATTCGGCGGCGGTGTCTGGTTCCGGAACGATAGCCGTTGCCGTACTTAATGATGCAAATTCTGTTTCCGTATACGTTTCAAACGACAGCGCCGCTTCGTTTTCCCGCGTAAAAGATTCCAGAAGGGAAGACCGCTTTATCGCGCCGAATATATACGCCTGTGCGTCAGGCGGCTTTGCACTTTTTGCATCCAGTTCCAGAGGAAGCGCGTATTCTTCGTCTGCGGAAGAGTCTCCGGCAGATGAAGACTCTTTTTCCGTACTTCAGTTTTACCTGAACTGCGCCTATTCTCCAAACGGCATTGACTGGGGTGATTTTGAAGAATTTTCGCCGTCTATGAAACTGAAAAATCCATTTGCTCCTGTACTGTGCGCAGACGGAAATGAAGATGTCGTCGTTTTTCAGGCACAGCATCAGGAAGGCGCAAGAATATCGTATCAGCTGTACGAGGCGCGCGGTTCTGCAAGAACAGGGCGCTGGTCTGAACCCGTCCTTATTACAGGGGAAGGCTCTGTATCGTCCTCTGAAGATTTTACGCTTTTTCAGAACCAACGCCCGAACGTCTGTTCTGCCGGCGGTGCAGTTTATGTTGCGTGGGAACGAAGGGAACGATATTCTGCTTCTGATTCAATTTGGATTGCGCAGATAGACAGAAACGGACTTGTTCCGTATACGGCAGAAAAAATTGCTTCCGGTAATTCGCGCCGTGCAGTTCTTTTTCCCTTGGACGGAACTGTTGCCGTAACCTGGTTTGATTCTCGTTCCGGCGTAGAAGCCGTTTATTTTGCAAGGCGGAACGGCAGTCTGTGGGAAGAAGAAAAAGTTTCTTCCGGAAAAGCACCGCATTTATTCGCATATCCGATTTTCATTTATGAAAAAAACAATACAGGTCAGGTAAAGCAGCTTGGTTTTGTCTGGCAGAAATTCAACGGAATGACAAAAGATATTCCTTCCGTCTGTATTCTTTCTCCAGACATTTCTGTTCAGCCTCCGTCTGTTGCATCAAGTAATATAAAACAGTTCGCACGGTCAAAAAATAAAAAAACTAAATTTAAGATAACGCTTCCGCACGATTCCTCCGAAATTGCAGGTTACGTATATAGCTGGACGCAGGATAAGGACGAACTTCCTGTCCTGTTAGAAGACAATCTTCTTCTTCCGCGCGAAACTTCCCTTACGCTTACCGCTTCGGCAGAAGGAAAATGGTATTTTAAGGCGTGCGCATATGATTATGCCGGAAACTGGTCTGAACCGGCAGTTTTTTCCTATTATTACGACCAGACTCCGCCGCGCAAAGTCGTATTTGATGCGCAGGACGATGGCGAAACAGGCTTTATGCCGTCAAATACATTTTCAATCCGCTGGACTTCTGACGTTTTGGACGATGACATAACCGGCTACACCTATGCCGTAAAACGCCTTTCTTCCGTTGACGGTTCGTTTGCTTCTACGCCGAACCACCCTTCGGCAAAAACTCCGGAAGAACAGCGTTCATACACCGAAACGCTTTCTGCTTCTTACTCCCGTCAGATTTCCGCTGGTACAAAACTTTCTGATTCTGTAAATGTCCTGCGCCCGGAAATTTCATTCAGAAACTACCCGAACGGTCTTTACGTTCTTACTGTGGCGGCAGTTGACGAAGCAGGATTTACAGGAGAACCGGCAGTAATTCCTGTCATCCTTAATAAATACGTTCCGCATACAGCTATTGCAAAAGTAGAAACGTCATCTTCCCGTACAGGAGAAATTTTCCTTACCATAACAGGTTCTGATTTTCTCATAGACGGAACTATTACAAAAATCATTATCGATAAAAAAGGAAAGGCGCCGTACGATTATGAAGTTTCATCCGGCTTTACGGTAAAATCAAATACGAGCGTTTCAGGAATACCGCTTGATGCAGATTTGGAAGAAGGCTCATATTTTGTAGGAATACTCCATTCTGACCGCGGTCTTACAATGAGCTACCGTCCTATCCTTACGATAGAGGCAACCGGAACAGTAAAAATTGAAAATCCATATCAGTACGTTCCTGATTATTATGCATTCCGGGACTCGTATACATATAGGATGGATATAGGCACGGTTCTTTTTGTGCTTACAGTAGCCGCATCACTTTTGTTCCTTATTTACTTTGCTGTAGCAATCATACGGAACATAAAGGATGCCTGCACAGTACGAACGCTTTTGTATCAGACAGTAAATCAGACAGAAACTCAGACTAAAACCCAAAGGGGGATTTTTATGAAGAAAAATACACCGCGCGACATATTGCAGAAAGACAAAAACAGCAGGATGAAAGGCAGGGGAAGCCTTTTGTATGAAATCGTCGGCTTTACCTATTCCCTGATTATTCTTATTGTAGTAAGCGTTACCGTTCCGTTCTACCGCTTCCGTATTGCGCAGACAGAAAAGGAACTTTCAGAAAGCCTTATGGACCGCGTAAATGTCCTTCTTTCAAGCCTTTCTTCCGGGGCAAAAGCGTATATGCCTACGAATAACGTCCTTGAACTCAGTATGCTTCCAGACCAGATTTCCGGCGTACAGGAAGCCGTTTCTGCTACAATAGTCGGTTTTTCTTCCGAGTCCGGCGTTTCTGCCAGCCGCGAATACAAAGACTCCGTAATGCACGTGTGGGCATCAAACGATTCTGAAATTGCAAAAAAAATAGACACGCCTCAGCTTATTCTTGGAATTTCACGTATTTCGGAAGAATTTGCCGGCTCGTATGACGACATCTGCCTTCAGTTAAACAGCAGCATTTCTTCCGAACTTGGAAAAACATCTTCCCGAATTGCAAGCCTTAATGCAGAAGGCGACAAACTCAGCCTTATGACAGACAGGAATTCAATGCGCCGCCTTTCAATCATAAATGAAGAATCCCGTAGCCTTACAGTTTTTATGAACGAACAGATGGAACGTTTTGCGCGCGACGGCTCCGGTTCTCAGCCGCATTTTGACGCAGGACATCTTGACAGTAACCAGACTTCCTATATGTTCTACCGTCCGATTATTTTCCGTATGGGAAATTCAGAATACTTCGTGCGTGGACTTGTCTTTGTGCGCGTAAGTACAGTATCCCTCTTAAAAGCCGTTGAAAACGCAAAACGCAGTATCATCATTATCGTATCAATCGTTGCCGGCGTAATCATCGTAATAGGAGGAATTGGCTCTGTCATAATCGGACGTCATATTGCAGCACCTATCAGGCAGCTTGAAAAATTCGTCCAGAAAATCGCAGATGAAAAACACAAGGAAAACCTTGCCGGCGAAAAGAAAAACATATCCCTTTCGCGAAACGATGAAATAGGAAGGCTTGGCGCGGCAATGAACCGCCTGAAAGAAGAACTTGCCTATGCGGCAATCGAAGAAAAACTTACGAACGACGGAAAAGCCGTCCAGAAAGCCTTTCTTCCCTTAGACAAGACAGATTTAGGAACAGGACAAAAGACGACTGCATCCTATTCCGACAAAAACATCGAAGCATTCGGCTATTACGAAGGCGCTTCCGCCGTTTCCGGAGATTATTTTGACTACAAAAAACTGGACGACCGCTGGTACGTATTCATCAAAAGCGATGCGTCCGGGCACGGAACACCGGCAGGTCTTATTATGACAGTCGTCGCCACCCTCTTCAATAAATTTTTTGAAAACTGGTCTACCGCAAAAAACGGCACGAACATTACAAAACTCGTCTACCAGATAAACGATTTTCTTGAATCGCTCGGATTAAAAGGAAAATTCGCTACCATAATCCTTATTCTTTTCGACGCAGACTCCGGACAGATGTATTTGTGCAACGCCGGCGACAACATCGTTCACCTGTATGACACAAAAGCGAGTGAACTAAAAGTAATTTCCCTTAAAGAAACGCCCGCCGCAGGACCGTTCCCGTCCTTTATGATAGATATGAAAGGCGGATTTGCCCTTGAAAAAGCCGCCTTTATGCACGGCGACATTCTCTTCCTTTATACAGACGGCATCGAAGAAGCAACGCGCCTTGTTCGCGATGAAAACGGACAGGTAATGCAGGAAGAAGTGAACGGAAAAATCGAAGACAAAAAAGAACTGTTAGAGGCAGACCGCGTAAAGCAGGTTATCGAAGCAGTTTTTGCGCGCAAAACGTTCACGTTAAAAAAAGAAGGCTCATTCGGCGCGGAAGACACTCTAGTATTCGATTTTACCGGCTGCGAAGGAAATTCAGTCGAAGCAATCACCGCGCTTATCGCAGTAGAAAAAGTATTCCGAATGTACAAGCCGCTTTCCGCAACAGAAGCCGACACAATCAAAGTAGACCGCCGCATAGACAGCTTCCTTAAAGAACATTTTAACCTTTACGGAAAATACTGCCTGATTGACAGTTCAGCCTCTGCCGACGACATCGGAACAGAGTACGTCCAGTACAACTTCATAATGGAAGACGACCAGGCGGATGACCTTACGCTTCTTGCAATCAGGCGGCAGTAAAAAACGGCGCGCCGGAGCAAAAAAAAACTTCACAATCCATAAAAACAGGATTATATTAGTGATGACAGAAGATTATTTTCTATCAGGAGCAGATTATGAACACAGAAGAATTAAAGGAAAAGTTCAAGCAGGGAGTCGATAAAGTCGTAACTTCATCAAAAAAGGCAATCGGAAAAGCCGGCGTTGCAATGCAGGACTTCAGCGACAAAAGCGTTATCCGCATTGAAAAACACCAGCTTGAAACAAAGCGTGAAGCCGAATATATCCGTCTTGGCGAACTCGTTGCCGCGCGTTTCCTTGCAGAACCGTCAGCGTCTGTTTCTGCTTCGGAAGATACAGTTGCTACAATCATCAAGGAAATTTCCCGTTATAATGAAGAAATAAAAAAACGCGAAGAAACCCTTGCCGAAGAACATCCTAAAACGAAAGATGCAGAAGAGTAGGGCGCAAACGAAAATCACCCACCGGTGTTCCACGGCCCGCCAGAGGCTCGGTCCGCCGGCTCGCCCGCAGTTTTTTTTTCATTCAGAAAAGCCTTTCCGCCGCACGGAGGGGCTTTTTTTTATCGGGGCAGTTTTTCTATCTGCCGCCGTCCTGCTCCCCGTTCGGGTCGCACCGTTCCATACCGGCGCAGGCGTAATTTCCGCGCAGCGCGCTTCCTGCTGTTCCGCCCTCCGCTCCGTCCGTCCTTTTCCGTGCATTTTCCGCCGCGCTGTTTTTTGTTAAAAAAAGGATGCAGGAAAAGATAAAAAAAATCAAAAAAAAGTAAAAAAAAAGATGAATTTTTTTACAGTTAGGAGTTGACACTTTTTCGTTCCGGGTGTATATTCATTATCACCGTCGCGCAGGACTCCTGCACGGCAGTACATACGGTGTTTGACATAAAAGGGAAGGAAAGAAAGACGAAATACAAGAGGTTCGTGCCGGGAATCTGTCCTTGTAAAGGGTAGCTTCCCAAGAAATGAAACCCGGACGCCTGAAAGCCGAAAGGAAGGACGGCGTCTGCAATTCTTTAATAAGAGCATAAAGAAGGTTTCGGACTGAAATGATGTTGAAATCTCAGGCCTTCGGGCCTAAGAAATAATCATGGAGAGTTTGATCCTGGCTCAGAACGAACGCTGGCGGCGCGTCTTAAGCATGCAAGTCGGACGGCAAGGAAGGAGCTTGCTCCTTCCCTAGAGTGGCGGACTGGTGAGGAACGCGTGGGTGACGTACCCTCCGGACGGGGATAGCCGGTAGAAATACCGGGTAATACCGGATAAGAGCGCCTCCTTGGAGGGGGGCGGAGAAAGCGGCTTCGGCCGCGCCGGAGGAACGGCCCGCGTGCTATTAGCTGGTTGGCGGGGTAACGGCCCACCAAGGCGACGATAGCTATCCGGCCTGAGAGGGTGAACGGACACATTGGGACTGAGATACGGCCCAGACTCCTACGGGAGGCAGCAGCTAAGAATATTCCGCAATGGGGGAAACCCTGACGGAGCGACGCCGCGTGGATGATGAAGGCCGGAAGGTTGTAAAGTCCTTTTGGGCGCAAAGAATAAGTACGCGAGGAAATGCGCGTGCGGTGACGGTAGCGCCTGAATAAGCAACGGCTAATTACGTGCCAGCAGCCGCGGTAACACGTAAGTTGCGAGCGTTGTTCGGAATTATTGGGCGTAAAGGGCATGTAGGCGGTCGTGCAAGCTTGGTGTGAAATCCCGGGGCT
>NZ_FUWG01000008.1 GCF_900167145.1 Treponema porcinum | reverse complement strand
CTTCCCATGAGTGCATGAGGTTTTTCTTTGAAATTATTGGATTTTAATCTTCGGAGTTTTGCACGGCTGATTCCGGTTCTTCTCTCAAGCTCCGAAAGGTTGACTTTTGCAAGGTCAAAACAATCCCCTTGCTCCATCTTCATATCTTGGAGCGCTTGTGTTAAACTGACTGTGAAGTCATTATCATTTTTCATATTCCTCCCTGACTGAGTTTCTGGTTACTATTCAGTTTAGAGAGTTTTATTTGATTTGATAATGGCTTTTTTAATTGAACTTATTTTTGGCGATTTCCACTGGACTTAGGTGTGGCTGAAATCGGCGAACTCTAACATCGTGGTCGTCGGCAATTTTTCCGCTTATCTTGAAGACAGAACCGTATTCCGTAGCGTTTGCAGTATCTGTTACGGCAGGACTTGATATAATGAACACAGGCTCTGTATTGTCAATCTCAAAACTGCGTTCAATCCAGTCAGAAGTGCGTCCAGAACTGTCTTTTGCCTGAACCTTGCAGATATAAGTTCCGTCAGAAAGCGGATATGCTACTTCTGAAATCTGTTCATTTATAAGAATGTGCCACGTTTTTCCGTCATTTTCTACTTTTGCAGCAGGAACGGCATACTCTTTTGAGTTTCCGTCTAAATCAGTGTAGCGGACGGCTTTTCTGTCCGTGCCAAGAACCGTTACGGAAACGGACGATACGCCCTTGTCGTCTGAACACGTTCCGGCAAATTCAAATGCTCCGCGGATAACAGAGTTTGCCGGCGGATAAGTAATTTCCACCGAAGGCGCAACTGTATCAACAGATTCACCAAGTCCTACATCGCAAGATGTAAAAAAACATACGAGCATAATAAGCCCGCCAGCTAAAAATGATTTAAGACAATTAGCCATTCTTTTCCCCGTTCTACATTTTTGTTTTTAGTAAAACACTTAAGTTAGATAAATAGATAGATAAATAAATAAATAAATAAATAAATCCGGCAAAAAAATTTGCACAAACCTTCTTTCATTTTCACACGGTTTTTAAAATAATGCAATTTTTTTATTTTATTTATTTTTTCGTGCGGAACAATATATTTTTACATGTATTTACACGTATTTTACATTACGCATCAAAGCTGAAAAGAACGCCGGCTTCCGGTCTTGCTCCGGCAATTCCGTAAAGCGAATTCTGCGAAGCTGCAACTGCCTGGCGTATCTGAGTCTGATAGTTTTCTATTAAAGAATTGATTTCGTCCGGCGAAGTTGATTTCATTGCGGCAGGCGTTTTTCCTGCTTTTATTGAAGAAAGATGGTCTATAAGAGTATTTAAAATCTGTATTTTAGAGATGGAAACGCCGTTCTGCCCTTTTTTTGCAGGAAATCCTGATACATGATCAAAATGAGAGTAAAGCAGCGATGAATGAGATACAGGAACATAAAGCTTGCTGCCTGTAGTTCCGGCTGAAAAATGTCCGTATGCAGAATTAATTGAAACTGACATAAGCACCTCTTACTTATGGAAACACTGAATAAATCCTATTGAGGATTTTTCAGTGTTTCCCTTTAATGTATCTATCGGCAATGTATGGAAAAAATGAAGTAAAAAATCAGTATGCCAGTAACATTCAGAAGTGTTTGTCTAGAAGTCATTTTACGCTGTCTTTTTCTGTAAAAATGACCGATAATAGACGGTATGGACAGAATAGAATTTGTAGAAGCATTGAAAAACTCTATTGCCGAAAAATCAGCCTGGCTCAATTCTACGGAACTTCCAAAAATGCTTGAAAGTTACCGGCTTTTGCATACGTGCGTTCATAATCTGTATGATATGCTTGTAAAGCGCGCGCTGATTACGCCGGATCCGTACAAGCTTGAAAAAAAGATTTCAACTATTCAGGCTCCTTCTGACTCACCTTATATAGAAAGTGAGCGCGCTCTTGTTATCGGTTCACGCTTTTCTGACTATGAAACAATGCTTGACTTTATCTGTACCTATTTCAAGATTTCTGTAGAAAACCTTGACCTTCCTAAAATCAAAAAGCTAAGCGAACTGAACAATTCGTTCCAGTGGGCAAATATGTCCATGAACAATACAAAGACAAATACGCGCGGACTTGCAGTTCTTCTGAACGAAGCGCGGCAAAATCTCCCTGCCATTTCTCTAAGTCTTTTAAATGATTCGCTTTCCAAAAGCAGTCAGTGCATTACGGAAATTACACGCATCTTAAAAGACTTAACGGACTTCAAGCGCGAAGAATACAAGTTCAAAATCCGGCTTGACTTTCTCCAGAACCCGAAATTTCCGTACGATTCAATTCATACTCCGGCGGAAGAAATTTCCGAAATAAAAAAAATGTTTTCCGCACTTCAGGAAAAAATACCATTCTACAGCGAACTTATAAATCAGATTTCCGAAGAAGACTTTTCCGAAGAAAAAGACGCATTGCAGCTGAAAACGCTTGAACTTCTGAAAGTGCGCGAAACAAAGGTAGAAAAAACAAAAGAATCAGTAAACACAAAGGGCGCTATTCTTGATACAATCCACATACTTTCAACGCTTTCTCCAACTTACAGCCTCATCGCAGAAAAACTTTCCGAAAACTGCAAGATTTTGGAAGGCACAAAAAATACGCTTATGAACAGAATAAAGCGTTTTTTGAGAAAGGCGTTTAATATGAAGGAAAAACCGATTATCTACCGCTTTTTAATAGAAGACAAGCAGAAAATGACAAAAGTTCCGCGCGATGTGGACATTTCGTTTTTCATATCCGGAATTGAACGGAAATCACATTTCCTTGGCGTAATCGGAAATGCCGCAAGCCCGGAACACAAGAAAATCGCTTCGTCTGCAGAAGACGCAATCCTTCAGTTTGTAAACAAGCAGATTTCTGACAACAAGGAAACGCTTGCGCTTCTTACTGCCGCCGACGACTACTTCAAAACTACAGTAAATGCAGCAAGCCGCTCAAAAATCAAGGGACTAAAAATAGATTTGGTAACGGTAAACAATGTTCTCGTAAAGGCAAACAAAAAACGTGCAGAATACGTTGCCTATATCGAAGAAATAAACCAGATGAAAAAACTCGGGATAAAAGATGAATAGTAAAATTCTAAAAAAAACTGCGCAGAAAGTCTTTCTTCTTCTTGTTTTATGCGCTTTTAAAGTTCATTCACAGGATGCCGTACAGGAAGAAAATCCTCAGGCTGACGTTCCCAAGCAGAAGCAGGTTCTTACGGTTACAGCGCCCGTACATTCCTATAACTTAAATCCGCATACTGCCTCGTACAATTCCGAAGCGCAGATTCTTTCCGGGATTTTCGAGGGGCTTTTTTCCTATGACCCCGTTACGCTTGAACCGCAGTATGCGATTGCCGTTTCCTATAAAATTTCGCGCGACAGCAAGCGGTGGACTTTTACGCTTCGCGAAGATGCGTTTTTCAGCGACGGTACGCCTGTTACGGCAGAAAGCGTAAAAAAATCCTGGCTTAAGCTGCTTCGCACACCGGGCGCGCCGTATGCATCCCTTTTTGACATTATAAAAGGCGCTTCTGACTTCAGGACTGAAAACGGAATCGAAGAAAACGTTGCAATCTATGACCTTGACGAACATACCCTTTCAATTCACCTTACGACGCCGGCATCACATCTTCCGCGCCTTCTTTGTATGGCATCTTTTGCAGTTACAGGAACTGAAGAAAACGTCTATTCCGGGCCGTTCGTCCTTTCTGAAATAAACGAAAATCAGGCGGTTCTTGAAAAAAACGAACATTATTATGACAAGGAAAACACAAAACTTGACAGGATAACGTTCCGCTTCTGCGACGATGCGGACGAAAACGCCTTTGCATTTAACACGGGACTTTCTGACTGGGTATCGGGCGCAGTAAACCTTTCAAGAACGATTTCAAAAGATGCCGTTCACGTTACGGCAGAATTTGCAACGGAATATATGTTTTTCAAAATGCGCAAAAATGTCTGGAGCAATGCAGAATTCCGGCAGGCACTCCTAGAAGCCGCGCCGTGGGACAGCCTTCGTGAAAATACGTTCGTTCAGGCTTCAACGCTTGTCTACCCTATAGGAAACTACCCTTCCGTGCGCGGCTACTCCTACACCGACGGCGAAGAAGCTTCTTCCCTTATGAAAATTGCGCGCCGCAATGCCGGAATACCCGACGGCGAAATTCTTGAAATAGTTATGGCTGTTACAGAAAGTGAATACATGCAGAAAAAAGCCGCGCTTTTAAAAGAAGCATGGGAAAAGCTTGGCGTTTCCCTGCGGACAGTAGAAATTCCTTCCGATAAATATCTTTATTCAATTCCTGACGTTGACGCAGACATTTTTTCCTACACCTGGATAGGCGATTTTGCAGATCCGCTTGCGTTTCTGGAACTTTTCCGCGGAAATTCAACCTTAAATGTTACAAACTGGAGCAATCCTGATTTTGATGCGCTTTTAAATGAAGCGGCACTTTACACAAACGAAAAGCACAACTCGCTTTTAGGACAGGCAGAACAGCTGCTTTTAGACGAAGCTGTGATTCTTCCGGTTCAGCATCCTGTAAGCCTTAACGTAATTGATTTAAATGCAGTAGGCGGATGGGCTCCGAACTCGTTTGACATCCACCCTCTAAAATATCTTTTTAAGAAAGAAACAAAACCGGACGTTCCTAATGTAGTAATGCTTCGCTAAATTCAAGGGTAACACTGAAAAATCCTCAATAGGTTTTATTCAGTGTTTCCTTAACCTAGAGTCTGCGGTCGCGGTTAACGCGCGGATTTCTTTCACGCTCTTCCGCAACGCTTACGCGGATTTTCCTTCCTTCAAGGTCTTTTCCGTTCATCGCCCTGATTGCCTCAAACGCCTTGTCGTCATCGCTCATTTCTACAAAACCAAAGCCTTTTGATTTCTGCGTTTCACGGTCAGTAATTATTTTTACAGAAATTACTTCGCCAAAAGACTCAAACGCACCTTTCAATACTTCTTCCGTCGTACCAAAACTTAAATTACCGCAATAAATTCTTTTTGCCATTTTTTTTACCTTCCAGATTTTTAATGGTTTAAAACAAATCCTTAATTATTTCCACACGAACCATAAAAAGAGCGCGGCACTTAAAGTCGTAACAAAAGTAAATGGTGCGCCGATTTTAAGCCATCCTTTAAACGAAATCGGATAACCTTCTTTTTTTAGAATACCCATCGCAACCACATTTGCAGATGCACCGAACGGAGTAAGGTTTCCGCCAAGGCAGGAGCCTATAAGCAGCGCGAACATATAAAGTTCCTTGTGAATTCCAAGATTGAGTGCAAGGTCAGCGGCAACAGGAAGCATAACGATGATGTACGGAACGTTGTCTACAAAGCCGGAAATTAAAATTGAAACAAGAAGAATGAGGACAAAACCGAAAAACTTGTTTCCGCCCGTAACGTCAGCAAGAAATGCTGCAAATTCCTTTAAAAGTCCTGTTTCTGAAATTGCACCGACTACAACAAAAATTCCGCACAGGAAGAAAATAGTTTCCCAGTCAAGTTCCTTTATAAGGGTGCGCACTTCCTCACCTGATTTTTTCTGGCTCAAAACGTACCAGACAATCCCGGCAATACCAAGAACCATAACGTATACGCCGGAACCGTACTGCCAGTCAAAATGAAGGAATGAAAGAAGTGCAAGGCCTGCAATCATTGCAACAAGAAGAACTGCCGGTACAAAAGAAACTACTTTCGTTCTGTCTACAGCTGTCTTTTCCCTTGCATTCCTAAAATACATATAGAAAAAAATGCACCCGGCAATAAGTCCTGTCTGAACAAAAAAGAAGATTGAAATTCTACCGCCGTAAAAGAAAAAGTCATTGAACGTGTAGCCTGCAAAACTTGCAAAAATCATTGACGGCGGATCGCCAACAAGAGTTGCCGTTCCTTCAAGGTTTGACATTACGGCAAGTCCTGCAAGAAAATACGTTGGATTCAGCTTAAGTTTTTTTGAAAGGGCAAGCGCAATCGGCGCCATTACAAGGACTGTTGCAACGTTTTCAACAAAGATTGAAATGATGCCTGTCATCGCAAGAATCATAATAATTGCAATTCCGGAACCTGGTGATTTTTCTACGATACTGTCTGCAATGCGGGCCGGCACTTTTGAATATATAAAAAGGGCGGCAATTATCATACTGCCAATATAAATCATAAGAACGTTCCAGTTTATGAGCGTTCCAAGAGAATGGGTAACGGCAAAAAGCCGCCCTGTTTCCGAAGCGCCGCCGTTTCCGTCATTGAATATTGCGCCTGGGAGAACAGTACCGAGTGCAACAAGAAGCAGCGCCGCACCTGTTGTAAACCAGACTTTTTTATCCTGCTTTAAAATAACAAGCAGGTACATAACCACCGCAACGATAAGAACAATCCATTTTATATCCATAATGCAATAAATATATACAGAAGAGGATATTTTAACAATCGGAAAAAGTTATAGTTTCAAAGTTACCTCTAAAATTTGCAATTTTTAGAGGTTAACTTATGCTTTGCGAAGAATATCTACTACATGGGAAGATGCGCCCAGAAGTTCCGGGCGTTCGCAGGTTGCAAGATGATATTGAATGAAATAACTGAACGTTTCTTCGTCCATTGCATTAAGGGCGCGCCGCATATAATCAGATGCTCCGTCCTGGGCGAACAGTTTTATGCGTTCAAGAGCGGCGCTTCTCCGAAGTTCATCAATATCTTCAAGGCGCAGATAGCTGTACAAATCGTCCGGAGCAGTAACTGTATGAAAATCGTCTGAAAGGCGGCTTTCCTGCATACATTCCTTCATTTTATTTTCGCCGAAACAATAGGAAATCACTGCATATTCATTCATTATGTACGCCGCAAGAATAATGCCGCCCTGCTTTGTTACGCGCTTTGCTTCTAAAAGCGCCTGTATTTTTTCCTCTTTTGTTAAAAGGTGATACAGCGGCCCGAAAAGTATCGTTACGTCAAAAGTATTGTCGTCAAGAAAATGAAGGTTTAAGGCATTTCCCTGCCAGGTCTTTACGTTTTCGTGCTTAGAACGCAAGATGTCAAGATTATGCTTTACAAGTTCAACGGCAGTTACGTCATAGCCTTCGCGTGAAAGCGCAATTGAATAACGCCCCGTTCCTGCTCCTACGTCAAGAATTTTAGGATTTTGCCTTCCTTCAAGAGCCTGATGAATATATTTCATTGAAGTCGTGAATTCTACCATTCCGTGACGGGTTGTAAGGCGGTGATCTTCCTTAAATTTACTGTAGTATTTTTCAAGCTCAGTCATAGAATAAATTAAATGCCGGCTTTACAGAATGCCTTTTCAACCTGTGCGCAGAACGCAGCTTTTTCTTCCGCGCTGATAAAAAGCGCATTAAAACTGTTCTTTATCAGCTGCTTAATTTCTGCAAGCGTAAAATGACATTCGCTGTAAAGCCGCCAGTATTCTTCGATTAAGTCAGTCTTAAAGAAAACAGGATCGTCTGTATTTACAGTTACAAAAAGTCCCCTGTCGTAGAATGCGCGGATAGGATGTTCTGCAACGGACTTAACGTATTTTTTGGTAAATACGTTGCTTGTAACGCAGACTTCAAGCGGAATTTGTGACTGCTTTAAGGAGTCCATAAGCTTGTCGTCCTGAATTGCAGTAATTCCGTGTCCTATACGCTCCGTATGAAGAAGATTTACCGCATCCCAGATTGACTCCGGTCCTACGTCTTCGCCAGCGTGAGCAACGGCGTGGCGTCCGTCCTTAAGGGCTTTTTCAAAAACAGGAACAAAATCCCTGCACGGACCTTTTGATTCTGCTCCGCCAAGACCAATTCCAATAACGTCGTTGCACGGATATTCGTCAAGAAGGCTGTAGTTTTTCATTGCATTATCGCAGCCGAAAGTACGCGAAACGTCAGAAAGAAGTTTTACTGTAATTCCATATTTCTGCTTGATTTCTGCAATTTTTCTTGAGAAAACAGCAGTCATATCGGGATAAGCAAATCCTTTTTTCAAAAATGCACTTGGCGCAAAGAATGCTTCACAGTATACAACGTTATTATCAACAAGATATTTTGCAAGGTCGTCAAATACATAAGTAAAATCATCAGCAGAGGTGAACATATCCTGAACTTTCAAAAAAGACTGGATAAAGCCGTTCAAATCGTCGTATGAAAAAAGTTCTGAAACAGCGTCATCAGAAAGTTCTGTGCCGAAACGCTTTTTATGCAGAGTCCTGAGCGTTTCTATTGTAGGAACTGCTTCTATATGAAGATGAACCTCCGCTTTTGGAATGCTACGCAAAAAAGTACAGAATTCGTCTTTATTCATTTTTTTCATCTCCATATTGATATATATCCCTAAAAGTATTTTTAGAAATGCCTGCTACTAGTATCGGCGTTTTTTATGAAAAAGTTAAGTGTTTTTTTTCCGACGTTTCTTTTAATTTTTTATAAAAAAAAAACACAAACCCTGTTGACATATTTTTTATCATAGAGTATAGTTATCTCAGCTTGTAAAAAGCTGATAAACTCTCTCCGATTGTCCGTGAAAACGGACGGGCGGCTTCTGGGGCAACTCGGAAGCCGCCTTTTTTTATGCATCTGCCGCTTCGTAAAAAAAGCCCGTCCGCAAGAACAGGCTTTTTACCGTCAGTTATTTTTTATAAGTTCAAGAAACTGCGGTTCTGCAACAGGTTTTGAATAAAGATAGCCCTGAATTATATCACAGCCTGTTTCGCGCAGAAAATCAGCCTGTTCCTGCGTTTCAACACCTTCGGCAACAATAATGAAATTCAGTTTTTTGGCAAGACCGACTACGGATTCTATGACAATCTGCCCTTTATCTGTATTTTTGCTTCGCCGCATAAAGCCCATATCAAGCTTTAGAATGTCTATCGGAAGGTCTTTCAGAATGTTCAGGGAAGAATAGCCGCTTCCAAAATCGTCCATTGCAATTTTAAAACCAAGTTCGCGGATTTTTTCTATACGCTCAATCAGCTTGTCCTGTTCGCCGCTGTAGGCACTTTCCGTTATTTCAAAATGAATGAGGTCAGCAGGAACATTATATTTATTCTTGAGCTGTTCGATTACGTAAATGAGAGTATCGGACTCAAGGCTTCCGCGCGAAATGTTTACGGAAATCGGAACAGGGTTAATACCGCGCTCAATCCACTGGCTCATCATTTCAAATGCCTTTTCCCAGATTATGCGGTCAAGTACGCGGATATAACCGTTGTTTTCCGAAATCGGTATAAAGTCTTTCGGGCTGATGACAGTACCGTTGCGCTTTATCCAGCGGCAAAGAGATTCTGCACCTACGATTTTTTTTGTAGCGGAATTATACTGCGGCTGGAAATACAGGACGAATTCATTGTTGTCAATCGCCTTTTCCATTTGTGAAGTGATTTCCGCATTGTGAATCATCTGTTCGCGGAATTCGTTTGTGAAAATCGTAAACGTATTTTTCTGGGAAGAGCGGTTCTTGTCCATAGAAATTGTCGCGTAATTTATCATCGTCTGAACTGACTCGGACGAATTGTGCTGTACGTAAATTCCGAAGCGCATCGTAACAGGCATTTCTACCCCGAGCGGACGGCAGTCAAAATATGTAATTCCGTAGATATTCCGCATATATTCAGAAACGTACTCAAAGCATATTGCAAAATTTCCGCCGGAAAAATGTGCGATGCAGCCGTTCTTCCCTACGGCTTTTTTAAGCGTGTCTGCAATGAAACAAAGCACTTTGTCGCCTGTTTCTATGCCGGCAATATCGTCAATTACCTTAAAATTATTTATATCTCCAGAACAGATTGCGTAGCGTTTGTCGGGATTTTGCTTTATAAGCCTTGAAACGTCGCGCACAAATGCGTTCCTGTTAGGAATGCCGGTAAGAGAATCAGTGTTAAGGCGGTGCACCATTTCTTCGTTCATATAGTGAATGCAGTTTTCCTTGCGGTTGTAGCCGTAGGCAATGGCATATGCCATATCTACGCACGAATTGTAGCCGCAGGAACGGCAGTCCACGTGCCGTTTTTCAGGAGTGTCCTTGAGCATAGAAGAAAATATTTCTTCAATCGTAGCGTCAGGAATTTTATAGGACTGCATAAACCTGTCAGTAAAAGTACGCGAAAAATCCTCAGGCTTAAGATTTTGAAAGCGTGAATTAAGCCGTTCCCTGTTCTGCTTATAGTCATCTATGTCGCCGGCATTTTTCAGAAAGCGATTGTAAATTTCTATAAATTTAGCATAGACTGTTGAAAACGGCTCCTCCGATTTTTCTACGCCCGGGCCTTCCTGACAGCCAAATTCACAAGAAGCAATGTCCACAAAAAGCGGAACGTTTCCTGCATAGTTTTTGTCAGTATAGATAGAAATCATACGCATCGTGCGTGAGTTCATTCCCTGATACTGAAAAAAGAGTTTTTCGCGCGGAAAATAAGACGACAGGCAGTTTATTACTGCTCCGCGCACGGAAATCAGTTTTCCTATGCCGCTTCCTTCAAGTTCAGCTTCTGCACTGAATTTAGAAAAATCAATGTCCTTAAGGAATTCCATAAAGTGAAGGTAAGTAAGGTTGTACTGAACTTTATCCGAGTCCGAAGAGTCTTCTACTTCGTCTTTTGCGGCAACGCACGGTCCAAGGTACGCAAGGGCGGTACTGTCATTAAGATACGTACGGATATAGGTAGAAGTACACAAAAGCGGCGACTTTACGGGAATAAGCCGGTCAAGAAGTTCCGGGTAATAAAGTTCAATCGATTTTACGACGGCAGGACAGTCCGCAGAAATAAACGCGCGCTTCTGTGCAGGTTCGTCCTGATGAGAAACAAGATAGTTCATCTGCGCCCAGATTGAAATTTCTGCCCCGAACGAAACGTTATAAACATGATTTACGCCAAGTGACTTTACGTAGCCAAGAATTCCGGGCGCTTTGTCGCCGTATATAATGAAAAAGGATGGATCTACCAGAAGGGAAATATTCCTTCCCGAACTTAATTCCGCAAAGAAAAGTTCGGTATCGTCAAGGTATTTGCGCGCGCCGTGCGTACAGACGCTGATACATTTTCCGCAGTGATTGCATTTCGTTGAATTAACGTAGCTGCGCGCGACTCCGTCCTTTACGATGGAAACATTTGCGCCGGCAGCAGAACATTCGGAAATGCACCTGTTGCAGCCGATACAAGAATCAGTAGTAAAAATCAGTCCGTTGTTAAACCGTGCCATAAAAAATTCCCTTGAAAGTTCTGCTGTTTTTCTATTCAAAGCAGGCAAGAATCAGAGTCTGATTCAGATGCACAAAATCCAGCTGCTCTCCGTAGCCGGAAACGCCGGCAAAACTGCCGAAATTACTGCTAAGAACGCGCACAAAATCATCAAAACGATTTATGTTTTCAAAATATTTTGTACGTGATGCACAGTTTACCGCAAGTGTAAAAGAAGGAAAAGGAATTTGTGAACTAAGGACAGATTTTGTTTCGCTCCATACACGGTCAATGTCATCTACTTCAAGAAGCGCAAGTTTTGCAAAATTGTAAATCCGGGAAAAATACGATATAGAACCGTCAGGATTGATTGTATCGCAGTCGGAAATATATACGTCTGCGCCGGAAAGCCTGCCCATCGGATAAAGTGAAATCACTTCCTGAAGTTTTGAATCAGAAACTCCCAGTTTTTCGGCAATAACTTTTGCGGCAGGCTCACCGTCATATTCATACACGATGCGTTCTTCCGGGTATACGTCCGTTGCCGTAACATACGAAGCCATAGGACGGAAGATATTTTCGCGGTAGACGGCAATCCGTCCGTTTTCATTATGAATGAACACGAACACAGAAGCATCTTCAAAGACTTCACCGTTTAATGAAACGAACGTAAGTATTCCCGGAAGGTTTGAGCCGGCAGAACCGCCAAAAACAGAAACGCCTGTATTTTCAAGGACAGACTTAAACGTATCAAGGACAAGTTCCTCACCTTTTGAAAACGCCGTAGTAAATTCAAGGCAGCACGTATTTTCCGGCTTTCCAAGCGCATTAAAGGCGGTGCGCACGTTTTCCGCATATTTCAGCGGATGGCTCGCTATTTCTAGAAGAATTCCGCACGTGCACGAAATTCCAGAATACACCGCCATTACAGAAAGCCCTTCGTGCGCATAACCGGCAGAAGAAAAAACAGTATACGTCGTAGAACCGATAGTAACGGCAGACGGATACGCCTTTTTCAGTTCAGCCGCATAATATGAGAAATTCTCTATATCAGAAAAGAAAATTATAAGCTGCGGACACGTTCCTCCAGAGTCAATCTGACTTTTAACGGAATTAAAAACGCCGGACTTCTCTCTTCCCTTGCAAAAAACATTCTTACTTCTTTCCATAAATTTTTCCTAAAAAGGCTTCCTGTTCTTTTATAAAAAGTATACAGCATGATTGTAATTTGTAAACGAAAACCTTGACTATTGCGTTTTTGTTCCGTAGGTTTATATATAGCTGCCTTAAAAAACTGAATTTTCAGCGGCGGCTTCATCTCTTTTAAGGAACGGAAATGCAAATGAAAAAATACGTTTTTATTATGGCAGCAGCAATGACAATGACGGCTGTTCTTACAGGATGCGGAACAAAGCAGATTTCCGGTGACTGGATTTTTACAGAAGCCGAAATCAACGGCACGAAAGTTGAAATTCCTTCGGACACATACGCGTCTTTCAGCGCAGACATCACAGGGAAGAACGAATATGCCGTCTACGGAAAGGCAGGCGTAAACCGCTACAACGGAACGGCAAAAACAGAAGGCGGAACGTTCTCGGCGCAGGTAGATGCAATGACTATGATGGGAGCAGATACGGCGCACAGTATGTTCGAGCGTAATTTTTTGGAAATCCTTTCCGGTGCAGAAAAAGCGGCTGTATCAAAGGAGAATACGCTTGTCCTCACAGGCGGAAAAAAAGACGGCGGCTCGTTCAAGGCTGTATTCAGCAGGGTTACGCTTAACGGTACAAGCTGGACGACGCGACTTTTGAATACGGGAAACGCCGTCGTTACGGCAGCAGGCGAAAATCCGCCGACAATCACGATTGGTGACGGCAAGGCAAAAGGTTTTTCCGGCGTAAATTCCTGGTCGTGTACAATGCAGCTTTCTGAAAAGGACAGGACAATTTCCTTTGAAAATATTGCTTCTACAAAAATGGCAGGACCAAAAGAACTTATGACGCAGGAAATGACGTTCTTTAAGCTTCTGGAAAACGTAACTTCATACCGCATTTCCGGTCCGGAACTTACGCTTCTTGACGGAGACAGAACGCTTGTCGTCCTGTACCTGGCAGACTAGACAGCGGCTAAAGGAACAGTTCCAGTAAAAAAACGGTAAGGCAGCAGGCGGCAGAAACAGGAAAAAGTCCTGCGCCGAACCAGGCGGCTATTATCCCCACAAAAAGGGCAGCCGCCGCGCTTACGGTACTCTGCGTTGCGTGCAAAATTGCAGGAAACGTCATAACCGAAAGCGTTACATACGGAATATAATACAAAAACGACTTCAGAAAGCGGTTTTTAAGCTGCTTTCTAAGAAGCGTAAGCGGCAGTACCCTGATTACAAACGATACTCCGGCCATAACAGCAATATACACATATACATTACCGCTCATCCTGTTCTCCGTCACATTCAGGGAATAAAAGCGCAGCGGCAGAAGAAATTAAAACAGTAAGGACAATCGTCCGCGTTCCTTCAGAAATGCCTGAAAAGCACGGAATGACTGATAGCGCAAAACTAAGCGCAAAGCACACCGCAACCGTACCGGCAACAATGCGGCTTTTTCTGCACGGCGGAATAATAACTGCAAGAAACATTCCGTAAAGCGCAACGCTGAGCGCGCTCACTGCACGAAGCGGCATTACGTTTCCGGCTGCTATTCCAAGCGCAGTACCAACTGCCCAGCATGGCGCTGCCGTAAGGACAGCCCCGTACGTATAGAACGGATTTAAATAACCAGGACGGCTCATCGCAATGGCAAAAAGTTCGTCCGTTATGTCAAAGCCCATGCAAATCCGGTGGAAAAGCGAAAGGTTTGGAGAAAGGCGCTGGCTCATCGCAAAGCTCATAAGAAGGTAGCGCGCGTTTGCAACAAGAATGACAAGAGCCATTTCTACATAGGGTGCACCCGATGCAATGACTGTAAAACCGGCATATTCTCCGGCAGAAGCGTTTGTAAGAAGGCTTGCCAAAAAGCCCTGAAACGGAGTAAGACCTGCATTCCCGGCTGTAATTCCAAGCGAAAAAGATACTGCAAAATATCCAAGACCGACAGGAACACCGTCACGCATTCCGTCTGTAAAAGCGGTTTTATTGTTCATAATACAAGTGAATTAAACCATTTTACGGCAAACTATGCAAATACTTTAAAAAATCCCACAAAACTGGACGTTCATAGACAGTCCCGGAACGAACGGAAGGTTTTATTTACGAAGTTCCCGGTCGCGGTTAAGAATGCGACGCGTAACAGCCTTGTTTACATAGTGAATTGCACTGAAAAGGCATATCATAAAAATATATGCACAAACAAGAATTGATGTTGCAATTTTCTGACGCTGATATGAAGCAAACACAACGACTGCGCACAGCAAAATCTGTATAAGTGCAACAATAAAAAGCGCCTGCACTTTGTTAAAACCGATATTCAGAAGCTTATGATGAAGATGATACTTATCCGGACTCATAATCGGACGGTGGTCGCGAAGACGCCGCCAGATTGCTGCAATCGTATCCATCATTGGGAAAGACACAAGAACAAGCATCATAAAGAATTTATTGTATTCAAGGCGCGCAGACGTTGAATACAGCGGAATCGTTGCAATCATAAAGCCAAGAAACTGGCTTCCGCCGTCACCAAGAAAAATTTTTGCATTCGGTACAGGAAGATTATAAACAAGAAATCCTGCAATGGAAGCCGCCAGCACAAAACAAATTGCAGTACCTTCCCAGAACGCCCCCCGAAGAAGCAGCCCGGCGGCAACAAGGGCAGTAAGGCTTAGAGTTCCGCACAAACCGTCCATTCCGTCAATAAGGTTGTATGCGTTTACGATGCCCAAAATCCAGCAGAATGTAAGTGCCATTCCCGCGTATTTAGGAAGGACAAAACCGAATATCTGACGGAAACGGTAGCCGCCGAGCACAACGGAAGCACACGCAACAAGCTGAATTAACAGTTTGAATATTGCACGGAGATTTTTTATATCGTCAATAATTCCGAAAAGAAAAATCAGTGACCCTGCCACAATAAGCGGAACAGAATTCTTGACGGACAGATTTTGTTCCTTGAACAGGCACAAAAGAACGGCAATTAAAAATGAAAGGACAATTGCAACACTTCCAAGACGAGGAATATTCCCGGAATGGATTTTCCGCGAATTCACAAAGTCATACAGGCTGTATGTCTTGCAGAACCGTATTACAAGCGGAACAAAAGCAATGCACAAAAGAAAAGCAAGCACCGCAAAAATTGATATGGAACAAATCAAAAGAAGTGCCCCCCCCCCACTATTTATAATATTATAAAAATGCCACTTAACTGAAAAAATCGTTAACAGGCACTTTCATAAGTGTGTAACAGTATAAACAAAAAGCGTTCCATTTGCAAGTTTTAAAAAGAAAGTGCCCTGTTAAAACAGAAAATACTGCTTTAACAGGGCGCTTTTTCAGCCAGCCTTTACACCTTCCCTATTTGTCAAAGTGGAATGAAATGCCGGCATAAGCCTTTACGCGATGGGCAGGGTTCATATCGAACAGGTCATCACTGATTTTCTTGTCCTGATTTTCATCAACAGTATACGTTCCGTATCTTCCAAGACCGATAGAATAATCCGCACCAAAGTTCAGTCCTAAATCAAACTTTTCTGTCTGCAAAAGCCAGATACGGTAACCTACGTCAATGTGCGCACCAAGATCAAATGCTACATCAAAGTTGTGAATGTCAGAATCATCATCGTCATCATAAAGCTTTATTCCCATTACAGTAGCCTGAAATCCAGGAGACACAAAGAACGACGTACGCTTGAAGTTCAGGCTCAGCGCAGGACCGCAAACAAACGTTGCATCAAATCCGCCTTCGATTTCGTATAAATCATCATCAAAATGCTTATACTTAAAATAATCTGCCGAAAGACCGATGTTCAGTCCTACATTCACAGGCTGTAAATCACCAAAATAGAACGTAGACTTAACTTCAAATCCAAACGGAACAACTGCATATATGTCTTTAGAACCAGAATCAAAGTCAACAGTCTGAAAGTTCAAAGGCATAACGTAGTTACTTGCATCAAGTTCAATAGCAGCAAATGCACCTGAAGCAATAAGCGAAGCAGTAATCAAAGCAATTAATTTTTTCATTTTATTTACCTCTTAATAAAAGTTTTCTTAGTACATAAATTAAGACACTCTGGTTTTGAAAATGTGTTACCCAAAAAAACATTTTTTCCGGCTTTGACTCATTTTTTTATCTGTATTAAAATGAACAAATGGAAACAGCACTGTATCTTATTCCCGTACCGCTTGGAGAAACGCCTGTTGAACAAGTACTTCCTGCGTACAATGCAGAAATCATTAGGAATATTTCTGTTTTTATAGTAGAAAACGTACGTTCTGCGCGTCGTTTTTTGAAAAAAACAGACAAAAACATCAACATCGACGACATTGAATTTTACGAACTTAACGAGCATACAAACAAAAATTCCATCGGGAATTACCTTGACCCTATCTTAAAGGAAGGAAAACCGATGGGCATTATAAGCGAAGCCGGCTGTCCTGCAGTTGCAGACCCGGGAGCAGACATTGTTGCACTTGCGCAGAAAAAAAACATACGCATAATTCCGCTTGTAGGACCGTCTTCAATACTTATGTCGATAATGGCAAGCGGATTTTCCGGACAAAGTTTTGCATTCAACGGTTACCTTCCGGCAAAACCGCAGGAGCGCGCACAGAAACTCAAGCAGCTTGAACAGCGCTGTTACAAGGAAAACCAGACGCAGCTTTTTATAGAAACGCCGTACCGCAACGCGCAGATGATTGAGTCAATCCTGAAAACGTGCCGCCCGGAAACAAAGCTCTGCATAGCATCCGGCATCACCTGTCCGGAAGAATACATAAAAACAAAATCCGTAGCAGAATGGAAAAAATCGCCGATCCCGGAACTTGGAAAAATTCCTGCGGTATTCCTTATTTACAAAGGCTGAACGGATGCCGGCTTACAAAATCACGCAACCTTTTTCAAAGAAGCGTGTCTATATAGGCAGAGTATTTAAGGGGTTAAAACAAACCCTTAAAACGGCGAAATCAAGGCCTTGAGCGATAGCGTGCCTTGACTCGACGTATTCAAGGTTTACACTGAATAAACATCAGGCAAACGGAGGACTTTTTATGGAACAGGCAATTACATCAACTGCCGCTCAGATTATCATTTCAATCGTTCCGATAGTAGGAATTGCTATCGGCGGAGTAGTTTTGTTCTTCTTCATTCTGTGGCGTCATCACGAAATAAAACTCCAGATAAAAACAGGAACATTCGTCCCGAGCAAAATCAACTACAAGGCATTCTCCCTTCTTGCAGGACTGCTGCTTACAGGAACAGGAGTTATGCTGTCGCTAGTGTTTGCCGTACTCGACGGATTTACCTATTCTATGCTCGGCGGACTTATTCCTGCCGTCATAGGAATATGCCTGCTTGTTTTTTACAAAATATATCCTGATTTTCACAAAAAGGACTAAAAACCGGCAAAAATGGCAAAAGAACTGCTGAAAAAACTTGAAAAGGACATCATAAAAAAACGCGATTTTGCCCTTGTAAAATCTGCCGTAGCGGGGAACAAAACATCCTTTGCAAAGCTTATGAGCCTTTACAAGACGAGGGTTTTTTATTTTGGCAAAAGTTTTTTTCACAACGAAGCGGACTCCGAAGATTTTGTGCAGGATGTATTCCTTAAAGTGTTTATGAATCTTGATTCATTCAAGGGAAATTCGCAGTTTTCCACCTGGCTTATGAAAATAGCATGGACGACGGCGGTAAATTCCGTAAAGCGCAGAAAGGAATACTTGCCGATTGCTGATGAAACGGCAATTCTTGACACAGACGCAACGCCAGAAGAAAGGCAGATTCTGTGCCTTACACAGGAAGCAATCAGACAGGCAGTTTCTGAACTGCCGGAAAAATATGCGGTCTGCATAGAAATGTATTTTTCTTATGATATTCCGTATCAGGAAATAAGCGAAATCACCGAAATTCCGGTGAACACAATAAAATCTCATATATTCAGGGCAAAGAAACTTCTGAAGGAGAAACTGGAGGATTTTTATGGAAAACAATAGCAAAACATGCGAATACTTTATGAACAGATACCTTGAACTTGACAAGAACGAGCGCATCCCCTTCAGACTTTCTATGCATCTTTTTTTCTGCAGGAAATGCCACAGGCAGATAAAAATGCTTGCCGCCGCAGAAAAAGCAGCAGCTTCGCCACTAAAGCTTCAGGTTCCGCTTACAGACGCATCCATTAAAAACGTAATGGAACGCATTGAGCCGGACGCATACCGCCGCATGATAGAAAAACCTATTTCCATCCGTAACTGGGTTATAAGCGGAATTGCCATGATTACGCTGCTTTTTGCACCAATACTCATAACAAACAGAATGCACAGCCGCGACCTTTCCATAGCATACGCCATCCTGATTGCGTTCTGCGTTACGGTTTACTGCTGCGTATTCGTGTTCGGAAACATTGATTTTTTCATCAAAAAAATTTCCACGAGCATACCGCTTTCAAAACAGGCATAAAACATTCCCCAAAACCACTGTATCGTTCTCGACATTCCTACAGTTTTTCAATATGATGCAGTTAGGGTGGGATATGGGCAGGATACTTTCCTATTTATTTAAAAGCCTTAAGAGGCTGCGTTTTTCGCGATATTATTATACAAACTGTACAGCAGAAATACGCAATTCAAATATCCGTTCTTTGGGGATGTGTTCGTTCATAACAGCATTCCTTACAGTTGGATTTCTTATAGCTTCATTTTTGCCGGTTCTTCATTACAACAACTATGAAAGCATTTTTGCATGGCTGTATTTTCTTGTTTCATGCTTTTTCTGCTTTGCATCAACATACATTCTTGGAAAGCACAAAAAACTTACGCTGCTGTTTGTTTATCTGTACATGATTTTCCTGTCCGCTGCATCAATAATTACAGGAGTCTTTCTTTGTAAAGACAGGAACGCAGTATTCTTTTTTATAACCCAAACGATTTTTCCTGTAATTTTTCTTGACACGCCGCTAAGAATGGCAGGACTGTCACTTGTTACGGTAATCGTCTTCGACATACTTGCATTCCTGTTCAAAACTCCTGATCGGTATGCCATTGATATAATGAATTCAATTATTTTCCTTATAACAGGAATGTTGCTTTCCATATTTACCGCAAACATTAAGCTTAACGAATTTATATTTCAGAAAGCAATCAAGACAGAACGTGACACAGACGGTCTTACAGGGCTTTTGAATAAAAGTTCAATGATGAGGGAAATAAGAAAAGCCGTTGCAAACGATTCAGAAAACGGCATACTTGTTATTCTTGACATAGACGACTTTAAGCGGATAAACGACTCTTACGGTCATGTAATAGGCGACTTTGTCATAAGCGGAATTGCACGATGTCTGAACAGTTCGTTCCGCAGTTCAGACATCATAGGAAGATTCGGCGGTGACGAATTTGTAGTATTTATGCCGTTCACGCACGACGTCGTAATCGCACAGTCACGGGTAAAAAAAGTGCTTTCACTGATGGCAGAAACAATAGAACTTCCGAACGAAAACGACAAAGTAACCGGAAGTTTCGGAATTGCAGTCTGTTCTGAATTCGGTGATACGTACGATGATTTGTTCCGCAAGGCAGACTATGCACTTTATCAGGCAAAAAGCGGCGGAAAAAATCAGTTTTCAGTATATGAGTCTATGATATAGGATTTTCTGCCTTTTAGATTTCCCTTGAAAATCAACGCGCAGTAAATTACTATTAAACTGATGATAAACATAGAAGAAGAACAGAACCGCCGTACAAAGTGCCTTCTGGTCGGAGAACCGGGAAATAATCTTGCAGAACTAAAAGGACTTGCTGACACGCTCGGAATGGAAACTGTTGAAAAGCTTACCCTTACGCGCCTTGAAGTTCAGCCTGCATACGGTATGGGAAAAGGAAAAGCTCAGGAAATCGCTGACCTTGCCCGGGAAAAAGAAGCAGACTGCATTATTTTTGATTTTGACCTAGCCCCCTCAAAACAGCGCAATTGGGAAAAACTTGCAAAAATTCCCTGTCTTGACCGTCAGGAAGTAATCATACGGATTTTTGCACAGCGTGCGCAGACAAAAGAGGCTGTTCTTCAGGTGGAACTTGCTCGGCTCACCTACTCTCTTCCGCGTCTTGCACATTCCTACGGTGATATGGCGCGCCAGCGCGGCGGAAGCTACGGCTCAAAAGGCGCAGGCGAAACACAGCTTGAACTGGACCAGCGGAATATCCGCGAAATCATTTTCAGAACAAAAAAAGAGCTTGAAAAAGTAGTACGCACAAGGGAAACGCAGCGTAAAAAGCGCGGAAGCATTCCAGTTCCGGAATGCGCGCTTATCGGCTACACAAATGCCGGAAAATCAAGCCTTCTGAACGCGCTTACAGGCGCAGATGCATTCGTAGAAGACAAGCTTTTTGCAACGCTCGATCCGCTTACACGAAAGCTTAAACTAAAGGACGGAAACGGCATTCTCCTGACTGATACTGTCGGATTTATCAGTAATCTTCCGCACAGCCTTATAGATGCCTTTAAGTCTACGCTTTCTGCCGCAAAAAATGCGGATTTACAGCTTCTGGTAATAGATTCATCAGACCCGAACGCGCTCAGCCAGTACAATACAGTCTGCGCCGTCCTTGACGAAATAGGCGCCACTAATTCAAAGCGCGTAATCGTCCTGAACAAATGCGATGTTTCAAAGGAAAATGCCGCAGACTTTGCAGCGCTGAACCTTCAGTTCCCGGATGCTGTATGCGTAAGCGCAAAAACGCACTTCGGTTTTGAGGCGCTTGCAGAGCGCATTTCGGAAGAACTGCTTGGCGAAGTGAGGACGTTTGAAATTCCAGCAGAAAAAAGCGCGCTTTTGCAGAACCTTCGCACAAACGGAGTAATTATAGATGAAAAGTGGAAAGATGCCGGCGTTCTGGTAAAGGCGCGCGCCGCCGGAAAAACACTTTCGCTTATGAAGCCGTATCTTAAGGAAGTGCTGATTAACACTTGAAGCGATTACTCAGCACTTCCCGTCAAATTTCCGTAAGTCATTGACTTACGGACAATTAGCTACATTCAAGGTTAACACTGAAAAATCCTCAATAGGATTTATTCAGTGTTTCCTTAAGGAAAAAAATGCGTATGAAGAAAATCAGAATTCCTGACATAACGGTAAACGGCGCGCTTACAATAATCGCTTCGTTCATTGCGGCAGTCATTATTGTTTCCACGATATATGTATTCGCCGCAGGAAAAGTCACCCCTGGGAAAAAGACTTCTGCTCCCGCACAAACGGTAAGTCAGTCCGAAAATTCATCCGCCGCAGAATCTTATGCCGCATTTACAGGACTCGGACGCATACGGACAGCAACAGCGCCTTCCGGTGAAAAAAAAGACGGCGCAGGCATACCAGTCGTTGTATCGCCCTGGTTTTCCTACAAAGCCGGTGATGTAGAATTCTACGAAGAACTTTCGCGGAAAAGCGGCATACTTAAAAACATTATAAAAGAATATTTTTCGCAGCAAACGGCAGAAACGCTCCGCAAAAAAGGCGAAGAACGCATAAAGTCAGAACTGTGCGCAGAACTGAATGCGCAGCTTACGCTCAATAAAATACAGGCATTGTATTTTTCAGAATATATTTTTCTTGACTGAGGAAAACCAAATGAATAAATCGTATTTGTTTTTTGACATTGAATGTGCAAACTGCTTTGACGGTATCGGAAAAATGTGCTCGTTCGGGTACGTGCTTACCGACGCAGAATTCAACATTCTTGATTCCGACGACGTTGTAATGAATCCCGAAACGGAATTCGACTGGTATCTGTTTTCACCAAAAAACCGCTGTCAGCTGGCATATTCAAAGGACTACTTCCGCGCACAGCGGAATTTTGAGGCATACTACAAGCCGCTGAAAAAACTGATTGAAGCGCCGGACAGAAAAGTAATCGGCTTCAGTTCTGCAAATGACGTAGGCTTCGTTGTAAGCGCGTGCGAACGCTACAACCTTCCGCTCATTCAATTTGCCGCCTTTGACATCGCCGTAATCGTAGATAACGCAAAAGGTGAAAAGAAAGGTCTTGCCGACTGGTGTACGCACTACAATATAGATACGTCATCTTTACAGGCGCACAAAAGCGAAGATGATGCAGTAATGACGATGAAACTTACGCAGGCATTCTGCAAGGAAAACAACACCGGCATAGAAGAACTGCTTGAAAAAAACAAGGGCTGCCGGCTTTCCGTAGAAAAATACCTTGAACACAGGGAAATAAAACGGCACAACGACGAAGTTATGCAGAAAATTCAGGAACTTTACGGAAAAAAATGCCGTGCAGTCCTTACGAACAGGCTGAAAGGCGACTATACTTTCGGTTTCAAGATAAAGAAGGACATAGACGAGTCCCTGAAAATCGCTACGCTTGTGTTCAAGCACGGCGGAATTCTTAAAAAGAGCCTTAAGGCGAACGGAACGGTAATTATAGAAGACGACACGCCGGAGGAATACATACAGCAGATGAAGAAAAAAAATCTTACTCCGCTGACAATCTCCGATTTTTACGAAATCGTCCGAATGGAATAGAAAAAACTGAAAAAACAAGAAATTCAGCGTTTTGCTATTGACACTTTTTTTGAAAAAGAATATATTATTTAAGCATTCACAAAAGTGCATGGGCTACTAGCTCAGTAGGTAGAGCAACGCCCTTTTAAGGCGTGGGTCACTGGTTCGAATCCAGTGTAGCTCAAAAAAGGACTTCCAGTTTTGGAAGTCCTTTTTTTATGCCAGAAAACACCCGGACAGTAAAACAGACCGTTACGTTTAGCTAAAAACACAAAAACTCATTTTTCAAAAAAAAATTTCAATTTTTTTTCAAATTTCCCTGCACTTTTTTGCCCAAAATGAAAGATAAATTCGATTTATATGTAGGGAGAAAGATCCCCGAACAAAACACACAGAATCGTGTGAAGAACAGGAGCCGTGTATGAACGAATACTATCCGCCGGAGCTTCTCAAAAAATGGAACGAAGCTTCACTTTCAGACAACTTCATTTTCTGCAAGGTTATGTCTGAGAATCTTGACCTTTGCAAGGAGTTCCTCGAAATGCTTTTGAATATTAAGATTGAAAGCATAAGTCTTGCCCAGCCAGAAACAACTCTGAATGTCGATTTCTTCGCCAAAGGAATTCGCCTCGATGTATTTGTAAAAGACGACACCGACAGAATTTTTGATATCGAAATGCAGGTCATTGGTAACGATTATCTTCCGCTTAGAGCCAGATATTATCAAAGTGTACTGGATGTTTCTTCCCTGCACGCTGGCGAGGACTACGAATCACTTACAGAAAGTTATGTGATTTTCCTCTGCCTTGATGATATTTTTCACAAAGGGCTACCGATTTACACCTTCAAAAGCGTCTGCCTCGAAGACAGCACCCTTGTACTTGACGACAAAACAACAAAAGTCTTTTGCAATGCCCAAAAGTATGATAAAATGCCAGCAGAAAAGCTAAGGACTTTTTTCAAATTTCTTGTACAGAAGAAACCGGACGAAACAGACTTTTCAAAGATTATCAACGAAAAAGTCCTCAAAGCCAAAATCACCGAAGACGCACGGAGGACTTTTATGACTTTGGAGCAAGAGATAAGATTAGCCGCCAAACACGCCGCCCAAGCGGCTGCTCAAGAAGCTTATGAGAAAGCATATAAAGAAGCTGAAAAAGAGAAAGAAATTGCACTAAAGGAAGCGGCTATTGAAGGAAAACTTGAAAGTGCAAGAAACTTTAAAAAATCCGGAGTTTCTGCGGAAATTATTTCTAAATGTACAGGACTTTCTTTACAGCAGGTTCAGGAGCTGTAAATAGGTCTTTTCACTCGCCAACCCTGTCATTCCGAACTTGTTTCGGAATCCCATTGATAGGTCTTTACAAGCGTTAGTGGGATGCTGAACCGAGTTCAGCATGACAAAGTGTGAAGTTCACCATGACAATTGCCTTTACTGAAAAAAAACACGCCGAGTTTTAAAAAATTCTCGGCGAGAATTTTAAAAAGTACGGCGAGTTTTTAGGGAAAACTCGGCGAGAATTTGGGAAAAACTCGCCGAGAATTTTCTGAAAAGTCCTATAGTTTATTTAAGCTGGGCGGTTTCGATGTAGCCTTGACCAGCGTAATTGATACCGTAACCAATAACAGGATTTGAAGTTCCGTTTCCACCGCAAATATCAGTACCTGTCTTTACAGGAATATTTTGAAGCATTCCATTAGAATTTCTAAAGACTCCGATACAAATATCATCCAAAAGGAATTTATTTTCTGTCGGTAAAATTACTGATTCCCATGCACCCGTATACATATTTTCAGAATCTGTACCTGGTTTTGGAATCCAGTCAGAACTATTTTTAACAGCAGAATCAACATCAACAAGGTATGCATATTTTGGATATTGCAAAGATGTCATCAAATAACCGATATACGGTATATATCTTGTTCCAGTACTGTCTTTTGCAAAATCAATAGTAATGTACTGACCTGTTGCTCCGTAACTGTCAACAAATACAGAATGTGTTTTTATATAATCTGGTGTTGCAGATTCATAACTGTCATAACTGTCAAGATATGTATATACAAGAGAACCTGTCCTTTCTTTGCTGTATGAAGCAATATGAATATGGTTAGCAGAATCGACAGCAATTGCCGCATAACCACCAGAATTACCGTCAAGAATTGCAACTGGTGTAGACCAACTCTTATTTACATGTGTTTCTGAATCTACATTTTGATGATTATTGGTTATAGGGTCAGTCAAATAACTATACCATAATGTTTTATGAATATCATCACACCAGACAGCAACAACTGTATCTGGAGAACCTTGAGAACCTGGCACAACGGCAATGGCATAACGCTCTCCCGGTGCATACGGTGAACTGCCTGTATTTGTAGCAGAACTTGCAAGAACAGAAACATGATTATAGTCAGTAACAGTTTTTGTCGAATCAGAACCATACAAATATGCATCATCATAAAAATCTCCAAAAGAAGAATAGTTTGTGTCATTTTGAGCCCACCAATCTTCTGTTTGCCCAGTAACTTGTCCAAAGATATTAGTTACATTTTTATATACAACGCTAAATGCCGTCTTATTATCCATTTGTCCAGCACGGAATCTAAGTTCATTTGTAAGGGAATCATAATACATTAAATATAAATTTGTTTTAGTTCCGCTGGCACTTGCCGCAAGTTGAGGATGGAACTGGAAACGAGTTCCGTTCATTACATAACTTTTATCACTGTCCTTATAGTTAGCCATATATTCAAGCCGGAGAGCATTATTTGCACTATATGCACATATCCAGTCACTATCCTTACTATCTATATCAGAACTAGGTCCCCATACACTTGAAACTAATCGGAATCTGGCAACACGCGGATTATTTGTATCGGTACCAGCATGCACACCAAACATGTGTCCTTGATTATCGTACACAAAACGCATTGTATTTACAGGAGTATAATCCCGGCACCAGAACTTAAGTGAATATTTTTGGGGCTCTCCTTTATCATCTACACCATAAGGATAATATCCATAGTTTCCAGAAGAGAATGAGAAGCCCAATTGTCCGTCAGAAGGATTTATATGCATTGTTGCTTCAGAAACAATGCCTTCCGGCGATACAGCGGATTGTGAGTTAATTCCCCATATTGCAAGTTCAACATCATCTTCCAAAAGGTCATTATTTACATTATTTGGCTGACGGTTGTAATAATTCTTATAGTTGTTATACAAAGAATCCGATTCCACATCTTCATAAGAACCTTTTGCATTTTTATTATTTATATTATTCAGGTTCTTTATGGAATTAACAGAAATTTCAATTTTGCCAGACACTGCATTTTCCGGTAATTGAAAACTCAAATCAGAATCTAAGGTAGTTGTAACAGCATTTTTAGTAAAGATAATTTGAGAATCTTCTTTAGCAATATTAAATCCAACTACAGAAATTTTTTCTGATACATTAGAATTTCCATTAGCATCCTGTGTGTAGAAATAAACCGGATATCTGCCTGAGGCTGTTCTTCCGTATACAGAATGATTCTTTGTTTCGATTCCTGAAAGTGTTGTTATTAATTCCGTAATATACGGCACAACATCTACGCGGTAATATGGAGTCGGTCTCTCTGCTGTCGTCTGAATTTCATCTGGTTCAGAAGAAGCTTTTTCAGACTGGTCTGTTGCCCGTACGAAAATCTTTACATCTGTAACCGCAGTATCAGTAATCTTTGATGTATCCCACGTAAGAGTCCATTCTATTGTATGTCCGTCAGCCTGAGAGATTGTCTCGCGGTCTACAGTAAATGCCCAGCCTTGATTTTCCAATGCCACAGCAATATCATTTTCCAACTTGGTATCATTCCAGCCTGTATCTCCAGTTCTTGTATATGTACCAACAGACTGATACTCATTCATAAAGCTGGAAATTTTTATTTCTATATTCTTCAGAATCTTGTTGTCATTTGCTGTTCCCTGAACCTTTATAATACCGGAAACTTTTGGGTCACCGTCATAAACACTGTTTCCGGTATTATTTTTGTAAGCGTCAGTTTCCTGCCAGTCCGCTTCAAGTTCTATATGACCATTCTCTGTACTGTTCTTGTACAGACTGTTTTCTGTACTGTTTTTCCAATAGAACGGAGATATAGAAACTGTCGGAGCAATATTATCGACCAGTTCCTGTTTTACGTATGCATTAAGAACAGTCCAGCTTGTATCTGTTCCCGGAGTAAGTTCTTCCGTTGAATCCCAGAAGCTGAAGCGATAATAACACTCTGCTCCCTCATAACCGTCACCAGAACTTAAATCATTATTATCAAGTGAAAATACAGTTTTATTATTAATTTCTTTTGCAGATGACTTTACAAGTGATTCTCCTGCAGAAAGTCCTTCCGAACCTTTAGAAAGAGTCCAATAGAAAGGTTCTGTTCCGCCTACAAATTCTGGCTGTATAGAAAGCCGTTCTTTTACAGCCCAGCACTTTTCCCTACCCAGTTCCTGTTTTGTATCAAGATTCCAGATTTCAACACCCTGTGAAGTGTCACCAGTTCCTTCAGAATTCTTTATTGCATAGAACTGTTGGTATTCAGCATCATCAAACGCTCCGTTTCCGTTCAAATCCGTTGCAAGACGCACGGACGTAATACGAATAGGACTGTTACTTATACGCGTACTTACACGACCGTAGTTTGTATTTCCTGCCTTATCGAATACAACAACATGAATTTCTATCGGACCGTCGGGAATATTTGCGGACGGAACGGATGCATCCCAAGTATAGTTTGAACCGCTCTTTGAGTATGATTCAACCATACCGTCACCATCATCGTTCTTGATGCCGGAAGAATTGCGGCTTTCTCCAGAATTATCAACGACCATTCCGTATACAAATTCTGCTTCCTTATATGTCGTAGATACTTCATCATCAATCGTTACAGAAGTTTCAGTTACTTCTATAATTTTATGATACGTACCGCCTATTTTTACAAGTCCGCCGGCACGTATATTATTGTTTGTTGTAAGATTAAGTTTTGTAAGATCGCTTCTTCCTATGTTATTCATATACAGTACGGCAAGTTTGTCTTCATTTATATAGACTTGTCCATCAGCTTTGCTATCCTGTACTGATGTTCTATTAACATTCCTGTCTTCGTCCATTACGTTATAAACGCGTTTATTACTGCCGGCACTGTCAGTTCGCACAAAATAGAATACTGCACGCTCAAAACCAGAGCCAGATTCGTTTACCCGTGCGGCGATTGTTGCAAATTCACCGTTACTGTTCTGAACAAACACTGATGAACTGAGTTTATTCGCCTCTATTCCGTAATTATCCTTATACATAATAAGACCGTTGCTGTCTGTTTCAAGCGCAGGCGCTTCATTGTCTATATGCACAGAGAATGTTGTATTGTTCTGATACGGAGAGTCCGCAGACGGAACTGCCGTAATCATAGCAGTCCAGCTGCCAGTATCTTTATTTATAGGAATAAAGAATTTCTTATTATTGCCGTCAGCCTCTGTTGTTATACTATTACCGGCAGAAACAGAAACGTTAGAAACGCCTTCTGTATGAACAGCCCTGCCCTCAAGCCGCCAGTTCAAACCAGAAATAAATACATCATCAGCATACGAAATTTCTTTTTTCGGTGTTGTATACGACTCTTCAGCATATTGTACAAGCTTTAAATCTTCCAGCTGCGGAATATTGTTGTCAACAGTAATGACAAGTTCCTTAGACCATGCACTTGCAAGCGGATTTGACGTATCCTTATCAACTGCAACCGCCCTCATTCTAATTTTTGTACCGGCAGTAAATCCAGAAAGATCTACGGATGATGACCAGCTGAGAGTTCCTTTTACCTTGAAACCGTTATCACCTTTCACAGGAATTGATTGGGCAATATTTTCAGAATCACCTCCGATATATACCTTTCCTTCAGAATTTTTCGGCGCATTTTCAATTTCGTTACCGTTTTCATATTCACCGTCATTATTAAAATCGAACTGAAGCCAAACAGAATCAACTCCTTCGTTGTCGCTTGCAGAACCTTGAATACGGACTGTTCCGCCCATTACAAGTTCCTCGCCGTCGATCATTTCAGGATACGTAATCTGAACCTGAGGCTTATCTGCGTTCGGATTGAAACGCAATGTATTTCCCTGTATATAGCCTACGTTTCCAGCATTATCTGTCAATCTGAACCACACAGGAATATCATACAAATCTGTATTTGAAGAATCCTGTGCATATAAATATTCATTACCCAGCATTTCATTTTCTTTTGAATAGCCAAGTTTTTCTGCAAGTCCGGCAAAATCTATTTTCCAAGTAACAGCTGTCTGTGTAAGATTCTCGTTGCTCCAGGCAAGAGTTTTCAACTGCTCTTCTGTTGTATATGCATGAGTCGTATTTGTAGGAATGTAATACGCCATTGCATCAGACAACGGAATACCGCTGTTTGCCTTCTCATCGTCCTGCAAAAGACCGCTCATTTCAAATTCACCGGTAACTTCTGTATCTGCAGATGGAATGACATTTTTTATTGTATCAGGTGCCGTATTATCAATAGTTACGATACGAGTAAGAGACGTTGTTTTTCCAGCTTCATCCCTTGCTTCTGCCACAAACTGATAAATACCCGATACAAATACAGCTGAATTTCCTATATCAATATCAGCTTTAGTTTCATAATATCCAGTATTGTTATTATATAATGCAGAATATTCTTGTTCACCAAGCCTTACATTTACTGTCAGCCTATCACCTGTTGATACAGTGTCAGATGCCTTTACCCTAAACGTAGCGTATTTATATTTTACACCGCCTAAAATATGATTATTATTTACATCCTCATAATCATCTACTTCACCTTTATCAGCAGACTGTAAATTCACCTGCACGGAAGACACAACAGGTGGATTTGTATCAACACTTAAAGTAATTTTATCACCGGCAACATCTTCATTATTGTTCTGAATTTTAGGAACAGTAAGTAAGTCATTGTTACCTGTAATAAATGTACCACCGGCTTTATCTATTACCTTAAAATACAAATTATATGTACCATCTGTAATATTTTCATACTTCCACTCATTACTGTTTTCAGCAAGTGCAGTTCCCCAATCTGATTTTAACGTATCTCCCTGTTCTACCATCTGAAGATATATTGATTTTATAACACCGTCATCATCAGATACAGTACCAGTAAATGATGTATCTCCAAGACGGAATATTCCGTCTGTATTTGAGAAAGTAACTTTTACAACAGGACGATTGCTGTCCTGATTAACATAGAGCGTAAGTAAAGCTGCCGTTTCCGGAACTGTATTCCCGGCTTTGTCTGTCATCCTTATCTGGAAGTCATATTTTGTTTTATCATTAAGAACTGTTGTATCAAAATCAACACTCCATGTTCCTTCAGCAGATACATAAACTGTTTGCGATGCTTTTTTCCATGCACCATCAGAAGTTGTACGGTAATAAAGGCTTGCTTCTAAAGAGTCTGTATTATTTGCTTCTGTATACGTTCCTGAAACCGTTACTGTTTTGTTTACCGCTGCTCCCTGAGAGTGCGAAGTATATGTTATTGCAGGCGGTGTTTTATCTACGATAAGACCGGAAATATAACTTTCTATAGACGATAGTCCTGATTTATCCACTGCGCGTATATAAATTGTCTGTGTTCCGTCTGCCCACTCATGAGACTTTTCAGAAATATTGATAGTTTCAGTTACATCGTTACCATTAATACCAGCATCATCAGAAGATATGTCAAGAGTTCCAATCGCATCTTCATCTTTAAATGAAGGAGTCATTCCAATCAGAATTTTCGATACTCCACTTGTTGTATCTGCTGCCGATACTGTAACGGTAACTTGCGATTCAGCATTTATGTAGAGCGACGAACCTGTTTTTCCGTCTACTGTTACAATCGTATTTTTTAGTTCAGGCTGCTCGGTGTCTACATAAACAGAAATTTCACGACTAGATTTATTTCCAGCAGCATCTTTTGCTTCTAGAGTAACACGGTTTAATCCATCGTTATAATTAGCAAGAATTGAATAGCCGTTGCCTCCGCTTGAAGTTGTTTCAGTATCATTTACTTTCAGCGTATAGCCGGTAATTTCATTTTTATCCCATGCCTTTCCTGACAAAGTAATGCTGTTTGTGTTGAACCAATATCTCTCTGTCATAGCAGCAAGTTCGTCATTGGTCTTTGTTTTTTGTCCGCCAGAAATCGTAGTCGGAACATTATCTCCATTTTCAGACTCTTTCCATACAGGCGGAGTTACATCAACTTTAAATTCCAGTTTTGTTGAAGAAGAACGACCATACTTATCTTTTACAGTAACAGTTACCTCTTTAGAACCCTCAGTTTCTTCGAAATCAGAAGAACTCCATGATTCAGAACCCGAAACTGACGGAGATTGAGTAGAAAATACTCCTGCTAATTCAACAGATGCAATTTCACTTTCGTCTGATGCTTTTCCTGTAATAGCAAATTTCTTAGAAACAAACATTCCTTTTTCATAAGTTTTTCCACCAATCTTAATGTCTGAAATTACAGGAACATCGTTATCAACTGCAAACAAAATAGGCTCAGTGCTATATTCAGTGTCATTTATATCAGTAACTTTAAATGTAATTGTATGAGCTCCGGTTAAACCTAACGGAACAGATCTTGTTACGGAAGTAGTTGCAGAATCATAATCACCTTTTTTGTAAAGTTCTTTCTCTGTACCGTCATCAAACTTATAAGTAAAAGATTGTATTCCGTCATCATCGGTTGCTGTTACATAAACAGTCTGACTTCCCATTCCAAACAGGTTTTTACCGTCTGCGCTTGAAATCTCATCTTCGTCCAACAACGTAAGAGTCAGATTAGAAGAAGATACTGTAGGTTTATCCGTAGCCTGACATACATAAACAGGATATTCTGCAACTTTAACATTGCCTGTTCTGTCTGTAGACTCAATACAGATAACTATGCCGGCGTCGTCAAAAACAAGTTTTGTAGTATCTACAGTAAATTTATAGTTATTTGCTGTATTTGAAGAACTTTCAACTGTTACAGCATCGCCTTCCTGTTCAGTTCCGTCAAATTTAAGGCTCTGAATTGCATCTCCAGTTAGAACAACTTTTCCATCTTCAATCTTTGCTTTATAAACCTTAAGCACAGTTGAGACAACTTTATCATTATCTGTTGAAGAGCCTTGAACAGTTATTTCTCCATTAACTGCGCCATTTTTATATTCAGCAGGAGTACCTGCATATCCTGTAACAAGCGGTGAAACCTGAGAAATTTCTGGAACAGGCGGCTCTTTATCAAAAACAACAGAAACAGTTTTTGAAGACATCTGCCCTGCCATATCCTCTGCTGTAAATGTATAGTTTCCGGATGTATTAAACTCTGTAGTTTTGAAAGAATATACGTCACCGCTTTGACTAACTGTCAAAATTTCTGAACCGTACTTAACATTCTTAAGTGCGGCAGAAGTTACAGTTCCCGTAATTGTAAACGGTTTATTTACATAATAAGTATTAACATCCTGTTTAGGCGTTCCGTCTGTAACGTTTAATGTAAAAGAAGCTCCAAATTCTGGTGCATTCTTTATTATTTTTACAGTCCGTGATGACTTTTCTGTTAGTTCAGAAACATTACCAGCCTCATCCGTTGCCCTAAATTGTACTTTTGCTTCTTCTTCACCTACATTTTTAAAATCAATATTTGCATTGATAGATTGCTGTGCAGAAATAGAAGTCCACTTAGTACCGCCATCAATAGAATATTCAAGAGATTTTATTGCATTAGCATCATTAACTGTTCCAGCAAATGAATAAATTGTAGTTCTTGTTAGTCCAATATAAGCAGGCTGATTGTAATCGTTTATTTCTACAACAGGAGAAATATTATCAAACCTGAATTTTACATAATCTGTTGTTTCACGACCAAAACTGTCTGTTACAGTATATGTTATTGTATAAAGAACACCGTCGTTAGTAATTCCAGTATTTTCAGATTCAGTGGAGTTTGAAAGGTCAATCTCATCATTCCATTCGTAAACACTGCCTGAATGCTTAACCGTAACAGTTTTTTCCCCACGTTTTAAAATCTTATCAGACGACCCACCGTCCTGTAATCCAAACTCTCCGGAAACTGTACCAGATGCCGTAAACTTATTACTCTGATAACTTTCAGAGTTCTTTACAGGATTTATGAATGTAATTGAAGGCGCATCGTTATTTATACAGATTGCAAATTCTGTTGTGTTAATTTTACCCTCTGCATTATCTGTTGCTTTAATTTGAATTAAATAAAAACCTTCTTCAAGAACAGCACCCTCAGCAGATTTCAATGCCTGGCTGAAAGAATAAGATGTCTTTCCACCAGGAGACAGAAGAGATTTGAAAAGTAATGTAAAACTTCCGTCACTGCCAAATTTCTTATACGCAATTTCTATTTTTTCAATTCCGTCATCGTCAACAACTGCGCCGGAAAGTTTATTATTTCCTGTCTGGTCAAAAAGGTTTTCACCAACTCCTATACCGTCTTTATCTTTTATTTTGTCATCTGCATTAGAAAGCGTAATGACTGGTAAATCTGTACTCTGGTCAACATAAATTTTTTGCTCAGAACTAGAACCTTTGTTTCCGGCGCGGTCTAAAGCGTAAACTTTAACTGAATATTCGGTGTTGTCGCTGAGCGAAGTCGTGTCAAAATCCCATGTAAAAGAACCAGTTCCTTCAGGCTGAACATCAGATTTTGTTACATTGCCTTTTGAATCTGAAATTTCTGCCCATGCCGAAGCGATTTTGTCATTATCTGAAAGAGTTCCCTTAATTTTTATTTTTCCGTTTACGCAGTTATCTCTTGTTTTGCCGTCTTTTTCATTTGAAAGAAGCGTAGAAACCTCAATGCTTGCAGTCGGTTTAAGCATATCCACCTGTGCAGTAACAGAATCCTTGCCTGTTGTATCTGTAACGCCGGAAACAGAAATTACGTACTTAAATACATCGCCTTCAGAAGGCTTTGTTCCGTCTTTTGAGGCACCTTTTTCAGGATACCACGTTCCTTTTGAGGCATCTATTTCAAAAGAAACTTCCGGATCTACGCCAAGCGTTCCGATTATTTTCATAGAACTGTCGTCATCACTGTTTGTATCACGGTTTTTGATTGTTCCAAGCAGGGTATTTTTGTTCGTTACATCATATACATAGATTTCATAAGAGGCATCGTTTACCGCAGTTCCTTCATCAGATTTTATTGTACCTTTTACCGTAATAATATCCTGCGGGTTATTAGAGATTGAATCCGTCTCTGGTTTTGATATTGTAACAGTTGGCGGAACTCCGGTTGCCTGAGCTTCAAAGCCGTTGTACTTGTTGTTTGCAGAAATAAATTCTACATTGTCCTTATCTTCGCCTGTTGCCGCAATAACATAGCACTTTGTTGCCTTCATTATTTTTGAATCAGACGGAAGGGAAAGCGACTGCGTCCATGTACTTCTGGACTCGCCTGTGTAAGGCCCGTAAATATCCGGGCTGCCCCCACCTACGCCGTTTTTTCCGTCGTAAAGGATTGAAGTAACCTGTGCATTTTTTTCGGCATACGCCTTAGGGTCATTGTATATGTCAGAAAGTTTTAATGATACGGCATCTTTTTCAAACGGACCAAAAAGGTAAACTTTTATTGTTTCCGGTGAAAAAAGCACGCCGTCAAGACCTGCATCTGCCTTAAACGTAATCGTTCCGCCTTTTGCAGCCGGGCTTAAAGTCAGAACGCCGTCTTTTTCTGCGGTTGAATCAAATGAATAGCCCATTACCGTGTACGTAGGATTTGCATCCTTGTTCAGTTTCATTTTAAGGGATTTTTCTGACGTGTCTGTCTTTGCACTGTTAAGCACTTCAAGAACAGTTTTTCCGTCTGCGTTTGGAGTATCGTACGGAACTGTTCCGTTCAGAATGTTCATAAAGTCGCTTACTTCAAACGCTTTTCCCCATACTTCAGAAGCTTTTGTTCCCATAAGGACGTATTTTGCATCTGTTCCGTAGATGTCGTCATAAAGCCATACGTCACAAGTGGTGTTACCGTCGGAAGAAACAGGCTGTCCTGCATCGGAAGAACGGTTGTATGACGGAACAAAATCCGGTTTCTGGTATACGCATGAGCTGTCTGTAAGTTCAACGGAACACTTAAATGCCTGAAATCCGCCTTTCTGTGAATCATAAATATTATTATACCGTTCAAGAAGTGTGTCTGTTCCGCCTGTATTGGAATAGTATTTTGCAAACGTAACTGAAGTTCCGCCGGCAATGTTAATGTTCTCCTCTTTCCAGCTGGCTTTTTCAATTCCGTTTGTATCATAGACTGTAAGCGCCATTGATTTTACGGAGTGAGCTTCTGCAATAGAACCTTCTACTTTTAAGACAGAACCGTATGACGTTTCTGTGTCTGTGCTTCCAGGACTGTTTATTACAAATACAGGAGCAGTATTGTCTATTTCAAGGTCACGTTCAAACGGAGCAGACTTTCTTCCGGCTCCGTCGGTTGCAATCGTGCGGAACGTATATTTTCCGTCTTTAAGAGGATACGAGCCGTCTGCGTTCTTTGCATTTATTTCTACAGACCATACCTGTCCTGACTTTGCAGACTCAACTACAGGTGCTTTTAATTCATAGCCTGTTACAGGATTATTTGAGGAGTCAAGAATGGTAACCTGTACGCTTGAAACCATCCGGTCATCGGAACATTCGCCTGCAAGGACGAACCTGTCTTTTATGACAGATTTTGCGTCAGGGTATGTAATGGAAATTTTAGGGGCTTCTGTATCTACGGACTCACCAAGTCCTACTTCACAGGATAAAATGAAAACAGAAAGCAATATAAAAAGTACAGCCGGCAGACATACTAAAAATTTTTTCATATACACTCCTCGTAAAAAGGTTTGCAACGCAAACTATAAGAAGATAAAAATAAGAACTCTATTCCTAGTATCGTACGGATATCCTAAAAGTTTAGTTAATTATTACTAACCCAAAGTATTGTAACATAAAAAGAGAAAACAGCAAGTAAAAGGTTGTAAAATTAAGGTAAAGCAGACCGGTTGACCGGCTTTTATACGCTATCTTTTTTAAAGCGTGACAGGAACGCCTTTGTTCGCTCCGCCTGCGGATTGTTTATAACCTGCTGCGGCGTTCCGTCCTCAACTATTACGCCGCCGTCCATAAAAATAATATGGTCGCTTATGTCTCGCGCAAAAGCCATTTCGTGCGTTACTACGACCATCGTCATTTTTTCTGCGGCAAGTGATTTTATTACGGAAAGTATTTCCCCTGTAAGTTCCGGGTCAAGTGCGCTTGTAGGTTCATCAAACAAAAGCACCTCCGGCTTTAATGCAAGTGCACGCGCAATGCTTACCCTCTGCTGCTGACCGCCGGAAAGCTGCCCCGGATAGTTCTTTGCCTTGGAAGCAAGTCCCATCCGTTCAAGCAGTTCCATCGCCGTTTTTTCTGCCTCTTCGGATGATTTTTTAAGCACCTGCACCTGCGCATCAACAACATTTTTAAGTACGGAATAATGCGGAAACAAATTAAAATTCTGGAACACAAGTCCGCTTTTAAGCGCGATTTTGTGCATTTCTTCTTTAGAACAGTATTTTCCGTCTGTTACAAGCGGACTTCCGCAAATTTTTATTGAGCCAGAATCAACGGTTTCAAGCTGGGTAATGCATCTTAGTACGGTAGATTTTCCAGAACCGCTAGGCCCTATGATACTTAAAACTTCGCCTTTATGAACGGAAAACGAAATGTCTTTCAAAACATTAAGTGAACCGAATGATTTTTTCAAATTTGCAACAGTAATGATTTCTTCCATAATCTAATCCAAGTAAAATCCCAGTTCGTTCAGCTGTAGTAAGAAAGCTTTTTTTCCAGCCGGGAAAAGCAGACGGAAACGCCCCAGTTCATGACAAAGTAGAATACTCCGGCAATAAGAAGCGGTACAAATGAAAACATTGCGCTCTGGCGCTTGTTTGCAACCATAAGCAGTTCTTCCACACCGATAACGGAAACAAGCGCGGTGTCTTTTACAAGCGTTATGACTTCATTTCCCATTGCAGGAACTATGCGCTTGACTACCTGCGGCAAGATTATCCTGAAAAAAGTCTGGGTCTGCGTATATCCCAGAACTTTTGCAGCCTCGTATTGTCCTCGCGGAATTGACTCTATGCCTCCGCGGTAAATTTCTGCGAAATAAGCCGAATAATTTATGGAAAGTGCAATTATTGCGGCAACAAACCTGTCCCATTTTATAGAAATCTGAATTCCATAGGAAGAAAGCCACTTAACAAAAAGAAGGGGACCAAAATAAACCATAAGCAGCTGAAGCATAAGCGGCGTTCCGCGGATAAGAAGCAGAAAGCCGTTTGTAATGCCAGAAAGAAGGCGGTTTTTAGACATACGCCCGAATGCAACAAACAGAGCAAGAGGCACTGCAAAAAGCAGCGTAAGAAAGAAAATTTCAAGCGATGTAAGCGAACCTGCAAGCATCGCCTTGAGCATTTTTATGTATTTTTCCGGCATAAAAATTTGTATCCAAATAAGACGCCGCCCTTTTTTAGGGAAGAACGGCGTCCGGAAGTACGATTAAACGGCGTTATTTTCCGATAACAGAAATGTTTTTGCCGAACCACTTGTTTGAAACAGATGCAACTGTTCCGTCTTTTTCCATATCTTCAAGGATTTTCTGAACTTCGTCGCGAAGCTTTACGTCTGTCTTTCTAAAGCCGATTCCGTACGCTTCGTTTGCCAGAACTTCATCAACGATGACAAGCGGCTTGTTGCTTACGGAAATATCATACGCTGCAACTACGCTGTCCATTACAACTGCGTCAACTCCGCCAAGTTCAAGGTCGTTCAAAGCCGTAATGTTGTCGTTATAGAACACAAGATTTTTAAGGGAATCTGCAAAATCTTTGTTTGACTCAACTGCATCCTGTGCGCTTGAACCTTTCTGAAGTCCTATTGTTTTTCCGGCTGCATCGCTAAGTTTTTCAATTCCGCCGTTTTTGCGTACAACAAGAACCTGTGCATTGTTAAGATACGGTTTTGTCATAGAAAGAGATTCTTCGCGCTCGTCTGTAATTGTAAAGCCGTTCCAGATACAGTCGATTTTTCCTGTAGTAAGTTCCATTTCTTTTGCAGACCAGTCAATCGGCTGAGCCTTGAATTCAACGCCAAGGCGGGATGCAACTTCCTTTGCAAGGTCAATGTCATAGCCTGTGATGTTGTTGTCTGCATCCCTAAAGCCTAACGGCGGAAAAGAATCGTCAAGTCCGAGTACGAATACGCCGCGTCCTTTCAATTCTTCAAGGGAATTGTCTGCTTTTGCAGGAGCTTTTTTACAGCCTGCAAGACCAAGTGAAAGCACTGCCAGAACGACAGAAGCAATTACTGTTATTTTTTTCATATATTTCCTCCAATATATTTTTTTATTTTTCAAAAGGAGCGGCGTTTTTCTGCACAGAATGTTTTTAGTGCGGAAATCTGCTCCATCACCTTTGATTCGGCAGGACCTCCGTCAGTCTTACGTGCATTTACGCAGGCCGCCGGCGGAATAACCTCAAAAATATCGCTTTCAATAAGCGGCGAGCAGGATTTAAAATCTTCCTGTGACAGGTCTTCAAGGCGGCAGTTTTTACTGATTGCAAGACGGACGGCTTTTGCACTTACGCCGTGCGCCGTACGGAACGGCATTCCCTTACGCACAAGATAGTCTGCAATATCGGTTGCGTTTAAAAAGCCGCCCTCGCACGCCGCTGCCATAGCCGCTTCGTTCCAGGAAGCTGTTGCAATCATTTTTGTAAACACTTCTACGCAGGAAAGAACAACGTCACACGCATCAAAAAGGCTCTGCTTGTCTTCCTGCATGTCGCGGTCGTACGCAAGCGGAAGCCCCTTCATCATTGTAAGAAGCGCAATTAAATCACCGTAAACGCGTCCCGTCCTTCCGCGGATAAGTTCTGCAAAGTCAGGATTTTTCTTCTGCGGCATAATGGAACTTCCTGTTGACCACTTTTCGCTTAAATCAATAAATGAAAATTCGGTAGTTGACCACAGTACTACTTCTTCGCAAAAGCGCGACAGGTGCATCTGCACAAGGCTGAGCGCAGACACCGTTTCTATGCAGTAGTCGCGGTCAGAAACGCTGTCCAGCGAATTCATCGTTATTTCATCAAAACCAAGCTGCTTTGCCTCATACTTTCTGTTAAGCGGAAGACCGCTTCCGGCAAGCGCACACGCACCAATCGGGCTTATGCGGATTCTTTTAAGCGCGTCAGAAAGCCGGTCTGCATCACGCGTAAGCATCCAGCTCCAGGCACACAGATGATGTGCAAGCGTTACAGGCTGGGCGTGCTGCATATGGGTAAAGCCCGGCATTATCGTCTTTGTATGCTTTTCTGCAATCTGAGTAAGCGTTTCTATAAGCGTAAGAATTCTGTTCTGAAGGTCTGGAACAAAACGGCAAAGGTAAAGCCTTTCGTCAAGAGCAATCTGGTCGTTCCGGCTTCTTCCTGTATGAACTTTTTTACCAGGTTCGCCTATCCTGTCTGTAAGGGTTGCTTCTATAAAAGAATGAATGTCCTCCGCAGAATAGTCGATTTTCAGAGTGCCGTCATTCAGGTCTTTTTCTATTGAATCAAGCCCTGCAATAATACTGTCTGTCTCGTCCTTTGTAATAATTCCGGCATAGCCCAGCATTTCTGCATGTGCGCGGCTTCCTTTTATATCATCAAGAGCCATACGTTCGTCAACAAATATAGATGTTTCAAATGAAACTGCCTGTGCGTCAGGACCTTCCTCAAAACGTCCGTGCCATAAGGCTGCGTGATTGTCCTGTGTAATTGTTCCGTGTTCCATAGGTGGACATTATAGTAAAAAATAAACTCCTATTCAACGCGAAAAAAAAACAGTATATTCAGTGTATGATTACAAACTATCTCTGGATTTTCTTTATTTCTATGGTACCGCTCATTGAACTGCGCGGTGCAATTCCTGTTTCTCAGGCACTTCAGATGCCTGTTGTTCCTTCATACATTATCTGCATTCTGGGAAATATGCTTCCTGTTCCGGTCATCTATCTTTTTGCAAGAAGATTTCTGGAATGGGGAAAAGACAAAAAAGCCATCGGCGGAATATGCCGTTTTTTCCTTGAAAAAGGTACTGCAGCAGGAGCAAAACTTCAAAGCAAGGCTGGAAAAGGCATTTTCATTGCGCTTCTTTTGTTTGTGGGCATTCCTGTGCCGGGAACAGGCGCATGGACGGGAACGCTTGCTGCAAGTCTTCTTGATATGAAATTCAAGGACACTGTAATTGCCGTAACGCTTGGCGTTCTTCTTGCAGGGTGCATTATGATGGCAGGAAGTCTTGGACTTTTTTCTGCCCTGTTTTCTTTTATAAAATAAAGGCAGAAGGTTCTCTATGAAAAAAACTAATGCAATGCGTATTCTTGAAGCAAAAAAGATTGCGTTTACCGTGCGCGAATATGACGACAATACGGAGCATGAACTTTCACGTGGGGCAGCTGAAAAAACTGCTGAAAAACTTGGCATAAATCCGGAATGTGTTTTTAAGACAATCGTAATGCGGACGGATACAAAGGAAATATGCGTATTCTGCCAAAGTGCGGTTAATGAAATCAACCTGAAAAAAGCAAGGACTGCATGCGGTGCAAAGGAAATTGCGCCTGTAAAGCCGGAAGAGCTTCTTTCTCTTACTGGATACGTAAGGGGAGGATGTTCGCCGCTGGGAATGAAAAGGCAGTTCCGTACGTTCATAGACAAAAGTGCGCTTCTTCACGAAAAAATCCATATTTCGGCAGGAGTGCGCGGCGAACAGATTGAACTTGCACCCGGCGACCTTATCAGCGTAACCGGCGCAACAATATGCGATCTGGTGCTGTAACAGAAATGCCGGCGGGGCATTAAACCTTAAATAAAAAAGGTCAGAAAGAAGTGCACCCCAATTATTGGACACTTTAACTAGGCTGATTTTAAGGACTGATTCCTTAATTGTAAAGGGGTCAGTCCTTTTAATTTAACCTTAATTCTCTTTTCGTTGTACCAAGACAAGTATTCAATCAATTCTTTTTTGAAATGTTCAACAGACTCAAACTCCTGTAAATATAAAAGCTCAGATTTTAATAGACCAAAAAAAAATTCCATCACCGAATTATCAAGACAATTACCTTTTCTGGACATGCTCTGTCGGATTCCTTTTTCTTTCAAACGCCGCTGATAATCATACATCTGGTACTGCCAGCCTTGATCAGAATGGAGAATTAGATTAGTTCCATCAGGAATCTGTTTAATGCTTTTTCAAGCATATCAACTGTCTGAGCATAGTTCGGACTTTCAGAAAGATTCCAGCTGATTAATGACTGGTCATGTAAATCAAGAATTGGGGAAAGATAAAGCTTTGTTCCAAACAGATTAAACTGTGTAACAATATTTTAACCGCAAACCGGCTTGACCGGTTTGTCGGCTTTGAAAATTATGTTAGCTGTTCCCGCTTACTTTGCAAGCAAAGAACTTTCTTCTATTTCTTTTTCAAATTCTTCATACCACTCTTTAGGTTCTAAAGAACTTTTAAATTTCTTATTTATTATATCATATAATTTTTTATATTTTAGATTATTTTGTATTATCACTTTTAATAAATCAGTTTCCATTGGAGCAATATTCATTCCAGAAACTTTATCACCATTATTTCCGTAATACGGCTGATTTCTTCTCATTCGAAAATCAGATATAACATTCATGTTAAGATAATTTGTTAAGAAAATACAATAAGCATTTGAAGTTTTATTTTCACACAAATATTCCCCTAAATGACGAGAAACAGGTTCCATTTCCATACGACGCTGATTTGTTGAATCAGCAAGTGTTGCTTCTATCAACAAATCATGTTTCGGATAGTCGGAAGTTTCTTCATATTTCCAAACTATATCAGCTTCGCCACCGCCAGCATGAGTCTTTGGAAGCAAATCTGCATCCAAAGATAAATTCATGTAGGTCAATACATCGCCTTGATAATCGCTGATTTTATACCAAATTACTGCAAGAATATATTCAAATGAAGTTGGACCATCTGAATTTGATGAAACTAATTTTTTAATTTCTTCGTCATACTCATCATTTGAAGTTTTTCTGTTTTTGAAATTGTCTAAAATTAGCAATAGTTTTTCATCTGTAAATTTTTCTTCAAGCAATTTATTAAAACGCTCATACCTTTCTTTATCCAAGATTTTTTGGATTTCGTTTCGGTCATATGTTTCTGTACCAATCTCTTTTGCGACATTTTTATAAAACTCTTCTGTATTTACTACAAGTCCAGGTGCGATTTCATTTAAGTTGATAGATTTGTAAAGTAAATCACAAGCAGTAAACGAAAGTTCTTTTAGACACTCTTTTACCATTGCAAAATAGATTTTTGGAAGAGTATCAAATTTTACTGTCTTATCTTTTGTAATAAGACAGTCGCTCATTGCAAAGTATCGTAAATTCAAATCGCCGTAATCTTCCAAATTATTCAAAGTTTTTGCTACATGACAGATTTTAAAGAATAGCTCTTTGAAAGATTTTTCATCTTTAACACTGTTTAAAATGTCTGTTTTAAAAGTTTTCTTACCGCCTTTTACAACATTTTTAGTTGTTGCGTAAAGTAACTTTCTTATTGATGTTCTTGTTGTTTTGCAGTCAGTTATTGATTTTTCCAATTTTTTCATACTTTTTTCTGAAAAATCATTTTCCATCAAAACTGTATGCAAAGCATTGTAAAACTCATAAAAAGGTTTAGAATATTGAGGGCTTTTACGATTCATCATTACAGTGATGATTAAATTCTCAGAAATGGAATTTGCATTTAAAAACAACTCGTGTGCTTGTTGATAGGACTTATGCGATAATAAAATTTCATAAACTGTTTGAATAATATCGCATTTACATGCACGGAAATCTTTTATTTTTGTAATTACAGATAAAAATGAATTTTCGTCTGAAATCAAAGGAAGAAAGTAAATAAATTCATCTGAATTTAAATATTCCAATTCGTTTAGGGTTCTTGCAAGAATTACGAATGGTCTTACAGTTGAATTACCTAAATTTACGGAAGTTTTTAGAAGCTGTTTTAAATATAGAAAACTGTCTGCCTCAATTTGTAAAATATTGTCGCTTTTAAAATTTCCAATTTTAGATATTTTTAACAGTTCTTTTCCAACTTCTGTAAGTTTTCGTGTTTCCCTGTCTGCTACTCCAATATCACAAAGTCCAGAAGTCTTTTCTCGTGCATCTTTTGCCGGACGAGGAGCATTACCAACTGTAAAATTACTTTCCCAAAGAAATTTATAATATTGTTGCTGGAGAGGTTCGTTTGCTTTCCAAGATTGATTCTTGTTTTCCGGTTTTGCCCAAAAATTTTCAAGCAATTCCAATTGCCATTCTGTTTTCTTGTTAAGTTCTTTCGTTCTGAAACTTGTTGAGCCAATTGTCCAACTTATACCTTCATAAGCAATTTTATCCATTTTGAACCTCGTAATTTGTAATCAAAACTTCGTCTGTTTTTTCTGCATTTTCTTTTTTGTGGTAATTTGAATTTTTATATGAATATTTTAGATGATTGCAATTATAATTATTTTTCAAAAGCCAATCTTCTAAAATCTGATTTTTCTTTCCGTCAGTTTTTAACACATTGGAAAGGGCAAATTTTATGTTTTTCACATTACATTCATCTAAAAAAGAGAGCAATTTTTTTTCTTCGTTTTCAGTCCAACCGTTTTTTTCGTTGTAAGTTGCTGTTGTAATTAAATAAGGCGGATCAGCATAAATGAAAGAGTCTTCTTCTAATTTTTCCAAATCTAATTTTTCAAATGAATGATTTGTAAACTTTATCTTTTTGTTCTGAATTTCTTTTGCAAATTGAGTTAGTTTATTACGCATTTTTATATTAAAATCACGCTTTCCAACAGGAAGATTATATTTACATTCTGAATTAAAGCGGATTTGATTATTAAATGCATAAATTACAAGCGTAAAAAATTCATAATAATAAACTTCATCAGAATCAGAAATTGAATTAAAATGTTCCCTCAATTCTAAAAAATGTGGACGATTGTATTTTCCTAATCCTGCCGAAGAATTACAGTCGTAAAACTCATACTTTTGTTTTGAACTGTCAGATAAATTATATTGTGTTATAACCGATTCTATTTTTTGTGAAAAATTTTCTGCTCCATCTGATTTTAATTTTTTTAATAAGCCAATTAAATGTTTTTCTCTGTCGTTGCAAATATATTTTTTTGCATTTGCATTAACAGCAACATTACAACCGCCACAAAATAAATCGACAAAAGTATTTACTTCATTTGGAAAGAGTGGGAGAAGTTGCGGAAGTAATTTATATTTTCCACCTGTATAATTTAACGGGGAAGCGATTAGGTTTACTGGCACTTGCACAAGAAGAGCCTCTCTTGATTGTCGTTTCGGTCGGACTTTCCTGTTGTGAATGCCTTGTAATTTTCAGAAAATATTTGAACCTTGCCACGTTTTTTTAATGAAGATAAAATTTCTTCATCTGAAATGCGGGCATTTGAACGGTCGTTTCCTTTATTTTCCATGTTGTTGTAAGAAACCAAAATGTATTTAGCATCGAGTTTTGAAATCAAGTCGTCAAAAGCCTTCGGAGCGAACTGTGTGCAATATTTACTCTTTAAAGCTGTTCTATCCATTTTTTTTGCAACTCCAAAAACTTCAGGCTTTTGCCAGCGTGCAACATTTTCTACTAGATGATATGCATCGCAATATTGGCGTGAATTATACGGAGGGTCTAAATATACGACATCGCTTTTTATATTTTCAGCAAGTTTATTTGAATCGATGTTAAAACATTGATTTTGAGGATTAAGATTTTTTTCTGCGTCAAGCATACGCATTTCAAGCACCTGTTCAGACAAATCCACATTTCGTCGCCAAGCATCGTAATGACCACAAGTATTTGCAATTCTATCCATTGCATAAAGTAAAGACGTGAGCAAAATTGCATATTCGCGATTGTTTATGACTTTTGCAATTTTCTTCTCTTCGATGTCTTCGCGAATAAAACCAATTTTTGAACAAATATCGTGTGAAAAATAAGTGTCGGAAAAGTTTTTTGTCATGTAATTTTCTTTAATGGAACTTAAATTGTTATAATTATTTATAAAACATACCAATTTGTCCCAATCAAAATCTTCGGGCGAAAACCAAGCCGTATTTGAAATGTAGTTTGAAAAAAGAATGTCGTTTGTGGTGAGTTGTTTATTTGTGTATGCGGAAGCCACCGCTCCAGTGCCTGCAAAAATATCTGTAAATGAGGTAAAGTTTCCGCAATTTTCAGTTACAACTTTTGTAATGAACGGCAACAGTTTGTATTTGTTTCCCAAATAGCGACGATTGTTTATTTTTGTCGTTTGAACGCCCATTTTCTCACACCCTAATTTGATAATATAGCAATTTTTCCTATTTTTTTCTAGATGTCGTTCAAATATTTAAAATTCTCGTTGTGAAAATTTAATTTTTTATAGTTATGTATTTTTTCTACATAAAAATGCGGCTCAATGAGCTGTCCAGCTAACATCTGTAACCCATTTTTCATTAGATTTTGTTGTACTGAAATCTCGCTGTAAAAGATTAGGAGCCACTTTGCCTATCTGGCCCTTATAGGAATTGTATTTATGCTGACGAACTTTACACACAATATGTTCTTCATGCATCAGTTTCTGAATTACTTTGTGGTTTGTTGAAAAACCTCTATTCCTGAACTCTAAAGTAATCCTTCTATAGCCATAACGGCCTTTATTGGCATGATAAATCTGCTGGAAAAGTTCTCGCTCTTCTTTGTACTTATCCTGTTTCGGATGCGTTTCTGAGTAATAAAATGAACTTCTTGGCAAACCTGTAAGTTTGGTTAAATCTGAAACATTGTATTTTGACCTTAGTTCTCTGACAGCATCGATTGTTCTCTGTCTTTTGTCTGCTGCTGTTTCTTCTTGTCGTCTTCCTGAACTAAGGCCAGATATTTTTTTAGGAAATCATTCTCCATACGAAGATAAGCAAGTTCTTCATCCTTTGTCCATTCTTCTCTTGGTTTGTTCGGTATTAAACTTTTTTTTTGCATTTTTGAACGCCTGCCTTGTTTCTGAAACAGAGCTTCTGTACCACCGGTAATATACTTCTTTCGCCATGCACAGATTGTTCCTTGGTTTGTGATTCCAAAAATCAATGCCGTTTCTGGATCTGAAAGATGATGCTCTTGTTGATAGTTTAACACTTTTAGCTTAAATTCTCCGCTAAAATGTCGTGTTGGTTCAGTAAATTTTCCGTTTAATTTGTACTGGGCAATCCACTGCTCAATTTGACTGTGATAAACACCATATTTCTTTTGTAGACTTTTTGCACCTATATGCGTTTCTTTATGTTCTTTTACAATTTTTAATTTAAACTCTTCTGAGTATTTGGACATAAAAAATGCACCTCCTAAAATTGAACTTTATTTGTCCAACTTTAGGGGTGCACTTCAGAAAGATGTATTTCTGACCTTTTTTCTATTTTTTTCTAATTACTACAGGATTGCTGCAAGATCTTTTGCGGTAAAGTGCAGGTGTTCGGCAACTTTTGCAGCCGGTCCAGACTCACCAAAGCGGTCTATGCAGAACAAATCATTTTTACTTGTTGCAAACTGCTTCCAGTTTGCGCTGATTCCTGCTTCTGCACACACAATGCGCTTTGCACCGCCAGTCAGCTTGTCCTGCTCGGCTTTGTCCATTTCGTCAAACTTGTTGTAGTCAAGAATAGAAACAACGCGGATATTCTTGCCGGCTTTCATTTCGGCAGCCTGTACCGCCATTGAAACTTCCGAGCCGGTTGCAAGAATTGTAATGTCCGGAGTATCTCCGCCTTTCTTTGCGATATATGCGCCGTTTCTGATGTTCTTTTTCCAGTCAGCGTCTTCTTTTTCAAAGCCCTGAATGTCCTGGCGGGTAAGAACGATACATACAGGATGATCTTTTGAATCCATTGCCATTTTCCAGGCTTCAAGAGTTTCCTGCGCATCAGCAGGACGAAGCACCTGTACTCCCGGAATGGCGCGGAGCGATGCAAGCGTTTCTACAGGCTGATGTGTAGGTCCGTCCTCACCTACATAAATAGAATCGTGGGTAAAAATATAGATGAGCGGCAGCTTCATAAGGCTTGCAACGCGGAGCTGCGGACGAAGATAGTCTGCAAAAACAAGGAACGTTGCGCAGAACGGACGAAGTCCGCCGTGAAGGCGCATTCCTGAACAGACTGCGCTCATAGCAAATTCGCGTATTCCAAACTCAATCGTGCGTCCGGTGCGGTTTGCAGGTGAATAAATGCCGCCGCAGTCCTTAAGTTCTGTTTTATTAGGACCTGCAAGGTCAGCAGAACCGCCGGTAAGATTACCGTAGCGCTGTGCCATCATATTAAGCACTTTTCCGCCAGCCGCACGTGTAGCCATTTTATCTGTTGCGCTGAATTCCACATCAGGAACTTCAGCCGTTTCTGAATCAGAGAAATATGCATCCCATTCGGCGCGCAGTTTTGGATTTTCCTTTGACCACGCGTCAAATTCTTCATTCCAGGCTTCTTCTGCCGCTGCAAAAGACGCTTTCTTTGAATTAAAATATTCGTAAGCTTCAGGAAGAACAGTAAAATCCTTATCTTCAGGAAGTCCAAGGAATTTCTTTGCAGCCTTTACACCTTCTGCACCAAGTGCCGCTCCGTGAACGTCAGCCGTTCCTGCCTTTGGCGCAGAATAACCGATGACTGACTTGAGCATTATCAAAGTCGGTTTATCAGTGCATTTTTTTGCCTTTTCCGTAAGCTTGAGGATTTCTGACGGCTTGTACATTGAGCCTTTAAGAACCTGCCAGCCGTATGCTTCATAGCGTTTTGCAATGTCCTCAGAGAATGTAATGTCCGTTGAACCGTCAATGCTTATTCTGTTTTCATCGTAGAAAACAATCAGTTTTCCAAGCTTGAGCGTACCTGCTAAAGAACACGCTTCGGAAGAAACGCCTTCTTCAAGACAGCCTTCGCCGACAAGCGAATATGTATAATGATTTACGATTTTATGATTTGCAGTATTAAAGCGTGCGGCAAGCATTGACTCTGCAAGAGCCATACCGACTGCCATTGAAACGCCCTGACCAAGAGGACCTGCCGTACATTCAACGCCGTCGGTCATTCCGTACTCTGGGTGCCCCGGACAGTTTGAACCCACCTGACGGAAAGACTTTATGTCGTCAAGAGTTACTTTGTATCCGCTCAGGTGAAGGATAGAATACAGCAGCATTGAGCCGTGACCTGCAGACAGAACAAAACGGTCTCTGTCCGCCCATTTAGAATCAGCAGGATTGTGCTTAAGGATTTCACCGTAAAGGACTGCGGCCACTTCGGCTGCACCAAGCGGTGTTCCCGGATGACCAGAATTTGCTTTCTGGATTGCATCCATTGACAGACTTCGGATAGAAGTTGCTACAGCAGTAATCGCTTTCTCGTTCATTTTTTTCCTCATCTTATAAAGAAAATATGCGTTTTTACGCGCAAAATATCTGCAAAGAAACTGTCAGTCCATTCTTTCAATGGCCCTTAACAAGTCCTCTTCACTTGCGTGAGATTCCAGAAGCTTTCTGAATTCAGCGTTCTTAAAAAGAGATACTAAAGAAGAAAGCGTCTGAAGATGTGTCTGCGGATTTTGAGTAAGAATGATGAACATCACAAAAACCTTGATGTTATCAGGAGCCTTCATGTCAATCGGCTCTTTTAAATATACAACGCAAACCCGCTGGTCTTCCTCATTTTTTATTACCGGCGTTCTAGCGTGCGGAAGTGCAATTCCGTTTCCTACAGCCGTCGTCATAATCGCCTCGCGTGCGCACAGCGCATTATAAATTACGTCAGCATCGGATTTTACCGGTAAGTCCATCTGCTCCGTTACCGCTTTAAAAATCTTATCAGGAGATGTTCCTTCTACACCGTAGAATACACCTCCCTTCTTTATAAGGATTGAAAGATTTTTTTCCATTCTTTTCTCCGTTAGAAATTCTGTATAAAATTCAGAACCGTTTTCCATAAAGCCTGAAAAGCCGCATTTTTAAGGACGTGCTTATTTTACTACAGAAAAACCGCTCCGCCTTTTTTTGTCAACCGTCCACCGCAACTGGCTGCTTATTCCCTCAAAATTAAATTCCATTCCTTCGATGGAAAGGGAAATTTCATCTATTTCCTCCATTACGACAGACGGATTGTTTTCCAGTACTTCAATAATGTGCTTGATATGCCCGAATATCTGGGTAAGAATTACAAGCGGTCTTTGAGGAAACTCCCTAAGGCTTGAATCTACCAGATTGATTGAGCAGACCAAATCGTTCACCGTTGTGTACAGTTCCAGTGCCTTATGCCGGATTGCTCCGATTTCAAAATCTGCAAACCGATTATAATTGCGCAACAGTATATCATGTCTGTTTTTCAAGTGCAACAACAGCAGCTTTTTCTGTTCACGCGAAATCATATAGTAAAACGGATATATGCTTTTAAGTGCACCTTCATAATCTTCAGACTCGCAGTAAATCAAATCCTTAAGATACGAATCTATTACGTAAGGAAGCATAGGTTCAATGGCAATTCCGTTTTCATAAAGCACCGTGCCCGGCGCAGAAACTACTTCCGGCGCATTCCATCTGCCGATTGCAGGAACGTCCTCGTTTTTACGCCAGAGCCTTGTTTCTACCCCGAACAGTTCGAAGCCGATTTTTTTTGAACGCAGGAAAAGTTCTTCTATTGAACCGCAGTTTTTTACGCACAGTTCGGAACGGTTTTCTGCAAAAACAAGCGCAAGCTGCTGTTCGATTGACGCACACGGTCCTACAATGTCAAAACTTGAAAGAAGCTTGTTTTCCAGAAGCGAATACCAGTCTTCACGGACAACGTCTGCCATATCCATCTGGAACGGCTCTGAATTATGGTGAAGCACGGAAACTTCTATAATTCCCTTATCCCAGTTTGAAACGCGGCAGACAAGCCTGTCGCCGGAAGAAAAGCCTTCACTCTTAATTACAGGTTCAAGCGAGAACGAAGTCATTTTTACAACAGGCGGAAGGGAAAAAGAAGTTTCTGCAAGATTTATATCGCTGTTGGCAGGGTCAGAGGCAATGTACTGTGAAGAAAATTCGTCGCCGTAAAGGGAAAACAGTTCAAGCGCAGCGTCGCCTGAATAATCAACTACTACGCGCGGAAGGACTGTTCCGTTATAAAGAAACGTAAGGTCGCAGGAAAGAATTTCTGAATCAACAAAAGGAATGCAGCGGTGTCCTGCAATAAAGACTTTTTTTGAAATCTCAGCGCGGGTCGGCTTCATACTGAAATACTGACCGGTAAACGCACCTGCACGTGTAAGGTACATTCCGTCCACCAGTGCAAATACATTCGGATTTTCTTCAAGAAGCATCGTACATTCATCAGGAGTAAAACGTATTCCGATTCTTGCAAGCATCGCCGAAAAATCTTTTTGCGAAAAAGGTGACGTGCAGGTGCGTAAAAATTTTCTGATTACAAAATCCGCAGGTAATTTCATACTTTCTTAAAAATAATACCTGCGGATTTTTTTTTCAACTACTATAACGTAATATTATAAAGCAATGTCAGCACGGAATTTTACGCTATGCGTATGTCATCTGCCGTAAGCTGGATTTTGGAAAGGATTTCCTTAAACTGCTCAATCGTTATTCCTGTTGCCTTTACGGTAATAAGTCGCTTTGTCTTGTCTTCAAGTTCCTGCGTTACAAGGGAAACGATGTTTCCGTTCAGGCGCGCAATTTCTTCCGTAATGTGCAGGAACTGTCCCGGCTTGTCGTCAAGAACAAGTGCGGCGCGTACGCCTTTCTGCCCTGCGCAGAACATATCGGTGAACAGGTGGAACAGGTCGCTTTCCGTAACAATTCCTACAAGAACGTCGTTTTCCACAACAGGAATGCAGCCTATCTGCCGGTCAACCATAATGCGCGCCGCTTCTTCTACAACTTCGTTTTCAGAAACGGTAACAACATCTTTTACCATCACTTTTGACACGGTAAGTTTTGAAAGCAGGTAGCCTATTTCAAACATATCAAGAGTTGTTGCGTCGGACGGACCGGCTTTTGCAAGGTCATTTTTAGTTATTATTCCGACAAGCCTGTTAGACTTGTCAACAACAGGAAGCTTGCTGATATTCTTTTTTGACATCAAAGCCTTTGCTTCGGTAACTGAACTTTCAGGAGATATAATATACGGGTTTCTCGTCATCACGTTTCTTATAATCATAGGGCACCTCCACGTACACAGAAATATTCTGATAAAATTATATCACGGTTTGGAAAAAATGCGCAGAAAATCTACTCTTTATATGCATCACGAAGGCGTTTGATTTCGTCCGCATAGCCGTTATGGTCGTTTGGAGTTTCCAGAATAAAGGGAAGATTTTTAAGTGCAGGGTGATTTATTATCCGAGCAAGAGCTTCAAATCCAATGCAGCCAAGACCGATTTTCTGGTGGCGGTCTTTATGCGCCCCGCACGGATTCATACTGTCGTTAAGGTGGAATGCCTTAAGGCGGTCAAGTCCCACAACCTTGTCGAACTCGGTAATAACGCCGTCAAGGTCATTTACAATATCGTAGCCGCCGTCCCAGATGTGGCAGCTGTCCATACAGACTCCAAGAACATCTTTCAACGATTCGCCGGCTTTTTCTTCCGTCCTGTCGATTATCGTGCGGATTTCCTGAAATGTCCGCCCGACTTCAGAGCCTTTTCCTGCCATCGTTTCTATAAGGATTACCGTTCCCGGAAGAACGCCGTCTTTCTTGCACTGCGCAATGACTTCCGAAAGCATTGTAGAAGTAAAATCTATTCCGACATCCGCACCCTGCTGAACGTGACTTCCAGGGTGAAAATTATACAGATTTCCCGGCGTAAAGCTCATACGATGAAGGTCGTCTATCATAAGATTTTTAGCGAACTCCCGAAGCCCCGGATCTGCAGAACATGGATTCATAGTATAAGGCGCGTGCGCAACCAGCGGCGCAAATGAATGTTCAGCAGCAAACGCGCGGAATTCTGCAACGTCGTCAGCGTCAATTTCCTTTGCCTGACCGCCGCGCGGATTTCTTGTAAAAAACGCAAACGTATCTGCCTGTACGCTTACAGCCTCTTTTCCCATAGCGGCATATCCGCCGCTTGATGACTCGTGATACCCGATATGAAGCATAAAAACCTCTTTTTCTACTATATATTCTACTATTGTACTTATCTATTTAAAGCAGTACGACTCTACAAGGTTCAAGCCAGATTTTGACACGGAAACGCCGTTATATTCAAGCGTTTCAACCTTTCCGCCGGAACTGGTTTTGAAAACTACGGTTATATCGTATCTGCCTTCCGGAAGCGTAATTCCTGCCGCATACGCCGACGCAGGAAAATACCGGCACGTCCGCACGTCTGCCCTTTCCGAAACGAACATATTGATTTTTGATGCCGCACCAAGAATTGAAAAAATCATGGAAACGGCAGAATCGTCTGCCTCTTCTGCAACCGTATCAAGAGCCGCCGTTGCAACAAGCTTAGACACCATACGGGCAACTGTTTTTCCCACGATTGCGGCGTATTTCTGCGCATACGTATCTACCGCAATGTCTTCAATGCTTTCTATTTTCTGCGTATGTGCAGAATAAACTTCGCCGGTTTCTACATTTACGGCAGTTACAGAGGCGGCGGCAAAGGAAGACTTGCGTTTTTCCATAACAGGAAGCGCAATGCGGTAAAAACCGTCGTACGCATAAAGCGGAATGGACTCTTCTACCTTTACAGGCGAAAGTCCTGAAAACGCAAGTATATTTAGCCGCCCGAATCCGTCCGGAACAAAAGTCAGTTCTTCCTTTACGGATTCAGGGAACGGAAAATCATACAGTGACGGCTGAAGCCTGAACGCATCGTGCATCATATTGTAGTCTACGCGCGCAGAATCATAATCGCCTTCTGTGCGGTAAATCAAAAGGCTAAGGTAACGGGCAAGCGCAGAATTATGGAATTTTACCTCGCCGGACGGAACTGAAACGGCATTATCCTTAAGTTCCTTTTTCTGCTTTTCAAGCTGCGCCTGATATTTCTGCTGGATTTCCTTTAATTTTATGTCAAAGCGGCGGATTTCTACAAAAGCATCGTCAAACTTCCCCAGCTGAAGATAATTGAGTGCCATAAAAATATTGGTGTAGACGTCCTCAAAAGGGTCTCCGGCATAGTCAATTACAGTATCGTTTACAAGCATAGAAGCGGCTGCCTGCGTAATGCTTTTTGAATAGTACGAACGGATAAGCGTTTCTGCCTCTGAAAGTTCGCCGTTTGAACGTTCGTATTCTCCGGCATAATGGGAAATCAATCCCTTATCAAGATTTTCAAGAACAAGGTCACTTGAAGTATACAAAACTCCCTGCGGATTGCATAACTCTTCGTAAACGGCATCATACATTCCGTTTTTTATAGATTTATCTATATTATTGAAATTATAGTCGGACATTGTTACGCAGGATAAAAAAAGAACTGAACCTGCACCAATTACACAGAAAGCTTGTTTTTTTAATGAACGCATAGAAACATCATACCATATTTTTTAATTTCTGATATACTAAAAAACATGAAAGATTCTTTTAAAGACGTCCGCTGTGACGAAAACAGTCCTAAATGGGAAAACGCAGTCAGACGGCAGACACCAATTTATTCACGAAACGAAATACGCTCCGAATTTGAGCGTGACTATACGCGCATACTTCACTGCCAGGCGTACCGCCGGCTTAAGCACAAAACGCAGGTGTTCTACGCACCGCACAATGACCACGTATGTACGCGTATGGAACATGTAATGCACGTTGCATCCGTTGCAAAAACAATATCAAAATACCTTGGCCTGAACGAACAGCTGGCAGAAGCAATCGCGCTAGGTCACGACATAGGACACGCGCCGTTCGGACATCACGGAGAAGACTGCCTGAACGCACTTACCGAACAGAAAGACGGTCTGAACGCGCCTAAAAAATTCTGGCACGAACGGAACAGCCTTTTTTTTGCAGACTATATAGAAACTCTCCCTGACCCGGACGCAGTAGAACAGCCGCTGAACCTTACGTATGCCGTGCGCGACGGACTTATCTGCCATTGCGGAGAAATTGACCAGCAGGGAATTAAACCGCGCGATGAAGCCATCGACCTGTATTCAATAAAGCGCCCCGGAATAATCCAGCCGTACACTTGGGAAGGCTGCGTAGTAAAAGTTGCAGATAAAATTGCATACCTGGGACGCGACATTGAGGACGCGCGCCAGTACCATATCCTTGATATGAGCGCCTACCGTCATATCCGCGAAATCGTTGCAACAACGCTTAACGGAAAGGAATCGCACGCGTTCAGAAGCGGAAAGGCAGTGAACACAACGGTTCTTATAAACGACCTTATCGTTGACTTCTGCGAGCAAAGTTCCCCGGAAAAAGGACTGTGTTTCAGCAGCGAATATTTCCGCTTTATCCTTGAACTTAAAAAATTCAACTTTGCGCATATCTACAACCACTGGCGCCTTAAGGAATTTGCAAACTACGCGTCAAATATAATAGCAACAATCTACCGTACGCTTATGCGGACTTACGAATACGCGCGTCACGGACGGATTTCGCAGGCACTCAAATATTATCCTGTCCTTGGAAAAACGTTTGAAGAATGGCTCATAAAATACGCACGCTATCTGCCGGACAGTACAAACACAAGCGGAATTCCTGACATTTCCGCCGCAATCCGCCGCTACCAGACAATGCGCTTCAACACGGAGCAGGTATTCAACCTTGCAGACAGGGACTCCTACTCAAAATGCGTAATAGAATTCATTTCAGGAATGACGGACGTTTTTGCCATTCAGGTATACGAAGAAATCATATCTTTCTAGGAAAACACTGAATGTAGCTTACTGAAAAAAAAACTGTTGACTTTCCTGACTTCCGTCAGTAGCATTGACTGTAAGACAGTCGGAACAAAAGGAAGAATTATGAGAAAAAATCTTGGCGCAAAAGAATGGCTGTATCCTATGCCGGTACTTATAATCGGTTCATACGATGCAGACGGAAATCCAGATGCAATGAATGCTGCCTGGGGCGGAATCGGCGATACAAAACAGATATTCCTGTGCCTTAGCCCTGAGCATAAGACAGTAAAAAATATACTCCTTAAAAAAGCATTTACAGTAAGCGTTGCAACAGCCGGATATACGGCAGAATGTGATTATGTAGGACTTGTTTCCGGCAACAAAGAGCCTGAAAAACTTAAAAAAGCAGGATTTCATACGGTAAAGTCAGAAAACGTTGACGCTCCGCTTATTGAAGAACTGCCGTTCGCACTTGAATGCAGGCTTACAAGTTATGACGAAAAATCAGGTCACCTGTTCGGTGAAATAGTAAACATAAGCGCAGACGACTCTATACTTACGGAAGACGGTAAAATCAACGTTCAGAAGCTCAATCCGATTACCTACGACAGCGCAAACCACAACTATCTTGCACTTGGTGCCGTTGCAGGAAAAGCATTCAGCGACGGACAAAAAATTAAATAATTTATACGGAGGAATCAGTATGGAATTGAAATTTTTTCGCTGCAATCACTGCGGAAACATTATCGTAAAAATCAAGGACAGCAGCGTACCTGTAGTATGCTGCGGCGAAAACATGCAGGAACTTGTACCAGGAACAACAGACGCTGCCGTTGAAAAACACCTTCCTGTATACGAAGTAAACGGTTCATCCGTTTCTGTAACGGTCGGTTCTGTCCTTCACCCTATGTTGCCGGAACATTCAATCAACTGGATATGCCTTCAGACAAACAAAGGTTTTCAGCTGAAATACCTGAATCCTGGCGAAGAACCAAAAGCGGTATTTGCGCTTGCAGACGGTGAAAAGGTTGAAGCAGTATACGAATACTGCAACCTTCACGGACTGTGGAAAGCGTAGTTTTTCAAGAAGTTTTTTAAGACGAAAAAAGGTTTACGGCATTGCCGTAAACCTTTTTTTGTTCATCTGAGTTATTTTCAGGCTATTTTATAAGCAGCGAAGCGTATTCTTTGAGCGCCGGCTCCATATTGTTTGAAAGAACGGCTTTTGCAAGTTTCTTTCCAAGCTGTACGCCTTCCTGATCAAAACTGTTGATGTTCCATACAAATCCCTGGAACATTACTTTATTTTCAAAATGCGCAAGCAATGCACCAAGAGTTTTCGGAGTAAGCTGCTTTCCGTAAATCAAGCTTGACGGACGGTTTCCGGCAAAGCTCTTGTTCGGGTCAGCATCTTTTTTTCCGCACGCAAATGCAACAATCTGCGCAACTACGTTTGCACAAAGTTTTGTCTGGCTTGTAGAATCTTCAATTACAACGTCTTTTCCTGTCTGGTTCTGCTGGAACGCAATAAACTGAAGAGGAACAACGTCCGTTCCCTGATGAAGCAGCTGATAGAAGGAATGCTGTCCGTTCGTTCCCGGTTCGCCGAAAATTACAGGTCCTGTTACATAGTCAATTTTTTCGCCGGCGCGGTTAACTGATTTTCCGTTTGATTCCATATCAAGCTGCTGAAGATGTGCAGGGAAACGGCTCAATGCCTGTGAGTACGGAAGAATTGCAGTTGCAGGATATTCCTGTACGTTGCGCTCGTAAATTCCGATAAGAGCGTCAAGCAGAGCAGGATTTTTGCGGATATCTTTGTTAAGCGCAGTCTTGTCTTCTGCTGCAGCACCGTCAAGGAAGTCTGCAAATACTTTAGGGCCGAACGCAAGCGAAAGAACTGCACCGCCTACACCGGAGCAGGAAGAATAACGTCCGCCGATATAGTCGTCCATATAGAATGCCTGCATATAGTCCGGGTTGTGTGCAAGAGGACTTGTTTCTGAAGTAACGGCAATCATATGCTTGGAAACATCAAGTCCTGCTTTTTTGATGAAATCCTTTACGAAAGATTCGTTTGTAAGAGTTTCAAGAGTAGTTCCTGATTTTGAAACAAGAATGAAAATCGTATGAGCAAGGTCAAGGGATGCAACTACTGCAGCACCATCGTCCGGGTCAACGTTGGAAATAAAATGCGCTTCCATTTTGAAAGTGCCGTTTGCCTTTGCCCAGTTTTCAAGCGCAAGGTACATTGCGCGCGGGCCAAGGTCAGAACCGCCGATACCAATCTGGCAGACCTGTGTATATTTTTCACCTTTTTCGTTTACAAGTTTTCCGCTGTGCACTTTATCTGCAAAATCGGCGATTTTTTTCTGCTCGTTCAAATAAAACTCGCGCTTGTTTACGCCGTCAGCAACAACGTCTTTTCCAAGCTGACCGCGTGTAAGCTGGTGAAGAACCATACGCTTTTCACCTGTGTTTACGACTTCACCGTTATACAACGCTTCAAATTTTTCAAGGAGCTGAGATTCTTCTGCAAGTTCAGAAAGAGTCTTCAAAATCTGCTCATTCACCTGTTTTGCAGCATAATTGTACGTAAGACCTTCTGCCATCGGAACAGAATAGTCCTTTATTCTTTTTGCCGCATCAGCAGAAGAAAGTTCCTCTGCAACAGAAACCATTCCCTTGAGGGACAACAACTTTTTCCAGGATGACAGTGTGTCTGGATTTGCCCAAGTAATCATTTAAAGCCTCGTTATCGTTTTTTCTGGATACTGAAAAATCCGTATTCAATGTACAGGTGTATATAATAGTAAATTCTATGAAAAATGGGTAGTAGGTGCAAAAAAATTTTACAAACATACAGTTTGCCCTTATAATTTTTACAGTAAAACAACTTGTTATATGACTTCCAAGTCTGATTTATCAGTTTTATTCCCTGGCAAAAAAATAAAAGACATAATTTTACCCCTAAGACGCGGAGGTTCAAAATAATGAAAGCAAAGTCCTTTCTTTTTTCTGTATTTGCAGTCCTGTTAATTTCAATTTCTGTTTCCTGCTCAAGCGACATTTCAGAGCCGCACAAACCGGAGCAGGAAGAAAGTGCATACGGTTCACTTACGATACGCACGCAGGAAAGCGAAGAAAACGGCGCGCGGTATCTTGATACTGCTGAAATTGAAAAAGTAACCGTTACCGTAAGCGGTTACGGAATGAATGACATCATACGTGATGAAGTAGACCTGACCAACGGAAGCGGAAGCGTAACGATAGAAAACATACCTGTAGGGAAAAACCGCGTCGTAACGGTACAGGCAAAAAAGACAATCAGCAATGTCCTTTCTGATATGGACGGAGTTGTTATCCGTGCCGTTACAGACATTTCTGCCGGAAATGAAAATTCTGTTTCCGTAAACTGGAGCTCAACTGCCTGCGGAAACGTATTCTACGAACTTATAAAAACAGCGGAATATGACGTTTATTCCCTTTCAAAAGAAACCGTCGCTTCATATCTTCCTGAAGGCACGCACGCATCACTTACAAATACAGCACTTCTTGCCGAAGACATAAAAAACGGAACTGTAAAAAGTCAGTCTGCCTACATTCTTGAAGGCGGAACGGTAACGTTTTCTACCGGAATTTCAGACAGCGCAATAACTGCGCACGTAAATGATACTGTTTCTTCAAAAATAACGCTTTCATCATCCGGCGAAAATACAATCTCCGGCATTGCGCCCGGAAAATGGACTTTCTACATCATAAAAAACGGCACTATCCTATTCCAGAAAGCAATTTCCATTGAAGAAGCAAAAACCACGGAACTCGGAGAAATAAAGCTTTCCGTTCCTGCTCCGCGCCTTGAAAACTCAAACGGAAATGCCGTTACAAGCCTTTTCGTTCCTCAAGGAAGCACAAAGACATTCTACCTTGCCTGCCGTACTCTCGACGGAGAAACGCCGGCGGATGCAATAATCTACTATACCACAGACGGAAGTACGCCTACGACAGAAAGCAATAAGTACACGGATTCTGGAATTGAAGTAAGTGCAGGAATGACGATAAAAGCATTTGCCGTACAGACAGGCTTCTTTGACTCTGACGTAGTTTCATACGAATTCAGAGCAACGGAACTTGGCTTTATGCATCCGGCTTCTGGAAACTACAGTCCTGTTGAAGAGGCTTCATGGGATTCTGGAACATGGGATTACGGTGCCGTAACTGACGGAAACACGACGACATTTGCACTTTATTCCAAGAACGCAGAAAAAGTTCTTCTTGAAATATACGGTTCTGCTTACGGAGAAGATGCTAAGTATGACTACTGGCTTGTAAAAGATTCAAACGATGTATGGCGTGCAAAAATTTCAGGCGATTTAACAGGAGCAATTTACGCATTCCGCCTTTGGGGACCGAACTGGACATATTCAAGCGACTGGAAAAGGGGTGGAAGCAGCGAAGGATTTATTTCTGACTGCGACTCAAACGGAAACCGCTTCAACCCGAACAAAGTCGTATTTGACCCGTACGCAAAAGAAATTACGCATGACCCTAGCAATAAAGATGCCCTTTTACATTCACCAAGCACAGAAAAACCGTACAATGCACTTTCTACAGGCGAAAATTACAGAAACTACGATTCAGGAAAAATCGCCCCGAAAGGCTACATCATCACCGACAGCACAAGCTACGGAACAAAACCTGAAATTCCTCAGAAAGATGCAATAATCTATGAAGCTCATGTACGCGGAATTACAAACCATTCTTCAAGTACAAGCCTTTCTTCAATTTTAAGCACTTACAGCCAGTTTGCAGATGTTCAGGACATTCCTGCCGAATATCGTGGAACTTACAAAGGTGCTTCATATCTTGTTCCGTATTTGAAAGCACTTGGAATAAATACTATAGAACTTCTTCCTGTTCACGAAACTGATAACGATGCAAACCCGGATGACGGTCCTGGAGGAAACTTCTGGGGCTATATGACATTCGATTATTTTGCCCCGGACAGACGCTATTCTTATGATAAAACTGCCGGTGGTCCTACAAAAGAATTTAAAGAAATGGTAAAGGCTTTCCACGATGCAGGAATGGAAGTCTACCTTGATGTTGTATACAACCATTCAGGCGAAGGAGGACCTTGGAACGGAAAAACAGACAACAACCAGCAGGTTACAGTCGTAAGCATGAGAGGAATTGATAACAGCACTTACTATTCACTTGTTCCTTCCGACAAATCAGCATATTGGGAAACTACAGGATGCGGAAACAACCTTCAGTGCGACAATCCTTATGTAAGGAACTTTATTCTTGATTCCCTTGAATACTGGATTGACGAAATGGGCGTTGACGGATTCCGATTTGACCTTGCAACTGTTCTTGGACGCGAATACAGTTCTTCTAGTTCCAGCTGGGATTACAATCTTAATGCAGAAACAACAGTAAAAATTGCAGAACTCGGAAAAGCAAAAAATGTAGAAATGATTGCAGAAAGCTGGGACTGTGGAAACGGTTCTTATCAAGTAGGAAATTTCCCTGACGGTTGGGCAGGCTGGAACGGCTACTACCGCGACAATATCCGGGGCTTTGTAGGAAACGGTGCAGCCCAGTCTTCAATTTCATACACAGACGGACTTTACGGAACGCTTACCTATTTTGGCGAAAATGAACCTTCGGTAAACTTTGTAGTTGCTCACGACGGTTTTACCCTTGCAGACTTGTGTTCTTATCAAGGAGCAGGAAACGCTTTAAACGGAAAATTAACATGGCCATTCGGTCCTAGCGACGGCGGAAACGGCGATACAAATAATCTTGGAACAGGAACAGATGCCGCCTCAAACAGACAGCGTGCACGAAATTATTTTGCAATGCAGATGTTCAGTGCAGGAATCCCGATGATTGTCTACGGCGACGAATTCGGACGAACGCAGAACGGAAACAACAATCCGTATAACATAGACAGCGTTGCAACATGGAACAATTATTCTATGATTGCAACAGATTCTCCGCACACGGTAAGCACTGGTTCAAACGGAAACGCTGAATGTGGAACTTACACCGATAAATTCGGAAAATTTGCAAACACGGAAGGCAAAAACGGAAACTTTGACTTTGCCCGCTTTGTAATGAACGAAAGGCTGAACAATGAAAGCCTGCGGCAGGTTACAGGAGCTGCATCTCCAATCGAATGGTATTCAACCGCCGGAGTAAAAGGCTGGGCCGACGAAGGATGCACGAAAGCTTTAATGATAAACGGTTCAGGTAAAGTTTCAGGCGGAACATATTACATGATGATTAATATGACAGGCGATTCTGTAACATTTACAATTCCTGCTCCTTCAAGCGGAAAAGAATGGACTCGCATTGTAGACACCGGAAGCTGGGCAGAAGAATACCTGAACTATTGGGAAGAAACGGATACTTCATACAGGCGGGATTCTTCTGACACTTACGGTGTAGGTGCATACACAGTAACAATTTTAAAACAAGTTACAGATACTCCATCATGCTCAACTCCTGTAATAAGCGGAACTTCTCCATTTGATACAAGCACTCAGATTACAATTACTTGTGATACAGATGGTGCAAAAATCTATTACACTGTAGACGACTCAGTTCCGTCAGAAGAAAACGGAAAACTGTACACAGGTGCATTTATTGTTACAGAAAAAACATCTGTAAAGGCAGTTGCTGTTTTAGACGGATATAAAACATCTTCTGTTGCTTCAAAAACATTCTATGTAAAAGGACAGGTTTCAGAATCTTCAAAAAGCGGTGTAATGCTTCAGGGATTTACATGGAACTCTGCACCTCGCGGAACAAGCTGGAATAAAGAAAATCCAAGCCCTTACTGGGGCAAATGGTACGGCATAATGAAAAACAATGCCTCTGCAATTAAAGATACATTTGAATATGTGTGGTTTAATCCGCCGAGCATCTGCGATTCTGCTTCTTCTGAAGGATATGCACCAACAGAACTTAACAATTTGAACAGTTATTACGGAACAAAAGCCGAACTTAAAGAAGTAATTCAGGCAATTCAGCCTGCAAAAGCAATTGCAGACATCGTTGTAAACCACCGTGCAGGTTCAACTTGCTGGGGCGATTTTACAAATCCTTCATGGGGCGTTGAAAAAGGCGTAAAATATCCTGCAATCTGTTCAGATGATGAAGGTTTTGATGCAAGTTCAGGAGATAAAGATCACATGGTTGGAAAGCCTTCTGGTGCTGCTGATACTGGTGCTTCATACAGTGCATACCGCGACCTTGACCACACGAACACCAATGTTCAGGAAGGAATCATCGCATGGATGAATGATGTTCTAAAACCTGCCGGATTTGTAGGCTGGCGATATGATTATGTAAAAGGCTTTGCCGGAAAATATGTTGGAAAATACAATGCCGGCTCAAGTGCACAATTCTCTGTAGGCGAATACTGGCCAACAGCCGGATATAATGCTTCTTCTCCTTCTGCCTGGGGAAATGAAATTAAAAACTGGATAACCTCAACGGAAGAAGAAAGCGGACAGAGATCCCGTGCGTTCGACTTTGCATTAAAAGGTGCAATGAACAGCGTATTCGGCTGGGGAACTACAGCAGGAAGCGGAAATTATGCACTTCTTGCAGATTCATCAAACCTTTACATAAGCCAGCCTTCTGATGCAGTAACATTCATTGACAACCACGACACAGGCTCTAACCAGGGACACTGGGAATTGAACCGGGATAAAATCGGTGCAGGTTACGCCTTGATATTAACTCATCCTGGAGTTCCTTGCGTTTCATGGAGCCATTATTTTACATTTAGCGAAGGCGGAAACGGCGACACAACTTATCCATACAGCGGTTTAGGTGCAGCGCAATCATACATTGCAGGAAACACAGTTTCGGGAACGAACAAAACGCTTAGGGAACACATCTATTACCTTATTCAGCTTAGAAAAGAAATCGGCATTGAATACGATTCTGTACGGACAACGCTGAAAGCAGAAAGTTCCGTTTATGCAGCAGAAATTACCGGCACAAACGGAAGCCTGATTGTTTCTATCGGTGGCTCATACACCCCAACCGGCACTGGTTATGCCGGAAACAACCCGATTTACGGCGGAACGAATTTCAGAATCTGGCAGAAAGGCGTTAACGGCACTTACGAATCGGGCGGCGAAACGACAGTTGAGATTTCGGTGACAGTTGATGACTGGGCTTGGAATGGTTCTGTAAAAATTTTTGCGTGGGTTTGGACAAATGGACTTTCTAACGGTTCTTGGGTTCAGTGTTCTGGTTCAGGCACAACAGTAAAACTTGAACTTCCTTCAGATTGTGACAGATTCCTTTTAGTAAGATGCCCGGCGGGAACAACTCAACCTAATTGGGATGCAACAGGCGACACACCTGGAAAAGTTTACAACAAAACTCCTGACATATCTTATGTAAACGGAACAACAAGTTATTCAGCAAATTTTGGAAATCCGTAAAGCCTAGATAGTTTTGACTCTTTCCATATAATAAATAAATCAGGCTGTTCTTCTTAAAGTTTTAAGAGGGGTAGCCTGGTTTTGTTTGAATTGCAATTGTCTTTTCTTTTATTTCATCTGTAAAAAAAAGTGCTTTACGGTGGCGGTATTGACTGTTTGCCGGTGATTTGAAATGATTCTTATTACTTCATCACTCTCTCGATAGCAATGACAAACCATCAATACTTTAGATTTATTACTGCTTTTTCAGAATCCCATTTAAGCTTTATATTCATAATTATACTTTACTTATTATGTCAAACAAGAATTTCTTCTACTGCATTCTCCAAAATGAAATATCATCAAGGTAAATTTTGTTGCTAATTGGGCAATCTGAATAATATAATTTTATATATACCATTTTTTGAAGTTATTGCTGTTTTCAATCTTAACTTTGATTCATAAAGTTGATTTTCTAACTCCTCATATTTTTTATGTTTTCATCATAAAATTTATTTTGTTCATCTATAAGAATATATTCTATATAGTAATCCATCAAATCATCTGCATTTATTGTTAATTTTGAAGTTCCGTCTGCTAAGTCAGAACGAATCTGCTTTTGCAAACTTTCAAGATAATACTTATAAAATTTTAGATTTACTTTATATTTATCATTTTTTGGTTTTAAAATTATACAAAGGTTACTCGCAATAAATTTTCCATTCACTTGAAGCAGTTATAAAATCATACTCTCCAGTTTCATCACTTTTTTCACTTGCAAGAGAAATTGTCTGGTAATTTTTTTATTCGTTTTTTTTTAATTTAACGGTAAATTAATATCATAATACGGAATTTCTTCATGAACTTCTAATATTTCTTTAAGAGGCTTATCAGAATATTTTAGTATTTTTTCACGATACTCAAACCTTGTTTTTATGTCATTGATTTCTTCTCGACGATTTTTTGATATTTTCAAGAAATCTTCTTCCTTGTCTAATCCCAAAAATCTTCTGTTTAATAAACTTGCCGCAATTCCTGTCGTGCTGCTTCCTGTAAACGGGTCTAAAATCCAGTCATTTTCTTTTGTACTCGCCAAAATTATACGGGCAAGCAGCGGAAGCGGTTTTTGGGTCGGGTGCTTGCCACAACTTTTTTCCCATTTTGCAATGGCAGGCAAACTCCATAAATCACGCATTTGCGTTCCGCCATTTATTTCTTTCATCAGTTCATAATTGTAATAATGCGTTACTTTTTTGTTTTTCCGTGCCCAAAGAATAAATTCCGTTGAATGAGTAAAAAACTTGCAGGAAAGATTTGGCGGAGGATTTGTCTTTGCCCAAGTAATACAGTTTAAAATTCTAAAGTCGAGTTCGTTCAGCATTTGTGCAACACTGAAAATATTGTGATAAGTTCCAGAGATCCAAATTGTACCATTTTCCTTTAGTTTTTCTCGACAAAGAGAAAGCCACTTATAATTAAACTCATTGTCTTTTTCAAACCCCTGGGATTTATCCCAGTCACCTTTGTTTACAGAAACCTGCTTACCGCTTTGAACAGAAATTCCCCCGTTAGAAAGAAAATAAGGCGGATCTGCAAAAATCATGTCAAACTGAAAATTAATCTTCGGCAGCAGTTCCAGACAATCGCCTTTTGCAAGAGTAAAGTCTTTATTTTGTGAACGATAGTAAGCAGAGATAGAAATAAACAAACTCCTTAATGATGGGTTGCTGTAGAAACAATTTTGTATATGTCTTTATGAGCTCTTAATTGTTCGAGTAAAGTTTTAAACATATAAGCATCAGGATAATTTGTTTTTTCTTGAAGCATAAGAAGTTTTGCAAGTAAAATAAGAAACTTAATAGTATATTCACCTTTTTCAGCAAGTTCAGGATAATTAAGGGCTTCTTTATTTACTTGGTCTAATAAAGTTTTTGTATCAAGTGCATTTTTTCTTTCTGCTTCAGATAACAATGGCGTAACAGAATTCCAATGTTTTAATAAAAAATCCAAAAATCGATTTGTTGCTTCAGGATTTTCATGCTGTTTAATTAAAATATCAACAGCCCAATGGATGTGTTTTGGAGTTCTTGCTCGAGTCCATTTGCCATCTAATAGTTGTTTATAGCGGACTATCATATCAAAATCAGACAAAGTACCTTGATAAACACCAATTTGAAAATGGTCATTAACTGGAAACTGAATTAGTAAAGGTAATCTCTTACCGTTTAGGGTAATTGAATCTGGCATTTCTTTTTTATTCATCTTTAGTCCTATTTAAAAATTTTTTTCATCACACCATTTTCCATATCTGCAATACAGTAGATATGCTCCATGACATCAAAAGTTTCTTCAAGATTATGCCTTGCACTTTGCCAGCCATTACCATCTGTAAACCAAACAAAAGTAAGACCATCAATTGTTTCAACTTCCTGTGCAAGCGTTTTGTAACTTCGTGCGGTTTCATTTAGTTTTGAACCGCCACTTCCATAAAAGTTAGTTTCAATTACATAAATCTGACTTTCAGTTTTCACGACATAATCAAAACGTTTTTCCATTTTTCCCTGATTAGAGATTGCAGACAAATCCACATTCCATTTTTCTGTTATTTCATGAATGTACATTTCTTTGAAGTAGTTTTTGTCTTTCTCAAAACCAGCTTTTTTTATGAAAGATTCTACTAAATCTTCCATAAGATGACCGCCACGATTTTTGCGACCGTTCGAATCGAGTCCGGTTTCAACTCCAGTTACATAATCAATAAGATTTCCAATAAGATGATTTTGAAGCAAATCAAACAATCCTGATTTTTCCATAAAATCAGCATAGTCAGAGATTTTTTGTGTTTGTGAGGCAAAATCAAAATTGAATGTACCTTTTTCATCGGAAACTGCAATTTCTGAATTTCTGACTGCAAGTAAAATCGGAATGCATTTCAAAGTCTCCGGGTATTTTTCAAGTATTTTTTCAAAATCTGATTTTATGTTTTTAGAACCAATCAGAGAATTTAAAATATTCAACTCGATTTTTATATTTTCGACATTATCATAAATTTTTTCAAAATCAACATAATATGAATAAGTCGCAATACTATCTCTAAATGATGAAAGCCATTTTGTAAAATCTCGTTTCATTGTTCCTCTTAAAATACACTTGCGATATTGCTGATTAAAAGTTCATTGATCGCACCACGTTTTTTTGCATTTGAATTTATCATTCTAGATGCAGAAACTCTTTCTATTTCAAACTGAGAATATAAGTCATCAAAAAAATTATCGTTTTTATCTGTATTTTTAGGATCTGAATTACTGGCAACCACCATAGCACCTTTGTTGGATATTTCTGTAATGAAATTTCCAAGTTCAATTTGTTCTTTATCTGAAAATCCATTTTCTGAATAAGATATAAACGCTGCGGTTTGTGTAAGCGGACGATACGGCGGGTCAATATAGACAAAAGTTTTATCATCAATAAAATTTTTACATTCCTTATAATCGCAAGCTTTCATTTCTACATTTTGAAGCAGTTCAGAACAAGCACGCAAATTTTCTTCATCGCAAAAAAGCGGATTTTTTGCATTGTTAAACGGAACATTGAACAAACCTTTGGAATTAACGCGATATAGTCCATTAAAACATGTTTTATTTAAGAAAATAAATAAAACCGCTTTTTCCAAATTTTCAGTTTCACTGCAATTTACTTTTAATTCATTGTAACGAGTACGTTTGGTATAGAAGAATTCTTTGTTTTTTTCCTGCGAATGTTTTTTATAAACATTTTGTAACTCTGACAAGTGAAAAATTATTTTTTCACAATTATTTTTTATTTGAGAGTAAGTGTTTATAAGTTCTTTATTTATGTCATTGATTAATACTTGCTTAGGCTGAAATTTACTTAAAACATCAAAAAGCACCGCACCGCCACCTACAAAAGGTTCGCAGTATTTTTCTATTTTTGAGGGATATTTTTCTCTAATTTCTTCAAGTAATTGACTTTTCCCACCAACCCATTTTATAAACGGCTTTGCCAAACTCATATTTGCATTATATTCTATTTTTCTGTAATTTTCTACTATTTAATCTTCCACGCCAGTATATTTGGATTCTCTTCGCCCGCATTTTCTTTTTGAATTATCTCTTTATCTCTGTTCTGATGATTTTCCAATGTCCGCCTTTTGATCCGCCCTGTCGTTTGATTGCGTTCTGGTCTTTGAGTTTTTTGATATTCTTTTGAACGGCGCTTGGGTTTATGTTCAGTTCATCACAAAGCTGTTTTCTTGAGATATGTGGATTTGCCTTAATAAGGTCAAAAACTTTCTGTGTGGTTTCTGACCACCATCTGATAAATCTGATTTTTTTATATATTCATCATAATGAATATGAGTGTATCTGTTTTACAGAGTCTTCTTTTTTATTTGCCATCATTCCCTAATCACTACAAATTTCCCCCGTGGTTTTTACAATAAAGAGCAAGGTTATCAAGAATTTCTGCAAAAGGAAGCGTATGAGCAACACTATAATGCTGATTTATAAAATCTATTGCATTAAAGCGGTCAAGATAATTAAATGCCTGTGTTGTGGAAAGCGAATGCTTTTTTGCAAAGTCAGTTATTAGGGAAACTGCAAATTTAATTTTGTCTTTTACAGGTATTTCTGTCATATTGAATATCCAATGATGAAATTATACTTTTGATTCCTTAAATTTTCAATGCAGACTAAAAGATATGAGGAGAAAACTAAAATAACTTGACCGCCCTCACAATTAGACATCCTGTCCTTTTTCCTGTATATTTATTTATATGTTGGAAGTGTATATATCAGAAAACAAGTTTAAAAATAAAAAAAAGCCGTTTGTATTCAGAAGCAGAAACCTTCAGACTTTTACTCAGGAAGATATAATTGATGCAATTGCCGAGGCGGGAACGACTTTTACAAAGGCGGATGCTGCCGGTATGTTCAAAGTTTTTGAGCAAGTCTTTAAACGATTTATAGAACGAGGAGATGCCGTCAAACTATTTATGGGTACATTCCGTGCATCGGCATCTGGAACTGCAGAAACAAATTCTGAAACTTTTAAGCCGGTAATTCCAAAAGATCCCCGGACTCCCAAAAAAGACCACAACATTTCGCTTAGTTTTGAGCCTAATGAATCATATTCAGAACAACTCAGGAACATTTCGTTCAGGCGTCTTGGTTTTGTAAAATTAAGCCGTCCTGCAATTACAAGCATATCAAGTGCCATGATAAATTCAGACACACCTTTAATTCCCGGTGATTATATAAATATAAGCGGACGATTTTTAAAATTCGACTTTGAAGATAATAGTCAGGGTGTATTTTTCAAAGAAACGGACGGAACAAAATCTTACAAGGCATCTAATTTTACAAAGGCAACAAGGGTTTCAATTACAGTTCAGATTCCGCCGGAACTTGAACCTGGAACTTACACTGTAAAAATACGCACACAGACTGAAAGTGCATTTTCACAACAAATTATTACTGTTTTATAGGATTTTATAAGGTTATTAAAGGTATTGCCCTCTTATACGACGCAAGCGGCGGAGTACTGCTTCTGCAGCAAAGTTATTAAACCTTCCGCACGAATAAAATACGGGGACAAAAAAATATTTCATCAAGAACAAAATTTATTTTCATCTTGATCAAAAATTATCTTTACCTTGAACAAATATTTATGAAAAAGACTATTTACGACTTGTAAACAGGCTGTTTTCGTGTTGTAAACAGTCTATTTACAGCCTGTAAACAGACTGTTTACAGATTTTTGCAAAAATACAGAATCTAATTCTTTATTATATAATAACATAGAACGCCATAAAAAACAATGAATTTTTATTTTTGCAAGGAATCAAATACAGAAGGCATAAAAAACGCATCGAAAAGCAATTTTCATTTGACCTGTCAGCCTGTATAATATAAAACAGTTCTGCAATGCAAAAGGAAAAACTATGGAATACAGAATGGCAGTAAAAGAAGATATAGAACTTCTTATGGAAGTACGGCTTGAGATGCTTAGGATTGTAAACGAACTTCCTGATGATTTTGCTTTTTCAGACGAACTGACAGAAAACAGCAGACAATATTTTTTACAGGGAAACCAGAGTACAAGCATTGCTGTTGAAAACAAGAAAATTATAGCCTGCGCAAGCATTTCGTATATCGAAGTAATGCCTACATTTTCGCACCCGACAGGAAAACGCGCACATCTTATGAATGTTTATACAAATGCAGGCTACAGAAGACAGGGCATTTCCTGTTCCCTCGTCCAGATGCTGATAGACGATGCAAAGAAAAAGCACATTACGGAAATCAGCCTTGATGCAACTGATTCAGGCAGACCGCTTTATACAAGCCTGGGTTTTTCTGATTCAGATGAATGTATGACACTAAAACTGTTCTGAATTGTGCAATGCTCCTAAAATCGCTATACTAAAAAAATATGGCAGGATATTATGATTTCTTTGATGTGGCTGTAGTCGGTGCAGGTCACGCAGGAATAGAAGCAGCTCTGGCTTGCGCCCGGGCGGGATTAAAAACAATCGTCATTACGCAGAGCATTGACGCAATCGGACGAATGAGCTGTAATCCGTCTATCGGCGGAATTGCAAAAGGAAACATCGTCCGCGAAATAGACGCTTTAGGTGGCGAAATGGCGCACCTTATCGACAAGTCAATGATTCAGTTCAGAATGCTGAACAAAAGCCGCGGTCCTGCCGTTCAAGCACCTCGCAGTCAGGCAGACAAAATCACATATTCACAGCTTGCACGAAAAACGCTTGAAACAACAGAAAATCTCTACACTCTTATGGATACCGTTACCGACATCCTTACCACTGCAAGTACAACGCCCCTTCCGCCAGACTCAGACAGTTCTGCAGAAATCGGAACTATTCCCGGCGAAAAGCGCGGCACCCAAAACACAGCCGGTGAAATGAGGCAGAAAATCACCGGTATTGTAACGGAACGCGGGCGCGTCATTCCAGTACGCGCAGCCGTCCTTACAACGGGAACTTTTTTAGGCGGACGGATATTTATCGGAGAATACGATGCTCCGTGCGGACGCGTAGGAGAACCGGCTGCATTCGGTCTTACGGCAAGCCTTCAACGGCTTGGTTTTACTACCGGCAGATTAAAAACAGGAACACCGCCGCGCATTCTAAAGCGCACAATAGACTTTTCAAAACTTGAACTTAACGACGGCGACACCACCATAATTCCGTTCAGTTTTGACACGGAAAAAGTCGAGCGTCCGCTTGTTCCCTGTCATGTTGTCTATACAAACGAAGAAACGCACCAGATAATCCGCGAAAATATAGGACGTTCTCCGCTATACAGCGGAAAAATCAGCGGAATAGGTCCGCGCTACTGTCCGTCCATCGAAGATAAGGTGATGCGCTTTGCAGAACGCGAACGCCATCAGATTTTTGTTGAACCAGAAGGACTTGAAACTGACGAAATGTACCTGAACGGCCTTTCCTCCTCCCTGCCGGAATGCGTGCAGGATGCATTTATGAGGACTATGAGCGGATTTGAAAATGCAGTGCAGAGCCGCCCTGGGTACGCTGTAGAATACGACTACGTTGAACCGACACAGCTCTATCCGTCTTTGGAAACAAAGCGCGTTGCAGGACTGTTCAACGCCGGTCAGATAAACGGAACGTCCGGCTACGAAGAAGCTGCAGGACAGGGACTTGTTGCCGGAATAAATGCCGGTCTGTACGCACGCGCCCACGCCGAATGCTGCGGTCCGCTCTGCGCCGTTCCGGACGGAATGCACGGAGCAATCGCCTCCGCAGAGCCGGGGTCTTTTACCCCAAAAGCAGTTATGAACGCTGCAGAACTTCATTCATTTTACGAAATCAGCGAAAAAACGGCGGCTGCCCTGAACAGTCTTGAAAAACAGGCGCAGGAAAATGCCGGCTACAACGCATTCTCCAAAATTCCGGAATGGGAACCGATTGTGCTTGGCAGGGACGAAGCGTATATCGGCGTTCTTATCGATGACCTTGTAACGCTAGGAACAAAAGAACCGTACAGAATGTTTACGGCGCGCGCAGAATACCGTCTTAAACTGCGCCACGACACTGCCGACAGGCGCCTTGCAAAATACGCGCTCAAAGCCGGTCTTAAAACACAGCAGCAGATTGATAAAATAGAAGAAAAATATGCCTTGCTTGACGAAATAGTTTCCATGCTTTTAAAAAATCCCGGGCAGAAAAACCCCGGCTACCCGGAACAGTTATGGGAAACTGCAAAAATCGACTGCAAATACAAATACTACATTGAAAAACAGGACAAGCGAATTGAAAAAATGCACCGTATGGAAAATGTCCGTATTCCGCAGGATTTTGATTACGGCGCAATTCCTTCGCTTTCTGCAGAATCCCGGCTTAAACTTGAAAAAGTGCGTCCGCTTACGCTCGGACAGGCGGAGCGCATTTCGGGAATAAGAAACAGCGACATTATGCTGCTTATGGTGTATTTGAAATAAATTCTTTATACTGTAGTTATGTTTTCAGACACACATTTTCATTTTCAGCATTTTACGGAAAACCCGGAGATAGACGGTGCAGCTGTTCTTTCTGCAATGGCAGAACGCGGCTGTGTTTTCGGACTGGACATAGGAACTCACTCTGATGATCTGCTTTCGCGAGAAGCATGCGTAGATAATGCAATTGCGCAGATAAAAAATACGTTTCTTGCAGATAAAGCCCGCGCATTCACCTATTTTTCTGCCGGAATTTGGCCTGCACCGGAAGAAATCCAGACGCGCATAAAAAGCCTTGAAATCCTTCAAAATCAAATTACTCAGGCAGAAACTTCAACAGACTCTGATACGCTCCATCGCAAAATCATTGCAATAGGAGAATGCGGGCTTGACCATCACTGGAATCCGTCAGGCGTTGACGGCAGATGCGAATCCGATTTTGACCAGAAAATGCTTGACGGAGAAAAAGAACTTTTTGAAATGCAGCTTGACCTTGCACGCAAAATGAATCTTCCCGTAATCATCCATTCCCGGGACGCATTTGAAGATACGTACCGCTGCATAAAGAACGTCGGCTACAACAACGGAATAATTCACTGCTATTCATACGGTCTTGAGAAAGCAAAAAAGTTTCTTGCTTTAGGATGGTACATCAGTTTTTCAGGTTCTGTAACCTACACAAAAAAAAGCAAAATCGAGCAGATGAAGGAACTCATCTCGTATATTCCTGACGACCGGCTTTTATGCGAAACAGACTCGCCGTATCTTGCACCTGTACCGTTCCGCGGTCAGACAAATACGCCGCTTCTTATTGAAAATACATATAATTTTATTGCAGAAATACGCAGCATAACAGCACAAAAACTGAGCAGTCTTGTTGACTGCAATATAAGAAAGCTATTCAACCTGACTGTATAAACCGCTCATCTCATCGCGCCAGTCGATTTTTTTATCACGTTCTTCCCATTCGATAATTTTCTTTATGGTAAAATGACGCTGGTCGCGCGGGTTTTCAAAATAAAGGATTCCGAACCTGCCCTGTCCGATGTAGCAGATTTTTTCGTTCTGTCCGACTTTTTCAGTTTCATTCAGACGGTTCATAACGCATTCAAAATGAACAGGTTTTCCGGTGGACTTATCGGCAACTGCACTTGCTATATCAGTTATAAGTTCTCCGCATTCCGGGCAGACTATCTGCCTGGCTTTTATTTCCTGAATAGCCTCTTCCTTTTTTGCCTGTGCTTCAAGATTTTCGTGGGAAACAAAATGAAATTTTCTTGTCTGAGTCTTGTCAAATTCTCCCTGTAAAGAAGCATCATTTTTATTGCTGCGGCTATTGTTATTGTGATTACTATTATTCCACCGGCGGTACTTCCGGTTGTGTTTTTTTTCCATTGATAATTCCTTCTAATTCAGTCACGGAATTGCAGCTCCTCTGGATCTTCAACTAACTTTTTGCTGATAACCTGTGCAATCTGCTGAATGGCATTATTTAAATATTCCTCATTATGTATTTTTTCCCGCAATTCCATCAGACGGGGAGAAAGTTCATACCTGTCCTTTTCCAAAACCAACGTACCGGCGGTTTCTATTCTGCTAGAAATCATAAAAGCTCCGCGATAAATGCATTTTCTATATGATATACCTGCTTTACGCCCGGCATACCAATTACAATCACATCGAATCTGATATAGTTGTTACTATATTGTCGATGAATTGCAAGAAAACGTTGAGCGGTTTTTACAATTCTACGCTGTTTTCTTCCGTCCAATACATGAGAAAGCAGTTCCTGCGTTCCGTTAGGTAGAGTTTTTACCTCAACAAAAACAAGAACATCGCCTTTTTGAGCGATAATGTCAATTTCTCCCTCACGAGTCCTGAAATTCCGTTGCAGCACAGAAAAACCATGCTGCAAAAGATACTCTGCTGCCAGAGCCTCTCCCTGATTTCCTGTTTCTCTCCGACCATCAGGCATCTTCAAGTATATCAAGCAGCTCCACATCACCAGCCGGTGCTTTTACTTCAGTACCGCGCGTCAAAAGATACGGGATTTTCCATTTCTTCAGAACATCAACATGATACTGCCTGGCAGGCTTTTCTGCCGGAAGAAACATATTAACTCCGTCTTCAAAATATACAGGCTCTGAAAAACAGATTCCAACATGAATCGCATCAATTGTAAGTTTTGAAAATTCCTTCATGACAAACTCCAATTTTTCTATAATTTACTACATTTTTTTATTGTTATCCATAACAAAAGCAAAAATTTGTGCAATAATTTTCCAAGTTTCCTCAGGAATACATGCGCCAATTTCCTCAGCCGTAAGAATGTCAGCAGCAATTTTATCTTCAACAACAGGAATCTTTTGTTCTTCTGCAATTTCAACTAATTTTTGCGCAAGTACGCCTTTTGCTTTTGCCGCAATGAACGGCGCATCGCTTCCGCAAGGATATTTCAATGCAACTGCCTTTAGCGGTTCATTTTCTTTTTTCATACAAAACCGTCCGTTAAAGGGATAATGCCGCCTTCCGCATAAAAATCAGTTATTTCTCCGTATCCGCACTGCTCCTCCAGAGAAGAAAACTCGGGCGGCACACAACCGGTACAAGGTGTTTTTATCCTTACGCAAGTACCGCCGGCAAATTCAAGGGCAAAAACGTATTCACCCTGCAAATCTCTGAATTTAAGTACGCAGCGTTCTACCGTTTTCCGCTGAAAATCCAAAAGCAGGGTGATTGTTCCGCCGCCTTTTTTTCCGCAGGAAGGTACGTCAAATTCAAACGGAACTCGTATCCAGTTCCGGCACGCATCAAAATTTCCGGCAGAAAATCCTGTATGATTAAAAACGGCAAGGACGCCCGGCTGATTTTGAACGGCGTTTTTTTCTTCGTTAAGAAGCCCGTAGAAAAACGACTTGAAGTTTTCCGCAATTACGGAAACGTCTGCGCCTGTACCAAAGCCGTTCGCAGAAGAAACAAACGTTTTTTCACCGCGCCTGTTACCGGAAGAAGAGCCGCCGCCACAACCATCATTATCACCGGAAGAATGTTCATCGTCTGCAAGAACGGCCTCGATTTCTTCTTCGCGCGCGAAAATTCCCTTGGTTTCAAAGAGAAGCGATGTGGAGGCGGCATTTTTTTCGTTTTCCTTAAAATGGCGTGAAAGGGCGCGCGCGCGGCTGAATGCGGCGGCATCAAATTTTACCCCGAGCAGCTTCATCTGTGCAAAAAGCGCGCAGGAAAGTCCGTCCGGCACAAGTCCAAGTTTTTTGAAATAAGCGGCAAGCGCAGGATTCTGGATATTTCCGGCGGCATCAAACTGTACCGTCATCTTTCGGAACGCACCGTCCGAAGAAGAAACGTCTGACTGACGCACAAGCCGTACCGTTTCGCCGTCAAGATGTATTGTTGCCCGGAACGATGAGCCTTCCGCAAGCGGCACTTCAGAGCGGATTACAAACCGTTCGCCGCCAAAAGAAACGGTGTACGAATTACCGCCGTTATTTTTGAGTACCCTGACAAAAACAGAACTGCCCTCCCCAAAGGATTTCTGAGAAACCGCATTAGAGAGGGCAGTTGAGTGTACTACGACACTATTATCATTCATACCAGCAGATTATTTCTTTGCTTCAGCTGCAGCGTGCTCAGCATTATGCTCTGCCTTAAGAGCTTCTTCCTGTGCATGAGCTGCATTCTCTGCATTTCTGTTCTGCTCTGCGATGAATGAAGCAACTTCGCCGCCAAGTCTTTCCTTGATTTTCTTTCCTTTACCAATCTTGTCACGCAGATAATAAAGCTTTGCCCGGCGTACTTTTCCAACGCGGACAATTTCAACTTTTACAATGCGCGGTGAATTTATAGGGAATACGCGTTCAACGCCTACACCGTAAGATTCCTTGCGGACTGTAAATGTCTTGCGTGCACCAGAATTCTTGATGCAAAGAACAACGCCTTCATATACCTGAATACGCTCTGTCTTTCCTTCAATGATTTTAAAATAAACTTTTACAGTATCACCAACTCTAAACTGAGTTGTATAAGAACGTTTCTGACCTTCTTCAATAGCTTTAATAAGATCCATTGTGATCTCCCATAAAAAGTCAAAGAGATTGTTTCGACAATCGATTTGACTTTTTAAGCCTCTTCGTAATGAAATGAGAAGAGGCAGTTGATAAGGAAGTTCGCAACGCGAACTTGTGAATAAAAACTTTGACGCCATCTTAGGCAAAGTTTTTATTACACCTCCTTCTGATTTTCTGCAACCTAAAACTTTACGGGCGTTTCTTTTTCTTAACGCCTTTCAGTCTGGTTGATTCTGTTATTTCCTCAATCAATTTTTCGGCTTCCAAAGAGAGCAAACCTGACTGACGCGCATTCCAGATCATATCCGGTCTATTTCGCAGCGTTTTTTCCAGGCGTTTCTTCAGCCGCCACTTCCGAATAAGCTCGTGGTTTCCTGAAAGCAGAACTTCCGGTACTTCCATTCCCTTGTATACATTCGGCCGTGTATACTGCGGATATTCAAGAAGTCCGCCGCTATAACTTTCTTCAACAAGTGATTCGCTTGAGATAACGCCGTCAACAAGACGGTAGATAGTATCTATCATAACCTCTGCAGCAACTTCACCGCTGGACATTACGTAATCTCCGATGGAAATTTCATCGTCCACGTAATAGTCGATTACCCGCTGGTCAATACCTTCGTACCGTCCGCAGATAAATACAAGTTCGTCTTCGCAGCTCAATTCCTTAGCTTTTTTCTGAGTAAAAGGAACACCGCCGGGCGTAAGATAAATTACGCGCTTTCGCCGTGCCTTAACACTGTCCAAAGCTAAACTTAATGGCTCGGTCATCATCAGCTGACCGGCGCCACCGCCGTACGGAGCGTCATCACATTTATGGTGCTTATCAAGGGCAAAATCCCTGATGTTCACCAAATCGTAGGCAATAATTCCCTTCTCTACCGCTTTTGCCATGATTGAGTTCTCAAAATAAGCCCGCGGAATTTCGGGGAATAAGGTCAGCACAGTAAATTTCATGGAATTACTCCAGAATCCAGAGGTGCATCAGTTGAATGGTCTTGTTCTTGACGTCCACATTGCTTATATGCTGAAAAGTAAACGGAATTAAAACTTTCCGCTTCTTTCCTGAAGCCGTATGTTTCAGCCTTTCTTCAAGAACAGTGCAACTCTCGGATACAGAAACCTCAAGCAGGTAACCAGATCCGCCTTCCAATACGTCTGTGATTGTTCCGACAATCTCTGCCGGTGCAGTCCCATCTGCCGTTCCATCGTTCCAAATCAAGGAACAGTTTTTCAAGTCTTCAAAATACCACTCATTTTCCTGAAGAGGATGAGCGTATTTTCGCGGCACTACGATTTCCCAGCCGTTGTACTTTCGTACAGCCTCAGGAGTATCAATTCCTGCCGCTTTCATATACAAGGTACCGTTTCCTTCTACCGCAGACTCAATGCTGCATTTGTATTCTTCAGAACCGTACCTCAAAGTAACTTCTTTCAACTGAGCAATATGCTCATAATATCCGGAAGCACTCTCTACTTTAAATTCACCCGCAACACCATGCGGACCGCGGATAAATCCGACAATAAGCTGCCCGTCATTCATCGGCATTAATCAAGAATATCAAGGCTGTAGCGTTTTCCGTCTTTTGTTGCGGAAGCACTCAGCACCGTACGCATAGCTTTTGCAATGCGGCCGTATTTTCCGATTACCTTGCCAATATCATTCTCAGCAACCTTTAATTGAAGAACCATTCCCTTTTCGCCTTCTGTTTCACTTACAGAAACGGCAGACGGATCATCGACCAATGATTTTGCAATGTATTCTATCAGGTCTTTTTCCATTTTCATTCCCTAATAAATTACTTTGCCTGTTTTCTGGCCTGAACGTTCATCAATTTTGCGACTATATCTGTCGGCTGTGCGCCAACACCGATCCAGTAATTAGCGCGATCCATATCGATAGAAACCTGCTTATCTTCCGCTTCAATCGGCATAAAAGTACCGATTTCTTCGATGCATTTTCCATCGCGTGGCTTACGAGAATCCTGAACTACAACACGGTAGTACGGACGCTTCTGTGTACCGAATCTCTTTAGTCTGATCTTGACCACTTTATAACCTCCAAAGAACTGAATGTACTCCAGTTCCGTATTTTCAAAACTGCATACTATTGCTCATTGTGAGCGTGAGTAAATATAGTATCTGAATAACTGATTTTAGTCAATGCAAAGACTGGTAATGACATTCCACAACGCGAAGCTGGTTCTCAAGGTCACGCAGGATGTTTACGCCCTTAAAGCCGCATTCTTTTGCAAGACCGGCCGCCGTTTCTGCGTTGTATTCGCCTGTTTCCATAAGAAGGCTTCCGCCGTAAACAAGATGTCCGGCACATTCAGGAAGCAGACGGCGTATCACCGAAAGTCCGTCGCAGGAAGAAGCCGGTTCTCCGTCGGCACCGGCATCTCCGTCAAGAGCAAGAAGCGGCTCGTTCCGTCCGTCCTCAAGAAGTTCTGCTGCCATCTGCGCAGGAACATACGGCGGATTTGTAAGAATGACATTGAACAAAAACGGCACTTCTTCAAACAAATTGCTCTGAATAAAACGCACTCTTTCAAGATATTCATCCGGTATCAGATGACGCGCATTCTCGCGCGCAACGGAAAGCGCCTCTGCACTTATGTCTACAAGAGTAAATGCGGGAATAAGCTCACGCGGAACAGCAGGTTCGTCTATAAGCGATTTTAAAACGGAAAGTGCTATGCATCCGCTCCCCGTACACATATCGCAGACTGTCAAGACTGATGACGGACGCTTCAGAATGACGTCCGTAATTACGTCGATTGCGCGGGCAGTAAGAATTTCCGTATCAGGTTTTGGAATTAAGACAGAGGGAGAAACGATAAAATCGTAGCCGTAAAATTCTTTATGCCCGGTTATATATGCTACAGGAAGTCCTGTTTTACGCTTTTCAACTGCCTTTTCAAGCCACAAAAGATTTTCCAGCGGAAGCTCCTCGTTATAATGGAGGAGCAGGTGCGTTTTTGTACAATTCAGGGAAAAGCACAGAAGCACGTCAATATCAAGTGCCGGGCTGGGTGAAGAAGATAGTTCTTTTAAAGCAACAGCCTTGAACTGCCGGATTGTCATAACAATGAAAATCAGTTTGCGCCGAGTTCAGCAACGTCTGCCTTCAGCTGCTCTTCCTTTGCATAAACGTTAAGCGCATCAAGCATATCGTCCATATCACCCATCATAAATCCCGGAAGATTATGCTGCGTGTAGTTAATACGGTGATCAGTCACGCGGTCCTGCGGATAGTTATAGGTACGGATTTTTTCACTGCGCGCACCAGAACCTACCATACTGCTTCTGGCAGCAGCACGCTCCGCCTGCTTCTTGCTTTCTTCAAGGTCAAAAAGGCGCGCACGCAGAACGCGAAACGCTTTTTCCTTGTTCTTAATCTGGCTTTTTTCGTCCTGCTGAATAACGACAATTCCCGTAGGAATATGAGTAAGGCGCACGGCAGAATCAGTCGTATTTACGCACTGACCGCCAGGTCCTCCGGCACGCATAACGTCAACGCGGACATCACCCGGCTTTATCTCGATTTCAGTTTCCTCTGCTTCAGGAAGAACGGCAACGGTTACCGTAGACGTCTGAAGGCGTCCCTGACTTTCCGTTGCCGGAACGCGCTGAACGCGGTGAACGCCTGATTCCCAGCGGAGCGTTCCGTATACAAATTTTCCGCTGATTGACGTAACGATTTTATTAAATCCGCCGACTTCTGTTTCCTGCGCTTCCATCGTTTCTGTTTTCCAGCCCTTTCGCTCGGCAAGATGCGTGTACATTTCCCACAAATCGCGGACAAAAAGGCTTGCTTCATCGCCTCCAGCTGCGCTGCGGATTTCAAGCATAATGTTTTTTTCATCAAGCGGATCAGGCGGAATAAGCTTAAGTTTAATATCTTCCTCAAGCTTAGGCTTACGTTCCTCAAGTTCCTTGAGTTCCTCGCGCGCCATTTCTTTCATATCCTGATCATCTTCCGCAGTAATCATTTCGGTTGCGTCTTTTATTCCCTGCAGAATTTTCTTATATTCTTCATACAGTGCGCAGATTTCACTTAAATAACCGTTCTCGCGCATTGTGTCTTTGTATTTTTTAGGATCTTTTACTAAATTCGGATCCATAATAAGCTGCTGAACCTCTGCATACCGGGCAGCACAGTCGTCAAGTTTCTTCAATAAATCCATAGCAGTATAGTAGCGGATATGTGCATAAAATTCAATTCAGTATGAAATTCAGTCTCTTATAATTTCAAGACTCTTTGACTGATATTCCGGAAGGAATTTCTTGCGTCCGCCGGACTCAAACTGAACGGTAACGACAACTTCTCCGTTTCCGGCACTGCATTCCACAATCTGACCGTAGCCGTAATCATCATTATAAATCCGCGTTCCCTTTGCATATTTTTTCAGAATCCGGGATTTAGGATCATCTTCCGAAACTTCATTTCCATCAAAACCTGCCGTCTTTCCTGCAAAAGCGTATGAAGGCGGAACATTTCCCAGAACTTTAAACACGTCGCCTGCTTCAAACAAAAAGCGGCTCGGCATCATCGGTTCTGTCCTGCCGTAAAGCCGGCGCATCGCACAGGAAGTAATATACAGTTCGTCCTTTGCCCGGGTAATTCCTACGTAAAAAAGACGGCGCTCCTCTTCCAGTTCGTCGCCGGCCTTGTCGCCGCGCGGAAAAATGCCGTTTTCAAGACCGGTGATGATGACGCGCGGAAATTCAAGTCCTTTTGTATTATGAAGCGTAATGAGCGTGACGGCGTCCGTCGTTTCTTCCGTATTTTCTGCAAGCGTCCGGTCAAGTTCAATGGAATCAAGAAAATCAAGAAGTCCCTGCATAGTACACGGATAAAGAACAGCGCTGTTTACAAGTTCGTCAAGATTCGACACGCGCGCCGTTCCGTCAATTTCATCCTGCGCCTTGTGATACTCGTAAATCCCGGACTCTTCTATTACACTGCGCACAAAAACTGAAAGATTTTCACGGACTGTATCAGACTCCGGAAGTTCTTCGCCGGAAGCAAGCGCGGCAAGTTCATCTGTTTTTGAAGGACTGTCAGACGAGGCGCTTTTTCTCAAAAGAGAGTCCTTAAGTTCTTTCATAAGACCGCAGAATTCTTTTATTCCATCGCGCGCTTTTTTAGAAAGCGACTCTGCGGCATTTTCCGCAGCATCAATCAAATTCAGATTTTCTATGAGCGCGCCGTAAGTTTCATGTGCAGATAGAATTATCTTTTCCTGCGTTTTTTCTCCTATTCCGCGGACAGGCTTATTTACGATACGCTGAAAGGCAATTTCATCACGGCCGTTTGCAATAAGCGCAAGATAGGCAAGCGAATCCTTGATTTCTTCGCGCTCATAGAATTTCAGCGAACCGACGACAACGTACGGAATCTGCCTGTGCAAAAATTCGCTTTCAAAGCCGAGCGACTGCGCATTCGTCCTGTACAAAATTGCAAAATCACGGTACAAACAGTCGCCTTTTTCTTCAACTGCTTTTTTTATGAGTGATGCGCAGAACTGTGCTTCCTTGTCCTGACTTTCAAGAAACACAAGTTTAGGAAGGCTTCCTTCGCCGCGAACGGCAACAAGAGTTTTTCCAAGACGGTCTTCATTATGACTTACAACTGCATCTGCCGCAGCAAGTATTTTTCCGGTGGAACGGTAATTGCGCTCCAGACGGATTACGCTTGCGCCCGGAAAGAAATCCGGAAACTGCAAGATATTCTGAACTTCAGCACCACGGAATTTATAGATTGACTGGTCATCATCACCGACGACGCACACATACGTTCCCGAATTCTCCTGAACGCCGCTGACTGCCTGAAGCAACTTGAACTGCGCAACATTGGAATCCTGATATTCGTCAACCATAATTACGCGGAAACGGTACTGCATTTCCCTACGTATTACAGGATTACTTTCAAGAATTTTTACGGGAAGCATAATTAAGTCACCAAAGTCCGCATTACCAGTAGCCCTAAGCCTCTTCTGATAGGCTGCATACACTTCCGAAAAAGCGCCGTCCGAATCTACCGAACTTAAATCATCTTCAGGGGAAAGGCAATAATCCTTGCACAGCGCAATTTTATGCGCCGCGCTGTTCGCCTGTTTTTTTGTCATTCCCGGCATTGCCTTCATTATAAGCGAAGCAGAATCATCGTCATCGTAAACGGTAAAGGACGGCTCAAGTCCGGCTTCTTCTGCATAGCGGCGCAAAAACCACGCTCCGAACGAGTGGAATGTGCGTATCTGTGCGCGCGCGGCAAGCGGTTCAAGATGTTCTGCACGTTCCTGCATTTCTCGCGCGGCTTTTTTCGTAAACGTTACGGCAAGAATCGAATAGGGATTCATATTTTCATGCTGAATGAGATACGCAATTTTTGTCGTAATAACGCGCGTTTTTCCTGAACCTGCGCCTGCAAGAATCAAAAGAGGATTTCCAGAATGAACGACGGCTTCCGTCTGCTCAGGATTGAGCGTTTCAAGATACTCAAATGCCATAGTTCACCGTCAGTCCGTCAGTTCAGGCGCAAAACGAAGGGAAAAAGAAGGATTATCCGGCATATTGCCGCAGCCCTGAATAAATACAGCATCCAGATCAACATCACTTGAGGCAACGACTTTTACGCGCACAAAACGCCCCGTCCGTACGGCAGACTCCTGAACGAAATCGTCCTTTTCATAACGGACGACGACAGAACCGTCAACGTCAGGCGCCTGAAACCACGCCCTGCCGATTGCAAGACCGTCTTCACCGGAAACAATTTCTTCTATTAAGACATCAATTTCTTTTCCAACCCAGCCGGAAAGACTTTTACGCGTAAGTTCTTCCTGAACAGAAACAAGTTCTTCAGCCCTTTTCTGCGCAGTTTTTGCACTCACTCTGCCCTTCATGTTATATGCAGCAGTATCTTCTTCCCTGCTGTACGGAAAACAGCCAGACCAGTTGCTTTTTATTGCCTTAAGGAATTCAACCGTATGCGCTGCTGCTTCAGCCGTTTCGCCTGGAAAACCGGTAAGAAACGTAGTGCGCAAAACGGCTTCAGGAAGTTCACGGCGTATATCCGCAACAAGACGTTTATATTCCTCTGCACTTCCCTTACGGTTCATTGCCTTTATGATAAAATCATCACCGCTCTGAAACGGAATGTCAAAATACGGAAGAAGCCTTGGATTTTCGCGGAAACATTTAAAAATATCCCGGTTAAAATGATCCGGGTGAATATACAGAAGGCGGAGAAAAAAAGTTCCCGGAATGTCACGAATTTTATCAAGCAGGAGCGAAAGGGCAGACGGCGTTTCAGTTCCGCAGTTTACGCCGTCATCGTTTATCTTAGGAAGCGGAAAACGCCCCGTTCCAAAGACATTATCATTTTCACCTGTACCGTATGCCGCAAGATCCTGACCGATTAGATTTATTTCAACAATTCCCTGCGACACAAGGCTTTCAATTTCTGCCGTTATCTCCGATGCAGGGCGGCTTCTGAGCTCACCACGAATAAGCGGAATTGCACAGAATGAACAGTGATTACTGCATCCTTCCGTTATCTTTACAAACGCACTTCCGCGAAATCCCAGAAACACCTTGCGGTCACCGCAGCACACGCCTTCCTGATTATATACGTTTACAGGGCGCTTATTTTCACTAAGCTGTGAAATAATTTCGTCAAGTTTAGAAAGGTCACCGTTACCGAAAATGCCGTCTGCCTCTGGCAAAGATTCTTTCAACTGCTGTGAATACCGCTCGGCAAGACAGCCGCACAAAAGGATTTTTGCATCCGGATAGTCGCGGTGCGCTACACAGACTGCATCAAGCGATTCTTTTTTTGCACTTTCAATAAATCCGCAGGAATTTATCACAATTAAATCAGCTTCTGCAGGATCAAATGTCTGGGTCATACCTAAATTCAAAAGACGGGAAATAATCAATTCCCCGTCCACCTGATTTTTAGCACACCCATGCTGATCTATAAAAAAAGTCAAAATATCAGTCAAGTTCTATAACCACCAGTTTATATTTTCCGTCAGTATCTTTTATCCACTTTATATCCTCAACAAGAACCTGTCCGGCCTTGCCGATTTCAAGGTCATAGCTCTTAGAGTCTGCTATAATCGAGAATTTAAGCGTATTGCAGTTTGACATCCACAGGCGGATACCGTTATTTGCCGTCATCGTAACGACTTCACCGCTGGTAAAATATGATTCTACGGGATCGTGCCTGTCAACTTTGTAGCGGAACACGCACGGTCCGCGGAAACTTCCGTTCAGCGTAAACGGATATGCGCGGTTATCTTCAAAAATCACAATCTGCTTATGATTAGACGCAATTTCCGTAGCAAACGGAATGTCGTCGTGGCTTACGGAAGAAGCATAATTTCCGCCTGTCCGCCGCAAAAGCCGAACTTCTGCACCGCGGTTTTCTTCAGAAACAGAAACGTCAGAAACATACACAATGAGGTCTGTTACTGCATCTCCGTCAACATCAAGTTCGGCTTCTTCAGACAGTTCCGTATATATCGTTCCCACAGGACACTGAAGCCCGAAAGTTGAATGAGTATCACTTACCGTAAGAATTATATCGCCCTGCGCCGCATGATAAACAAACTGATCGCCCACATATACGCGGCTTGAAAACGCCTTGTCAGTCAGTTCGTACGTTTTTTTTGAAGAATTTTTATCAATGACAACATCTGAGCCGTTTTCTGCTTTTTTATGATTTACAAAAATACAAATACACACAATAACTGCTGCAAGAAAAACCGCTGCTCCGCCAGCTACAAGCGGCCAGAAATACGCAGGCTTTTCGTGAACGATAAGTCCCTCCGGCACAGGCGCTTCCTGAAGTTTTTTTGCACGGTACAGTCCGAGAAGCGACTCGGAATTCAAGCCGAGATATTCTGCATAGTTACGGAGAAAGCCGAGCATATACGGTTCTCCTGGGAAGGCGCTGCTGTCCTCCTGTTCAAGACCGATTAAATACTGGGCAGAAATAGTAGTTTCATTAGAAATCGTTTCGTAGTCAATGCCCTTCGCTTCACGTGCCCTGCGAAGCTGCTCTCCATAACTTTCCATAAAAGATTACTCCGTAAACAAGAAATTATTGAAATTATTTGCAGAGGACGGAGCATCATAAATGAACCTCTGGTCTGAAATATCCTGATTCAAGCTGTAATCAAGGAAGTCAAAGACGAATGTTTCCGCCTTTGTAGTAGATGCCTCAACCCGTCTGATTAGTTTTGTTTCTGCATTGATTGCAAGCTTTATGTATCTGAATGATTCGGAAGTATTCCGGCGCGTCAGAATAAGCTTAATCACCATTTCATCAGAACCGTTTTCAAGCGGCACAGGCTCCTGTCCTATTTCATACGCAATGACGTAATAGCGGCTCATCAGCGCAAGTCCCTGAGGTGTAGCAAGAGAAGCGCCGCCGGCACTGTCCGACTGTACTGCCTGCTGAAGGACGGCAGATGCACCCGGAAGATAGATAGTAAGCATATCGCCATTAAAAACAATTACCTGTTCCTGAGGATTTGTAAAATCAATCCTCAGCAAATTCGGACGCTTATAGGAAACGCGCCCTGCCATCTGCTGCTTGTCGGCAGAAATTTCTACGTCAGCCTCGTAATCTTTTAAAGTCGCATAATAATCAGAAACCGTTTTAAAATAAGCACTTGCGGTTGTAATTCCCTGTGCTGAAAGTGCGCTGCAAAAATAAAGACAGAACGCTGCTAATATTGAAGATTTTACAATTTTAGACATACGGTTATTTTATTGAAGATATAATGTACGGTCAAGTTAAAAAAAAAGAGCAGTGTCTTGCACTGCCCTTTTTATATTAAAAGACCTGTTTTAGTCCTGTTCTTCAGCAGGGGAAGTTTCTTCCTGAGCAGAAGAATTTTTTGCCGTAGCATCAGCTAGTTCAAGGCAATGACGCTCGCCTTTTATAATGTCCTCAAATTCCTTTCCCTCCATCGTTTCGATTTCAAGAAGGCGCTTTGCAATATATTCAAGAAGGTCTTTATGAGCGCCGAGCATTTCAAGCACGTGGTTATAGCGCTCGTCGATAATGCGCGCAATTTCCTCATCAATATACTGCTGCGTAGTTTCCGCATATTCACGGACAAGTTCAGGACTGTCAGAACCGTAGCCTTTTCCTGCCTTTCCGAGCGTCATATTCTTAAAGCGCGTACTCATACCGTAATCAGTAATCATTTTGCGGACAGTATCAGTTGCGCGCTGAATGTCGTTTGCCGCACCGGTAGAAATTTCATTAAAGATAATCTGCTCGGCGGCGCGTCCTCCAAGCATAACGTCAACATCACCAAGCAGTTTTTTCTCGCTGGAAAGGAACGTATCGTCCTCAGGAAGCTGCATCGTATAACCGAGTGCGCCCATTCCGCGCGGAATAATCGTAATTTTATGGACAGGGTCTGCCGTAGGAGTAAAAGCAGCTGCAAGGGCGTGACCAGTTTCGTGATACGCTACAATGCGGCGCTCGTCTTCCCTGACTACGCGGCTCTTTTTCTGAAGTCCGACCATCACTTTTTCAATGGCTTCGTTAAAATCCGCCATCGTAACTTTCTTACGTCCGCACCGGACGGCAAGCAACGCCGCTTCGTTTACGATATTCGCAAGATCCGCGCCGGAAAATCCTGCCGACGCGTGAGCGACCGCCCCGAAATCAACATCTGAATCAAGCTTAACGTTCTTTGCGTGAATGCGAAGGATTGCCTCGCGACCTTTTACGTCAGGGCGGTCTACAACAACCTGCCTGTCAAAACGTCCCGGACGAAGAAGCGCCGGGTCAAGAATGTCAGGGCGGTTTGTAGCGGCAAGAATGATAAGACCTTTTTCATTGTCAAAACCGTCCATTTCAACAAGCAGCTGGTTCAAAGTCTGCTCGCGCTCATCGTTTCCGCCAAGATTATTCATACGGCTCTTGCCGATTGCATCAAGTTCGTCTATGAAAATAATGCACGGCGCTTTCTCGCGCGCCTGACGGAACAAATCGCGAACGCGGCTTGCACCGACACCGACAAACATTTCTACAAAGTCAGAACCGCTTATCCTGAAGAACGGAACGCCTGCCTCTCCTGCAACCGCGCGGGCAAGCAGCGTCTTACCAGTTCCCGGAGGACCTACTAAAAGTACGCCCTTAGGAATTTTTCCGCCAATATCAGTATATTTTTTCGGCTGCTTTAAAAAATCTACAACCTCAACAAGTTCTTCCTTAGCCTCGTCAACGCCGGCAACATCTGCAAAGCGGGTTTTCACCTTTCCTTCTTCAACTGCTTTTGTACGCACTCCGCCTGTTCCGAACAGACTTCCCATTCCGCCGCCAGAACCGCCACCCATTTTTCTGAACAGAATAAAATAAATCAAAAACAGAAGACCGAACGGAACAATAAGATTCATCAGAAGCTGAAGAAGATAATTGTTCGATTTTGCAACGAATTTATACTCAACGCCTTTTTCATCAAGCAGTTCGATAAAATTGCTCATCAGAATTCCGACAGTACGGTAAACAGTCCTGTTTTTCTGCACACCGGAATTAAAAAGCGTAATTCCTTTCTGGGAGGGTGATACAGCAGAAATTTCAGCCGGTCCGTATCCGATAAAATACGTTTCGCCGATTTCGACAGAAACAATCTCGCCTGATTCAATTTTGTTCTTAAATTCCGAATAATCAATCAGTCCGTCCGGCTTTCCAAGAAACAGAACGTCTGCAAGTGCAAGCAATGCAAGAATAATCAGCATTACGCCCCAGAAAGGGAAGCGTTTTTTTCCGTCTTTTTTATCTTTATTGTCATCGTCATTATTTTCAGGACCTGCAAACTTGAAAAAGTTATACGGATCTTTGTCCTGCGGATTTTCATCCCCGGGAGTCTTTTTTTCGTCGCTCATCAATTCCTATCCTTATATATAAACTCGGTTTTAAATATAAGCAAAATTTATAAAATAGTCGATAACAAACACTTTTTTTGTAATGTTTTTTTATAAAAAACCGATATTCAAAGCGTATAACTCTTTTTTCCCAGGGAGGCGATTATGGGATACAGCCAGGCATACTCGGCATATCAAAAAACGAGCATTACGACGGCAAGTCAGGGACACCTTATCGTCCTGTTATATGAAGCTGCCGTTAAAAATCTGAAAAGCGCACTTTCCTGCTTTGATGAAGACAACAAAATCAAACCCTGCAACATTGAGAAATTTTCAAATTTCATACAGAAAGCGCAGGCAATCATCTCTGAACTTCAGGTTTCTTTAGATATGGAAAAAGGCGGCGAAATTTCAAAGAACCTTATGTCGCTTTACATCTTCTTTAACGGCGAACTGCTTGACGCAACGTTCAAGCACGACAGGGCAAAAATCGAAAGCACGATGAATATGCTGAACGAACTGCTTTCCGCCTGGAAAACGGCTGCTGCAAGCACCGCAAACGCTCCGGCACAGGAAGTACGTTCCGCACTGAATATTGAAGGCTGAGCGAAACAGCCGCATTTTTACAGGAGGTGTAATAAAAACTTTGCCTGAAATAGCGTCAAAGTTTTTATTCACAAGTTCGCGTTGCGAACTTCCTTATCAACTGCCGCTTCTCATTTCATTGCGAAGCGGCATAAAAAGTCAATCGATTGTTGAAACAATCTTCTTGACTTTTTATGGGAGAATATTTTATGGAAGAAATTTCACAGGCAGAACTGGATGAACGCGTTGCAATCCTCAGAAAATTCAGGGCGCTTTTAGAGCAGCAGAGAAAAAAATTTCAGGAATATCTTGCCGTTCTTGAAAAGCAGGAACATTCTATTGAAGAAGAGGACACAGAGGCTCTTGTAGCACACGCCGAACTTGAACAGGCGATTGCAGGCAGCCTTTCAAACCTTCAGAAAGTCATCGTTCCGTTCTCCGAAATGTATAAGTCCGCCGCAAGTTCGCTTGACAGACACGGAGATGTTGCGGCAATTCAGGCAGACCTTAACAGGCTTCAGGCAAAAGTTCTTGCGCAGAACGAAAAGAACCGCGAAAAAATACGCGCACATCTTGTACAGATACGCCGTCAGCTTGACGAATTTAAAAATCCGTACAGGAATGTATCAAGCGTCTATGCAAAAAAAGTTGCACAGGGAAATCTTGTAGCAGTAGAAGTATAGCATGATAGCGATTATCGCCGCATATACAAAAAACGCAAGGGTCATCGGAAAGAACGGAAAAATCCCCTGGAACATTCCCGATGACCTTAAGCGTTTTAAACGGCTTACGACAGGAAATGCCGTAATAATGGGAAGAAAGACGTTTGAAAGCATTGGAAAACCGCTTGCAGACCGGCTGAACATCGTCATTTCAAGGACAAAAACATTCACCGGAGAAAACTGCATTACGGTAAATTCGCTGGAACGCGCACTTGAAGAAGCGAAGGAGCGCGGCTTTTCCACCGTTTTTATATGCGGCGGAGAAACCATTTACAAAGAGGCGCTTCCGTACTGCACCACCCTTTACCTTACGGAAATTGACGCAGACTACGACGGAGATGTTTTTTTTCCGCCGGTAGATGAAGCGCAGTACGACACAGTATTTTCAGAGCACCACAAGTTTTTTACGTACCGCACGCTGCAAAAGAGAAGATGAGCACCTGGAAAAACGCGCCTCTTTTCTTCCCTAGCAATACGGATTGTCAATATGAATTACGCTTCGGTAAGAGGCGTTATAGGCACGGACTTTTTCTGAAAGCAGGTGCACAAGCTCGTTTTCGGAAAAACAGCAGTCGTGCGGACGAACGGCATCAAAAATAATATTTGTATGCGAATTACCCGGCACCATCCGTATATCGTGAACGGTAAGTCCGTCCGCAAGTTTTGCTGCCTCTTCCGCAAGATACTTTTTAAGCACAAGAATTTCCTTGTTCTCCAGATCAACCGGATCCATATGGATTGTAACCGCGCAGTTGAATTTTTGTGCAACCGCCACTTCCGCATTGTCGACAACATCGTGCAAATCAAAAATATCAATGTTTCCAGGAACTTCCGCGTGAAGCGAAATCATAACACGGCCCGGACCGTAATCGTGAACAATCAAATCGTGAATTCCGCAGATAGGCTTGAATTTCATCACCTCTTCTTCAACCTGTTTTACAAATTCCCTGTCAGCAGGAACTCCAAGGAGCGGATTTACAGTATCTTTTATTGACTCGATGCCGTTGTAGAAAATAAAGACGGCAACAAAAATTCCAGCAACACCGTCAAACGGAAATTTTGAATCAGGGAAGAACAGTTCGATTATTACGGCGGCAAGAACGACGGCAGTTGAAACTGTATCATTCAGGCTGTCTTTTGCCGTTGCTTCCATTGCGGAGGACAGAATTTTCTTTCCGATTCTGCGGTTATAGAAAAACATATAAAATTTCACAAGTATTGCCGCAACAAGCATTACAACGGTAAAAACAGACGTATCAAGCGGTTCTGGATTTCTTATAGAATCAATAGACGACATAAGAAGTTCAAAGCCGACTACAAGAATGAGAAAAGAAACTACAAGACCTGCAATATATTCCATTCTTCCGTGTCCGAACGGATGGTCAGCGTCAGGTTTTTTGCCGGAAATTTTAAATCCTACGATAGTAACGATGGAAGCCGCCGCATCAGAAAGATTGTTGAACGCATCGGCGATTACAGCAACTGATTTTGAAAAAATGCCTGCGATAAATTTGCCCGAAAACAGCAGAAAGTTAAAGCATATTCCGGCAATTCCGCACAGAACGCCGTAACGTCCGCGTACATCCGGATTTTTTACGTCATTATAGTCCTTTATAAAAAGCCGGGCTAATAATCCTATCATATTTTACCTCTCAATATTATATATTCCGGCTTCCAGAGTTTTCTCAATTTCGTCTGAAAGTTCCGTAAAAAAATCATATTCTGTCATTTCTTCTATATAATCGACCGAAGTCAAGTAATCTTCCCACGATGAGTCTGCTCCGTTCCGCTGTGCATTAGGAATAAACACGGCGATAACCGGCGTTTCTTCCGTTACGCGACTTAAATCATCTTCGCCTTCATCAAGGACAAGAATAATTTTCCAGCAGAACGCAGGAACGTTTATAGAAAGATTTTCGCCGGCGGAAGAAGGAAGTTCAATTTTTTCAAAATAGCCGGCAGCGCCTGTTCCGCCCTTTCCGCAAGGTCCTGCCATAATGTAAAGTTCTTTTCCGGACTGTGCAAGGCTTCGCTCAAAAGATTCAAGATTTTTCCAGACAATCCTGTTGCAGTCTGGTGCCTGTGGAATCATATTCGTCATAAGGAACGTTGCACTGTTGTCCTCTTTTGAAGCCGTCCTGTCCGCAGACGGACAGATATGTCCGCGGTCAAAACCATATATTTTATACTGATAATCGCTTTTTTTTACTGCATAAAATCCGTCCGGAAGCTGTCCGTCAGGGCGAAAATCGTTTCCGCGAGAACATTCACCCAAATCAGAACTGCACAGGTGCCAGGTAACCCAGTTCGGAATAAAAAGAGATACATTGTACGAAAGCACATACTGTTTTTTTTCCAGAAGATAGTTCTCCCTGCACTCAGCATCTGCCCTTGCACCGTCAGGATTTCCAAAAAGCAGCGTCCCTTCCGCAAAAAATGTACATACCGTTCCAAAAAAAATAACGGCAGCCAGAAAAACAGCCCTTATCCGCATAAAGCAAATATACATGATTGATTTCGGTTGCCGCAAGGTAATTTTTATGAATAATTAGCCTGTCAGCCGATTTTTGTTCCTACAAAAGCTTCGTCATTCAAAATGGCTTTGATATTCGCAATGTTTTTTCCGCTTGCGCAGATGACAGTCATTCCGCATTCGTCAGCTTTTTTTGACGCAATCGGATCGAACGGGCAGTTTTTTCCAGGAGTCCATTCGTCACCGACCATCTTGCGAAAGTCTTTCCAGGAAATTGAATCTATCGGCTTTGCATCAGGATTTTTGCGCGGATCGTCGGTGTAGACTTTTTCAATGTTAGAAAGATTTACTACAGTTTTTGCACCGTATTTTTCCGCAAGAAGAACAGCATCGTTATCGGTAGAAAAGCCCGGCTTCCATCCGGCAGCAACAAGAACGCGCCCCTTAAAATCAATATCTTCCGTAGGATTATAGACAACTTCATTCGGACACAGACTGCCAAAACTTGCCTTTACAAGCTGCGCGTTCAGGCGTGTAGCCATAATTCCAATCCAGTCAGCAGAATCTCCGGCAGAATCTCCGCCGGTCTGTGCAGAAACTTCCGCATACGCATTCTGGTAAACGCGGGCCGGCGCGCCGCCGCCTACAACAAGAATGAGCTTACGGGATGACTCTTCAGAAAGCCATTCTTTTACCATAGAAACAAACTGCGAAAGAAACACGGTATCCGGTTTTTCAGGAACGACGATTGAACCGCCGACAGATAATACTTTTGTCATACAAACTCCTTTGTCATTTTTATGCTGTTGCGCAGGCAGCCTGTCTGCGACTTAATATACTCCGATTACACTCGGATCAGCCCAGTACGAACTGTATTTTATCGATTTACCCGAAGCCTCTTCCCACACTGACTGAAGGGCAAAACTTCTTGATTTCTGAACTGTCTTGCTGTTCGGAGAACTTGACTTTATTTCATTCAAGCCGCGACTGAACAGAATGTGCTGTCCGTCAAGATTTCCAAAGTAGAAAGTAGCGGCGTCCACATCTTTTTTCCAGCCCTGATATTCCATACCTGCACCAAGCGCCGGGTCAACAGGAAACCAGCCGAATCCCGGAAGATATAACTCGCACCACCAGTGATTTTTTGCGCGTAAATCAACGCCGACAAGAACGCCGCTGTCCGTATACGAAGGAATTCCAGCGGCGCGCATTAATGCCGTAAATACAACAGCAAAATCATACGCATCGCCTTTCTTTGAGTCAAGCATATCAAGCGGAGAAACGCGCCCCGTACGGACGGTATTCAAAATCTCAAAATTCTGAATCATATAATTGTAAACAAGAACGGCGATATTATACGGATTTCTTTCTTTTCCGATGACGGACGAAAGAAGCGCGCGAATTTCCTCATTTGCAGACGGAACAATCTCATCCGCCGAAGTTGCAGCGGAATACAGTTCCTTATTTACGGAACTAATCGGATTAAGACGCGCCGCAACAACATTCGTACGCGTTTCATACACAGTAACGGCAAAATTCTGGGTAAAGCGCCTCTTCCCTGGCGCATACTTTCCGCCCTGCGCCTGATGAATGACAGTATGCTGAAAATCCGGAATAATAGGTTCCGGACTGCTTTCAATCAATGTGGCAGAAGGCTGCGCGGCGCTTTCAAACGGACGCGGAACACGCAAAATTATGGAAGAATCTCTGTCACTTGAATTATCTTCAATGTCAGCAGAAACCTGAATGACATATGTTTTAGGCGTAATAAAACTTTTCGCACCAGCCTTATTGTCAACCGCAACAGTACGCTGTGCAGACTTTCCGCGCGATGTCTGAACAAACACAACGCCGTCACTTGCACCGTCAGGAACATATACGCGGATTTCAGAATCGCTCCAGTACTGATAGTCAAAATCATTTTCGTCTGCACAGATGAATTCAAACGTATCGTCGGCAGCCCCTTCTTCAGCCTGCATTTTTTCGCGGTTTGAAGAAAAATAGACTTTTGACTTGTCGCGGGAATTACCGAAATTGCTTCCCGAAATCGTCATAAGAACGCCGGGACTAAGTTTTTCAGGTGAAATACCTGTAATTATAGGAAGGGTCGTCTGCACGGAAGCCGTAACTGCAACAGGCGCAGTAGTAGCATTTGCAAAAAACGCAGGTTTTGAGCGGACATTTTGCACGCCGACAAAAACAAGTCCGTCCTGAATATTCGGCGGCAAAATAACCTTTATTTCAGTATCAGTCCAGGAAATATAGGAACTTGACGTAAGGCGGCTTCCTCCAAATTCAACGTAGCTTGTATCACGGACTGCGCCAAAATCCCTGCCTGTAATGATTATTAAATCACCTGGGGAACCAACAGGCGGAACAATAGATTCAATTTCCGGTTTCTGTTGAATGCGCATCCCAAAAATAACGGATACAATAACAAACAGAAGTGCGGCACAAATCCATCCCCCTGTCCGCACAACCGGAGATTTTCTGAGAAAATAACTGAATGAAGAAATTTTATTCACGGTAACTACCCTGTATGTCAGTCACAGGGAATCCGAGCTCCATATCCACGCCTGAATACCGGTGATACCGTATCATTCGCGGAGGCCTGCCGTTTTCAAAATCAGGCATCTCCATTTGAAAATGAACGGCATTTAAGTCGGCAAATTCCGGCCTAAAAACATCAACGTCTGCAAAACGTGGATTCTCAAAATTTCCTGAACTTACGTTATGTGCAAGATTATCGTTGATATTTCCATTTATTACAATATTCTTGTTTGAAATTGATGCTGCAACAGGGCGTTCTATCGGCGTAATCTGCGAAACAGACTGTCCCGCAGAAGAAACATTCCGCACAGAACCAGCACGCACAGGAATGATAACGGCAAGAAGGACGGCGGCAGCAGCACCAATTCCATAGCCGGCATACTGAGCAGGGAACTGGATTACGCGCTGAGTATTTTTAGAATATCGCATTTTAGTCTTAAGGCGCTCAAAACTTTGTTCAGTAAAATTTTCGTCCGGCGTACAATTACGGCAGTCAGAAGAAAGAAATTCTTTTATTTTTTTCATGCGTTCAAGCTTACGGCTGCATTCCGGGCATCCCCTAATATGCTCCTCATACAGCTTCTGATACTCAGAGGGCAGTTCTTTATCGAGATAAATTGAATGAATGTCATCAGTTGGGCAAGAATACATTTTCGGCTCCTACCATTTCTTCCAAAAGTTTTCGCGCACGGAATATGCGGACTTTTACGTTTCCTTCCGAAATTCCGAGCACTTTTCCAATCTCTTTGTAGTTCAAGTCACTGTACTCTTTAAGTACGATGGCTTCCTTTAATTTCTGCGGCAATTTATCAAGTGCATCTTTTGCAATCTTGATAGATTCTGCTGCAAGAAGTTCTGCTTCCCCTGACTGAACGACACGGTGATCTTCATACAAAGCTTTTTCATACGCCTTGCGCTCACGGTTCTTCCGCTTCACATAATTCAGTGAAGCATTTTTTACAACCCGAATGAGCCAGTACTTCGCATCATTTATAGACGGAAACACAAGTTTTTTTTCATTTGCTTTTATAAGTGAGTCATGTGCAAGATCTTCAGCTGCTTCCTCATCGTTCACAATGCGGTAAGAAATCCGGTACAGCATCTGCATCGTTGCATCATAAATCGTCCTAAAGTCAGCAGAGTCTGCTGCATTTAACGTTCTTTGAATCTCTGCCTGACTTTCCATACAATACAAACCTCAACTTCAGAAAAAAGTTACATATTATTTTTAAGAAAAACAGCGGTCTGAACTAAGGGTTTGTTTTACCCCCTTAATATAGCTAATTGTCGTGAGTCAATGACTTACGACAATTTGACGGGGAAGTGCTGAATAATCGCTTCAAGTATTACTCAGCACTTCCCTAATTTCTTTTCCATGCAGGACCGGCCGGAGTATCAATAATAGTAATTCCGCGGGAAGCAAGTTCATCGCGGATTTTGTCTGCGCGCGCAAAATCCCTGTTCTTTTTGGCAAGAGCGCGTTCCGAAACAAGTGCATCTATTTCCGAAGCCTCCGGGTCGCCGGAATGGTCAGGCATAAGAGAAACAGCAGCAGTTCCGGCTTCTTTTAGCGCGGCAGCAGCACTTTCTATGAGGGAAAGACCGATAACACTGTCCATACGGTCAATTACGTCAAGCGCCTCTGCCGGCGAAACAGAAGAATCCTTTACTATTTTTGAAATCTGGCTGAGGGCGACCGGCGTAAGCAAATCATTTTCAAGCGCAGACTGGAACGCATCAAGATAAGCGCATGCTTTTTCCGAAAGTCCGGTGCGGCAGTTCGCCTCTCCTTTTGCATATTTTTTTGCAGAGAGCGCCTTTTCACCGCCTGCTTTTTGCGCAAGCTTTACAATTTTCTGAACAAGGCTTGCCCGCCCGTTCTTTGCACTGTCCATTGCATCCCAGCTGAAATAAATCTGCTTTCTGTAATGTCCCCCCAAAAGGAAAAATCTGTAATCAAGAGGACTGTAACCTTTATCTATAAGCGTCTGAAGGCGCAGGAAGTTTCCGCTGGACTTTGACATTTTTTCCGCACCGCCGTTTTCCGCAGCCTTTTTATCTTTTGCAATGACAAGAAATTCGTTGTGAAGCCAGTAATTCACCCACTTGTGCCCTGTAGCACCCTCGCTCTGGGCAATTTCGTTCGTATGATGAATAGGAACGTGGTCAATTCCGCCGGTATGAATGTCAAAATGCTCGCCAAGATATTTCATACTCATTGCAGAACATTCTATATGCCATCCAGGATATCCCCTTCCCCACGGAGAATCCCAGGTAAGCGCCTGATTTTCAAACTTTGATTTTGTAAACCACAGTACAAAGTCGGCAGGATTGCGCTTGTTCTTGTCAACAACGACAACGTCTCGCTCGCCGGCACCGGCACGCAGTTCGTCAAGATTAAGCTGAGCAAGATCTCCGTAATGAGGATAAGTAGTAACGTCGTAGTAGAGGTTTCCGCCTGCCATATACGTATGTCCGTTCGCTTCGATGCGCTTAATCAGGTCTATCATTTCAGGAATATGCTCCGTTGCCTTGCAGATAACGTCAGGTCGGATAATGTTCAGCGAATCAATGTCTTTCAAAAAAGCATCCGTGTAGAACTGAGCAACTTCAAGGACGGACTGATGGCGTTCTTCCGCAGACTTTACCATTTTATCGTCGCCAGCATCACTATCACCAGTAAGGTGACCTACGTCAGTTATGTTCATTACGTGTTTTTTGTCATAGCCTAAAAACGTGAGCGTTCTGTCTAAAGTGTCAAGAAAAACATAGGCACGCAGATTTCCGATATGCGCATAGTTATAGACGGTAGGACCGCAGCCGTAAAAACCGACAAAACCGTCTTTTATCGGCTTGAATTCCTGCATTTCGCGCCCCATTGTATTGAACACCTTTAAACTCATAATAACGCCTCTGTGGTAGTAAAAATTGAATATCTGAAACGTGTATAGAATACGTAAATTGTATTAAAAATTCAAGAGAACAAAAATAAACGCACGCAAACAAGTTTAGCAGACAGGACAATTTTTAAGAAGAGCGAAATTTGCGGCTAGTTCCAAAAAACTAGCGCTTTCTTCTCATCGGAGGCAGAGAAAATACGTTTTTTGCCTGACGACAGTCAAAAAGAAAATCAATATACGCATACGGAACCATCTGTTTTTTAGCCTGCAAATTGTGAATGTCATAAATGGTTGCCCACGCTACGCACTGCACTTCTGACTCCTGCAAATGCAGTTTTGAAATGTCAACGTCCTGTTCAATAAGATAAAAATCATCAAAACCGTGTTCGTAGTTAAACGTAAATTTAGGTCGTATATGTGAAAAATCTATATCAAGTCCGAGTTCTTCTTTGGTTTCACGGGCAGCTGCAGTGCGACTGTCTTCACCAGAAATTACTGAACCGCCGACAGATACATCCCACATTCCCGGGAATGCCTTTTTCCACGGCTGGCGTTTTTGTATGAGCATCTGACCTTTTTTATTGAATATACAGATATGAATTACCTGACGGAGCGCACCTTCCGGCAGCGGATCTCCGCGCCTGTGCGTTTTTCCCGTCGGCATTCTGTTTTCATCAACAAGATCCCAAATTTCGTTTTCATCATCTCCAATGTATTCCATAGAATCTATCAAACCTCGCAATGCTGAGCCGCACGTTTTTCCTGCAAAAACATCAGACTTTCAGTCATTATATCACAATGCTTAAAAAAACAGTACTTTATTTTTTTAGCCCCACACAAAAGAGGTTATTTCATAGGTTTGCCCCCCTAATGCAGTTAACAGTCCGTAAGTCAATGACTTACGGACAATTAGCAGGAAGTACTGAGTAATCGCTTCAAGTGTTAATCAGCTCTTCCTTATTCTACGCTAAAACTTTCAAGGAATTCCTGTATCACAGAATTTACGGACTGTTTAAGCCATGCAATAGTATAATCATGAGTACCGTTCAGTCCTTCTACCGTAAAACATGACAAAGACGATTTGTTTTCTGCAATCGCTTTATAACCGAAACTTATTCCAAGACCAAGTTCAACAAGCGACGATATAAGCGGAACACTGTTTACTACATTCACCTGAGAAAACGATTCCAGCGTAATATTCTGCATTGCAAGAAAGGACTCGAAAATTGCGCGGCTTCCTGAACCTTCTTCACGCAGAAAGACAGGCTGATTCAGAAGTTCCGAAAGTTTAACAGTTTTTCCTGCAAACGGATGAAATGAAGCGCAGAGACCGGTAAAAACATCAGACCGGAAGATTTTTGTTTCATATTGCGAACCGTCAAAAAATCCTTCGATAAACGCAATGTCAATTCCGCCGTTATTAATAGAAGAAAGAAGGTTTTTCGTATTGTCGATTTGTATGCGGCAACCGCCTTTTTTCAGCCAGGGAACAATGACTGACGGCAGGCAGTATTCTCCGATTGTTTTTGTAGCACCGATTTTAATGAAAGGACGGCTTTCTTTTTTCTCCTGCATTTTTCGCAGGGCATACCGTTCGTTCTGAAGAAGCTGGTTTGCAAGCTGCTGCAAAAGCCGCCCTTTTTCTGTAAGAAGCAACTGTTTTCCGTGGTATTCAAAAAGGGTGCATCCGTATTCGCCTTCAAGAAACTTTATGTGCTGGGTAACAGCCGGCTGAGTTACGTGAACTTCCTCTGCCGCACGCGTATAGTTTAAATGGCGGCACACGGCAAGAAAAGTTTTTAACCGGAAATCAAGCATAAGGTCCTCCCTGCACGAAACTGCGCATTATAAACATTATTTATATATCAATAAATAATTATAATTTTACCTTATTACAATTTTATGATAGATTCAAGCTATGAAAAGATTTATTTCAATACAGAATACAGCATTATTCGTAATCGCACTTGCATCTACCGTAATCCTTGCCGCAGCGTCAAACTTTATGGCAGGATTTATCCCTTATCATTTGATTTCAGCCGGCGTTTTCGCAATGCTTCTTGGAATGGCACTTAATCCGCTGATTCAAAAACTCCTTAACCGCGTCTGCACAAAAGACGGAAGCGACGGTTTTGCAGGAGGACTTGCATTCGTTTCAAAAACAATCCTGAAAGCAGGAATCGTGCTTATGGGATTTACACTGAGCTTTTCGCAGGTTCTGAACGTCGGAAAATTCTCGCTTATCGTTATGTCATTCACGCTTGTAGCCGCATTCGGATTCGGAAACCTCTTCGGACGGCTTTTTAAGATGAACTGGAAACTTTCAAACCTGATTTCCGCAGGAACAGGAATTTGCGGCGGTTCTGCAATCGCGGCAATCGCTCCTGTAATCGACGCAGAGGACAGCGATATTGCATATGCAATCTCCGCAACGTTCCTGTTCGACATTATTATGGTAATCGCCTTCCCTATTATGGGCCGCGCATTTGAAATGACAGATTTAGGCTACGGACTTTGGGCAGGAACGGCCGTAAACGACACGTCTTCGGTTGTTGCAGCAGGATATGCTTTCTCCGAAACGGCAGGAAATTTTGCAACAATAGTAAAGCTTACGCGCACCCTTTCAATCGTTCCGATTGTACTTCTTTTCGGATATATAAACCAGCGTACCATCGCGGCGCAGAAAGCCGGAACAGATGCAATAACGGCAGACAGCAAAACGAACGGAAAAAAAAGTTTTTCCATTGCAAAAATATTCCCGTGGTTCATCCTTGCATTCCTTGGATTTGTTGCACTAAGAAGTATTGCAGATATTCTTGTTCCTTCAGTTTTTGATGAAAACAGCATAAAGACAGCAGCAGCCCTGATTTCCAAAATAAGCAAGTTTGCGTTCGTTATGGCACTCGGTGCAATCGGACTTAAAACGCCGTTTACAAAAGTTGCAAAAAGCGGCGTAAAACCTATGATTCACGGCTTTATCATCTCGCTTCTGGTAGTCGTCGTTTCATTCTGCGTCCAGGCAATGCTCGGACAGATGTAAAAACTTTCATAAAAACAGCACGGCATTTCAGTTCGTGCTGTTTTTTTTATCTTCTGCACCTTCTGAAAAAACACTTTTTTTTCCACCGGACTGCGCTATACTTTTTTGAATGGAGAAAACAGTATGAATATCCTTGTCCTTAACGGAAGCCCAAAAGCGCAGAAAAGCGACACAATGCACATCACGCGGGCCTTTCTTGACGGAATGAAAAAAGACTTCTGACGTAAATGAAAAAATCATCAATATAATAGAAGAAGATATAAAATTCTGCCGGGGTTGTTTTTCCTGCATGAATAACGGCGGCACATGCATCATAAAAGATGATATGAAAAAAATTCTTGACTTGCTGATAAAAAGCGACATTGTCATATTCAGTTTCCCGCTTTACTGTTACGGAATGCCGGCACCATTAAAAAACGTTACAGACAGACTGCTTGCGCTAAGTTCTATGGCAATGCAGGAAGTTGACGGACGATACGAACATTTAGGACAGAAAGACATTTCAAACCAGCGTTACGTAATGATAAGCGGATGCGGTTTTCCCGGTACAAAAAATAATTTTGAGCCGGCTGTTGCGCATTTCAACCGCTGCTTTCCGCGCACGGACAACTGCATAGTAACAATTCCCGAATCTCCTCTTTTTAACGTACCTGACGCAAAAGAAGTTACGGAACCTATGCTGAATGCAGTCCGCACAGCAGGAAGCGAATACGCACTCACCGGAAAAATCAGCGGACGGACACAAAAACTGCTTGAAATCCCCATGATTCCAGAAAGCGAATATGTACAGATTGTAAACAGCAGGTAGAAATAATTTTTTTTACGTTTCGTCGCTTTTTAAAACTTCACATTTTTGTACATATCGTGATACAATAAAAAACGGAGAACAGTATGAAGTCTTTACAAAGAAAAATCCTGTTGCTTCTGTCGGGGAGCATAATATTTACAACGGCACTTGCAAGCATTGCGGGTCTTCTGAACGCTACACGGCTTATAAAAGAAGATTCGCGCAAAATAATGAACCTTACCTGCGACTCAAAAGCTCAGGAAATAAATACATGGCTTTTATCAATTGAACAGACGGTAAACACACTGTACCGTTTTTCCATAAACCAGCTTTCAGAAGACAATACAAAGTGGACGGACGAAACGTACATGCAGACATACACGCGCAGAATACGTGCCGTTATGGAAAATGCGGCTATCAGCACTGACTGTGCAATGAGCGTATATCTGCGTTTTAATCCCGACCTGCTTTCTTCCACATCAGGAGTTTTTCTTGTAAAGCAGAAAAACGGCTCATTTGCAGATACAACCATTACAGACCTTTCGCTTTTCAGTCCGCAGGACAGAGAACATGTATGCTGGTACTACGAACCGATTGAGAATGGAAGGCCAACGTGGGTTTCACCATACGAAAATCAGAATATATATGTAGAAATGATTTCATACGTCATTCCTATTTTCAGAAACGGCATGACAATCGGCGTTATAGGAATGGATATTGATCTGAACCTTCTTAAGCAGAAAACAAAAGCAATTACTGTATATGAGACAGGAAATGCAATGCTTGTTAGTGCTGAAGGCGATATCGTATATGCAAAAAAGTATCCGCAGGGACTTCTGGCAGAAGAATTTGACACAAACATTACCGAAATAAAAGAACAAATGTCTTCAGATGAACCGGAATCACAAATACATTCCTATATATTGGAAGGAAAAAAACGTCTTCTTGCCTTCCGCAGCCTTCAAAATGAAATGACGCTTATCATAATTGTTCCTGCTGATGAAATCAACAGTACGACAAACCAGCTTGTAATTCAATGCCTGCTTATTCTTGCTGCAGGACTTACAGTTTCACTGGTAGTAAGCGTGCGCCTTACAGGAAACTTAAAGAAATCACTTATAAACCTTACGCAGTCAGCAGAAGAACTTTCAAAAGGAAATTACAACGTAGCAATAAGCTGTGAATCAAATGATGAAATAGGAATGCTGGCAAAAACCCTGAGCGAGGCGGCAAAAACCGTAGACAAAAGCAACAGAAGAATTAACAGGCTTGCTTATACAGACAGCCTTACAGGTCTGAACAACAGACATTTTTTTACCCAGTTCTGTGCTGACCACGAAGGACTGACATACAGAAATACAGGCGTTTTATTCTGCGACATAAACGGACTGAAAAGGACAAATGATTCTCACGGTCATGAAGCCGGAGACAGACTGATTGCAACATTTGCCGATATTCTGAAAAACAAATTCCCGGAAGAAATCTGCTGCCGGCTTAGCGGCGATGAATTTATCGTTATAGCAGAAAACAAAGACCGGAATATTTTCTTCCAGCAGGTAGAAGAATTCCATTTTTTAAATGAACAGAATGAAATTCCTTACGCATCCGTAGGCTGCTGCTGGATGCCGGGTTCTCCTGACATAACCCGGATGGTAAAAGTTGCCGAAATGGAAATGTACAGAAATAAAGAAGCCTTGTACAAAGCCCACCCGGATTACCGCCGCTAGGATTTTATAACCGCCGCACAAATAAATCAGTCCCACACAAAGAGGTCTGCACAGTTACGTTCACCGCCGGAAATATCAATTGCCTGCCCAGTGCAAAACGTATTTACTACCGTCATAAAATAGCACCATTCCGCGGCTTCTTCTGCCGTAGCCCAGCGTTTTAGCGGCGTAACGTCCATAATCCGCGCCCATTTTTCCGCATCTTCCATAACAAGCCTGTTCAAATCTGTAGTAACGCCGCCGAAGCACAGAGCATTGCAGGTGGCGCGGTACATATTGGCAAGGCGGATTGCAACGTTACGCATATAACCGGTAACGCCCGCCTTTGACGCAACATACTCCGGAAACTCATTACCGGTAAGGCTTGAAACCGAACTGTTAAAAAGCACGGAACGTATCTTATTCTGAAAAGCGTATTTTTCCGTAACGTTCATCGTACCGATAAGGTTTACATCGATGTCTTTCTGAGTACCAGTCTGAATTCCTGCATTATTTATAAGAATTTCAATTCCGTCTTCATCCGGCAGAGTCTCTTTTCTGGAAATATCTGCAATATAATGTTTATACGAACTTTCCTGCGGAATACCAGAAGTTCCTGTAATTGTATCACCAAGAATGTCGATACCTGTAACGGAATGACCGGAACTGAGAAAACGAACTGCCGCCGCCCTTCCGATTCCGCAGCTAGTTCCAGTAATCAAAACTTTCATTCTGCGTAAGTTCCTGCTATTTTTTTTCTATAATCAAAATATTCTGCACCAACGTTTTCCTTTTCCCATCCGCAGACAACGCGCCAGCCCAAACCTGAAAAAACAACTTCACACAAAAGTTCAAATACAGCGGCAACGGCGGAACATACGAACACTTGAGTCCACGTCCAGCCAAAGAATACTTTTGAAACTACAAGGGCAAAAATACAGTTATCCGCAAACTGAGCAATAAGGGTAGAAAGGTATGAGCGGAAAGCAAACGACTTGAATCCGCCTGACTTTACCACAGTACCAAGCAGATGATTGAAAAACGCATTCACCACGGATGAAGAAAAAGATGCAAGGGCAGAACCAAGCACCACATACCAGGAACCGCCGAACGTTCTGTTAAGCGCGGCGTTAATTTCTGTTCCCACGGCATAATCTTCTGCGGCGTAAAACTCGCCCCACATTCCCGGCGCGCGCGAAAGAATAGCAAAACTCAGGCAGACGGCAAGATTTACAAGAAGTGCGAACACGGACACCTTTACGGAAGCACGCGCGCCCCAGCGCTTACAGATAATGTCCATACAAAGGAACATTATCCAGCTGAATGCAAAACCGCAGTCAAGCGCAAGGTACTTATAACTTACAAGTTCCTTATTCGCCATAAGGTTTGCACATACAACTGAAAGGATAAAAAGTGATACTGCCGGAGCCGGTATGCTCCGAAGAAGAATTCTGAAGTCGGTGAATGAATCAGAACACCGGCGTAAAAAAGAAGAGTGTTTCATAAATGATGCAGCAGAACAGATACTACAGTCCGCCGCCCTCCATAAGAATTTTAATTTATTATGCGCAGGAGAGTTATGAGGAATCATAAACTGCGCAAGCCGGACTTGTACAAATCCAACGGTCAAACTGTATACTAACGGCAAAAAAAAAGCAAGCGAATGTTATTAACTATGGCGGCGCTCAAACGTAAATGCCTGAAGGAACTGCTTTGCGCGTTCAGTTTTAGGGTTTGTAAAGAACGTTTCCGGAGCATTTTCCTCTACAATCACGCCGTCATCAATGAAAATAACGCGGTCGGCAACTGCTTTTGCAAATTCCATCTGATGAGTAACGATAAGCATAGTCCGCTTTTCCTTTGCAAGATCCATCATAACGTCAAGAACTTCGCGTACCATTTCCGGGTCAAGGGAAGCCGTAACTTCATCAAATAAAAGGACTTCTGGATTCATACAAAGCGCGCGTACAATCGCAACACGCTGTTTCTGTCCACCGGAAAGCTGGCGCGGATAGGCATTTTTTTTGTCTATAAGCCCTACGCGCAAAAGCAGCTGTTCCGCCTGGGCTTTTACCTCTTCACGGTTTCGCTTCTGTGCCTTAAGCGGACCAAGCATAACGTTTTTAAGCACCGTCATATTCGGAAACAAGTCGTAACTCTGGAACACCATACCTATCCGCTGGCGGATAAGATGCATATCGTTCTTGCGGTTACTGATTACTTCGCCGTCAAGCAGAATTTCACCGCCCTGAATTGCCTCAAGACCGTTTATGCACCGGAGAAGCGTACTTTTTCCGCAGCCGCTCGGTCCTAAAATAACGACGACTTCGCCCTTTTCAACCGAAAGCGATACGCCTTTAAGAATTCCGCCGGCTTCTTTATATTCTTTCCGCACATCTTTAATTTCAAGCACTGCCATAATTTACGACCTCTGTTTTTTTTCAATTGCGTCTGCAAGCATAGAAAGCGGCCAGCACACGATAAAATACATAAAGAAAATAACTCCGTACACGGCGATTGAAGCCGTCGGAACGGTAAGCCTGTTTGCCTCGATAATCTGCTGACCGATTTTTACAACCTCGATTACGCCGACGAACACAATCAGCGATGTTGTTTTTATCATACGCGTAATCAGATTCATGCTGAGCGGAACAAGGCGGCGGATAGTCTGCGGAATTACCACATAACAGAAAATCTGTTTTTCCGTAAGTCCTACGGCACGTCCGCTTTCATACTGATGGCGCGGAATTGACTCAAGTGCACCGCGCACAAGATCGCCCATTTCTGCAGTTCCCCACATCGTAAACACCAGCACTGACGCCGCCTCACCGGAAATCGAAAGTCCGAATGCGTGCGTAAGCCCAAAATACGCAAGAAACAGAAGGACAAGCTGTGGCATAATCCGCATAAACTCAAGATAAATCCTGCACGCAATTTTCAGAGGCTTTAATTTAACTGTCATCACCATTCCAAAAAGAAATCCGAAAAACAGTGAAAAAATCACTGAAACGGCAGCAATCTGAACCGTTACGCCAAGTCCACCCAAAAGGCGCACTAAATTCCGCCCCTTAAAAAGAACGCCGAACGCCTGCGTTACTGCATCAAGCACCGAACTGTCCATAACGCAGCCTCCTTTCCAAGAAATAGCCGAGCAGGGACACCGGCAGCAGAATGATAAAATACGCAATTACAAGAACAAAAAGCGTTTCCTGCGTCCTGTAATACAAACCGATTAAATCTTTTGCAACATACATAAGGTCGGCAAGCGCAACCGCGCTGAACACGGACGTTTCCTTAAGCATAAAAATACAGTTTGCGCACAGCCCCGGAACAGAAACTGCCAGAGCCTGAGGAAGAACGATATAGCGCACAAGCTGCATTTTATTAAGCCCGATGCACATTCCGCTTTCAAGCTGCGTGCGGCCGACTGTTTCAAGCGCACTGCGGAACGTTTCTGCCATATAACTTCCGCCAAGGAACGTAAGACCGATAATGCCGCACTGTTCGGAGGACAGTTTTATTCCCATACGGGGAAGCGCAAAATACAGGAAGAACAGGTCGATAAGAAGCGGCGTATTACGCGAAAGTTCTATGTAAATACGCACAATTATGTGGAGAATCGGAATTTTCCACCAGCGTATGACAGCGCAGACAATTCCTACAAAGACAGAAAGCACTATTCCGATAAGACCGATTCGGACTGTAAGAAGCGCAGCATCTGCGTAAAGCGGAATAATCTGTTTTATAAATTCAATGTTCATAATTAAAAAAGCGGTTTTGAACTGCTCAAAACCGCTGTAAGTATACCAAATTCTATATGGTTATGGAATAATCAGCAGAAAATCTGTCTGAATCCTGCCGTCCGGCTAGAGTTTTCCGCCTTCTACGACAAGCGAATCTGCATCGGAAGATGCACCGTAAACGCTTCGCAGTGTAGCTTCGTAGTCTGCGTGGAAGAACTGCTCTTTTTCAAGCGACTTGATTTCATCGTTCAGCCAGTTCAAAAGACTAGTGTTTCCTTTCTGAACGGCAGGCGCAATTGCATCAAGGCTTCCCAAAGAGTCAACGCCTACGGCAAATCCCTTGTTTTCAATCGCCCATGCAAGAACTTCAGTGTTGTCCGTAGAAAGTGCATCTCCGCGTCCGTCAAGAAGCGCGTTGTATGCCTCGGAGTAAAGGTCGAACTTAAGAAGTTTTACCTCCGGGTAATTTTTTGTAAAATAAGTTTCGGCAGTCGTTCCCTTTGCAATAATGAGAGTCTTTCCGTTCAACTGTTCAGGCGCAGTAATCAGCGCAGACTCTGGAGAAACAATGCCGAGCGCAACTTTCATATACGGAAGGGCAAAATCAACTTTTTCTGCGCGCTCCGGAGTAACGGTGAAGTTTGCAAGAACAAGGTCAACTTTGCCGGTAGCAAGAACTTCTACGCGGCTTGCAGCTTCAACAGGAATGTATTTTACCTTTACGCCCAAATCTTTTGCGATGCGATTTCCGAAATAAACATCGTACCCCTGATACTCGCCGTTTTCGTCAACATAGCCGAACGGTTTTTTGTCACTGAACACGGCAATCTTGATTGTCTTACTCTTTTTTATCTGCTCAACGGTACGTGCCGTAGATTTTGCAGAAAGCGGAGAAAGAGCTGCAACTACAACGAGCGCGCCCAAAACAACTGATGTAATTTTTTTCATATAGACCCCCATAATATGAGAATTAAGATAGTGCTGATTAACACCTGAAGCGATTGCTCAGCACTGCCGGTATTACCTAGCAGTAAAGCAGGTTATGAAACAGTTATAATATTTATTACCTATTATGTCAATAGGTTTTAAGTATTTCATATACTTTATGTGTTATCATAAAACAAAAAATGCCCCCAGAAGTACTCTGAAGGCATTTTATAAAATTAAAGTGCGTAAAAATCAATGATTTAATCAACCGATTTTACGCCACCTACCCCACTTTTTAATAATTACGCTCCATACTGCACGCCCAAAAAGATTTTCTTCTACGTCCATCCGTAAAATCCTGCACGCCCAAAAAGATTTTCTTCTACGTCCATCCGTAAAATCCTGTACGCCCAAAAAGATTTTCTTCTGCGCCCATCCGTAAAATCCTGCACGCCCAAAAACATTTTCCTCTGCGTCCATCCGTAAAATCCTGTACGACCAAAAACATTTTCCTCGGCGTCCAAAGGCTTTTTTCAGCGCGCCTCTTGATATGACAAAATCCGCTGCATTTAATTATATTTTTGGTTAATTTTTATTGACTTTAAATCAATAGGCTGTTATATTACAGATACAGGACTTAAAACTGCTCCAGTCCTAAAAAAAATGACCGCTATAAAACGGTTCTAATTTCAGCCTAAAAAAAGGAAGGCTTACTATGGCAGAAGAAAAGGAAAACATTTTTGCAAGGAGGGTTAAGGATTTAATGAAGGAAAACCGCTATTCACAGAAAAAACTCTGCGAAATCTGCGGTATTACAGAGGCAGCATTCAGCCGCTACATGACCAGCGGCCGGATGCCGAGAACGGATGTGCTTGCAAACATAGCAAACACACTTCACACAACAAGTGACTATCTTTTGGGTAACGATGCCCACTATGGTTACGACCAGCTTAAGATTCTGCTTGCAAGCAGCAAGGATGACTTAAGCAAAAATCAGAAAATCAGCTTGATGAAAATTCTCATGGACGAATACAGCCGCCCGGAGGATGAATAAAAGCAGGGAGGCTTAATGGAAGAAACTGAAAATATGAAACATTTTACTGGCAGGGAATTGCCGGATAACGCGCTGAAGGCATCAATGGCAGACGGAACGCCGTACGTGCTTCCGCCGTGGAGAGTAAACGACATTATACTTCTGGCCATTGAAACGCTGAGCGATGTTGACTACTACAGGGACGACTTTGACTACAAAAAGATGATCCGTGAGCAGGGAATTAAGATTAAAAAGTTTTCTGCTTTTTCTCCTGACAATCTTGAAAAATTCAGAAAAATTTCATTGAGCCGCTGGGAAGAAGGCATCTGCGCCCTATTTCCGCATCCTGTTACAGGGGAACAGTGCCGCATGATTGCCTACAACGAAAACCGAAACTCCATTGAGTGCATGCAGATTGTTTTCCATGAGTACGCTCATATCAAACTGCACCACACTCAGCAGAGCATAAACGGCGAGGTAGAAGCAACCTGCTTTGCCCTTGCCATGACTATATTCCTGCTCCTTGAACAGCTGTTCCATGTGGGAAGGACTGTTGTAAATGCCGCAGGAAAACCATTCCTTGTACAGACTATCAGGAATGCAATAAAACAAAAGGAGGTGGTATGAAAAGCATATACGCATAAAAAAAGCCCTTTCAGGAAGTGCGCCAACACTTGCTGAACAAGGCTTTTCGGTCGAGAGCCATATATGTGAATCTCTTAAAATTGAATAAAAAGATTATATCACATTTTGGCTCTCCTTGTCAAAAAAAATCGCAGGCGGAGATTATTCCGCCATGCACTCTTCAGAGTGAAAAAAAACACCCGCTGGGTGACAGTTTAAAGAGTAAAGCTAAAAAATTGCTGCATCGCAATTTTTTTTAACGCTTTGCTATCTAACACCGCCCGCTCTGACCGGCAGGCTTACACAGGAGGGCATAAACTATGCTGAATATCAAAACAACAAAGAACGTACTTGTTACGGATGAATCAAAAGACGGCTTCTGCTTCAGAAGTTCGTGCTCACAGGCACTCAAAACTGCCAAGCTTGCAAAAGAGATGGCAGACTGGAACTCTTCTTTTACAGAAGCAGACTATCTGGGCATGTTTTCTGTAATGGAAACAATCGTTGTAAAGTATCTTGCAAAAGGCTACAGCGTGGAGCTTCCGTTCGGAACGCTCCGTGCAAATGCCACAGGAACCTGCGCAAACATTCAGGACGGATTCACACTGGGAACCGGAAACCACACCTTAGGCTTTTTGTTCACCGCCAGCGCTGCTGCCGCAGCCAGCGTAAAAGAAAAGCTTGAATACAAGCAGATTCCGCCGGACATCACTGGAGAAGCAAAAATCTACCGTGTTACCGTACTTAAAGGCGATGCAAGCGAAAGCACCGAGCTAAGTGCAAGCGAAGGAAAAATACTCCGCATTCACGGAAGAAACCTTTCGTTTAATATGGAAGATGCGGAACAGGGTGTTTTTCTGGAAAATGAAAACGGCCTTTCACGAATGGAAAACTACGCAAGGCGCGGAACAAACATCGTGGACTTTACAGTTCCTGCAAGTCTCGCCGCCGGCAGTTACAGCATAAGCATTGTAACAAAACCCGGCAACAAATATTTTACCGCAAATATTGATTCTGAAATAACGGTAGCATAAAAAAAACAATTCACCTTGGGGTTTCAAATTTTCAGGAAACCTCAAGGTGTTCCACTACTCCACCGGCTCAACATTTTCGTAAAAAAGGTCAAAATGCTTTCCATCAGGGGACAATGAGGACATAATCGTAATTCGTTTTTTGTTTACCTTATAAATGTTTCCTTCCAGTCCGGCAAGCGGGCCTGAAATCACTCGGATTTTTTTTCTGGTAGGAACTGAAACTGTGATATGCCCCAGTGCTCGCCGTTGTGTATGAAAAGCTTGAGTTCTTCAAGGGCAGTGCCTGTAAATTTTACGGAATTTGCATTGTCGCGTAAGTTCGTTTTTTTCCACTTTCAGCTTTTCCGAAAAATGTTTAGTTTATAAACATAGTATCAAATAGAAAATCCTGTATCAAACTTAGCTACATTCAAGGTTAACACTGAAAAATCCTCATTAGGATTTATTCAGTGTTTCCTTAGCTTAATTCAGCACGCACTCACAAATAAAATCTCCTAAAAACTGAACTTACAGCCGGTTGAAATCATCGGAATTCCAATATTGAAGTCGGCACTTGTTTTCTGGTCGCTCATTTCGCCTGTTCTGCGGTCAAACTGACGGCTTCCTTCTGGAGTGTACAGGTTAAGGAAAATATCTTCCGCACCTACGTACCATTCCCACGTTCCGCGCGTCTTTCCAAGCTTGTTTTTGTACCCTATGCGGATATCAACCGGGCAGGAAATCTGCGTGCGGAGCGTATCGCTGTAGAACGAACTTCTTGTATACCGCTGAATTACAGTTCCGTCATCAAGTTTTACCGGATAGCAATAAATGTCTCCTTCGTCTTTTTTCGGAGTACCGGTAGCAAGCGTTCCCTTTATGGTAAACGTCCAGTGTGACGTAGGGTGAAGGTTTGCTACGATATTAAGCGTATTGAACCGGTGGAAACTCGGGTAGTACCATTCGTCAAGCGGATCGTCATACGTTGAAGTCTGACCGTCATACAGAGGTGCAAACGGATTTTTATACCGTGCGTTTACGAACGAATAGGAAATGTATCCGTCAGCAAATCCGCCGGCTTTTTTTTCAAGCATAAGGTCAAAGCCGTAAGCATAGCCTTCACCGTCGCTTTTTGCAATGTATTTTACATCAACAGGATTTCTGTCGTCCGTAACGATGTAAAGGCGCGTAAGATAATGCTTGTAATAACCTTCAAGCTTGCAGTTCCAGCCGCCGTCAAGCTGAACTTCTGTTCCAAGAACGGCAAATACTGCACGGTTAGGTGCTACATCGTCTTCGTCAACGTTCATTTTCTTTTCTACCATCATCATTTCAAGAGGAACGCTTGAGAAAATTCCTGAGCCGGCAGAGAACGTTGCCTTTTCAAGAATGCCTTTGTTCCGCCACGGCGTAAACTGAACGCTTGCACGCGGATTAAAGACAGGTTTTGTATTCAGGTCAAACCAGTCGTCGCTGTTCCATATATAAAGGTGGTCTACTCGCGCGCCGATTTCGCCGGAAAGGACTGATGTACTTCCTCCGAAATTCCACAAGAGAAATCCTGCGCTGTTCAGGCAGTTTGTTCCGCGGGAACTGATTCCGGCTTCTGTACGGCGGAAGTCAGGGTACGGATTTCCAGAAATATTCTGTTCAATCCACATATCCATTTTGTCGTCGGCATCGCTTCTGGACATAACTTCTTCCGCACCGAATGCAATCGTACTTCCGCCGGGAATCTGTATGTCACTTTCAAGTTTTCCCTGGAACATGTGGTCAGTAATTTTTTCTGACATATAGTCGGTCTGCTTCTGAAGGTAATATTTTTTTGCTGCCCGGGAATTTTCATCAAGAAGATGTCCGTATTGTGCGATAAAATCATCGTTATATTTCTGCTCACCTTCTGCAGAAGTTTCCATTTTTAGGTCTTCAACAAGAAAATTATAGGAAGCAAGCGCATGAATCTGAACATCATCCGTTACAAGCCACTTCATATTAAGGCTTGTAAATCCCTGATAAATGTCGTAGTCAAAATCAGACGTTTCGCGAAATCCATCGTCCGTTTCGTCTGTAGAAAGGGAAATTCCGTCGCTTCCGAAAAATCCGCTGAGCGTAAAGCTGAGTTCATCAGTCGGATTAAAATACGCCTTTGCAAAAAAGTCGCGGATATACGGAACTTTTTTTATCATATCGGTGGCATCGCTTGTAGTAAGCGCACGGAACGCGCCGATATATCCTTCCATATAAGTACATTTTCCGCCGACAAAAAGACCTGCTTTTTTGCCAAGAGGAATTTGGGCGAACATATCGGTTGCAATCGTGGTGATGTTCAGGTCAATGTGGAATTCGCCCGGTTCAGGCTGAACGGTCGTTACTTCCATAAGTCCTGAAAGCGCCCTTCCGTACCGGGAAGAAAAAACGCCGTTCGACATTTTTACCGTGTCTACCATATGCGGATTGAAAATTGAGTACGCACAGCCCCAGTGCCAGGGAAACAGAAGGTATACGCCGTCAAGAACTGTAGTCATTTCACGCGGATAGCCGCCGCGTATAGACGGTTCAGACTCCCATCCGCCGGAATAGGAAACGCCCGGCATTGTGCTTACGGAAGACATTACGTCCTCAACAAGACCAATCTGCGAAGTCGTCTGCATTTCTTCCTTTGTCATAACGACGGAAACGCCGCTTACGGCTTCTTTTGCAGGGTCAGATTTTGATTCAAGCGTAAGTCCTTCGCCTTCCATTATGTCGTCATAATCCTCATCGTCTGCTTCTTCCTGCTGTTCAAGCGGTGAAGAAGCGTCCGCATTTGCAGAACCGACAGTCTCCTGCGCATAGGAAAATCCGCTTGCAGACATAAAAACTGCCGCGCAAAGCATAACGCGTGCGCCGCATTCTATAAAAGTGCGCCCGAAAATGCGCTTGATTTTTTTCATAAGAATCCCTCTTCTTTTTATTCTATATATTTATTCGCAATATAATTTCCATTGGTTTTCAGTGATTTCCATAGGTTTTCACTAATTTTCAGCTCAGCTTGAACCTTACCGGATAGCGGAAACGCACGGCACATGGCTCGCCGTTTATCAATGCCGGAACGCACTGAACGCCGGTCATTGCCTTTACTGCCGATTCTGCAAAGCCGTAACCTGGGTCTTTAAGGACGGTAATTTTCCGAATCTTTCCTGTTTTGTCTATGCACAGTTCAAGAAGAACAACACCTTCTATTCCCTGCTTTTTTGCCATTGCCGGATATTCCAGTCTGGAAAGGATTTTCCGTGCAGGGAATACCGGCTTTGCAGAAATTTTATGCTGCGGAACATACTCTTCCTCGCTTTTAGAAGCCGCCTCTTCTTCCGGCTCGTCGTCTGACTCCTGTACGTTTTCCGAAGCCGGCGGTTCTGCTTCTTTAGGCGGTTCGTCTTCCGAAGCGGCACGCACATTCCGTACTGGTGCCGGCGGAATATACTCCTGAACATCAACAAGCTTAAAAAGTTTTGTTTCCGTAAAATCAGGTTCAGTTACCGTCTGCCTTGGCGCACGGCTTCCCAAAAGAAAAACAGCTAGATGAATAAAAACTACAAGCAGGAAAAACGCCGGTTTTGACCACGTCTGGTACTGTTCTACAGCAAGGTCAAAAAAACTGTTTTTCGACTCCATTTCAAACTCCCCCTGATTCTTCTTTTACGACAAAACTTACCGTGCGGTGCTGAAGCGTCTGAAGAACACCTACAGCACTGTCCACAAATTTGTACGGAGTATTTTTGTCCGCAATGATATGAACGCGGACGTCAGGATTTTCCGCTGTTGCAGAAACTACAAGTGCTTCAAGAATTTCAAGGCTCACGCACTCATTATCAACGGAAATCGTACCGTCCCGCTGAATCCATATTTCAAAATTATTTTCCGCCTGCGTCTTTTCAAACTGTTTTGCCTCGGAGTATTCAATATGCTCCTCATGCCGCTGGTTCATAAGAGAAATCAGCATAATAAAAATCAGCAGCAGAAATCCGATGTCTGACATTGATGAAGTAGCAATGCTGGGTCTTCTGCGCCTCTGCTTTAATGAAACCATAACTTACTCCGTATGTTCCGCCATTCTGAACGAAAAATTATCCACTTCCGTATTCCGCACCGCATATATAACGTTGATTACATTCTGATACGGCGTTTCTGCATCAATCGTAAGAAGAAATGTCATATTCGGCCAGCTCTTTTTCTTTTCTGCCACAACATCTGCAAGTTCTTCTACCGCAACAGGCTTTCCGTCTACAGAAAGAGAGCCATCTGCATTAAGGGCGCATTTCATAAGGTCGTCCGTGCGGACTATGACAGGCTTTTCCTTTGACGGAAGGTGAAGAAGAAATCCCTTGTTCACGTTGAAGCCGGCAATTACAATAAAAAAAACAATCAGAAGGAACGACAAATCTTGAAGCGAGCCTGAACTTCCGGCATCATCGACCGGATGCTTCATAAAACGCTTTATCATACTGCCTGTGCCTCAATCAGTTCCGGAATAAGATCATTGATTGACCGTGCCGTTTCTGCAGCGAACGTATCTATTTTCTGGACAAGCAGGTTATACGCAACAAGCGCCGCGATTGCAATAATAAGACCGAATACAGTAGTAATGAGCGCCTCGTAAATACCGCCGGCAACAAGCTGTGCGTTTACGTCGGTAGCCTCTGCAATGGACTTGAATGCGCCTATCATTCCAGAAACAGTACCAAGAAAACCTGTAAGCGGCGCAAGTGAAGAAAGCGCAGTCAGATAGTTGAAGCCGTTTTCCATACGGCGGATGCGTTCCTGCGCCTCTGCTTCGGCCGCTTTTTCCATACGGCTTTCTCCGTAGCGCGCATTTTCCAAAAGGCACAGCAGAATTGATGCCGCCGTCTTTTTATGAGAAAACGAGGAAAGCATCTGCTCTGCCTCGCGCTTTTTTCCCTGAACCAGCAGCGCTTTTACAGAATCGCTAAGGCTGTCTACGCGGCAGTCGTGCCAGAAAATGTAGACGCACCGCTCGATAATAATTGCAAGTGTTGCAATGCTGAACAAAAGCAAAATCCACATAAATGGTCCGCCCAGCTTAAAAAGCTCAATAACACTAAATCCGTTTTTCATACATACTCCTATAAAAAGTCAAGAAGATTGTTTCAACAATCGATTTGACTTTTTATGCTGTTTCGCAATGAAATGAGGAACAGCAGTCAATAAGGAAGTTCGCAACGCGAACTTGTGTATAAAAACTTTGACGCCATTTCAGGCAAAGTTTTTATTACACCCTCCCATAAAAAGTCAATGAGGAAGTTTCAACTTCCGATTTGACTTTTTACGCTGTTCCGCAATGAAATGAGGAACAGCAGTCAATAAGGAAGTTCGCAACGCGAACTTGTGTATAAAAACTTTGACGCCATTTCAGGCAAAGTTTTTATTACACCCTCCCATAAAAAGTCAATGAGGAAGTTCACAACGCGAACTTGTGAATAAAGGACTGATGTCCTGTTGTTGAATAGCTATTCATAGATTTGAACACGCGGAAAACGGAAATCTGTTACCGTAAAATGCGCCAAATAGTAAAAAAAGGCATGATTTTCTTACAGAACTGAAAAAACAAAATTTTATCAGGCAGATTTTTTTGTACGAATAAAAGACAAATTCCAAATCACGTGATAAAATAGTCTGGAAGGATACACTGAAATGAAAAGAACGACTGAATTTATACACACACTTATTTTAATTTTCCTGGCGCTGATTCCGGCTGTTTCCTGCAAAAATGAATTATGGCCGGTAAAGGACGAAGAAAGCTCCCTTGCCAGAAATGCAGTTTCTACGGCAAACCGAACGATAACTATTCCAGGCGCATACAGCACGGCATCTTTCGTTATGATTGACGTTCATCTTACAGGAGGCGGCAACACTGACGAAATCATTTTAGGCGAAGATTTGATTGAAGTTCCCTACAGGACGACTGTAAACGAATTTTCACTTGCCCGCTACGAAACAAGCTACAATACCTGGTATGCAGTTTTGCAATGGGCAAAGAATAAGGGGTATACGATAGTAAACGAAGGCGTTGAAGGCGTGTATGGCGAAGTTGAAAAAGAAAATAATATGTCAGATCCCGGAAGTGAACCTAAACTGGTTGAAATGCCGGTATGCCGTCTTACCTGGCGTGACGTTATGGTCTGGTGCAATGCACTTAGCGAAATGTGCGGACTTTCACCTGTATACTGCACTGACCCGGAATTTAAAACGCCGATTCGGGATTCAACAGGAACTCCATTTGACGACTTAAATAATTATGCAATTAAACCGGGGCAGGTTGACAATCCGTATGTAAATAAAAGTGCAGACGGATTTCGCCTGCCTTATGTAGAAGAATGGGAATATGCCGCGCGAAAAAAGACAGACGGCGGATTTATTTCCGGCCGCAATGTTTCAGGAGATGAAACAGGCTCTGCAATCGATACAACTGCAACAGAAAAAATGAACAACCTTGATTTTCCAATATCAACAAGACAGAATGAATACTGCTGGCAGAGAGGAAACAGTGCTTTGAACGGACCTAGTTCAACAGCAACAAAAAAAGACGATACAAATGAAAAACTTTCTGAACTTACTGGAAAAAGCATATCCGGCAGAAGAATGCATTTATCAGGCGGAAAGCTTCCGAATCACCTTGGATTTTATGATATGTCAGGAAATGTTCCTGAATGGTGTTTTGATTATGATTTACCTTATGGTTCTTCGTATAAATTTTCTACGGCTCGTGTGCTTCGCGGCGGAGACCACCTGAATGAAATTGTAGGAAGCCGCTGTTCCGGCAACAAAGGAGGCTCCCTTGTAGGACTTGCATTCGGTTTCCGTATCGCGCAGAACATTCCTAAAAACAATTCATCCTCCGAACTCGGAAAAAACTAAAATGCATAAAAAAAATGCGCAGGAAAAATACATTCCGTTTTCCTGCGCATTTTCTTACCGGTAAAAGTCAGCCGGATTTTTAAGGTGCATTCAAGATTAACACTGAAAAATCCTCAATAGGATTTACTCAGTGTTTCCTAAAATCTAGTAATTTTCTGCGTGAACTTCAAAATAACTCTGCGGATGACTGCATACCGGGCAAACTTCCGGCGCTTTTGTTCCAACCACAATGTGTCCGCAGTTGCGGCATTCCCACACTTTTACTTCACTCTTTTCAAAAACGGCAGCCGTTTCTACGTTCTTTAAAAGCGCGCGGTAACGCTCTTCGTGGCGTTTTTCAATTGCAGCAACCATACGGAATTTTTCAGCAAGCTCCTTAAATCCTTCTTCTTCTGCTGTTTTTGCAAAGCCGTCGTACATATCAGTCCATTCATAGTTTTCACCAGCAGCAGCCGCTTCAAGATTTTTTGCAGTATTTCCTATTCCGCCCAGTTCCTTGAACCACATTTTTGCGTGTTCTTTTTCATTGTCAGCAGTAGCAAGGAAAAGCGCAGCAATCTGCTCAAATCCTTCTTTTTTAGCTACTGACGCAAAATATGTATATTTATTGCGTGCCTGTGATTCCCCGGCAAATGCCGTTTCAAGATTTTTCTCTGTTTTTGTTCCTGCATATTTACTTGCAGATTCTTCAACCTTTACAAAAGACGAAGCCGGCTGCTTGCATACAGGGCAGACAAAACCTTCCGGCAGACTGTCACCTTCATAGATGTGTCCGCATACTTTACATTTCCACTGTGCCATAATAGTTCCTTCCATTCATTTATTTTTATTTTACTCCGCACTGCTACGGAGCATTATTGCTTTTTTTCTGACAGTCCGGGCAGATGCAGTTCATTCGTAAATCATACGAAAGCATACGAACTCCCAGCTGCGCCTGCAATTCTGCCGTTAAATCACCCAGCATTACGTCAGTAATTCTGCCGCAGCACCTGCATATCAAGTGATCGTGCCGTTCCGTCCTGTCGTACCTGTCCGGATTTCCCTCTGCGGAAATCTTGCGGATAAGCCCCTGCCCGTAGAGCCACGAAAGATTGTTGTACACGGTGGCAAGAACCGCTTTTTCGTTCTTTTCCTTCAGAAGAAGAAAAATCTGCTCCGCAGTCGGATGATTTTTGGAATTATTGATAATTTCCAGAATGTACTCGGCATTTTTAGTCATAGTACCTCCGAATTTCAATTCTATTAGAATTAGAATAATTCTAATTTTATGAGAATTTAATAACCCTGTCAAGTTTTAGTTTTTCATTTACTTGCCAATCCGCTTTAGCTCAATATGCTGTGATTCTATGACTTCGTTTTCCATAACTTTTTCCTTTTCTATTTTGGGCGCATCCCTACGCTCACGCAGTTTGCTTTGCAAACAGGCTCGCTTCGGGTCGGGCTATTCGCGGTTACGCACTCTCGTGCTTCATTCCTCCGCTACGCTACGGAACGGCTTCGCCGCCGCTACTATCCCTTGCGCATTTCGGTTTGTGTATAAAAAGAATAAGAAATAGTTTACATGCCTTCTTTTAATTCAAGAACTTTTATAATCCCAGCACTTATCTTTTTCATATATGACTTCGGCATCACGGACATTTTTTCGATAAGTGCAAATTTATTTACAGTGGTAACCAAAGGAATTACCACAACTGAATCTTTAGACAGACCGGAATCACTTTTAGGAACAATAACATTTGGTGTATATTCCGAAAGAATCATATTGCTTGTCAATGGAACCACAATACAAGTGCTGATATTGCTTTTATTAAAATCATTGTTTTGAATAACAACAGCAGGACGGCGATAACCAGCTTCGCTTCCAGAAGGCACGCCAAAGTCTACAAGCCATATTTCACCACGTGTCATTCTTAATCATCTCCCAAACAGCCGCTTTTGATGCATCGCAGGTAAATGTCTGTTCTTTTAAATCTACTTTATCGTATACTGCATTAATTTGCTTTATATGATCCTCCGATGAAACTTCTTTATCATCATCGTTCACTTCCTGAATCACTACATTCTTCCGCAATTTTACAAGACTTTTTAACACCTCAAGAAACGGCACATCAACATTTTGTAATGTTACAGTCATAACGAACCTCCTCTTAATAATATATCACAATTACTAACATTCAGAAAACATTATTTAAGCCACTTGTCCAGAACTGCCTGCTTTTTCTCTGGGCACTCTGTCATTGTGCGTTTTGCGGCGGTGATTTTTTCTTCAAGGGCGGTAATTTGGGCGACGATTTTCTGCTGTTCGGCTAGAGGGGGAACGGGGATTATTAATTCTTCATAGAAAGCAATAGGAACACGACGATGACCACTTGCACCAGTCATATTTTTTTGAGCTTCATTACGAATTTCTGCTCGATTCAAATAATCAAATACAAATTCTGTCGAATAGCCAGGTTTTATTCTGAATACATGGAATTCAGAACTTCCCATTTTTAATGCGATATTATCTTATAAGAAACAAATTATTTTTTATGATTTAAAAGCCAGTCTCTTATGTTGTCCTTATTCATTTTTCCAGAGGCAATGCTAAGTCCAAAATCTATAAGTTCAGTTTGAGTATATTTGATATTTTCACCATTCAGTTGAAGGAATAACAAAGTCAGATGAACTCCTGTTCTTTTATTGCCATCTGCAAACGGATGATTTTCAACTAACGAATAACATAATTGAGCGGCTTTGTCAAAAATACTCGGATAAAGTTCTTTTCCGCTAAAAGTTTGAAACGGAGATTTTAAGGCGGAATCCAAAAGATTTTTATCCCGAATTCCATCCATTCCGCCAGTTTTTGCAATAAGAGAACTGTGCAAATTCATAACTTGTTCTAAATCAAAGAAAATCATTTTGCAAGTTCTCTGTATGCTTCCATATTCTGATTTATAAGGGCATCGGAAGCGGCAAGAAGGGTTTCGTCTGAAACTGTTTGAAAAGTTTTTTCTGTTTTGCCAGCCGAAAAATCTTCGTCAAGTACTGTAATTATAACTTTTCTGCCGTTATAATGCTCAAGAGAATAATCATTTGTAAGAACTGTATTTCCCTGAATTATTCCTGTAGTAGCAAACATATTTCTCCTCCTCTGCTTCAAATGCCTTTTATAAATATACCACTTTTTTATAGAAAGTTTAAGAAGTAAATGAACAAAATAATTACCGGGCAAAAAAGTGATTTATTTCTTCTTCCGCCGCTTTTAAAAGAGATTCTATATCTGCGCCATCAATATCAAGGTTTTCCGCCTTAAAGCAGAAAGTTTTTTTTATGCCGAAAAGAACATTGCAAAGAGTCTTTATGTATGAAAATCCAAAATCAGAAAACATCGGACCGCCGGCTGTAGTAATATACACAAGCTGTTCCGCCCTGCACAGTCCGACCGGCCGGCCGTTTTCATACCGGAACGTAATTCCAGAAACAGAAACATTTTCCAGATACAGTTTAAGAAGCGAAGGAAAAGATAAATCCCAGAACGGTGCTGCAATTACAATTGTATTAGCCTTGGAAAACTTGCGTGCGTGGTAAAAAAGCGGCGCGTCCGTCCTGCCTTCTTTCAAAAGCAAATCGCGCTCGCAAAGGCGCGCTCCGTCCAAAGGCAAAATATTTTCTTCCGTAAGGTTTACCGTTTCTACCTTTTCGGAAATATTTTCAAGAAAATAACGCGCAAGACGGTTCGTTCTTGACCCGGAACGGACGCAGGCATTTACAAAAAGTACGCTCATAAACCGTTATTTCCACAATCCCAAAGGATTAACGGTCTTTCCGAATTTATAAACAGTAAAATGAAGGTGCGGGCCTGTACTCATTCCTGTACTTCCTACACGTCCAATGCGGGTATTCGTGTCTACGTACTGGCCGCGCGTAACAAGAATTGCGCTAAGATGACCGTACAGAGTTTTATAGCCGGAATGATGCGTAATGATTATGTAATTTCCGTATACGTTGTTAAATCCGGCAGACGTTACTGTTCCGCCGAGTGCCGCATATACGGAAGTTCCCGTAGGGCATGCCATATCAACGCCAGAATGGTAGGAGCGCTTTCCGTTGAACGGAGAACTTCTCCATCCGTAATAGGAAGAAAGCCAGTAGCGCGCCCGAATCGGCTTATGGAATAAATCTCCGTTAATTTCCTGGCGCGTAACCCAGTCAAGCTGTGCGTCAGGAACAAAAACGGCAGCACCGGCAGGAAGTTTTGCACTTACGGCAACCGAATTTACCCTTGCACACTTTTCTGCACTGACTTCGTATTTTTCTGCAATGGATTCTGCCGTTTCGCCGTCTTTACGCACGGTGTAGATAATTCCCGGCATAGAAGGAATTTTAAGGTACTGCCCTATCTGCAAAAGGCGCGACTGATGAATGTTGTTTACGCTTATGATAGTATCCTGCGTAATGTTGAACGAATCGGCGATAAAGCCTATCATATCGCCTTTTTTTACGCGGTATGTGTAATAGCAAAGTTCAAGTTCTTCGGAAGAAGAATCCTGTGAATAAACGGCAGCTGCAGAATCAAGGTTATCTGCACCGGCATCGCTTACAAAGTCCGCAGAAATTTCAGACAGTTCCCCCGCAGAAGAAAGGGCTTCTGCCCTGTCCAAATCTGATTCCTTGAATTCTGGAACACCGGCAGTTTCAAGACCGCCCACGCCGTTCTTTACGCTGAATTTATCTACTGCAATAAGAGAAAGTGATGTTACGCCTGTACCGACTGCAAACGCCGCCAGAGATGTTATGATAATCCGTCTTACACGAGTCCTAAAAATCATATAATAAAAATTCTTCAATTTTGTTATGAAATAATTATTTTTATATCTCTCAAATTGCAACATAGTATACCTTTATTTCTTAGAAATTCCAACTAAATACGTTTCAAAAGATTCTGCACGGCATGCTTCCGGCTTAAATCCTTTTGCAGTCGTAAAAATTTCACGCAGAGCCTTAAGGAACATCTGCTGGTCTCCGTTCTGAAAAATCTTTACCGCAAAATTACCGCCCTGCTTGAGCATTGCCTTTGCATACCAGACAGCCATTTCTACAAGCTGCTGGGAACGTGCAGTATCTACAGTCCTGTTACCAGTGGTAAGGGGCGCTGCATCGCACACAACAAGGTCATAAGGCCCCAGTTCACGGATTTTATTACGGATTTCCGCATCATTCAAATCTCCCTGCAAAAAAGTCAGGTTATCAGCCCGCACAGATTTTGCAAGCGGATTTAAATCGCAGGAAACGACCTTTCCGCCCTCGCCGATATTACGCAGCAGAAACGTAGTCCAGCTGCCAGGCGCAGCACCTAAATCAAGCACCGTGCCGTTTTTCTTTATCATTCCAAAACGCTGGTCAATTTCCTGAAGTTTATACACCGAACGCGCCGGATATCCTTCAGAAAATGCTTTCCGTGACCAGAAGTCAGGTTTTTCGTAATTATTCGCCATATCTTGATTTTCGGGATTTTTTTTATAGAAGTTTACCAAAAATAATGGTAGAGTAATTGAATGAATTTATCTGCTATCTATCATCAGGCATTTGATGCTTTCTGTTATCCGCTGGATAACAACAATCTGGAAATTACTATTAAAACTGGAAAAGACGTTGAGCGCGTCTTTTTGCATTGGGCAGACCCTTTTAACGGCGAAAGGCACGACGGTGAATTTATATGGAAAAGTAACTGTGTGGAAATGACCGAACGCCGCGAACTTCAGGAACATTTTTTGTGGAGCGCGACGGTAACTCCGCCTGCAAAACGCTGCCGTTATTTCTTTTCGATGGAATCTCAAGGCGAAACGGCGTATTTCCTTGAAACTGGCTTTTACACGGAAGAACAGTTCAGCCGGATTCGGGATTTTACAGGCTGCTTTACCTTTCCGTGGATGAATCCGGCAGACGTAAACCGTACTCCCGAATGGGCAGAATCTGCCGTATTTTACCAGATTTTTCCGTCGCGCTTCTGCCGGGGAAAAAGCAGTTTTCAGCCGGAAGGTCTTAAGCCGTGGGGAAAATACGGTGAAAAGGCAGGGTGGAACGATGTTTACGGCGGAAACCTTCAGGGAATTATAGACCGGCTGGACTATCTTCAGTCGCTTGGAATTACCGGAATTTATATGACGCCTATAAATCAGGCTCGTTCCCAGCATAAATACGACACAAAAGACTATCTTACAGTTGACGAATCGTTCGGTACAAACGAAACTCTCCGGGAACTTGTAAAAAAAGCTCACGAACACGGAATAAAAATCGTTCTTGACGGCGTATTCAATCACTGCGGCTGGGATTTTTTTGCATGGCAGGACGTACTTAAAAACCGGCAGAACTCAAAATACGCTTCATGGTTTATGATAAACGACTTTAACTTTGAACTTCATGAAGATTACTGGAAAATGCACAATTCCTGGGATAAAAAATACTTTTCGTTTGCCTTTGCAGACTTTATGCCCAAGCTGAACACGAATAATCCAGAAGTCCGCGAATACCTTATCGGCGTAAGCGAAAAATGGGTCAGGGATTATGACATAGACGGAATCCGTATGGACGTTGCAAATGAAGTATCGCATCTTTTTGTTCAGGAAATGCGGAAGGCAATGCTTGCGCTAAAAAAAGACTTTTACTTTATAGGAGAAATCTGGCACAACGCACAGCCGTGGCTTCGCGGAAACGAATTTGACTCTGTAATGAACTATCCGCTGCAGAATGCAATCCTTGGTTTTTGCGAAGACAGTCATACAAATGCAAAAGATTTTGAATTTGCCATAAACCGCTGCTATTCAATGTACAGCCGGCAGACAAACAGAGTCCTTTTCAATCAGATGGACAGCCATGATACAATGAGGATGATTACACGTTTTGAAAGCAACGCAGACCGGGCAAAACAGGCACTCGCACTGCTTTTTTCCGTTCCGGGAACGGCGTGCATTTACTACGGCACGGAAATACTGCTTGAAGGCGGAAACGACCCTGATAACCGCAGGTGTATGCCGTGGAAAGAAATAGAGGCAGGTCGTTTTGACGAAACGCTTTCATTTATGAAAAAACTGATTTTGCTAAGGAAAACGCATCCGGCACTCAGAAGCAGCATCATTCAGTTTAATTACGGAAACGAAAATGCTGACGGTACAAAACGGCTTATCCGCTATACAAAAACGGCAGAAAACGGCGGCGAAAAAATCGAAGTCATCGTAAACTGCAGCGAAAAACCAGTAAATATCGGAAATGACGGAACTGTCCTTCTTTCACAAAAACTTGAAAACGGAATGCTTTTGGACGACGGATTTATGTACCGTCTGATACAATAACGGTAAAAAAGTAAAGTTTGAAAATACGCGCAAAAATCAGCAAAGCCCCGTAATTCGCGGTGTAATAACCGTGTAGGAGCAGCGCGTAAGTTTTATTACGACTGCAAACGCACACAGAAACATAACTGCCCCGAAAACAAACCTTGCAATTTCCGAATACTCCATACCGAACGCAGAAACCGCCTTCGGATAAAGGAAAAGTCCCAGTGCACAGCACAAAACCGGAAAAACAAGCGTGCATACTCCCTGAACGTTCTCAAGTCCTTTTGAAAATCCTATGGAAACTTTAGTTCCTTCTTCAATATTAAAACGTTTAGGATTCATAACTTCTATGCGTGAAAGGACAGTCTTCCCTGTAGAAAAACCGCCCTCCTGATACGGCGAAACCATAATCCTGTCTTCATTGACTTCCGTAACGACAAAAACGCCTTTCATTTTACACCAGCCTTTTCAATTTCTTTCATACGCGCTGCAACATCCGCCGCACCGTTACTATTTCCAAGTTCTTCGTACGTATCGCGCAAATTAAAAAGCGCATCGTAATAATACGGATTAAGCATGACTGCCGTTTCAAACGCTTCTGCTGCATCTTCATACTTTTTCTGGTTAAAATACACAACTCCCGTAGTATTCCACAGGTGCGGATTTTGAACGTTAAAATCAAGTCCTTCGCGGCAATATACAAGCGCGTCCTCAAAGTTTCCCATATCAAAGCAGATTAGCGCAAGCGTTTCTACAACATCTTCATCCTCTTCGCAGATTTCGTACGCCTTCTCCAAAGCCTTACGCGCCTCTGCAAGATTTCCGGCATCCCGGTACGTAATTCCAAGATTGAACCACAAAAGATAGTTGTTTTTTTCTATTGTAATGGCGCGTGTAAGGCACGCAAGCGCTTCTTTTACAGAGCCGGCGCGTGCAAGCTGAATAGCCCTTTCATTTAAAACATCAACCCGCTCTACCATAAAACACCAACCTTGCCGCAACAACCGGCTTTTTCTGCCTGATTACTGCGGAATCATATCCGCAAAAAGTTTCTTTATAAGAACAGCACTTTTTTCCGCGCCGGAATTTCCAAAAACGGAAGCAAGTTTTTCCGCATTTTCCGTAATGCACGCCTTTCCTTTTTCCGCTGCTTTTTTTATAGAACCGCGCGAATTTAAAAGCGCAATGCACTCTTCCACCGCAGGACTTTCTATTCCTTCCTTACCGGCTTTCCGGAAACATTCGGCAATACAAGCCTTGTCACCAGGATTTTCTGCTATATGAAGAAGGACAGGAAGGCTTTTCTTCCCTTCAACAATATCATCGCCGCGTTTTTTACCCGGATTTCCCGTAGTAAGATTCTGAACGTCATCAAGAATTTGAAATCCCTCGCCCACACAGGCAGCAATACTTCCGGCACGGGAAGCTTCTTCACGCGTTCCTCCGCCGCCGATAATTCCTGTCTGAACGGCAAGACTTGCAAGCGTTCCAGTCTTACAGTGAACCATCTGCGCATATTCTTCCAAAGACGGCACAAGCTCTGGGTTTCTGTGCCAGTAAATATCCATCGCCTGACCTAAATGAAGGCGGCGGAGTTCCTGCGCATAAAGCGAATACAGGCTGTTCTTAAACGCATCCGGGCAGGAAAGGGAGTCTATGCACACAGCCGCCTCAAAATAAAGCCAGGAACCGGCGTTAAGTGCCGTATCAAGACCGTACTGAATATAGGCAGACGGTTTTCCGCGGCGGACTTCTGCAGAATCTTCTATATCATCGTGGATAAGGCTTGCCGTATGAACAAACTCAACAAGCGGAGTAAGAGCAAAAATTCCGCCGTCAGTAAGTTCCGTTTTTTTTCCGCATTCGGCAGAAAGTTCTGCACAAAGCACCATAAGAAGCGGACGCCAGCGCTTTCCGCCTAAGTCCATAAGGGAACGGCACGGCTTTATAAGGTTTTCAAGATGCGCTTCGCTGACGCAGGAAGAAAGTTCAGAAAAAGACTGTTTCTGCCACGAAGGATTTGTATGTTCAGGAAGATACGAATGCAGCGCTTCCTCAATTTTTTCCAGGTAAGATGTAAATACTGTATCCATACATATTACTATACAGCAATTCATCATCATTTACAAACAGGAAAAATCTGTCTACACTACTGATATGAAAAAAACAATTCCGGCACTGCTAATTATGTTTCTTTCGTTCAGTCTGTACGCAAAAAGTGACGCAGGCGTTTTCTTCAATATAAATACAGCATTGCAGTACTGGTCAAAAGACGGCACAAAATCTTACCGCATGGAAAAATCACCTTCCGCAAGCATCACGCTTTCAAACTACAATCTTTTCCTTTTCAAAAATCATTTCGGCATTTTTGAAACAGTCCACCTTCTTTTTGAGGACGATTTTTCATTAGACACAAATATCGGAATAGCCGCCGCTGCCGAACTTTCACCTAAAGTTTGCATTCAGGGAGGTCCTGCGTTCCACCTGTACAATAATTCAGTTTCAAAAAACGGAACATATTACAACAATACGTACATCGGCTTTGGAAGCGATTTGCAGGCAAAAGTGCGGCTGTGGCATTTCATAAGCGCGGCGGCAGGATTTACGCTTTCTTTAGATCCATACTGGCTTGAACTTTCCAAAGAGTCCGGCAAATGGTATTATTCGAATAACAATAATTTTCTGAACCTTGCATTTAACGGCTACATCGGAATAGCTTTTGATTTTTAAAAGACGGAGGATGCTGCACAAAAGCAGCAAAAACGCATTATGAAAGACGGCACACACACCTATCAGACGCACGGAGTATGCGCAAGAACAATCACATTTACGGCAAAAAACGGAAAAATCTATGACATTCAGTTTAACGGCGGATGTAACGGAAACCTAAAAATGATTTCCAAACTGCTGGACGGAATGACGGCAGAAGAAATCAACGCAAAATGCGCCGGAAACATCTGCGGAATGAAAGGCACTTCCTGCGCCGACCAGCTTGCAAAGGCAATGATAAGCGAACAGTAAATCACAGCATCGTTACAGCGCATGATTTCTGCAGGAACAAAAAAGACGTTTTCCGTTAAAACAAAAAATCCTTTCGCTTGAAGCAAACGAAAGGATTTTTACGGTTCCTACGAGAGTCGAACTCGTCTCTCGACCTTGAGAGGGTCGCGTCCTAAACCGATAGACGAAGGAACCAGACAAACACTGTAAAATATGGAATTCCACAAAAAAAAGGCTGAAACAGCTGTTCAGCCTTTAGTTCCCCAAGGAGGATTCGAACCCCCACAGTCAGAACCAGAATCTGAAGTGCTACCATTACACAATCGGGGAATGTAATGTTCCAATAATATAATAGACCACCGGATTTTTGTCAATAAAAACAAGGTAATTTTATCAAATTTTCTTAAATTTTACCGCATGAACATTGTCATGCCGTAAATCAATGACTTACGGCAATTTGACGGGAAGTGCTGAGTAATTGCTTCAAATGTAAATCCTCACTTCCTTGAGGATATTCATTTTTTCCTGTACACTGTTTTCATAAAGTTTTGCAGAGGTAAAAAATGGCAGACATACCGCATTTTGACGATCCGCCGGAGGGAACTCCCGTTTCTCAATTCGTACACCTTCACGTCCACTCAGACTATTCGCTTCTGGACGGTGCCTCTAAAATCACAACGCTCATAAAACGCGCAAAGGAGCTTAACATGCCGGCCCTTGCGCTTACTGACCACGGAAATATGTTCGGCGTGCTGAATTTTGAACATATCTGCCACGCAAACGGTATAAATCCGATTGTCGGCTGCGAATTCTACGTAACGGAAACTGACCATAAAGTCCAGGAACGCACAAAATACGGCGGAAAATATTATCACCTTATTCTTCTTTGCGAAAACGAAACCGGCTACAAAAACATGAGCTGGCTTTGCAGCAATGCCTACACAGAAGGACTGCATTACGGAAAACCTAACATCGACTTTGAAATGCTTAAAGAACGGCACGAAGGACTTATCTGCCTCTCTGCCTGCATTCAGGGACAGGTTCCGCAGGCACTTCTTCATGATGATGACGAATGGGCAGAAGAAGTTGCACGAAAATACGCAGACCTTTTCGGTCCTGACCACTACTATATAGAACTTCAGGATCACGGCCTTCCTGACCAGAAAATTGCAGCGGAAAAAATGATAAAACTTGCCGAAAAACTTAACCTGCCGCTTGTAGTTACAAACGACATCCACTACTGCAACAAGGACGATGCGGAAGCTCAGGATGCACTTCGCTGCATAGGATTCAAGCGTCTTTTGGACGAACCGCATCAGACAATGGGCGACGGACGCACGGAGTGGTACTTCAAGACAGAAGAAGAAATGCGCCGTCTGTTCCCTAACCACCCTGAAGCTTACGAAAATACAATAAAGATTGCAAATATGTGCAACCTTACCATTCATCAGTATACAACGCCGGAACTCAAAGGCTGTCTTCCGCGTTTTGAACTTCCTAAGGAATTCCAGCGTCATGAAGATTATTCACAGAACCAGGACGATTTTGTACGTCATCTTGTAGAAAAAGGACTTCGCCAGCGCTACAAGGAAATTACGCCGGAAATACGCGAGCGCGCAGAATACGAGCTTGCAATCATTTTCAAGATGGGATTTTCCGGCTACTTCCTTATCGTATGGGAATTCATCAACTGGGCAAAAGAACACGAAATTCCTATCGGTCCGGGACGAGGTTCCGGCGCAGGTTCGCTTGTTGCATACTGCATGACAATTACGGACATCGATCCGTTCAGGTTCAACCTGATTTTCGAGCGCTTTCTTAATCCTGAGCGCGTTTCTATGCCGGATTTTGATATTGATATGGACTTCGATTACCGCCAGACTATCATCCAGCACACCCGTGAACTGTACGGCGATCCTCAGGTAGGACATATCGTTACGTTCGGTACGCTTAAGCCAAAACAATGCATTGCAGACGTAGGACGCGTACTTGGCATTCCTCTAAGCGAAGTAAACATGCTTAAAGCATGCATTCCTGACAATCCTAAAGCAAAACTAAAGGATGCATTTAGTGAACCAACAGAGAAATTTCCAGACGGAGGAAAACTCATTCCGTACAAGGACGAGCCGCGGTACAAACGGCTTTTTGACCTTGCATTCAAGCTTGAAGGCGTAAACAGAAACACCGGTCTTCACGCCTCCGGTATGGTAATCGGACTTACAGCCCTTCCAGACTGGGCACCGGTTTTCAAAGACCCTAAGACAGGGGAAGTTGCCGTGCAGTACACAATGGACATAATCGAACCGTGCGGACTTGTAAAATTCGACTACCTTGGATTAAAAACGCTTTCGCTTATCCGCTATGCAGAAGACATCATCAACAAGCACAAAAAGCCTGACGAACCTGTTTTCAAAACGGAAAACGTAAGCGAAACAGACTCTGAAACTTTTGATATGTTCGGGCGCGGAGATTCCGTAGCCGTTTTCCAGTTTGAATCGCCGGGAATGCAGAAAATCCTGCGTCAGGTACAGCCGCGATGCATTGAAGAACTTGTTGCCTTGAACGCACTGTATCGTCCTGGTCCTATGGACTACATTCCTCAATATATTGACGGAAAATGGAAACCTGAAACCGTACACTATCCTGACCCGTGCCTTGAAGGACTTTTAAAAGAAACTTACGGCGTTATGGTTTATCAGGAACAGGTTATGCAGGTTTCCCAGAAAATAGCAGGATTTTCTTTAGGCGGTGCAGACATGCTTCGCCGTGCTATGGGAAAGAAAAAACCTGAAGTCCTTATGGGAAAAAAGAAAGAATTTATCGAAGGCGCGCTTAAAAACGGCTTTACCGAACAGCACGCAGCCGATATTTTTGAAATCATGGTTCCGTTTGCCGGCTACGGTTTTAACAAATCGCACGCAGCGGCATACACCGTTCTTGCATACCGCACAGGATGGCTAAAATGCCACTACCCTGCTGAATTTATGGCAGCAAACCTTACAAACGAACTTACTTCTACAGACGGAGTTCCGTTTTACATTGCAGAAGCGCGCCGTATGGGCATTCCTGTAGACCCGCCGGACATAAACAAATCTGACGTACGCTTTGACGTCGTAGACGGTCACATCGTCTTTGCGCTTATGGGACTTAAAGGAATGGGAGAAGAAGCTGCAAAAGCAATCGTTCAGGAACGAACGGAACACGGCGACTACAAGAGCTTCATGGATTTTCTTGAACGCGTCGTTCCGCTTCAGGTCGTTTCAAAAAATGACGAAGGCAAGGAACTTAAGCGTGCCGTCATAAACTCAAAGGCGATTGAAGTCTGCATACGAACCGGCGCATTCGACAAGCTGGGACAGAACCGCCCTACGCTTCTTAACGATATGGACAGAGCCGTCCGCTACGTTCAGGACAAAATCTCCGGTTCCACAAACGGACAGGGCGACCTGTTCGGCGATACGGACGAAAAAGTCTACGCTGATTTTGTATTTAACCAGCTTGATGACCTTCCTACAATGGAAAAACTGAATGATGAAATGGAAGTAATCGGCTGCTATGTATCGGGTCATCCGCTTGATGATTACAAAAAAGTAATACAAAACTGCGTTACGCTTACCTCAAACAACATGGACCGGGCCGCAAAGGAATCTCAGGCAGAAAAAGCGGCTCTTGCCGCAAGCGGACAGTCATCCTGGCAGATGCGAAACACCGGAAAAACATACACCGTTCTTGGATTTGTACACGGACTTCATCCGTTCAGGACAAAAAAAGGAACTGATATGGCGTTTGCGAAACTTTCCGACTACAACGGAGAAATGGATCTTACGTTCTTTTCAAAAACGTGGGAAACGCTGAAAACGCAGGTTCAGGACGGAAAAATCGCTGCATTCAAGGGAAAAGTTGACGGTTCGCGCGAACAGCCTTCCTTTATTGTAGACAGCATAGAAGATCCGTCCGTGCTGAAAGAACGTTCCATAAAGGAAGTTCACATTGAAATAGAAAATTCTTTTCAGTCAGAAGCGGAAGTTTCAAAAATAAAAGATTTTTTATTTGCTCAGAACGGTAATTGTTCATTATATTTTCATATAGACACAGCATCAGGCCCGTTTATCGTAAAGGCAAACAGCCAGCTGACAGTTTCTTCATCAAAGGAAGTTCTTTCCCAAATAGAAGACCTGCCTCTTGTAAAAGATGTCTGGTGCGAATAAGAAATGTTCATAAACGTTTTAGAAGGATGGATTCAATGCAAACAATATTTCAGACAGCTGCGGCTCTTGTTTCTTTGTACACGACATTGTGCTTTATAAGAATAATCATTACCTGGATTCCCGGAGTACAGTATTCGGCATTCGGAAGATTTCTTTCTACGCTTTGCGATCCGTACCTGACTTTGTTTTCAAGGCTTCCGCTAAGAATAGGAGGACTTGATTTTTCCCCGATGATTTCAATCGGACTTCTTTCACTGCTTTCTTCCGTTCTGGGAAATACGGCGCAGACAGGAAGAATTTACATCGGCGGAATTCTTGCCTATCTTGTGGCACTTATCTGGTCGGTATTCTCGTCGCTTCTTGGCATCCTGCTGATTACAATCATCATTCGCTACTGCGTTCTGATTTTCAGCAGAAACAGCACAAGCTACAATTCAATCTGGTCATATTTTGACAGTGCGATAAGTCCTCTTGTATTCAAGATTGCAGGCATCATTTCAGGCTCAAAACCGGTAAGCTATAAAAAAGCGCTGGGAATTGCAATCATTGAGGTAATACTTGCGCTTGCCTGCGGAAGAATTATTATGCAAATCTTCATCGGACTTCTTTCAAAAATACCGTTCTAGGCAAAATGAAACTTTCGGAAATAAAATCACCGGTTTCGTCACTTCCCGGTGTAGGTCCTGCGGCAAGCGCGCTGTTCTCAAAACTAAACATTTTCACCGTTGCAGACATCCTTTCATTTTATCCGCGTGACTATGAAGACAGGCGAAAGCACATTCCGATTCTTGATTTTGAAAAAGCAAAAGTACACACCGCCGCAACAGTAACTGCCCACGAATGGTTCGGTTACGGAAAAATGCGGACTCTTAAACTGATTATTTCTGACGGAACGGCATCCGCCGCACTCATCTGCTTTAACCGTGCGTTCCTTGAAAAATCGCTTCCGGTAGGCTGTATTATCGTCGTAACAGGAACGTTCACCGTAAAATACGGGCAAATTCAAAGCACAGCTTTTGACGTTACAAAACTTGCAGAATCAGGCGCACTCAGCGATTTTGAGAATATGCCGCTCCCGAATTCCGGCATTGTTCCGGTCTATCCGCTTACGGAAGGACTTACGCAAAAACAGGTACGCAAAACAGTTGCGGCGGCAATAAGCCAGTACGACAGGGGAATTGAAACGGAACTTCCGGCGCACATTATTGAAAAACGAGAACTTTTACCAAAAACACAGGCAATCAAATTCATCCACCAGCCGGAAACGCCGCAGGAACTTCAAAAGGCGCGACAGACGCTTATCTACGAAGAACTGTTCAACTTTCAAAGCACAATCGCCCTGCGTGCCTACAGGCACAAAGGTGCAGTTCCTGACGCCCGGCTTGACGAACCGGAACAGACACCGTCATTCCAGAACGTTCAGAATACGGCGCAGAAACCAGATGCAGATGAAACAGCACATTTTGTAAAAACACTTTCACCCTCACAAAAACAGCTTTATGACAGGCTGACTTTTATGCTTACACCCGACCAGCGCGCCGTCATTCTTCAGATGAATGCGGATATTGACCGCGGATACGTAGAGCGTAACGAACTTCTTACAAAAGGAAATGGCGCACGTAAAACGCCGTTTACAATGCAGCGGCTTTTACAGGGAGATGTAGGAAGCGGAAAAACGCTTGTGGCATTTTTCGCCTGCCTTCGCGTAAAGGACTGGAGCGGTCAGTGTGCCGTTATGGCACCTACAGAAATACTCGCGCGCCAGCACGCAGAAAACGCCGCGCGCCTTTTAGAACCGCTCGGCATAAGGACGGCGTTTCTTACAGGAAACGTAAAGGCATCGGGAAGAACGCAGCTTTTAAAAGCGCTTAAAGCCGGAGAAATAGACATCGTAATCGGAACGCACGCGCTTTTTTCAAAACAGGTTGTCTATAAAGACCTTCAGCTTGCCGTCATTGACGAACAGCACCGTTTCGGCGTAATCCAGCGCCAGTCTATAATCGACAAAGGCAGGCACACGGAAGAACAGCCGTCCGTGTCGTTTGAGCCGCACCTTCTTATGATGAGTGCAACTCCTATTCCGCAGACGCTTGCGCTCACTGCATTCGGCGACCTTGACATTTCCACCATACGGACAATGCCTGCCGGACGAAAACCGATAAAAACGTATCTTGTAAAACAGGGAAACGAACAGAATGCATATGAAGCAGTCCGCAGGGAACTTAAAGCCGGCCGTCAGGCATATTTTGTATACCCGGCGATAGACAGCGAAAACATTACGCAGGAACTTAAAAGTGCGGAAGAAGCGTTTGAAAATCTTTCAAAAAACGTCTTTCCGGAATACCGCTGTGCACTGCTGCATTCAAAAATCCCGGAAGAAGAACAGCTCCGGGCGCTTCAGGAATTCCGCGCAGGTAAAGTACAAATTCTTGCCGCCACAACGGTTATTGAAGTAGGTGTAGATGTTCCAAACGCAACATGCATTGTAATCGAACAGGCAGACAGATTCGGTCTTGCCCAGCTTCACCAGCTGCGAGGACGCACGGGGCGCGGCGCGGAACAGTCGTTCTGCTTTTTGATATACAGCAGTAAAATAACGGAAACAGGCATAGAACGGATGAAAGTAATGCGGCAGAATACGAACGGTTTTGCAATCGCACAATATGATTTAAAACTTCGCGGTCCCGGCGAAATTACCGGAACCGCACAGGCAGGAAACCTTACTCTTGGAATTGCAGACATCGTACGCGACCACGACATACTTGTTCAGGCGCGGACAGACGCATTCGACTACATACGGACAAAAGTTGCCCCGTAAGCTGCATACCGGACTGTCCGCAAGCGCGGACGAATTACGCAAAAATCAGGCAACAAACGATTCAAGCCGGGATTTTCTTGTAGGGTGCTGCATACGTACAAGCGCATGCTTTTCAATCTGGCGGATGCGCTCTTTTGTAAGATTGCAGACTTCGCCGATTTCACGAAGGGACATCGGCTTTTCAACTCCGATTCCGTAGCGCATTTTGAGAACTGCTGCCTCATTCGGCTTAAGGGTGCTTATAACGTCATTCAGTTCATTTTCAAAAGCCTCTGTCATTACCCCGGTATCAGGAGCGTCAGAATAGGAATCTTCAACAAAATCACCGAACGTAGTATCGTCGCGGTCAGAACCTTTTACTGGTGCATCAAAGCTTACCATTTCGCGGGAAATATTTATCATTTCGCGGACGTGTTTTTTGTCCATATTCAGCATTTCGGCAACTTCCTCAAACTCCTGGTCTTCAGTCTTGTTGCCGGCAATAAGTTTTCGCGCATGTTCAATGCGTACAAGTTCATTTGCACGGTTCAGCGGAAGGCGGATAGCGCGGCTCTTTTCACAGATGGCTTTTAAGATTGTCTGGCGAATCCACCAGACAGCATAAGAAATAAAATGATAGCCTTTGTTTACGTCAAAATGTTCGACGGCTGTCATAAGACCTATATTTCCTTCGCTTATCAAATCAGTCAAATCAAGTCCGTGATTTTGATATTTCTTTGCAATATTAACGACAAAACGCAGGTTTGCACGTACAATTTTATCTTTAGCGGCTTTATCGCCGGCAGCTGCTTTTACTGCCAGATCAGTTTCTTCTTCGCGGCTCAAAAGGGGGATACGGTTTATATCACGCAGATACATTCCCAAAACATCATCATCTTTCATACTAGCAAGCCTCCTGTAAAAATATGCTATACCTATTATTTTGCAAGTTCCGTGCCAACTTTTTAGAACAGCGGATTTTTTACAGGATTTTTTTACAGCCTTAAGAACAAATCATTATTTTATAACGATTTAGCATTTTTCCATCTGAAAAACAAAAATGCTGATTAAATAAAACAAAGGCGGAAATAAAAATAATAATTCAGGAAGAAGTTTTTTGTGAGTAATTTTTACCCAGCTGCTGTCATTGACGGAAAACCTGCGTCAAAATTCCCCGATTATTTAACCAGCATAATATATTTTTTTCTTGACGACTGTACTGTTTTTTTCTTATATTTAAAGGCAAACAAAAACAAATAAACACTAACAGAGGTATATAATATGACAGTAAAACCATTGGCAGACCGTGTTCTTGTAAAGAACGACAAAGCAGAAACAAAAACAGCAAGCGGAATCATCATTCCGGAAGCTGCACAGGAAAAAACACAGACAGCAACTGTTGTTTCTGTAGGACCGGGAACTGAAGAGGAAAAAATCACCGTAAAAGCAGGCGACAGAATTATGTATGACAAATATGCCGGCACACAGGTAAAAATCGACGGAGAAGACCATCTTATCCTGAAAATGGCAGACATCATCGCCGTAATCGAATAGAAACAAACATACGTAAAAAAGGCAGTCCGTACGGACTGCCGATTTTTTTTAACGGAGTTTTTTAATTCTGAAACAAAAACGCCTGCACCTAACATTTTGCGTAGATACAGGCGTTTTTTGTGGATTAGTTTTTAATAATTACTTATCATTAGACATAAGTTCCTTGACTAAGAAATTATAACTAGGCTCATCTTCATAAGTTTCTCCGGCTGTCAGATAAGACCTATACTTATAACCATCATACGCACCTATCCATATATATTCTGAATTTTCTCCTACAATAATAAATTTATAACCTGGCCACATCGCTGAAATCTCAGGATAAACATCACTTGTATACTCACATCGGTATATTCCGTCAACACCTTTTGTCATCACAACTGTTGATTTATTCCAGCCGGACAATTCACAGGCATGAATAACGGTATAATTTTCTTTAGCAGACCAACCAAAATCTTCTGGATTAAACGCAAAAGAAAGATGAGTTACAGAAGAGTTATCAGTCCAGTATTTATACGGAAACTCATGATAATGTGCATAAACTGTCATATCAGATGTTGCAAATTCAACTTGATTTCCGCCGTCAGCAGCATCATACCAGCCGATAAAGAATTCATTATCTTCTTCTTTTGTAATTCCAAAATTAGGAAGATAATCACCATCATATAAAGACTGAGTTTCACCATCTGTGATAGAAGAAGAACTTGTTCCGCCATTCAATTTAAATGTAATTTGATAAACATCTTTTGGACTCCAATGAGCATACAATGTAGTTTTACCAGAAGGCATAGTATAAACAAGAGTTCCGCCATCAGCAACATCATACCAACCTTCAAATTCATAAACTTCACTATAAATATCACTATAAAATTCATCAATACTAGTACCTACTGAACCAACTGCAAAATATCCGTCATAATATGGAATACCCTTTTTGTCAATCAAAGTTACAATCGTTCCGTCTGAAGCATTAAAGTTAAATGTAACTTGTGAGGCTGTATAATCTTTTACTGTATTTGCCTTGGTCTTGAAATAATTTGTGTCATCGTCTGAAAGAAGTTTATATTTTCCGTAGTTTGTACACCAAGATGCAGTATTATCTTCAATGGAAGAAGATGTATTGGTATATGTCAAATCAGAACTATAAACATAATCTTCTACCATTGCCTGCAACCTCTGAATTTCAGTTTTGCTTCCATCTATAAAAGAACTTTCTTCACTTAATTCAAGAAGATAACCGATGTACATTGTTTTGTATTCAGGAACAGAAAGAAGTTTTTCTATAAGCGGAGCCTTTGCACCGTCTCTTCCCCATTCTAAAGGATTTCTTGTTGCAGTGTCGTCGTTTTTAGTACAGTTTGTTCCAAGAATATTGTCGTAATCGTACGGAATGAAATAACACTTTCCTTTTTTGTCAAAATAGAAATAGTAGTTGTTCATGTTGTTCCAATAGTCGTCATCCATTCCCAAAAGAACATTGCAGGCATAAGTTTTAAGGAACAAATCAACATCCATTCTTTTTTTATAGAAAGCCTTTATTTCTTCAGCCGTAAAAAGTTTATTAAGTTCATAAATAAAATCAATGAATTCATTGCGTGCAGAAATCAAGTCATCTTTGTTAGTCTTCAAATCATAGTCATAGCGCATGCTTTTTGATTCATCAAGGAAAATTTCTTCAACGCCAAATGAACGGTATGCATCAAAATCAGTTGCCATTGAAGCACCGTATGACGACTGCCAGCAGCATTTCCACAGATTTCCTTTATTGCCGTTAAATTTTGTTCCGATTTGCGGAGTAATTTCTGAACGCTCTTTCAAAAACTGCTTGTTGATTTCTTCAATCATTGCATAAACGCCGTAATCAAGTTCAGTTGGTTTTCCGTCTTCTTCTATAATATTGATGAAAAGCCGTGTATAACCTGCACGAGGAGCAGTCCAAATTCCGTTCTTTCTGAAGAAATTATAACCAAATACTTCACGAACATAAGTCGGATCATCCTTAAACCGTTTAAGATGGCATGATATAAAAGGCTGGGAAAAAGTGGTACTCTGGTTTGACGGAATCAGAGAGCCGGCGGAAGGTTCTAACTACTGGTGAAGAAGCCACTGCGTGAATGGCAGCCGCTTACTTCGGGTTTAAGATTAATCAAAGCCGACCGCCGTACGCCATAATGAGGCGTGGGGGCATTCCCCACGACCTCGGATAGGAGCACGGTATACCACTACCAGCGTTTACTCCTGATTCCATTTTATCATATAAGGGGTAAAAAATGGAACAGAAGAGATTTGTAGGTATCGACCTGGGG
>NZ_FUWG01000022.1 GCF_900167145.1 Treponema porcinum | reverse complement strand
TTACAATTCCTGAACCTGTTGCAAGGAAAGACCTGTACATTTTGAAATAATATCATCAGGAATGTTTTTTGCCTTCATTTTTCTGGAGTTTTCAAGTTTTTCGTTTTCTGAAGCTTTTTTGTATTCTTCTTCAAATGCCTCTTGAGCGGCGTGTTTAGCGGCTAATCTTATTTCTTGCTCTAGAGTTATGTATGTCCTCCGTGCGTCTTCGGTGATTTTTGCTTTGAGGACTTTTTCGCTGAGCGTTTTTGAAAATTCGGTTTCGTCCGGCTTCTTTTCTACAAGGAATTTGAAAAAAGTTCTGAGCTTTTCAACAGGCATTTTATTATACTTAATGGCATTGCAAAAGACTTTTGTAGTTTTGTCGTCAAGGAAAAGGCTGCTGTCTTCAATACAAACGCTTTTGAATGTATAAATCGGAATTCCCTTGTGGAAAATGTCTTCAAGGCAAAGGAAAATTACATAACTTTCGGTAAGGCATTCGTAATCATCTCCGGCGTGCAGGGAAGAAATGTCAAGGACGCTCTGGTAATATCGTGCCCTTAAAGAAAGGTGCTTTTTTCCTATGACCTGCATCTCTATATCGTAGGAACGGTCAGTTTCGTTCTTTACGAAGACGTCAAGGCGGATTTCTTTTGCACAAAAGTCTACGTCAAGCGTCTTTTCCGGACGGGCAAGCCTTATGTTTTCAATCTGAATGTTCAAAAGCATTTGCAAGGAATTCCTTGCAAATGTCTAGGTTTTCTGACATTACCTTGCAAAAAATAAAATTGTTTGAAAGTGAAGCTTCTTACCATTCCTTAAGTAGCTCCGGCGGATAATATTCGTGCATATATTCTCCCATAAAAAGTGAATGAGGAAATTGTTTCCCTGCATGATAAATCGAATTTTTTTTGAATTTTATGCAAAAAAGTGCAGGAAAATTTGAAAAAAAAAGTGAAATTTTTTTGAAAACCTTTTTTTCATGGAATGGAAGAATGCCAGAAAGCAGTTTTGAAAATTTACCGAACACAGGCATAGTCTGTGGATTTCTTATGGTATTAAAAAAATCATTCAGAGTCTGTTCATTCATTCCGACTTCACACCTTGTAATTCTGACCGTCTCCTTATCCGGGGTTGTCGAGGAATCCCGCAAAAGTCATTCCGATAGCCTATAAAAATTATTCTGAAAGACTTAAAATATTATTCTGACTGCCCAAAAACATTATCCTGAGCGTCCAAAAAAATTATTCTGAACGTCCAAGAACATTATCCTGAGCGTCCAAAAACATTATCCTGAGCGTCCAAAAACATTATCCTGAGCGTCCAAAAACATTATCCTGAGCGTCCAAAAACATTATCCTGAACGTCCAAAAACATTATTCTGACTGTCCAAGAACATTATTCTGGTTGCCTATAAAAATCATTCTGCAAGTCTTAAAATATCATTATAAAAAGCTTTCAACATTGTCATAACAGGCTTACAGGATTATAATGACAGTCAGTTTTACCGTCGCATGACATCATTACAGCACTCCTTCCAAAACCAAAAAAAAATCACACTTTTTAAACTTTTTTCCCTTTTTTTTGCCTTTTTTTCAAAAAAAATTCGTATATATACGAAGGAGACATATAAACCTCTGTTCCTTCTGGAAGCTTGCGCTGCAAGTTCATTTCATTGCGGAACAGCTAAAAAAAATCAAATTGGGAATTGTCAGGAAGGTTTGCTTCCGGCCTTCCTCATTGACTTTTTAAGAGAGGCACACAGATGACAGAAAAAGACACTTCAGAAATCACAGCTGGAAATCAGGACAAAATCTGGCCGCTTTCAAACCTGCGTTACATTCCAAAGAAAAACCTTATCCCTGTTCCGTATAAAAATGCTGGAAAAAAACGCACCTGTCCCCGAATCGGCGGAGCTTTTTCCGCGCCCGGATTTTCAGGAGTGCAAGATAAAAACCGCTGAGATTGCGCAGCTTTTATCTTACCAAAAGTTTGCGTTGCAAACTTTCGTATCAACTGCAGTTCCCGCTGGAAGCTTGCGCTGCGAGTTCATTTCATTACGGAACAGCTTAAAAAGTCAAATCGGAAATCGTTAGGAAGCTTTGCTTCCGACTTTTCTCATTGACTTTTTTATGGAAGGAAAAAAAATGAACTGGTATCTTCAAAAATCGCTGGAAGCGCAGTGGAAAAATGCTTCGCTTTCGAACAACTTTATCTTTTGCCGCGTGATGAGCGAAAATTTGGACTTATGCAAGGACTTTCTTGAAATGCTTTTAAACATTCAGATTGAACGGCTGGAACTTTCAGAGGCGGAAAAGACAATCGACGTAGACTTTCTTTCAAAAGGCGTACGGTTTGATGTCTATGTAAAAGACGGAACGGGTCGCTGCTTTGACATCGAAATGCAGACCACAGACCGCAAGAACCTTCCCAAGCGTGCACGCTATTATCAGGGAATTCTTGACATCTCAAACCTGAACCAGGGCTTTGACTACGAGGAACTTCACGAAAGCTACATAATCTTTTTGTGTCTTGACGATGTTTTCAGGAAAGGACTTCCGATTTACACGTTCAGGAATGTCTGCGCGGAAGACGGAAAAACCCTTTTAAACGACGGAACTGTAAAAGTCTTTTGCAACGCCCGAAAATATGATAAAATGCCGACAGAAAGGCTCAGGACTTTTTTCAGATATCTTCTTGAAAACAAAACCGACAATTCAAGTTTTGCAAAATCGCTTGAGGAAAAAGTCATGCGTGCCAAAATCCCCGCTGAACAATGGAGGACACAGATGACTTTAGAGCAGGAAATGTATTTTATCAAAAAACACGCCCGGGAAGACGGCTATGCAGAAGGCTACAGGGTCGCCGTCGCAGAAAAAGAAGAAGCTGTAAACGCAGAAAAGCTGGAGAACGCCAGAAAAATGAAGGTAAAAAACATTCCTGATGATATTATCGCAGAATGTACAGGCCTTTCCTTGCAACAAGTTCAAGAACTGTAAAATTGGCACGTCAAATAAAATCAAGAAAATTCTCACTGAGAATTTTTCACAAGTTACTTAAAATCAGCAGAAAAAAACACGCCGAGTTTTAAAAAATTCTCGGCGTGTTTTTTGAAAAATGAATTACTTTTTAAGAATTACAAATGATTTTGCAGGAACGGTGGAAACAACTGATTCTTCTGATGCAGTTGTAACTTCGCCAGTTTCTTCGCTGATTGTAACGCGTTTACCTTTTCTTCCGAAAGAAACTTCATAGTCTTTAATTCCAAGACCAAGGTTTCCTTCTATTGAAACATCTGTAAGAACATAGTCATTTTCAGAAGCATTGAAAATGACTTCATATTCTTCTGAATCAGATTTTGCGTTGTAAAGAGTAACTCCTTTTGAAAGTGTTTTTGCAGTTGATGAAGTTCCTGCAGTAAATGCAGTTGACGATTTTCTTAAAGAAATCAATCCTTTATATGTGTTGTAAACATCAGCGTATTTTGTTTTAAAAGAAAGGTCGATTGAGTTTACATCATCGATATCCGTTGCATCAACATAAGTTCCGCCGTTGTAACGGCTAGTCCATTTTATGCCACCCTTTGTATCAGGTGCATAGCTGTCCGGGTCGCCTTTCTTTGTGCGCATGAATTCCTGTCCACCGTTAATAAATGGTGTTCCCTGACTCAAGAAGATGTAGGCTGCGGCAAGTTTATTCTGTTTTTTAATTAAATCGATTTGTTCTTCGCTGACAGAAGCCGGCCATGATTTTGCAACATTACCAGTTGAATCTAATTTTTTTGTATTTGTAATATCAAGCGAATAAACGAGTTTGTCGTAAAGCGTAAAGTTATCATGACATTCTGCATAGTGAAGTGCAAGTCCTGTAAAACCTGTTGAATTTCTGTTATTGCTGCCAGATTCACCGATTAATCCTTTTACGATTCCGCTGTCAGAATTTGCAGACTGAATTTGACCAATGTTAAAGCCACCAAATTCCGCTCCTTTTATGGCATCTCGGAAATCATCGTCGAAAGCACCAACACCGTTACCGCTTGAGCCAGAAACTGCAGCAGATGCACCGTCTACAACGCCACTTGTTCCGCCTGTCCAAGGTTCTCCGTAAACCATTACTTTAGGGTCAATTTTATAAAGTTCATCATAGATTTCTTTCATTGTTTCAGATTCAAGACAGCCCATTAAGTCGAATCTAAAACCGTTGATGTGGTAATCGTTCATCCAGTGCTTGAGAGAGTCAATTACATATTTTTTTACCATTGAGTGATTTGTTGCAACTTCATTTCCGCAGCCAGAACCGTTAATGTAACTTCCGTCAGCATTAAGGCGATAGAAATATCCGGGAACTGTAGAATCATAAAGAGAACCCGTTGTTGTTCCGCTTGTATGATTGTAAACAACATCCATAATGACAGAAATACCGTTGTCGTGTAATTTCTGAATCATTTCGCGAAGCTGTTTTACAGCGGCTGTTCCGTCTTTATCAGAAGAATAATCAACATAACGACCTTCCGGAACATTATAATGATACGGATTATAACCCCAGTTGTAGTTTTCGTCTGCATTTACCTGTGCATAGTCAAACATCGGAAGAATCTGAACATGGGTTACGCCAAGGTCTTTAAGATGAGCAATTACTTCATCGCTTGCAAAATCCTTGAATTTTCCGGTTGAATCTTTTTCAGTTGCACGGCTCCAGTCGCGGATATGCATTTCGTAAATTACAGCGTCATTGTATGTTGAACCTTTAAATGGATTTTCATATTCACCCCAGCCGGAAGGAGTTGCAGAACTGTCGTTTATATCCACAATCTGTGCTGCAATTGAATCAGGTGCACAGACTTTAGCATTAATGTCGCACACATAAAGAGTTTTTCCGTCTACTTCAATCTGATATTTGTAATATTTTTTTGAACCGATGCTGCTTAATTCATACGACCAGACACCTGTTTTAGTATCAGCAGTCATTTCCTCCGTGCCGGAAGGCTCTCCCAAAAGTTCAACTTCGTCTGTACCGCCGTTTGCCTTTGCAGCAACCGTCAAAGCTTTATAAGTTCCGATATCACTAACGCTGTCATAAAAAAGGATAGAAACTTTTGAAGCAGATGGTGCCCATACTTTAAATGTTGCAGAACTTCCGCTGATTTTAACGCCAAGGTCATCGCCTGTATATTTCAGTTCAAGTTCATCAATTAAATCAGATGAAATGTTTGCAGAAACTGTATCAGAGTCTTTAAGTGTTACAGAATAAGGTCTTTTTGAAACATCTCCATCTGTTAAAGTAATTTTTGCAGAAGTATCGGTAGCGTTTACAGAAGCAATTGTTAATTCAGCACCAGTTTTATCTGTTACAGTAAAACTATCTTTAGTTGCAGATTTACAACCAAAAACTACAAGATTCAAAGTATTTCCATCTTTAGAAACAATAGAAGCATTTTTTAATCCCTTACATTCTGTCGCACTGTCATAAATATCTTTCTGACCGTAGATGAAATAAAAATGTTTACCTTCAGTCAATTCGGCTTTTGAAATTATAATATCATCAGTCTGACCTTCAGATGAAACAAAAAGAATTCCAAGGTCAACAGTATTATCTACTTTATAAGTTAAATCAAACTGATTTTCACCTTTTGTAAAGATGAGCCCTTCCGTTCCTTTATTATCCCATTTATCACATTTGTAGTTTGCATCTCCGCTAGAATATTTTGCCCATGACCATGCAACAAGACTGTCCCCCGGTGCGTAAAGAACATGAACATTGATAGTTGTATTTTGAGCAGACTCTTCTACAAGCGTTCTTGAACCGGCTGACTTTTCATATACTCTATCATTTCTTTCATCCAATCCATTTGCACAAGAAAAAAGAAGCGATGTCAATGCAAGAATTGAAAATATTTTAAAAATTTTTTTCATAATTCAGTTTCCTCCAAAAATTAAAGCTGAATGTCAGCAAGAATGAACACCGGCGAAACAAAGTTCAGTTCATCACAAGATGCATTTCTTCCGACCGCCTCAACTTCGGTTCTTTCCGTTACATACGCAAGATAGAACATTCTGTTTGAAGAAGAGAAGAAAAGCGGAAAGTTTGATACCGTAATCCAGCCGCCATCATTTGTATAAGGAACAGTAAATTCAGGATAACTTCCGTCTTTCTGTGTAACCGTTGCATTATCTCCGTTATCATCAGAGGTGAATTTGAAAGTAAGGCTTGATGATTTCCATTCAGCAAGAAGAGCCGGTTTTTCTTGTGAACAAGTCATTTCTTCTGAAGCAATTACAGAAACTTCTTTTCTATCCTTTTTTGCATTGAACATATATGAAGAAACATCCCCTGCACTGAATTTCCCGGTAGCAGCATCGTAAGAAAATGAAGATGGAACACTAACACTTTCACCATTTTTATTCGTATAAGAAGTAACTTGTGCACCGTCTTTATAAAGTGCGTAAGTTCCGCCAGTTTCGCTTTCAAAAGTAAGATATTCGTAGTAAACATCGCTTCCAGACGAAATGACCTTGTTTTTCAAGATTTTCCCGGGCGAATATTTTGGAATACTCACTGAATTTTCGGGCGGAGTATCGTCGTCACCGTCATCCGACGAACATCCTGCAAACATTACTGCCGTAGCCAGAAACAGGCACAGCAATACCTTAAACTTTCTCTTTTCCATTTAAATCCTCCTGTGTTTCAACAATTCAAATAAGACTGAATTTTCTCTCATCACACCAAACTTTTTTTATAAATGAACAGTATTATTATTTGTACTCACTCCGATTTATAAATCTATTTTTAATTTGAAAAATCAAATGGAATGTTCTGTGTTAAATATTTTTTCGTTGAACAAAGATTTGTCTGTAAGGTCGCTGTATTTTGTTCCGACTGTATAATTATTTTTTAAGTCTGCAAGCGAGAAATGATATGTTGAAGCAGATTTATCCTTTCCATAAATGCAAACTAGATATACTATTACTTTTGATAAATCTTCTTTATTTTCTATTTTACTTTCTATCTCATCTACTGATTTACTATATTTTTCAAATAAATTTGAGAAAGTATCTGATTTCCAGCTAGTTTCTTTAACATAATGATAATGAACAAAAAAGTTTTTCTTTTCTTTTGTCAGTTCTACTTCTTTTGCAAGCTTTAAAAGATCTTTGCAGATAGATTTTGAATTACGGTGTTTAAATTCTATACAACTTGCTAAACTTTCTATTTTATTTTCTGTGTAAAGACTTACATCAAATCTTGCTGCCTGGTGTTTGCCTTTTTTGTGATTTTTATCTACCTCTAAATTTTTAGAATCTTTAAAACGATAACCATATTCTGTAGGAGTTTCTATCGAATAAAAATAATTCTTATCTTCTTCAACATTTCTTAGGAAAATCTGCTTGAGTTCCTGTTCTGAATGTCTTACATCGCCCTTGTTTGAATGTGGAAAAATTAATTGACTTGAAGTTCCGTCAGTTGTGATTGCCTTTATTAAATCATTGAAAGATTTTTCTATAATTTCTTCGATAGGCATGGCATAAACTCCTGTGTTTTATCAGTATGGATGTGAAGTGCGTTCCCCCTCCGGTATTTGCAGCATATAAAGAGTATTAGTCCAGAATGCAATCATTACCTGACTACAACTAGTATCTTTTAAGAAGCAACATACCTTGCACATGCATAGAAGTTATTGATTTTTTTCATTTTGAATGATTAATGTCATATCTATAACAGTAATCATTACATTATAAAAAACCACGCTTGGGGCAATGCCCCAAGCGTGGTTTTTAGTTGACAAATAACCTATTTGATCTGATCGTCATAATACGTAATTTCTACAGTATCTTGATCTAAAGGTAACTTATACCATAATCCGCCATCAGCCGTACCAGAACCAACAGTTGCTTCAAATTTAAAATTTGCACCTTCCGGAGCTTGTGCTGCAACCCATGTACTAGAAACATCATAATCTTTTGAAACATAGAATGTAAGCTTTCCGCCAACAAGATTGGCTTCTTTTGCAGCATTGTCAAAAACTGTTTCATCAACTGACCACTTTCCGGCTTTTACACCACCCCAACTAATGTTAGAGTTGAAAGAAACCTTTTCAGTTGTACAATCTTTGAAAGTCATTACAACTTTGAAATGATCAGGAATTGCTATCTGGGCTTTTGCAGAAACAGTTGAATCTTTTACTGTAAGAATTAGTTTTACCGGCAAATTTGCTTCCAAGGTATTTACAACAACTGTAGAAACATCATCATTTGCAGTCAAAGTTGCTTCAGTAGGATTTTCCTTTGCATAAGCAACAGTACCTTTGTAATACTTGTCTTTACTCCACACAACAAGTGACTCAGATGTTCCACTGGCTGTAAATGTATAAGAATATTCTGTTCCGTCATAATCCATTTTGTTCATGCCTGTTTCTGTATCAAGTATATAGAAATCAGGAACATTTGAACCGGCAAGTTCAACTTTTACAGAAACAGATGTGCTGGAAGGTTTTACAGTCATCTTGTAGCTATTACCAGGAGTCTGTCCTGTAACTTTTGCATTACCACCACCACTTTCAAGGGAAACTCCAGTTCCGTCAGGTGCAACTTCAGTGCCATTACAATATTTTACAGACCAGCCGGAATTTGCAATAGCAAATTCATCAATGGCTGCCTTTGCCGTATAAACAATACTGTAAGAACCATCTGCATTTGCAGTCATTTTTCCGTCATCAAGACTATCGTTTGCCCAATTATTCATATTACCACGCAGGTAGAAACTCGACAAATCGACAATAGGATCTTCATCATGGCTTGTTGCACAGCCTGAAACTGCCAACGTACCAACTGCTACTAAAAGAGCAGCAAATAAACTAATTGATTTTTTCATATTATTTTTCCTCACTACTCAATTAGAAATCGAAGCTAAGTCCTACGCGGACTGCTGCTTTGTTGTACAAAGAAGAAACTTTGCCTTCGCCTGTAATGATGTCACGGTCAATGATGTAGTCATCAAGCTTGAAGTTGCACCATTTGTCGCCGAAGTCGTTGTATGGATTGAATCCGTACAGGAACTGCGCGATGAATGTTGTAGAGTATTTCTTGCAGATCTGCTTGCTTGTTCCAAGCGCGAATCCTGCCGGAAGAACTCCAGTCTTGTCAAAGTCGTCTACATCAGCGTAGTGAGTGCGGATGCCAACGCCTGCCTGCAAGTTCCATCCGTTAGAAAGACCTGCTTCCGCAAGCAAAGAATGCATTGCGTATTTAACTTCATCTGTGTTTCCGTCGTAGCCGTAGATTACATCAAGCTTAGCAAGCGGACTGTCTTCAAATGTTGCGGCAAATTTCAAGCCTGCTTCATTGAATACAAAGTTTTCTTTATCTGAACCGCGTACAAACTTATCTTCGTCTTCTGAGATGTATGAAACTTCACCATATCCGTCAATAGCCATATTGTCGCTGATTTTGAATCCAACTTTCGGACGAACTACCAGGAGCATTGTATCTTTGTTCTTAAAGTTATGAGCTGCATCATTTGAATCAACGTCCTTGTTGAATTTTGTCTCAAGGTACGGAACAACACCGATAGAAAGTGCATCTGTAGGAGTTACGTTGATGTCTGCAAAGAATCTCTGGCGGTTAAGATAACCAAGATTATCCTGCAAGTGGTCGTGATCATCAGCACCCTGTTCAACATACATCATATTTGCCTGAGCACCGCGGAAACGGTATCCAACCATAGCTGTGATGAAGTCATTGCTGAACGTGATGTTTACGTTTGCAGCCATGTTGTCCTGCTTGTCGTCAACATCGTCGTTTACTGCGCCTACATCAGAAGAAGCCGGATTGAAGAATGACTTGTATTTAGTTCCGCCAACAGTAACTTCCTGAGAGCCGTAAAGGTTCAGCAAGTAGTTTCCTTTGAATGTCAAAGGTCCGAAAGTTCCCTTGTAACCAAAAATAAGGTCATTTTCATAGATTTCATCAAGAACTTTGTCAAACTCTGTTCCGTAAGCACCGTTGTACTGAACGTCAATATAATGGTTTCCGAACAAAGTTGCGTTTGCATAAGAGAAAACGCCATAACGGTTTCCGGCACGGTCAGCACTGCGGTTTGGAGCAAATACAACGTTCAGGTCTACGTTTCCGTCAGTAAGGCCTTTTACCCATTCATTGAACATCGTACCTGTTGCAAAATGATTGTATCCACCAACTTCTAAATATCCGGCTTCCCATTCCTGGTCTACAGTGTCCCAGTTTACGTTCTTGTGACGCGGAAGTTTTGCATATTTGTAACCAGTTGTCCAGTCTACCCAGCCTGTTTCAACTCCTGTCTTGAAATGTCCGAGATATGTTTTTGCAGAACCCTGTCCACCGAACCAATAGATTGGATCAAACATAAGGTCTGTAAGGAAGTTTTTCATTCCGTCGCCAAGATCGCGTTCATTTCTCTTATAAAGATTTGAGTATCCTACATTGCCTTCATTATCCGGCTCAAGTTCTGCAAGAGCTACTTCTACGTATACAGGAACATTCGGAACGATAGAACCACCGAATTTCCAGTATGATTTTGCACCAAGACCTACAGCAGCAGGTTTCAGGGCATTGTCATATTTGCCGTCATCGCCCTTTTCGCATGCATCAAAAGTTGCCTGCAAACCTAAGTTAGACCAAGTCTGGAATTTTAGACCTGCTTTAGGAGCAGCAGAAGCGTCGCCTCCGGCAATAGCATCAAGTTCTGCCATAGAGTTTTTACCGCCGAAACCGTCGTCAACGAAATCCGGAGCCTTAAGGTCTGTAGTCCAGTTTCCGTCGGTGATGAACTTGTATTTTACAGTTGTTCCGGCATCAAACACTTTTGTAAGAGAGAATCCTTTTTCTCCCTTTTCCATAGGAAGAGCGCCGTTCTGCCAGTTTGTAAAGTCACCGGCAAGAAGCACTTCTGTAGCACGAGGGTTTCCATAGAAGAACGTAGCTTCTATTTTACCGTCGGGAAGTTTCTTCGCAGTTACATCGGCGAATACCATTGATGCAACCAGAAGAACCGAGATGAAAGCGAATAATTTTTTCATCAAATTCCTCCAAATTAATAAATAGATAGAAATTGCGCGTACAAACGTCCCGGGATTTTCGTAGACAGAATGGGCCTTATCATC
>NZ_FUWG01000006.1 GCF_900167145.1 Treponema porcinum | reverse complement strand
TGCCTTGAAAGTCTTTGTAATAGTAAAGCCCTTGTCGGTCTTTGTCATTGCTTCGGCACCGTTCTGCCAGTTGTTGAAGTCTCCTGCAAGGAGAACTTCCGTAGCGCGAGGGTTTCCGTAGAAGAAGGTAACCTCTACGTTGCCGTCGGCAAGTTTTTTCACAGTTACGTCAGCAAAGGCACTGCCGATGCCGAGCAACAGGAAAAGGGAGATGAAAGCGAATAATTTTTTCATCAAATTCCTCCAAATTAATAAATAGATAGAAATCGCGCGTACAAACGTCCCGGGGTTTTCGTAGACAGAATGGGCCTTATCATCAGTGACTGCCTGTTTTTTCAGGATTGAAAAACAAAGGTGTCACCTGCATAAGGATTTCTGTCGACAACAACTCCAATCCGCTTGTTTTTCACGCACTCTTTAAGTCTAGCACATTTTTTAACGCCGTCAAGAAAAATATTTAAAAAAGTTACGATTTTTTTGTTTTTTTCAAAAATACAGGGTGTCGGAGTCAAAAATACAGTTTCCGTATGTTTTTCTGCCTGATGACCGCACGATTACCATTCCGCCGGCGGTAAAATATAAAAAGAGAATGCGCCGTGACTTTCCGGAAAGCCCGGACTCATATACGGTTGTTTTTTTTCGGGCAAATTTACGTTTTGAAAAGAAAAAAAGAGGAGATTTCACCCGGATTATAAAATCCGGGCTTATTTTACTTACTTAAGCCTGTGCTGATTGCAATGTATCGTTCAGTTCCCTTACTTCATCAACGGAAAGTCCGGTTGCCTGCGCAATCTGATCTACGGCAGCAACGTTCAGCCTGAGAAGATTAAGTGCCGTTTCTTTAACCTTTTCTTTAGCAGCTTCTTCAGCCATATCCTTAGCTATATTCTTAGCCATATCCTTAGCCATATCCTTAGCTATATCCTTAGCCATATCTTTAGCCATATCCTTAGCTATATCTTTAGCTATACCTACTGCCATTTCTCTGGCTATTTCAGGGGCAAGTTCCTGTGCAAGCTCCCTCGCCTGATATTTCATCTCCTGTTCCCAGGTCATATAGCTGTGCCTCCATTGCGCGCTGAGTTTCGTGCGCTCTACGAGTGCGGAAAGTCTGTCCGTAAAGTCGCTGGTAGGTTTCATTCCGCACAGAAACCTGAAGAACGACCTCAACCCTTCAGTTTCCATTTTATCATACATTCTGGCATTGAAAAAGATGTTTACGGTTCCGTCATTCATCCGAAGTCCGCCGTCTTCTTCACAGATATAGCGGAAAGTGTATCGCGGAAGTTTTTTTCCGAAGGCGTCACCCATACAAAGAAAGATTACGTAACTTTCTTTAAGCTTACTGTAATCCATACCGGTATGAACGGAGTCTACGTCCATCAACCCCTGATAGTAGCGCGCCCTTTTTGCAAGGGAAGTTGCGTGCGCAGTCTGAATTTCAATGTCGAATGACCGTCCGCCGCCGTCTTTTACATAGACATCAAAGCGGACTCCGCGCGAGTGAAAATCAGTTTTCAGGCTGTATTCGGCACTTGGAAGTTCTATCTTCTCGATTTTGATTTCAAGAAGAAGCTCCAGAAGTTCCTTGCAGATATCTACGTTATCATTAAGGACTTTACAGAAGATAAAATTATCAGCAAACGTAAGCCGCTCCCATTTTTCAAGCGGCGTAAGCTGGTTTTCTTTTTTCATACAGATACCTCTGCATATATATCGAGTTTTGTATGAAAAAAGGGCAAAATTTGCAGAAAAAAAATAAAAAAAACGTCTGTCAGCTTTGCAAAGCAAAAACTGAAGCAAAACTAAAATCAGTTAACGGTATAAAGCCAACCGGTTCTGCGCCTAAACCCTATGCATTGCACTGAATACTTTTTCGCTCATAATATTGATTTCAACGCCCATTCCTTCAGCTTTTCTGTTCATCTGCTGGCGCAGTTCGTCTATTGTAATGTCCGCACTGCCAAAACTTACCATCATCATCATAACGAAATTGCCACTGAGGATAGTCTGCGTAATGTCTTCAATATTTATTTTATGCTCGGAAAGAAACGAACTGACCGTAGCAATAATTCCGACCTTGTCGCTACCGACAACTGTAATAATTGCATTCATACGGCTATACTACCGAAAAATCAGCGTAGTTGCAATGAGAAAGATAATTCACCTTGCCGCCGTACGAGAACGTTATTTCGCCGTTATCTATGTCTGCAATGACAGTTCCGCCGCGGCTAAGCTGACCGAAAAGCACTTCGTCAACAAGCGGTGCGGCAATTTTTTCTTCTACGGTGCGGCTAAGGTTGCGTGCCCCGAACTGGCGCGAATAACCAGTTTCGGCAAGATGTTGCTTGCATTCGGACGTAACGGCAAGCCGCACTTTTTTTGCAGAAAGACGGCGCGCAAGTTTTTCGCATTCCTTTGAAACGACTGACAGCACGATGTCTTTTTCAAGATGAGCAAACGGAATTACCGCATCAAGGCGGTTTCTGAATTCCGGCGGAAACTCCTTTTCCACAGCTTCTTTCAGCGAGGCAGACTCATTCTGAACGTCATATACGCCGGAAAATCCTGCCGTTCCGAATCCGACTTTATTTTTTTCAAGATCACGCGCACCAGCATTGCTTGTCATAATCACAATGCAGTTTCTGAAATCTGCCTTTCGCCCCTGATTATCTGTAAGAATTCCGTAATCCATCACCTGAAGGAAAATGTTGTAGATGTCATCGTGCGCCTTTTCGATTTCATCGAACAGGACTACTGAATGCGGATTTTTACGGACGCTGCTCGTAAGAAGTCCGCCTTCCTCGTGTCCTACATAGCCAGCAGGAGAACCGATAAGGCGGCTTACGGTATGCTGTTCCTGATACTCGCTCATATCAAAGCGAAGGAGCGGCTCGCCCAGAAGCTCGGCAAGACAGCGCGCAAGCTCGGTTTTTCCGACGCCGGTAGGTCCGACGAACAGAAAACAGGCATCCGGTCTGTCTGGATTTTTAAGTCCGGCACGTGCGCGCTTTACCGCCTTTACTACGGCAGAAACTGCTTCTCCCTGCCCGAAAATCTGTTTTTCAAGAAGCTGCTGCAAATCCCTTAGGTGCGCTTTTTCGCCGCCGCAAAGCGTTTCCACCGGAACGTTCGCCATCCGCGACACAATCCGCCTTACTACGGATGCATTTACCGTTCCTCCGTGCCGGTGTATTTTCTGGTAAGCACCAGCCTCGTCCATAACGTCAATTGCCTTGTCCGGAAGCCGCAGGTCAGAAAGATAACGGATTGAAAGGTCAACTGCGGCAAGAACGGCAGACTTATTGTACTTCACGTGATGAAACTGTGCGTACTTGGGAAGAAGCCCCTCCAGAATGCGCACCGTTTCGTCGCGTCCAGGCTCGTTTATGTCAATTTTCTGAAAACGGCGGACAAGCGCACGGTCTTTTTCAAAATTACGCGCATATTCCTCAAACGTCGTAGAGCCGATAATCCTGATTTTTCCGCCGGCAAGCACAGGCTTAAGAAGATTTGCGGCATCCATATTCGAATTGCCGTTCGTTCCTGCGCCCATTATCATATGAATTTCATCAATGAAAAGAACGGCATTTTTCTTTGTCATAAGTTCGTCAAGGACGGCGTGAAGGCGCTCTTCAAAATCACCGCGGAATTTTGCACCGGCAATCAGAAGTCCGATGTCAAGGCTGTAGATGGAACTGTTTTTTAGTTCGTCAGGAACGTTTCCGCTGACAATGCGCTGTGCAAGTCCCTGAGTAACGGCTGTTTTTCCGACTCCGGCATCTCCTACGTGAAGCGGATTGTTCTTTACGCGGCGGCACAAAACCTGCACCGTCCGTTCAATTTCATCATCGCGCCCCACAAGCTTATCGTAGCCGCCTTCACGCGCAACTTTTGTCATGTCAGTACAAAACCGTTCAAGTGCAGAACGCCTGCCCTGTCTTTGCTGGCCGTTACTTTCTGCCGATGCTTCCGAAGGAATTTCTGAAACGCCGTCCTGCTGCATCTGCTTGTAGCGGGACACAACTTCCACAAGAGCAGCACGTTCAATTCCGTTTGTCTTCATATAATAGGAACAGTAATTTTTCTTTTCATCGTACATACTCACAAGAACGTCTGTAATATCGACTACAACGCGGTCGCTTTCTACACAATGGAAGACTGCCCTGTTCATAACGGACTGAAACCCTGACGTTTCTATAGGATTTTTATCAAGCGGAACGTCAACGGCATTCACAGGAATTTTTGTATCTATATACTTACGCACGTCTTTCTGAAGACTGTCTGCGCTTGCGCCGCAAAGTTCCACCATATCACGAACGGCATCTACGTCAAGAGCAGCGTACAAAAGGTGTTCCGGCGTAAAAAATTCATGACGGCAACGTTTTGCTAGAATGAGCCCTTCAGAAAGAATTTTGCCTAAAAGCGCGCTTATCTTCATCGTTTTACCTCTATTTTAAGCGGAAATCCTGCTTTTTTTGCCTTTGCAGTTGCAAGTCCTGCACGCGTAACGGCAATGTCATAGGTGTATACTCCCACAACGGCAGAGCCTTCTGAATGAACTCTTTCCATAAGAAAGACTGCTTCACCTTTGCTTTTGGCAAATATAGTTTCAAGTACCTCAACTACAAAATCTTTTGTAGTATAATCATCATTATAAAAAACTACGCAGCATTCAGGCGGAATTTCAAATTCTGTAGTAACGGAAACCGCCTGCTGACCTTCCATTCTAACTTCTTCTGACATATTACTAATATAACACAATCGACGGCGGAAATAAACAAAATGCTGCGCAATATCGTGATATAGAAAAACTGCTGCGATATTACTATAATAAAAGAATGGGTAAAAAAAGCTCTTTTTTCAAAAAAATACGCATTTCGTACAATGCGCCGGTTACGCTTACGTTTGCACTTACAGCCGTTCTTATTATGGTATTAAACGCACTTTTAAAGGGAACGCTGATTCCGGCATTCTTTACTGTACCCGGAGGTGCCGGAAGTTCCGCACCTTTTAACATACACGTTCCGCTTGACTATCTGCGGCTTGTACTTCACATCTTTGGACACGCAGACTGGAATCACCTTGTATCAAACCTTTCGTTCATCCTTCTGCTTGGGCCTGTAATTGAGGAGCGGTACGGTTCGCCTGTTCTTGCACTTATGATGCTTGTTACTTCACTTGTAACGGGTGTTCTTAATGCCTGTTTTTCTCCGCTCCCTATGCTTGGATCAAGCGACATCGCCTTTATGATGATTCTTCTTACTTCTTTTACAAGCATCTCAAAAAACGAAATTCCACTTTCATTTATACTGATTCTTATACTGTACGTAGGAAGGGAACTTTTTGCACGCCCGTCTGACCAGAATATTGCAACTCTTGCACACATTGCAGGCGGTCTTTGCGGAAGCATGTTCGCATTCCTTGCAATGCCAAAGGCTGCCTCACGGAAAAACGGCACGGCGCAGAAAAAACAGGATGACAGAAATAAAAGCAGCGATGAAGGATGCAGCCGTACAGTAAAAAACAAGCCGGCTCCGGAAGAGGATGACTCTACCGTAGTCGGCTCAATTGAATTATAGTCTTGTCCTATCGCGTTTATGCGCGGAATATCGGACGGACTTTTGTAACTGTTTCGCAGGCGGCAAGTTTTGCGATGATGTCATCACCGACTTTTCCGTCAACGTCAATAAGGTTATACGCAACATCTCCGCGCGCCTGATTTATCATTCCGGCAATATTAAGTTTTGCCTCTCCAAGAATCGTAGTGAACTTACTGATTGTATCAGGAATGTTCTTGTGGCTTATGCAAAGGCGCGTTCCACCAGCCGGAATAGGATTATCAGTAACAGTCTTAGGGAAATTTACAGAGTTTACGACGTTTCCGTTCTCAAGGAAATCCTTAAGCTGAAGTGCTGCCATCTGTGCACAGTTATCTTCTGCTTCCGGCGTTGACGCACCAAGATGCGGAAGACATATGATGTTCTGCTGATTCAAAAGTTCCTCAGCCGCAAAGTCAGAAACGAAGCACGCAACTTTTCCGCTTTTTACGGCATCGAGCATATCTGCATTGTTTACAAGACCGCCGCGCGCTATGTTCAGAATGCGAACTCCGTCTTTCATCATTTTAAGCGAAGATGCATTTATCATTCCTTTTGTATCGTTTGTCTGCGGAACGTGAAGCGTAATGTAATCTGCATTCTTGTAAATGCCTTCAAGCGTTTCTGAATGCTGTACGTTATGGTCAAGAGACCACGCCGCATTAATTGAAAGGAACGGATCGTAGCCGATAACGTTCATTCCAAGCTTTATTGCAGTATTTGCAACCATTGCACCGATTGCACCAAGTCCGATGACGCCGAGCGTTTTTCCTTTAAGTTCAGGACCTACAAACTTTGACTTGCCTTTTTCCGCAAGTTCAGGAATTTCATCCCCCTTACCGGAAAGAGCGTTTGTCCATGCATTTGCATCAATTACCGGACGGCTTGAAAGCAAAAGTCCAAGAACGACAAGTTCCTTTACGGCATTTGCATTCGCACCCGGCGTATTGAAAACAACAACTCCTTTTTCCGTAAGTTCAGGAATCGGAATATTATTAGTTCCTGCTCCGGCGCGGGCTACTGCCTTTACACTGTCAGAAAGCTTCATCTCGTGCATATCTGCCGAGCGAACAAGAATTGCATCCGGATTATTAATGTCTGTTGCAACTTCGTAATTATCGCGGTCAAGACGGCTTAATCCCGACGCGCTTATTTTATTCAATGTCTGAATTTTAAACATTTCCTACCTCGATGATTTTATGCGTTTTCTGCGGCAAATTTTTTCATAAACTCAATAAGCGCCTTTACGCCGTCAAGCGTCATTGCGTTGTAGATAGAAGCGCGCATTCCGCCTACAAGACGGTGTCCTTTAAGGTTTACAAGACCTGCGGCCGCAGCTTCCTTTACGAATTTGTCGTTGATTTCCTTTTCTTTTGCAAGGCTTGCCTCGTCCGTTGCGCCCGTAGAATATTTTGTAAGGAAAGGAACGTTCATAAGCGAGCGGCTTCCCTTTTCCGTAGTTGCGTGATAGAAATCAGAAGAATCAAGGAAGCCGTACAAATAGTCTGCCTTTTCCTTGTTGCGCTTATACATTCCTTCTGCACCGCCGTTCTTTTCTATCCAGTGAAGAACTTTGTCTAGCACGTAGATTGTGTAGCACGGTGGAGTATTGTACATACTTCCGTTATCAGAGTGAGTTTTGTAAGAAAGCATTGTAGGAGTTCCTGCAAGCGGAGTTTCCGTAATCAAATCTTCGCGGATAATGACAAGCGTAACGCCTGCCGGAGCAAGATTTTTCTGAGCACCTGCAAACAGAAGTCCGAATTTGCTTACGTCAAGCGGCTCTGAAAGAACGCAGGAAGAAATATCTGCAACAAGCGGAATGTTTCCTGTATCAGGAATATACTCGTAGTGAGTTCCCATAATCGTATTGTTGAAGCAGATGTATACATAGTCGTAGTCACCTTCAACTTTCTGCACTTTAGGAATATAAGAAAAATTCCTGTCTTCGCTTGAAGCGATTACGTCAACTTTTATGCCGAGCTTTTTTGCCTCTGCGGCAGCTTTTTTTGCCCAGACGCCAGTATTGATGTATGCAGCCTTTCCTGTATGAATTCCAAGATTTTCTGCGACCATTGCAAACTGTGTGGAACCTCCGCCCTGAACAAAAAGCACCTTGTAATTGTCAGGAACGTTCATCAGCTTGCGAACCATTGCTTCTGCATCCTCGATAATAGGCTCATACGCCTTTGAGCGGTGGCTCATCTCCATCACGGACTGACCTGTTCCGTTGTAATCAAGCATTTCTGCAGCACATTCATTCAGGACTTCCTCAGGAAGACATGAAGGTCCGGCTGAAAAGTTGTACACACGACTCATTTTACACCTCTTAAATTTATTTTGCGGCGCACCATGATTTTTCAAGGCTGCCGTATTTTTTTTCAAAAAAAACCTAAGGAAACACTGAATAAATCCTATTGAGGATTTTTCAGTGTTAACCTTGAATGTAGCAAATTGCCGTAAGTCAATGACTTACGGCAATTTGACGGGAAGTGCTGAGTAATCGCTTCAAGTGTTAATCAGCACTTCCCTAAAAGACGGAAAAATTATCCCTGTACGTTCATAAGCGCCGTTACAGGAGAACAGTTTTCCACCCTCACAGAAGCCGGTACGTTCAGAACCGCCCTCGTATAATTCACAATGCCCCGTACTCCGGCGCGAACAAGCCGCTCCGTCATAAGAGGAACCTCTTTTTCTGCACAGCACAGAAGCGCATATTCAATTTTACGCTGCGGAACGACCGTTTCAATGCGGCTTGCAGGGTACAGTTCAAACGTAGAGCGCATAATTTCAAGGCGGTTTACGCTGGAATCAAATCCTGCTTCCACGGAAAATCCACTTTCCTCAAAAAAACTGTCGTCAAGAAGCGCAGCACCAAGCCGTCCCAATCCTACAATACAGCATTTCTTACGCGCATTACCGTCCGCCGGGCAAACGCCGCATACAGATGCAAGCACATTTTTCAAGGATTCAACGTCATAGCCGTTGGAAACACCCGGTGCACAGCCTGCAAAACTAAAGTCGCGGCGCACAAGAGAATCCTTGCAACCCAAAAAAGCACTTATATCCGCTGATGTAATCCTGCTTTTCTTCCAGCCAGAAAGAAACTGAAACACCTGGATAAGCCGCCGTCTTGTCGGCTCAGGAATTTTTTTCATTTAATGCCCTTATTATAAAAACGGACGGCAAGCGCAGCAATGACAATACAGCCGGTTCTGCCATAAAACAGCGTTATTTTGCCCAAAAGATGCCGTTTTTACCGTTTATTGTGATTTTTTTCACAGAGATAATCCCATAAGAACAAAAAAAAAGCAATGCCGGTAAAAGAATGGGAAAACGGTATTGCTTAAAATAAGGAGGACTGTTTTATCTGTCAAATTTTCGGTTGCCCAAAAACGCAACGGAAATACCTGACATCTGGCGGCTTGAATCGAAGTATGGTGATACTTCTTCTGCAAAAAGCCTGTCAAGCTTTTCGCGGTAAGCCATAATTTTGCCGACGTAAACCAAAGTTGACTGCGGCGTATTGTTTGAACGAACCTTTGTCGTTCCGGCGTTGTACATAGCCAGCGCCGTAACTTCATTTCCTGCAACGTTCATACAGAACCGCAGATGCGACATTCCGTATTTTGCGCTTACAGCAGGATTAAAGAAGTCATCTTCTTCAAGCTGCGGAAAAGACCTGTTGTTCAGCTGGAACAGACCGCGGTCAATCGACGCATTCTTGTTTTTATTAACCGCATTCACATTGTAACGGCTTTCGGTATACGCAAGCGCAAATGCAAGTGAAAGCGGAATATTATTTTTCTCGGCTTCCTCAAGGATAGCCATAGTTATATCCCTGTTTCCGGTAACATGGAGGTAGAACCATTCTACAGCTCCGCGCGAAGAAGGCTGACGGTAAAGTGCAAGACCTTCATCTCCGCTGACTGCCCTTGTCGCCGTAAATCCGGCTTCTTCAATCATTACGCCAAAATCGGCGGCAATTTCATTTTCCGTTTCAGTAGAAGCACTTACAACAGGAATTGATGAAGCAGTGTCTTTTGCAGGCAGAACGGCAGCCACGATTATTGCAACAACAAGCATCAGGCTGCAGAAGATTATCGAGTCGCGGCATGATTTACCGAATTCTGAAGTTTCCGGCTGTGTCATATCTGTACACTCCATAACTCCCTCGCTCATTCGCTTTCATCAGCATAATGACACATCAGTCAATTTAAATCAAGAGAAAATTCAACTTTTTTCTGTTTTTTTTTCAATTTTTATTGAAAACGTTGCGGTTTTTCGCAAATGGTTACATTCTGTATAAAACAAGACCGTTAAAAGAACTTTCCGCATCCAGATGCAGCTGCTCCATAAGCGCGCCGTCTGCAAAATACACATAATGCGAATGCTTTACGTTCATCTCGTTTACAAACCAGCGCGAATAGCCGTCCGCAGAAATTCCGGCAGAACCGTCGTTACGGATAAACTGTTCCGGCAGGGCAAAACCGATTACGCTTTCGCAGTCCTTTACGCGGCGCGCCGTATGCACCATCGCACTTATGAACGAACCGGCACTGTCTGCGTCAGAAAGGCTTTCCTCCGCCTCAGGAACAATAAACGCAAAGCGGCCGTTTTCCTCAAGTTTTTTTAGATATGTGCGGAGAGCGGCAAGAATTTCCTCATTGTATGCGCCCGGTTCAAGTTCCACAGAGTGCCAGGGAACTGTAACCGCCGTAACGGTATTTTTTCCGGAAGGAATTTCTGCCGTACCGGAAGCCGCTTTTTCCAGAGAAACGGCGTTCAGTTCCGATGTACTGAACGCAAGATTATCTTCAATGCGGACAAGAGAATTTTTCTCTGACCGGAACAAAGGATTCTGTTTCATATTTTACCCTGCCAAAAAAAAACAACGTTTAAGTTAAAAAAAAAGACCTTCGCGCCTACGCACAAAGGTCTGCAATCTCCAATCAGAATACAGCGCAAAAAGCGCGCCAACGGTCTGCTACTCAGTAAGAATTTTAATTACTTCAGCTTTATCCTGCGTACTTAAAATCTGCTGGCGTTTATCAGCACTTTTGAAAAGCAGGCTTACTTCAGCCAGGAACTGAAGGTGCGGACCTGTCTTGTTTACAGGTGACAGCGTCATAATGAATATGCGGCACGGTTCCTGATCCAAAGAATCGAAATCTACCGGATTGTCTGAAATACCGATGCAGGCAACCAAATCAGTTACTGAATCAGTTTTTCCGTGCGGTATTGCAATTCCATGCTTCATACCCGTAGACATCTTGCGCTCGCGGTCAAGAACGCATTCGCGGGCTCCGGCTTTATCAGTTACTTTGCCGGCCTTTACAAGAATGTCCAGCATTTCATCAATAATCTCTTCTTTTGTTGTACCTTGCAAATGAAGGTTTACAGTATCGGTAGTTAAAACAGTTCTCAAATCCATATATTACAGTTTATTTACAGATAGAAATTATGTCAAGGAAAAAGAACCGAAACTTTACGTAAATTTTATATACAAAGCATTTACAATTCCGATGCAAAACGCAGTCGCGCGGAAAGTTCTAAATTGCAGGACAATAGAAGCCGATACAGATAAAGTGATATAATGACTGTAAGTAAAAGACGGTATTTTTCCCATTACCAGGAGACAACTGATTCCATGGGAACGGAGATAGTATATCTCCCATGCAAGAAGATACTCTGTCTCCAGGTAAAGAGACAGTCTGCCTCCAGGCAGGGAAATGACTTTCTTACTTACGAATGCTTTTTGGAGATACTGTGAAAACTTCTGCACTATTCCAAAACACGATTTCCTCTTTCTTTTTGAAACGCGCCCGCACCGTAAAATATTGCGCGGTTTTTGCCGCATACGTTTTGTGTGCAATTGGAACGTGGGGAGCAGACTATACGTGGACAGGCGGAGGAACAGACTCAAACTGGACGAATGTGGGCAACTGGTATTCAGATTCTGGAAGCAGTTACCCGGGAACAGGCGATACGGCAATTTTTAAAGGAGATAAAGCAGTTACAGTAGATCTTGACGATGACATTGAAATTTCAAAACTTCAAACTGGAACTGGTGGCAGCTATACGGTCACCATAAACACAAACGGACACACACTGACTAGTTCATCATTTATTGTAAATGCAGAATACAGTGGCAGTTTTGATACAAACACTGTAATTACCGGGGGCGGAAGCGTAAAAACAAAGACCTTTGACTTTCCAGATAAAAATAACCACAATGTAACCATAAGTTCTGGAACAACACTTGAAATTTCAACAACTTTATATGGAAATGCTAATGACAACGGAAAATTAACCTTCAAAGGCAGCGGAACGCTTTATCTTCCTGCGTCGGGAGCAAATGTTGACTATGGAGAGTCAAAAATTACCTATGACCGTAGAACCGGACTGAAAGTACTGCCTTTGGGAGAACCAACGTATTATAAAGTAACGGCAACAGGACTAGACGATTTTCCTACAACTAACATAACGATAACGATTACAAGAAACGAAACAGATGACCCCAGCCTTGAACAAGTTAAGTACCCATATACATTTACCACAACAAATACTGGCGGAGGAACTTTCTCTTTTAATGGGCAGAACGGAGATTCAAACGGTTATCTTCCCATCGAACCGACAGCTACAGATAAAAAAGCGGAGTTCACTTTAAAATATTCAGAACCGGAAAATTTAGCTCCCGGCGACGGTTTTACGCTCACTATCCGCACTCCTGATAATTCAATGGAACTTGCAGTAATTTCTTATTATAAAGACAAGCCTAGATGGACAGGTGCAGAAAACTCAAGCTGGGAGAATGTGGCCAACTGGACTGGAATAACAAACATTTCTGAAATCACATCTACAAGTGAAATAACAATTAATTCCGGGGTTTCAAATTACCCTGAAATATCAGCTAATGTTTCTTTAAAATCTCTTACAATCACATCAAACGCAAAAGTCACAATGACAGGCGGAACGCTTACAGTAGACAAGCTTATATGCACAGGAAACAGTAACTTTACGGCAACAGGCGGAACGGTCGTTTTTGGAAATTCAGAGACTGATGCAGAATTTTCTGCGGACTACCCGGATAACTCGTCTTTTTGTAATGTAGAGATTACCGCCGGGAAAAATTTTACTTCATCAAATTCAATGACCGTAACCGAAAACTTTACGTCAAACGGAAATACAACGCTGTCTTCAGGAACGCTTACCGTTTCGGGAACGACAACTGTCAGTTCCGGTACAAAAATGAATGTAAAGAATGCAGACTTTGGCGGAAACGTTACGAATAACGGAGAAATCAGCTGCGGTGGCGGAGAAGTAACGTTTGGGAGTACATTAACTAACAACGGAACGATTACCGGTGGAAGCGGCGCAGTAACGTTCGGCGAAACGGTAAACAGCGGCGAAATAACGTGCAGTACGACAAGCACAATTTTTAACGGCGCAGTAACAGTTGAAGCCAGCGGAACGATTACAGGAACAGACGGCGCGGTATCGTTTGACGGAATTGTTACTAACGGTGGAACGATTACCGGCGGCGCAGGAGAAGTTTCGTTCGGGAGTACATTAACTAATGACGGAACTATTACCGGCGGAAGCGGAGAACTGCTCTTTTTAGAAAGCGTTACGAATGACGGAAAAATCACGGCAGGAAACAGCGTAAACGATACGGCGGCAGTCACTTTTTCCAAAAAATACGCAGGTACAGGCGGAACGCTCGTCGGTTCAGCCGCGGACAGCACATATATTGATTTTTATGAAGATGCTGAGTTCGGAACTGTTACGGTAAACAACAGTTCGCTTCGTTTTAGAGGAAGTACGGCTCAGACGCTTACGCCAAACGGTCAGTCCGTAAAGGCCGTCATCTTCGATAACACAGGCAAAACAACACTAAACGGCTCTCTTACGGCAAACGGACTTATAACTGTCAGCGGAATATTATCCTGCGGTTCTTTAAGCGCCATCACCGCAAACGCAGGACTTACAATAGAAAACACCGGAACTCTGAACGCAGGGGATTCAAAAATCACCTTATCGAACGGAACAGCATGGAATAACGGCGGAACTCTGAACGCAGGGAATTCAGAAATCACCTTATCAAACGGAACAGCATGGAATAACGGCGGAACGTTCAACTGCGGAACAGGAACAGTTATTGTTTCCGGCAGCGGTGCAACGATTTTGGGCAACAACACATTTTTTAATTTTAAATGCACAACCGCCGGAGCAACAGTTACATTTGAAGCCGGAAAAACGCAGACAGTATCCGAGAATTTCACTATTACCGGCAGTTCAGGAAACAAAGTACAATTAACGTCAACTACTACCACCGATTCATGGACTTTTGAAGCTGAAGCCAACAAGGTAAACGTTCAATACGCAGCAATTTCAAACTCAAATTCAAAATATGTCCTTGCTGGAACACCAAATTCCAGCACATGGACTGACAACGGCGGAAACACAAACTGGTTCAGCGCATCGTATATATGGAAAGGCACAGAAGACACGGACTGGGATAAAGCAGAAAACTGGACAGACACAAACGGACTGGCAGTTGCTGCTGCACCTCAAAAAGACAATAATGAAGTAGAAATCTCAATCGGAAAAGTTGATGAGCCGGCAACAAACACACTGGAAGTCAATTCAAACCTGACGTTAAAATCAATCACTGTCAAGTCCGGTTCTACAATAGACCTTGCAAGTTACAGCGTAACCGTCGATAGTTTTACAAACAACGGAACAGTCCGCCTGGATGGTACGCAGAGCATTACAGGAACGATGAAAAACGAGTTGGGCAGTACCGTAGAATATTACGGAACTATCGGCACATCGCTTCCCTGGGACGGCGATTCTTCACAGGATGGAAAAAATTACGAAAACCTTGTGTTTACAAACGGCGCAAGCACATCAGATACAGTCACAGTTTCCGGCACTACGACGATAAATACGGGAAGCGAAGACGTAAAGCTTTCCTCTACGGATAATATTTTTTCCGGCAAAATAACTGTCAGAAGCGGAGGCAAAGTTTCCATAACGGCAGCAACTACAGAAGAAATTAAAATAGCCGCAGGTGCAAAATGCAATTCGCTTGAAATCAACGGAAACACGGCGCTTCACGGAAACGTAACTACAACCGGCGCTCAAGACTACAACGGAAACGTTACGCTTTACGCAAATTCATCGCTTATTGCAAATTCAGGCGGAGCGGCACAGACAGTCACACTCGGAAAAGACTCAAATTCGCAAATAAAAACAAACGACACGGCGCAGACGCTTTCCGTCGGAACGGAATCCGTTTCCTCAAACTGCACTGTAAATGGAACGTTCAACGCACAGCTTACCTCGTTTACCGTATACGGCGAAACAACAGTTTCTGATGGCGGAGCGGTAACAGCCGGAACACAATCATACAACGGTGCTGTAACGGTTTTTGCAGGCGGAACGATTATAGGAACGGACGGAACAGCGGAATTCAAATCAACAGTTACTAACAACGGAACGATTACCGGCAGCAGTGGCGCAGTAACGTTTAACGGAAACGTTACGAATGACGGAAAAATCAGCGGTTCTACCGGCAGAATTACTTTCCGCGGAACATACGGAAGTTCTACCGCAACCGAAGCCACACCGGCAATTCTCACGGCATCTTCCGGCAATACATATTTTTCTTCTGACGCAGATTTTTCATACACAACGTTTACTGCAAACGGCGGAACAGTTGTGTTCAATTCTGCAACAGGGCAGACTCTTAAATTGACAAATGCAACGACATTCAATAACGTAATGCTGCCAGATGACGGCACAACATCTGTGCTTAAGGTTAATGGAACATTTAATATAAACGGCACATTAAAAACAAGCGCAAACAGAACGCTTGATATGCAGACTAACAATTCCGCCCTGAATGTCGTCGGAACAACTGACAATTCCGGAGAAATCAAGCTCGGCTCGCAACCGGCGCAATTTACAGGAGCAGTAACAAACAACGGAAAAATTACGGCTTCTGACGGAGCAGTAACGTTTGGCGAAACGACAAACAGCGGCGGAATAACGTGCAGTACGACAACTACAGTTTTTAACGGCGCGGTAACGGTTTCAGCCGGCGGAACAATTACAGGAACGGAAGGAACGGTAACGTTTGGTGGAAACGTTACGAATGACGGAGAAATCAACGGTTCTTCCGGTAAAATCACTTTCAGCGGAACATACGGTAGTTCTACCGCAACCGAAACCACCCCGGCAAAACTCACGGCATCTTCCGGCAACACGAATTTTTCTTCTGACGCAGATTTTTCATACACAACGTTTAATGCAAACGGCGGAATAGTTCTGTTCAGTTCTACGGAAACCACAGGGCAGACTCTTAAATTGGCAAATACAACGACATTCAATAAAATATCAATACAGACAAGCGCCGGCGGATTTACAGCAGAAGGAACAGAAAACGGAAAACTCATTGCAAACACACTGACATTAATCAACACAAATGCTGATGCAATTTTTAACGTTCCCATAAACGCAACAACTATTGAAATGAAAAATACAGCGGAAACGGCAGGCGCAGTAACGTTCAATAACGATGTTACGGCAGTTACAATTAACAACACCACAGACCATTCTGTCATTAACTTTGACATAACATTCAACGCGGCGACAACCGTTACAAACTCTGTAACATTCGGAACGACAGGAACGCTTACGCTCGGTAATAATACGGAAGACACGTTTACTTTTAAAGGCGGAATAACGCACACGAAAGGAAATACAACACTCAGCGGAAAAATCATCACGAACTCCTCGCCAGTCGTTCTTTCTTCTGACGCGAATATAAAAACACTCACGCTTACAGGTAATTCCACCATCCAGACAACAGGTGCAGTAGGAAATGAAACCGGAGCGGCAATTACGCTGGGAGCAGTTTCTGCTGTTTCATCAGTTTCTGGTGAGGAAAAAACTTTGTCACTGACAGGCGGAACTGGAAACATCACCGTATATGGTGCAGTTGGTTCAGAGAGTACAAAATTAGGAAACATCACCATAAAAGGCAATGACGTCACCCTGCAAAAACAAGTTACAACAAATGGAAAACTTTCCGTTACGCACAGCGGCATTTTCACCATAGCAGAAAAGGCAGACATCACCGCAGACAAAGGCTTTATTCAATACGGAACAGGAACTCTCGCCATCGGTGGAACGTCAAGTACCACAAGTATCACGACAAAAAACGCCCCGATTTCTTTCAATGGAAGCGGAACGCTCACCCTTAACGGCGACATCTTTCTCACATCATCCTCAGATACAGCAAATGGCGGCAACATCAACATAAATACACCGGTTGAACCCGCCGTCAATTCTGCACCGTGCCTTACCCTTTCCGCCGGAAAAGGCAACATCTATTTCAATTCAAAACTGAAAGCAAATAAAATTTCGGTAACGGCGGAAAAAATCACCCTTACCCAAACAGCAAAGCTTGATACGGCAGAAACAGCAGTCTTCTCAAACAGCGGCATTCTTCTCCTTGAACCCGGCTGTTCCATCGAAGCTTCCACAATCACACAGGACGGAAGCGGAGAAAACCAAATTGCCGGAACAATTACCGCACAGGAAATTATTTTAAAAAACAACACATATATATATAACGAAACAGAAATAAAACCAGGAACATTCACCGTATGTAATTTCACCGTAGGTAATGACACTACCCCTGCAGGCTTGGCAAACTTATATATCAGCGCACTTGAAGGCGAAAGTCCGGCGCAGGTTACATTCAATGCTGACGTTTCCATTCACGGAAACTACGCACTTTTTAATGGAACGGTTATCCAGAACGGAAACTTAACCGTAGACAAAGACATTATTTTGCTGAACGGAGATATTTCCACAATGTATAAAGACAGTTCAATCGGTGTTACAGATTTATTTGAATACACCGGACGGAACGGCTCTGTCATCGCCAAAAACTCTCTTTCAGCGTTCCCGAACGAAATGCCGGACGGAACAACAATAAATCACAACGGAAAATACATCTCAACATTCAGCATACTTCCAGGAATAACAATTTCCGCCGGGCAGAACTTCTATGACAACGGAACGGATCTTACTCCGATCGGCAGCTGGACTTTAAAACTAAAAGCAAACGACAAGGCAACGGACGCATTTGCCGAACTGTACAACGCAAAAATTGTACATTGTAAGGTATCACCAATCGACGGAGGCAAAGCCTTTCTTTCTGCCGCAGAAAACGGCACAGACGCAGACGGCAGAAACAATGACGGAGTTTTCTTCAGTCGCCCTGAAATTCTTGTACATAATGCCGCAAATGCAAAAGACACAGACGGAAACGCTAATTTAAGCGGAACTTATACTGTCTATGACAACGTTATCCGCGTGGAATTTGTAGACAGCATAACAAAACAGCCGCTAAAAATCGAAAATTCCAGTAATGAGATTTCTGCTGCTCTTGAACACATTAAATTCGGCTCCACATCAACATCGCAAAAAATCTTTGAAGGCGCGTATACAACGGCGGAATGTACCCAATCCACCGATGGAAAAGGCGATCTTTCCGTATTCTTCCTGAAAACCGCAAACTCTGACAAATGGAATACAGACGCAACTGGAATCTCCTCCGGTGCAAATGAAAGTACGGACTGGGACGGAACTCACCGTACCGCCATACCGTATCTGAACATTCCAAAAGCACTGGAGTCCGTCTGGCAGACGCTTCGTGACGAACATAAAAACAGAATATCACATTACTATACAGAGTCACCTCAACTTTCTTCCGTAAATGAAACTTCCGGCGCAACGTTTACCGCAACTGCCGACCTTTGCGCCCCTGTTCTTGTTGCCGTCCGCACTGGTCAGGAACTGCATACGAAAAATGACGGAACTGCAGAAAGCCAGCCTTTCTACGATTCGCATAATTTTATTGAACTGCAATACTCCGAGCCGGTAAACACAGGAAATATTCTCCTTACGTCCACTGAAGAAGAAACCGTGCAGAACACACAGGTTCAGGATGATTTTGGAAAAATAGACGGAACTTCCGGTAACGGACTTACTGTTTCTGGTCTTATAAAAACAGCCGCTGGAATGCTTAAGACCGGCTCTAACGGAACGGAAGACAACCTTGTCCATTCGCTCTACAGAAAATTCTCCGTAAATGCCGGAGAAGAAGACTCTTTTAACGCACACAGCCTTCGCATTTCTATTGCAGGTTACGTAGATAAAACTGTTTCTACCGTACGAGGTTCATTCAAACACTGGAAAGGCTACATTGACAGTGCAGAAACGCCGTCTGGAACTGTAACGCGCATTTCCTCTCCGCTTATCAAGGACTTCAACGGAAATGTACTAGAAGCCGCAGGAACTTCCGCCCATAAATTACCAGAACTGTCTGTCAGTTCAGAAGAATCTGAGTTGTACGGAAAATGGGATACTCTTCCGCCGGCTTTTGCAGTCTATAAGAACATAACAAATAATGAAGATACAGGATTTGAAGCAATCGGTACAAATGACACAGACAGCACCACACTGGACAGAATTGAATTCCACGTGTTTGACAACGAAACGAACGAGCCGGCCTGGTACATAAAGACAGGCTGGTGTTCCGAAAGCAAGTCACTGTTTACACCATTTTCGTATGCCGCAGATATATTCGGCGGAGCGCGTCCGTTCAGCACAGAAGAAAAAATCAGGACTTCTGGCGGACTCCGCTACGCATCGCTTTATAACAAATCGTCGTCTTTCTCTTACAAAATAAAAGGCAAACCCGATACATATTCATTTGGAAGTGATGAAATAACCGGCGGCGCAAAAGGCCTTGTATTCCGTACGCAGTCAGAAATCACTCATGCAACAGGAAGTGAGGACGGACTTTATTTTTCTGTCCATTTTGCAGATTCTTCAATTCCGCTAAAAACAACATTCGAAGTAACGTATAACGAAAACGGATTTGTAACGGATCTTGCCGGAAACAGAATGAAAAGCGGAACAGTTACCACAATAGACAGAACAGCACCTACGTTCAATATGAGCGTAGGTGCTGTTCCTGATGACAGCGGAAATACATACGAAGAACTATATATCATTTTCAACAAAAAACTGAACACTGATGCCGTAACAGTCTACAACAATGACGGAACGACGGAAACAAAACAGTTCTCCGAAGCATTGCGCGAGTCGCTTCGTTTTGTAGATTCCAAAACACAACTTCCGGTATCAGACATTTTCGTAAGTACGGAAAAAGATGTAGATGTCGTGTTCAAAAATGATAATTTTACCGGTCTTAAAATTCCTTTGAACCGCTCACTAACATACGGCGACATAAAAAATCTTTGGATTCAGGCATTCACGGGAAAAACGTCTGTTGATCCGCTTTCAGGCGTAGAGAATGCAAACATAACCTACATTCAGGATACGCTCGGAAACTGTCTTCCGTATAAATCTGCCCACGCAATAAGCGATTTTGCAATCAACATAGTAAATCCAATCTATGCGTATGATGCGCGGACAACGGAAGACGGAGCGTTTTTCTCACAGCAGATGTATCAGGACGGAAGCTGGGCAGTCCACGACTGGAACGCAGAACAGAAAAACTACGGTACTCTTTCTGCCGGTTACGATTTGTTCATAGAAGCAAATCTGTCTGACGAAAACGGAGAAGCACCGGCTGACACAACTGTATTTGCATATTTTGACTCAACGCCGGATACACAGGCTGTTTCCGTCACATACAACGAGAATATCTCCGGCACAGGACTTTCTTCCTGGCGGGTATGGCTTCCGAATTTCATAGCCGCTTCGTCCGCCACGCAGGAACGTTCTCCAATATTCAAGGCTCTTTCACCTCAGAATAACGTAATGTCAAAGCAAACTGTTCTGGCAGGAATTAAAGGGGAAATGCCGGCTGATGCAAAGACGGAAAACGAAATGCGATTTTCACTGAACAGCACCACAATGGAAAATGCAGGCTGGAAAAGCGGAGACCAGATTTCCTTCCTCTTTGCCCTTTCGGACGCCAACAACAATCCGGTAAAAATATGCCACGCCCCGGAATACGATTCCCTCACCGACACCTACACAACGGAAGAAAGTCCGCTGTTTGCGCTACGTCTTAAAAACAGCGGTTACCTTACTTCTGTAGATTTGTGGTCATTTAAATTGCAGGACATTACAAAACAACGCGGCGGTGTTACGATTTTCAACAACGTAATTAATGCAGCAAACGGAGAAAAAACTGTCGTTCAGGTAAATATGCCGTCTGGCGGAACCCTAAACGTAATTGTAATGACGCTTGACGGAAATATTGTAAAATACTTGCAGCACGGAGAAGCATCTCAGGGCGAACACAATTATACTTGGGACGGAACAACTAAGAGCGGAAAGAAAGTTGCACGCGGACTGTACTTTATACGCGTATTCGGAAACGGCATAGACGAAACGCGAAAAGTTATGGTCGTAAAATAAAAGGCGGAATACAGTAGTGCGCTACATTTTTACGAATGCTGCCTGCGCCGTAAAAGACGCATTTCCTCCTGCTGTTTCCCGGCGGTTTGAACCGAAAAAAGTATTACAACAGGTGCATTCATCAAGAATTACAATATTCTCCGGCAAAATACCGCATTTTTCAAGAACCATAAGGTTCGCTTTTTCAAGGGAAAGCCTGTACACCCTGCCAGAACCTGTATTCCATCTGGAAACAGCTTCCGACGCACCGGAACAAAGCGTTTCCTCCGCACCAATAAGCGCGCAGCACTCTTCCCCGAATTCCTGCATAAAATACGCGGCGCGTTCTTCGCCCACAATATAGCAGCAGTTGTGAATATGCGCGCCAATTGCCACACACACATCTGAATTTTCTGCGCCCCAGCGTTCTTTCAGCCGGTGCACTGCTTCACCTACAATCCCGGTTCCTTTCCACCCGGAATGAACTGCACCAAAAGCACCGGAAACACTGTCAAAAATATACAGCGGAACGCAGTCTGCAACTGTTACTACCGGCATAAGCTGCGGATTAGCTGTAACAATTCCGTCGCCTGTTTTCCCGTTCGTGTCGTATGCGTTTTCTACCTCATAAACGATTTTTGAATGGATAAGCTCGACCGGCACAACGGAACGCGCGCCGGCAATTTTTGAAAGCACCCTGTCACGGAACGGATTATTTTCGTTCCACCTGAAGCGCATTGAGCCTGCGAAACGAAGTGTCATTCCCCATCGCGGAGAATATTCCTTTCCCTGTGGTGAACGCCACACATCTATCGGCGCGCCGCCTTTATAAAACGGCAATGAAACAAATTCCGCCGGATTTTCTGCATCTCCGCCGGAAAAATCAGAAAGTTTAAGACGAATCACAAAATCACCTGCTCATAGAATTTTTACAGGCAAGGAACATAACTGACACGCCGAAGAAAATCACCAGATACAGGAACAGTCCTGCAAAAACAACTGAAGTCTGACCGCAGATGCTCATAAGACTGTAATTTATCATACGGAACACAAAATGAGAAAGATAATATGCGCACAGAAGAACAAAACTTAAAAGCGGAAAAACTATAATCCACTTAAATTTAAATACACCATCCGCACTGATTCTTCCGTGCCAGGCACCTATTCCCACGCATACCATACAGATAAGCATAAAAAGCGGATATAAAAGCCTGTTTACAAGCGTCTGCCGGAAAACTTCTTCTACAAATCCGTATTTTTCTGCCTTCGGCACAAAACGGTACACTTCCTGAAGCCCCATAGATTCAACGCCGCCGGAAACGCTTTTCAAAAGCGAAAAATCAGTAAATTCCACAGGAAGAATTATAAAGCCGTCCTTTGCAGACGGAGAGTCGCCCTTAAGCACCTGAGGCGTATGAATTTCCCCCTCACGGTTTCTGTCCACGGAATTAAGGAGGATATACGGCACATACTTTATTCCGTCCGCAATGCCGAATTCTTTTTTAAGTTCATCGTCAAAAAGTTCTGTAGAAACAGCCGTCATTTTTGCATACGGCGTATAAGAACCGGAAATATAGTTTCCTTCAAAATCAAGCGTATACACCGAAAGTCCCCGCAGATATTGAATGAGTCCGTTTTTCGTTCCGGTATTAGTTACGCCTTTTATAAAATAAACCGTCACACCACCGTCCTGACCGGTAATCTTAAAATAAATGTTTCCGGCAGACTCAAATCCCTGAAGATTTACAGTTTCGTCGGTAAAAAAATACTGGTTTTGAAGCCGCTCTTCCGCAATCTCAAGGTATCTTACAACATCAGGGTCAAGAGATATTTTCTTAGACGAAAGCGAAAGCATTTTGAAAATGTAATACGCCTTAAGGTTATCCTGCTCCATAAGCGCATTATACCCGGAAAGTTTCTGCGCAAAAATTTTCTGCTCGTCCGTAGTCCCGGCTTCTTTTGCCTGAGAAATATGATTCCACGCATCGGCAGAAATGTGCTTCAGTTCCGCACAGTTTATATCTCTTGGCGATATGGCAGAAAGAGCCGTCTGCGAATAATAATGCGCCCCGAACCAGTCTTCCATAGCGACACATTCCCTAGCCTTTTTCAAAAGCGAAAAAGTCGTAAACGGCTCGTCATAAGAAGAATGAACAATTTTCTGTTTGTAGCCGTAATCTACTTCGCCTTTCCCGGAAGAAAGAATACGCGCAATGCCGGCAGCATCAACAGTTTTTTCTTCCTGATAAAGCTGCCTGCACGCAACCTCTGCTTTATCCAGAAGCTGCGCACATTCTCCGTCAGAAGAATCTATCTCATATGCCATTTTTGCAAATTCATACGAAAGGCTGTATCTTCCCTGACTGTACAATCCCTCCGCAAAATTCAGATATTCCTTATGAAGCGACGGCAGCTGGCTGTAACGGTTCATTAAACCGTTTATTCCAGGAAGGGCAACCTCTACCGCCATAGAAATAATGAAAACAGCTGCAAGGCTGCCTGTAATGACCTTTTTGTACCGCGAGAACATCGCAGGAGAAAACCGGAGCAGACTTCCGTCCGGGTGCACTCCAAAATCAAGCGACCAGCCGATTAAAAATCCTGTTTCAAGAACAGCAGGCATTACGGAACAGAATATTCTAAGTCCGTATAAAAAACGATACATTCCTGACGTTGAAGAAATCAGCACAGGAACATAAGGAAGCACAAATCCAAGGACAATGCAGCATACAAATGAAAAAATAAAAAAACTGACCGTTACAAGCGTTACTTTTTTAACTTTCATAACCACCCCTGTCCTGCTGCCTGCGTTTTGTAACTGCCGTAACAGAACATCCGATACAGATAACTGCAACGGCCGCCGCCACATTCAGAATGCACAACGGAATATCAATGTTTCTGGAAGAAAAAAACGCAAGCCTTCCGTTTCCATACAGCGCATTTTTCAGAAAAGTCCGCATTCCTGCAAAACCAGAATAGTACAGACTGTTGAAAACAAGGATTATCATATTGGTAAGTACAACGGCAAGATAATTTACCATACGCCAGGTACTCATTTTTATATAAGAATAAGATGAAGCAAGCGCAAGGCACAAAGAACAGAAGCACGCCCAGGCAATAATTCCGTTCTGCCAGGCATCTTCCGCCGCCTTAAGAATATTATCTATGCACCCGATTATTTCATACGGGATATCGTTAAGTGACTCCTTTACGCACGAATCCCTGAACGGAAACGCATTTTTATAAAAATCACTATTTTCCGACACGTCAAGCTTCATAAATCCGCCTGATTTATCAGGATTTTCAGGAGAATGCAGCAGCATAACGTCTGCCACTTTGTTTTCAGACTCATCAGTAAAATAGTAAACGGCTTCTGCAGACTTTCTGAAATATCCGCCGGAAAGCGGAATTTCACCTGTATTAAGCAGGATACTTCCGTTACCGCAAGCGGATTTTTTTCCCGTTTCCGCAAGCGGATATAAAATTCCCCACGAAAAAGCGCACATCAACGCAAACGAAATGACGCTCCACACAGGATTATACAAATGCCTGATTTTATAAACTGCCAGAAGAAGCGGCACGCACAGAAGGACAAGCGGAACTGACTGAAAAAATGCGGCCAGCACTATTTCTTTTGCAGGATGGAACATATTTCCGGTAACAAAATGCGTACAGCCGATATACTGAACATATACAAACGTGGCGCAAAAGCATCCTGCAATCAGTATGAACAGATAATACAAAATAAAATCAATTCTTTTTTTCATAAAATATCCCGTTATCCGCACCGTGATTATAGAACGCTTCGCATGCATAAAACGAGCTGCCCGGAATATATTTATATATCGCAGCAGCCCGCAAGAAAAGATATAAGATTTCTTTTATTCTTCCCACTCTATGTTAACGATAACATTTCCCGGCATCGTGCCTGATGCAGAACCGGAAGAACTGGAGGAAATGTTGCTTTCCAAACCGGAAATATTTACTCCCTCACTGTCTGCAAGAGATGCTACACCCTTAGAAAAATCATTCCGCGCAGTAGAACCGGCAGTTATAGGTTTTGACGGTCTGGCAGACGTAGAGTCACTAAAATTAGTGGACTGTCCGGCAGAAACAAGAACGCCCTTTGGCAATGCCGGATTTATATCAGAAGAAGACGTAAATGGCGTTGACGAGCCTTCCGCAGGAAGATTGTCTTTTACATTACCTTCTGACTCATACTCTCTGTCTGCCGGCTTTGAAATTCCCAAATCACGGACTGGATTTACCAGCCGGGCAGGAACTACAGCAACAGCACCGTCAAAACAGCGTATTTCATTTCCTGCAAATATAAATTCCGTTCCGCGTACACTAGCGACTGCTATCGGATTACGCACAGTGTAGCTGACACGCTTGTTTTCCGAATGGTTGACCGTAGAACGAACTGCACCCGTGTTCAGGAATACGGAAACATCGTCTTTTGTATCAGACGTTGCAAGTTTTTCCAGCGTAATTCTTGTCAAAGGACCAAGCTTCATTACAGAGCCTTTATATTTGATTATCGCCTCAGATTTAAAACCTGTAGAAATGACTTCTCCCTCACGGACAACCTCATTTTCAGTCAGAGCAACCCACACATTGTTCCGGCTTACCTCAACTTTTCCTACGGCAGAAACAACAGTTGCCGTATTTGCATACAAAGCCGCTGAACAAAGCACGAACAAAACCCCTAATGATTTTCTTAAAACAGAAAAATTCATACAATACCTCCGAAACATTAGAATGCAATAACAGCCTTTACAGAAAGCGTAGTCTTGCTGTTATCTGAATCATCACCTATGAACTGAGAGGCAGACAAACCAAGCTGAACATCGTAAAAGATATTCCACAGTAAGTCAGCACTCAACTGCATTCCGAAATATTCAACGGAACTGTCAGGACATTCAAACAGAACCGCTCCGCCTAAAGACGCATACAGTACACCGGCAAACACATTTGAAAGCTGTAATCCGCCCGTTACCATTGACGAATACTCAAGGTCAGCAAACCGCGTAGAAACAGCCGTCATAGAAGTAAATCCGCTGAAAGCAGAGAGAGAACCTTGCTTACCGGATGCATACGTACCGTACAGTCTTATGCCGAAATTTCCGGCTGGATTTAAATCAAACGACAGCGAAGAAAAATTCATCAGACTGTCAAAATTCTTCGTACCGAAAACAGTCTTTACATTATATGAAAGATTGCGCAGAAGGTAACCGTCCAGCCCCAGCATTCCGTAATAACGATTGCAGTCATCGCCGTTTAAGTCAGCAAAACCCCAGCCCTCAAGACTGATATGCTGATTTCCGAAAACGGACGGGAATGCAAAGGAAAATCCAAACGGCAGATATTTTGGTGCAAATGCATAAAAATCGTCGTCACTTTCCTCATACTCCGTATCTGCCGGAGTAAGAATTGTAACTTCCTTTGCATTCAAAAGACCTGTATATCCTGCAAAAATGTTGAAATCTACTGTCTGGCTTGAAACCTTAAAATTCAGTCCGTCCGCCGGCTGATTAAAAATAATTCCCGTAAAATCAGAAACAGGAAAACGCCCTGCAGAAAGAGAAATCATATTTCCGTTTCCTGCCATCCATCCGGCAGAAAGCTTTAAAAGATTACAATTAATAACATTTTCAAACTCTTCATCGGCAGTTTCCGTATCATCGTATGTAAATTTGTAATACGCTTCTGCCGCAACGTATACGGAATTCGTCCTGTTAAGCGGAATGTTCATCCAAAGACCGACAGTATCTGACTGCTTAAGTTTAAGGTCATCTGCTTTTCCCATAAACGACGTATCGTTTGCAATTTTTCCGCCCCATTCAACAGCAAAAAATGAAGCCGTACCTGCAATTAAAGCGGCAGCGGTACACAGTAATCTTTTCATTGCGCATCTCCTTTTTTTGCCGCGGACGCATAGCGAATATCACCCATCGTGTAAATATTCAGAATATCCGTTCCGCCCGGAATCATACCGGGATCAATTTTTGCAGGAATAATTCCGTCTGCCTTGAACTGTTTGAACGCATAACGACCGCTCTTTCCTGACAGCCTGTAGAACAATCCGCCTTTTATATTCCAAAATCCGACAAAAATACGTGATGCCTGTTCATAAGTAATAAACGTATTTTCGTCAACACCTGCAGGAAGATAGCCCAGTTCAAAAAAGGCATTTACCGCATCAGTTTCAGATGCATCTTCAGAAACAAGGTTCTGATAGATTGCAGAAAAATAGCAGAACTGCCCGAAAGTAACTTTCTCAGAAGAAATCAATTCAGTAATAAAATCAGCAGACTGCGCAAACAACGTACAGGAAACATACAGCGAAATCAGTACCAAAATAATTTTTTTCATAGCACTCCACTTATAAGAATAGTAATTATTATTTCCGCAAAAGCGGTTATCAAGCCGAAACTGTTGATTAGAAAAAATAGCACACTGTAATTTCTGCACGTTTTTTCTTCTAACACAATATTATATTCCATCAAATTAGCATTGTCTACATTGAATTTTGCATTGATTTTTTACATCAATTATCATTCTACGCTGATTTTCGTAATATGAGCACCAAGTACACGAAGACGCTCAACAAGATTTTCGTAACCGCGCTCAATCTGGTAGACATTGCTTATCCGGCTTTCACCGTGAGCTATCATTGCGGCAATCACCATTGCCATTCCGGCGCGTACGTCTGGAGAAACAAGATGATCTCCGTGAAGTACGGAAGGTCCGGACACAACGGCGCGGTGAGGATCGCACAACGTAATCTGCGCCCCCATATTGATAAGCTTGTCTACAAAGAACATACGTGACTCAAACATTTTTTCAAAAATCAGGACAGTTCCTTCAACCTGCGTTGCAACGACCGTCATAATGCTTGTTAAATCAGGCGGAAATCCCGGCCAAGGTGAATCATCTATTTTAGGAATTTTTGTTCCCACGTCGGCATTCGTCTTCATTTCCTGAATGGAAGACACGCAAATGCTGTCACCCTCCTGAGTCCAGGTAATTCCGAGTTTTGCAAATCCTGTTTTCAGCGGACGCAAATCAAGATTTTCCACGCCTTCTATCGTAATGCTGCCTTTTGTAGCGGCAGCAAGACCGATGAACGAACCAATTTCCATATAATCAGGACCAATAGTAAATTCGCAGGAATGAAGCTTTTTTACGCCGGAAATTTTCAATATATTGCTTCCAATTCCAGATATATGCGCCCCCATTGCATTTAGCATATTGCACAAATCCTGAATATGCGGCTCGCTTGCGGCATTTGTAATGACCGTTTCACCCTCCGCAAGAACCGCCGCCATAACAGCATTCTCCGTAGCCGTTACGGAACATTCATCAAGAAAAATATCCGCCCCGATAAGCTTGTTTGCCGTAAATGAAAAATGCCCGTTTATTTTTACGCGTGCGCCAAGCTGTTCAAGCGCAAAAAAATGCGTATCAAGGCGGCGTTTTCCTATAACATCACCTCCCGGCGGAAGCATCTCCGCCTTTCCACAACGCGCCAGCATCGGTCCTGCAAAAAGAATTGACGCGCGGATTTTCTTAGAAAGTGCGGACGGTATACAGACCGGCTGAATATTCTGCGCCTCGATTTTCCAACTGTGCTTTCCTATATTCGTTGCCTTTGCTCCGAACGATTGCAGGATATTCAGCATAACCGACGTATCTTCAATCTCCGGAATATTGTGAAGAATAACCGTTTCGTCAGTCAAAAGCGCCGCCGCAATACACGGAAGCGCAGCATTTTTATTTCCGCAGGCACGGATTGACCCCTTTATCGGAAATCCACCCTCAATTAGATATTCATGCATTTTCCCACCCTGCAAAATCTTTTCCAGCATTATTCTGCCGTACAAAAAGACTCCGCACTTTATCTATTAAAAATTATTTATTTGCCAGAACAATAACTGCCGCAAGATTTATAAGAACATCAGTTGCGGCGCACATTTGCGGAAGCGAAGCCCATTCGCGCCTTGAATGGTAATTATGTCCGCCGGTAAAAATATTCGGAGTCGGAATGCCAAGCTCCGTAAGCCGCGAACCGTCTGTTCCTCCGCGGATAGGCGTATACACCGGTTCAACGCCGGCAGCCCTGTACGCATCCGCAATGTTTTTTACGACAGACGGTACCGAATCAAGAACGGCTTTCATATTCTTGTACTGCTGCCGGAATGAAACATCAACTTTTGCGCGGCACGAATCGGCACACACTACGGCAATTTTCTTTACTTTTTCAATACGCCCCGCCATTCCCTGCTCGGTAAAATCCCGGAGAAGCAGCTTGACGCACGCTTTTTCAACAGTACCGGAACATTCCATAACGGCAAAAAATCCTTCGTAACCGTCTGTCGTTTCAGGGCGTTCCCCAGACGGTATGTTTTCTATAAAGCGCGCAGCAGTATGTACTGCGTTTACCATTCCAGTTCTGCGCGCGTCGCCGGTATGCGCAGCCTTTCCCCAGAACGTAACTTCAGCACCATACGCATTAAAACATTCCGTTTCAAGCTGACCTATATGTCCGCCATCTACAGTATATGCGCATTTTGACTTAATAAGATGAAGAGGAACTTTGTCCATTCCGTGACCGGTTTCTTCGTCCGGAGAAAAAATCACCTCAATAGCACCGTGCTTGATTTCCTTGTTAGACTTAATGTATTCAAGTGCCGAAACAATCTCCGCAATTCCAGCCTTATCATCCGCGCCCAGAAGCGTCGTTCCGTCAGAAGTAATTATCGTGTCGCGCCCGGCGGCCGCCTGTGCAAGATACGCATCCTCCGTTACGTCAAGTACAACGCCATCCTGCAAATCAATTCTTGCACCGTCATAAGATGCGTGAATAATCGGCTTAACGTCCTTTCCAGAAACTTCATCTACCGTATCCAGATGCGCAAGAAGGCAGAACGGCGGAACATACTCCATTCCTTTTGATGCAGGAAGCACCGCATATATATATCCGTCCGCCGTAAGCTGCGCATTTTTCAGCCCGACAGTTTTTATTTCAGTTAAAAGAGATTTTGCAAAAACTTTCTGCTGGCTAGTAGAAGGCATAATCCCCTTGTCAGCATTTTCCCCTGAACTTTCAGACCAGCAGCGTACATACCGTACAAACCTGTTCAATAAAACCGTCTGCAAATCAGAATTGCTTGAAAAAATTTTCATATAATAAGAATAATTTATTTTTATTCATTTAACAAGACAGGAAATTACAACACCGGAAAACAAACTTTTTTTTATAAAAAAAACGCGCATCCAAAAGGCATTCCGCCCAAAGGACACGCGTTTTCCGTTCATATAGCGCCGTCACCAAAAACAAAAGTTTCCGGCAAATGCGCTAACCGGCTTACGGATTAACGGTTGTCTTATATGCTGTTGTCAGATTACCGTCTGCATCCTGAACAAGCTCAAGCATTACAGCAGATTTTACCGGATTGCGGCTTTCGTCAAACGTAAGGTGACCCGTAACGTAATTACCGTCAGTCTTTTCCATTGCATCACGAATATCTGCAACTTTTTCAGAACCGCAGGCAGTCATTGCATCGCGGATTAAGTAAACGCAGTCATATCCAAGAGCAGCAAAAGAATTAGGCTCTTTGTTATATTTAGCTTTGAATGCTTCTACAAACTTCTGAACTACAGGCTCTGTAGAATCAGCAGAATAATGATTTGAATAAAAACCGTTCAAAACTTCAGAACCTGCAACAGTCGTAAGACCGTCCCAACCGTCAGCACCTACAATCGGAGTATCGATGCCCTGTGCACGCAGCTGCTTTGCAATTAAAGCAACTGTTGCATAATAGTCAGGAAGATATACAACATCAGGATTTGCATTTTTGATTTTTGTAAGCTGCGCATTGAAGTTCTTGTCGCCGGTAGCGTAAGAATCAACTGCAACAATCTCGCGTCCGTCACCTTCAAAAGCCTTTACGAAATTCTCATAAAGACCGACTGAATAGTCATTTCCCAAATCGTAGAGAACGGCTGCGCGCTTAGCCTTAAGAGTATCAGCAGCAAATTTTCCGCCTACAGTTCCCTGGAACGGATCAATAAAACAAGCGCGGAATACGTAGTTTCCGGCGTTTGTAATCTCCGGTGCAGTAGCAGCCGGTGCAAGCTGAAGAACTTTCTTTGCCTGTGACAAAGCTGTAATTGCATTAGTACAGCCGGATGTCAAAGAACCGATAACCACTCCTACGCCATCACGTGTCGTAAGTTTTTTGAAAGCAACGACAGTCTTGTCAGGATTTCCTTCATCATCTTCACTTACCAGAACGACTTTCTTTCCATTGATACCGCCGGCAGCATTGATTTCCTCGATGGCAAGGTCTACACCGTTTTTGCACTCAACGCCGTAAACTGCAACATTTCCAGAAAGAGGGAAAATTCCTCCGATAATAACATCAGAAGATTCCTTCTTTGAACAACTTGTTAATGCAAGCGCACAAACTGCACTCAACAAAATTAAGTTTTTTTTCATAATTCCTCCAAAAAAATACTTAATATATTAAGTATAATTAATTTGCTTTTTTTAGTAAACGTACATACAGGTCTGTTAAATAAAAAAACCGCCCGAAAAAAATATGGGCGGTTTACAAATCCGTTAAGATTACTCAGCAGCCGGTGCTGATTCCTCAGCAGGAGCTTCTGCAGCAGCCTGTACAACAGGAGCAGCAGCCTTTGCCTTGTTCTTCAAAGCAGCATTGCAATACTTACAGATTTTTACTTGCTGTCCGTCAATAGTCTGCTCGTAAAGAACCTTTATATGCTCTTTCTTACAGATAGGACAAGTTCCTCTTCCACGTGCAGGAAGAGTGCGAACACCAGTTCCACGATGATTTTTAGACATATCCTACTCCTTGTCTGCAGCAGCTTTTGATTCTGCTTTCTTTGCAGTCGGTTTTGCAGCTTTTTTTGCAGGTGCTGCGGACTTTTCCTCCGGAGCATCTTTTTCAAGCTTATAGTCTACCAATTCAAGGATTACCATATCAGCAGCATCACCCTGGCGATAACCGAGTTTCAGAACACGAGTGTAACCACCGTTGCGTTCTTTCATGCGCGGACCGATTTCCGTAAACAATTTATTGAGGATTTTTTCATCCTGAATAAATTTTGCAGCTTCGCGGCGATTGTGAACTGAATCAACCTTGCTTCTTGTAATTAATTTTTCAGCAGCCTTGCGGACTTCAAGTGCCTTAGATTTAGTAGTAGTAATACGCTCAAACCTAAAGAGAGAAGTTACCATATTGCGTGACATTGCACGGCGGTGTGCTGTTGTTCTTGAAAGCGGATTAAAACCATTTCTATGATTCATCTGTTTCTTCCTTCTGCTTTGTTATGTTGACAGCATTCTTCAGATGACTATAGTCAGTCATTCCAAGCGTCAAGCCCCATTCCTGGAGCTTTTCTTTGATTTCTGCAAGACTCTTCTTTCCAAAGTTACGTGTCTTTGCAAGATCATCTTCTGTCTTTTTTGTTAATTCACCGATAGTGCGGATATTTGCATTCTTCAAGCAGTTTGAAGAGCGCACTGAAAGTTCAAGTTCCTCAACAGGAGTGTTAAGAATTTCTTTAATCCTTGCGTCATCCTCGTCACTTTCATCACCACCGGCGACATCACTGTCATTAAAGTTTACAAAGATTGAAAAATGATCTTTTGCAATCTTTGCAGCTTCGGCTAATGCATCTTCTGGTGCAATTGTTCCGTCTGTCCAAATTTCAAGCACAAGCTTATCGTAATCATTACGCTGACCTACACGACAAGGTTCAATTGAATATTTAACCTTTGGAACCGGAGTAAAAATAGCATCCATTGGAATTGTACCTACAACTTCAATATAATGCTCGTTTACTTCAGCTGGAACGTAACCCCTGCCAAGATCAACCTGCATTTCGATTTCCAGATTGGCGCCTTCCATCATCGTAAAGACAACCATATCTTTAGTCATAACTTCAAGCTGATTTTCCCTGGCAAGGTCATCGCTTTTAACAACTCCCGGTCCTTTGAATTCGTAAAGAATCGTATCCTGTTCTACGTCGTTAGGAAGCCGCAAACGGATCTGTTTCAGACTGTTAATTATTTCCAGAGTATCTTCGGAAACATTTGGAATTGCTTCAAATTCACTGGAGATAACATGAGGAACACCATCTGCATCGTAAGATGTAATACGAATTGATGTAGGCGCATATCCTTGAATAGATGAAAGAAGGACACGGCGCAATGTATTTCCTACAGTTGTACCGAAACCTGTTTCAAAAGGATACGCAGTAAACTTTCCATAATTCGGATTCGTCTCAAGATGCTCAAAAGTAATACCCTTCGGTTTCTTAAAACCTTTAAGCAGATTTTTGCGAGCCATCGGAACTCCTTATTTAGAATAGAACTCAACTACAAGCTGTTCTTTTACATCCAGCAAGTCAGTAACTTCCTCGCGTCTTGGAAGAGCAGCAAAAGTTCCCTTTACTGCATCTACATCAACAGCAACCCAAGGCATTGTTCCAGATTTAGAAACTTCGCCCAAAGCATCCTGAACGACAGGCAGTTTTTTGCTCTTTTCCTTGATTTCGATAACATCGCCGACTTTTACTTCATAACTCGGAATATTTACGCTTTTTCCGTTAACAAGCACGTGACCATGAAGAACAAGCTGACGGGCCTGATTACGGCTCACAGCATAGTGCATCCTATAAACAACATTATCAAGTCTTCTTTCAAGAAGCTGAATGAAGTTTTCACCTGTTACGCCAGGCATACGGAGAGCGCGGTCAAAAGTAAGGCGGAACTGTTTTTCAAGCATACCGTACATACGTCTGATCTTCTGCTTTTCAATCAACTGAAGACCATATTCACTGCGTTTTCCAGCGCGAACTTTCGGGTCTTTTCCCGGTGCTCCGCGTTTTTTGTTCATAGGGCATTTGTCGCTCATACAGCGGGTACCCTTCAACATCAATTTTTTTCCGTCTGCACGGCACATACGGCAGACTGGACCTGTATATCTTGCCATTACCTAAGTCTCCTTAACTACATGCGGCGTGTTTTGCGAGGGCGGCAGCCGTTATGAGGAATCGGTGTTACATCGTGGATAGATTTAACCTTCAGTCCCATAGCGCCAAGAGAACGAATAGCATTTTCGCGACCCATTCCCGGTCCCTTTACATACACATGAACTTCACGCAAGCCGTAGCTCACTGCCTTCTGCACAGCTGTTTCCGCAACTGTCTGAGCGGCAAACGGAGTAGATTTTTTAGCTCCGCGGAAACCAAGTCCACCAGAAGAAGCCCATGCAATTGCATTGCCCTTCAGGTCTGTAATTGTTACGATGGTATTATTAAACGTCGCCTGAATGTAAACATTACCTTCATAGACGCTTTTCTTTTCCTTTCGCTTTTTTACTGTAGCCATTGAAAATCCTCCGCCTTACGCCTTCTTCTTATTAGCAACAGTCTTCTTCTTGCCCTTACGGGTACGTGCATTAGTACGCGTACGCTGTCCGCGAACCGGAAGACCACTCTTGTGTCTAAGACCGCGATAGCAGCCAATATCCATCAAGCGCTTCAGATTAAGACCGATTTCTGAACGGAGACGGCCTTCAACTTTGTAATTTTTATCAATAATCTCACGCAAAGCTGCAAGTTCTTCCTGCGTAAGATCGTTAGCCAGTTTTGCAGCATCAATTTTTGCTTCTGCGCAAATCTCTGCAGCTGCAGAACGACCGATACCGTAGATATAAGTTAATGCTATACCTATATGTTTGTTAGGGATATCAACTCCCGCAATTCGAGCCATCTGTTACTCCTTAGCCCTGTCTCTGCTTATGTTTCGGGTTTGAACAAACGATACGGACAATTCCGTTTCTTCTGATAACCTTGCACTTATCACAGATAGGTTTTACACTGGTTCGTACTTTCATAAAAGACCCCCTGAGAATATTTTTCACCGAATCTTAGCACCTCGCAATGAGAGACAATTCGGTGAAAAGTACTATATCACATATTCTCAATCTTTTTCTACTACTAATTCACGAAATTCTACAAATTTCGTGATCTAATTTTGCCCTTCTTAGTAAGTCCTTCCTGATGATGCATTTTAAGAAGTGCCTCAACCTGACTCATTGTATCCAGATCAACGCCAACCATAATGATAAGCGAAGTTCCGCCCATCAACATTGAAATTGACTGCGGGAATCCAAAAAGGTTCTGGATGACTGTCGGCAGAACAGCAATTGCCGCCAGGAACAACGAACCAGGCAATACCAACCGGTTCAATATCTTCTGAAGGTATTCCTCAGTTTTATCTGTACGTACACCAGGAATGGAGCCGCCGTTTTCCCGGATATTCTTTGCGATTTCTGTGGGGTTCAGAGTTACCTGAGTGTAGAAGTATGCAAAGAATACGATAAGAATGACCAACAGTATATTGTACCAGAGACCGTTTGGTGTCAAAACGTTAGATAAACGGATTATCCACCTTGCAGAGTTCTGGTTATTTCCAATCATTGATACTAACTGAAGCGGTAAAGTAAGAAGCGATGATGCGAAAATCAACGGAATTACGTTCGACGGATTTACCTTGAAAGGAATGTAAGTGTTCTGTCCACCGTACATTTTTCTTCCTACAACACGTTTTGCATAATGAACCGGAATTTTCCGCTCACCAGCTTCCTCAAATATTACCAGACCGATGATGACAAGGAACATCAAAAGTACGACGATGACGAAAACCAGCTGGATTTCGCCGTCTGACACTTTCTTTACAAGTTCCATAATGGCACTAGGAAGACGTGCAACAATACCGGCGAAAATCATCATAGAAATTCCGTTGCCGATACCGCGCGCAGTAATCTGATCACCGAGCCATACCGTTACCATAGATCCTGTAGTAACTGCAAGCATTGCAAGTGCATTAAACTTCCAATGCGATTCAATTACAATACAGTTAGGAATGCTGCGGGCATAAACGGTAACTGCATAAGACTGAAGAATACATACAAAGATAGTACCGATTCTTGTCCATGCAGCCATCTTACGCTGACCGCCATCTTCCTGAACTGCACGTTTCAAAGACGGGAAAATAATCACAGCAAGCTGCATAATAATCTGTGTAGAGATGTACGGCATAACTCCCAGCATAAAAACTGAGAAATTAGAGAACGCACCACCTACAAAGAAGTCCATATAACTGGCGAAAGAATTTTTATTCTGGTTTGCCAGATTGTTAAAGTACTCAAACAGCACGGTTGCATCAATCCCCGGTATAGTCAGGACGCTTCCCAAGCGGAAAACCGCCAGCACAACCAGAGTAAAAAACAAGCGACTGCGAAGCTCTTTAACTTTAAACATATTAACAATAGGATTGCTTGCCATGTCTTACTCCGTCAATTACTTTTTTTCTTCAGCTTTCTCAGCAACTTTTACAGTGCCGCCGGCTTTTTCAATTTTAGCCTTAGCAGATTCTGAAATCTTATCAACATCAACGGAAAGTTTCTTTTTAATGTCGCCATTGCCAAGAATTTTTACCAGTGATGCAGAAGTTTTTGAAATCAAGCCTTTTGCAGCCAAAGTTCCCTTATCAACAGTTTCGCCGTCAGCAAATTTTGCCTCAAGCTCACCTACGTTAATGCAAACATATTCTTTTTTGAAAGGATAGTTTGAGAAACCGCGGATTGCAATGCGGCGGTAAAGAGGCATCTGTCCGCCTTCAAAACCGACGTATGTTTTTCCGCCTGAGCGTGACTGCTGACCTTTGTTACCTTTACCGGCAGTCGTACCGAGTCCTGAAGAAGAACCGCGGCCAACACGTTTAGGTTTTTTATTAGCACCCAGAGGAGCGCTAAGAATTGGATTGTAATCTGACATTATTTAGCCTCCTCAACTGTTACAAGGTGAGAAACTGCTGCAATCATACCTTTGACTGCATCGTTTTCTTCCTGAATAACAGATGAACTGATTTTCTTCAAGCCAAGGCTGCGTACTGTTGCAACTACTGCAGGTTTCTGTCCGATTGTACTCTTTCTAAGAGTAATCTTAACTTTCTTTGCCTTTGCCATAGTTTAACCCCACAACTCATCAAGTGTCTTACCACGACCTGCAGCAACAGTTTTTGCATCCATAAGGTTCTGGATAGCATTGAATGTTGCGCGAACAACGTTTACGGAAGCACTTGATCCCAAAGATTTGGAAATAACATCAGAAGCACCAACAGCATCCATTATGGCACGAACCGCACCACCCGCCTTAATTCCAGTACCGGAACAAGCTGGTTTCAGAAGAACTGATGAGCTCTTATATTTTCCAATAATTTCATGAGGTATTGTACCGTTCTTCATTGGCATATAAACCAAGTTTCTCTTAGCACGGTCAACACTCTTCTTTATAGCTTCAGATACGTCATTTGCCTTACCAAAACCGTATCCTACGCGACCTTTCTGATCTCCAACAACAGTGAGCGCAGCAAAAGACATACGGCGTCCGCCTTTTACAGTCTTTGCTGTTCTGTTAAGAGTAACGAGTTTTTCAACAAACTCCTTCTCTTTTGGATCTTTGTCAAATTTCTGGCGTTCCATCAGCGACTCCTAGAATTCAATCCCGGCTTTGCGGGTTCCATCTGCAAGGGCTTTTACAACACCATGGTAAAGATAACCGTTACGGTCAAAGACTACTTTCGTAATCTTCTTATCCTTAAGGCGTGCTCCTAAAGCTTCTCCAAGTTTTGCAGCACCTTCAATATTAGGCTTAAGTGCCTCAAACTCTTTTTCCAAAGTAGAAATAGAAGCAAGAGTTTTTCCCTCGTCATCATTTATCACCTGTACTGAAAGGTTCTTGTTGCTGCGTGTTACAGTCATACGAGGACGTTCAGCAGTACCATAGATACTCTTGCGAATATGAATCTTTCTGTGCAGGCGTTTTCTGTCTTTATCGTTTAGTTTCTTAAACATAGCGCTCCACCTTATTTAACACCAGTCTTACCGACTTTACGTCTGATAACTTCATTATCGTAGCGGATACCTTTTCCTTTGTAAGGTTCAGGCTTGCGCAGTTTACGAATCTGAGAACTGAATTCACCAACCAGCTGCTTGTCAATACCAGAAATAGATACTTTTCCGCTTGGATCAGCCGTTACAGTCAGCCCTTCAGGAATTACAACATAGAAATCAGTTGAATATCCAAGGTTAAGCATAAGCATCTTTCCCTGAACTTCAGCACGATAACCGACACCAGTAATTACAAGAGTCTTTGTAAATCCTGTTGTTACTCCGACAACCATATTGTTAATAAGATTTCTGTAAAGACCGTGGAATGCACCTGTCTGTTTTTCTCCGTTAAGCGGAGTTACGATAACATTCCCGTCTTTTACTTCAACCTTTATATCTTTACTGAAATCCTGTTTCAGTTCGCCCTTCGGACCTTTTACAGTAACAACGCAGTCTGCAACAGTTACAGTAACGCCCGCTGGAATAACGACAGGAAGCTTACCTAATTTAGACATTTCTTCCTCCTATTACCAGATTGAGCAGATAAGTTCACCGCCGACCATCTTTTCAGATGCCTTCTTTCCGGTAGTTACACCAGAAGAAGTTGAAACGATAATTGTACCGTATCCGTTGAATACGCGCGGCAATTCTTTATAGCCAGAATAAACGCGGCGACCAGGAGTAGAAATTTTCTTTACTCCGTGGATAACCGGATTATTGCTATCATCATATTTCAGAATGATGCGGATAATTGGATGTCCGTCTTCCTGAACCTTCTTAAAATTCTTGATATATCCTTCTGTTTTCAAAATCTTAACGATTTCAAGCTTCAGTTTTGAAGCAGGAATATCAACTTTCTCGTGGCGGGCTACAGCCGCATTGCGAACCTTAGTAAGCATATCTGCTACTGGATCTGATGCACTCATATTATTCTCCTACCACTCTACCAACTTGATTTTGTGATGCCTGGCAAAAGGCCTTCACCTGCTAATTTACGGAAACAAATACGACACATCTTGTATTTCCGCAAATATCCACGTGGACGTCCGCAAATCTGGCAGCGGTTGTACTGCCGTGTTTCATACTTCTGTTTGCGGGCGGCTTTTATTATCAATGATTTCTTAGCCATGTATCCCTCACTCTACTTACGGAACGGCATATTGAACTTGGCAAGCAATGACTTAGCTTCTGCATCAGTCTTTGCACTTGTTACAATAGTAATATTCATACCGGCAACCTTAGTGATTTTATCAAAGTCGATTTCCGGGAATATCAACTGTTCTGTAATACCAACTGAGAAGTTTCCGTGACCATCAAAGCCAGTAGCCTTGATACCGCGGAAGTCCTTAATACGCGGAAGCGCAACGTTAATCAAGCGGTCCAAGAATTCATACATTATTGTTCCGCGCAATGTAACCATTGCTCCCACTTCATTGCCCTCACGCAACTTAAAGTTAGCGATACTCTTTTTTGCCTTTGTTTTAACAGCTTTCTGACCTGTTATCTGTGTCAAGTCAGCTACTGCGGCATCAAGGAGTTTCTTATTTGCGAGAGCTTCGCCAACACCCATGCTAACAACAATCTTTTTGATAGCAGGAACCTGCATCGGAGTTGTATAGTTAAACTCTTTTACGAGTGCAGGAGCGACAGTGTCCTTATAGACTTTCTTAAGCCGAGGTACGTAATTAGCCATTACAGTATATCTCCACATTTACGGCAGACGCGGACTTTTTTGTCCCCGTCCATTTTGTAACCGATTCTTACAGGACGACCGCATTTCTTACATACGATTCCAACATTAGAAATGTTGAGCGGCGCCTCAATTTCAACGATACCGCCCTGATCCTGCGGGCTGCGTTTCTTCATTGCCTTTTTAACAATGTTCACACCAGATACAATAACTGCATCCTTTTTAGGAAGAATGCGGACAACAGTTCCCCGTTTTCCCTTATCCTTTCCTGCAAGAACCTGTACTGTATCGTCTTTACGGATTTTGAATTTTTTTACCATATCCATAACTCCTTAGAGTACTTCCGGAGCAAGAGATACGATTTTCATAAAATCCATATCACGAAGCTCGCGAGCAACAGGTCCGAAGATGCGTTTTCCCTTAGGATTCTTATTGTCGTCAACGATAACGCAGGCGTTATCATCAAAACGAATATAAGTTCCGTCAGGGCGGCGGTATTCTTTTGCCTGACGCACAATCACTGCCTTTTCAATAGCACCCTTTTTAATAGTTGACGTAGGGATAGCATCCTTTATTGCCACTACAACAATGTCGCCAATTCCGGCATATCTGCGGTGTGTTCCGCCAAGAACTTTAATACACTGAGCGATTTTAGCACCGGAGTTATCAGCAACTGTCATGCATGACTGCATCTGAATCATATTCCAACTCCTGCCTTATTTAGCGCGTTCTACGATTTCAGCAAGACGCCAGCACTTATTTTTGCTGAGCGGTCTGCATTCCACGATACGAACTGTGTCACCAATGTGAGCATCGTTCTTTTCATCGTGGGCCATATATTTCTTAGTACGTGTAACGTACTTCTTGTAAAGTCGATCCATTTTCTTTGTCGTAATTGAAACGACGATAGACTTATCCATCTTGTCGCTTGTTACAACTCCAACAAAGGAACGTTTTGCCGGTTTTACAGTCTGAACAGTATTTTCTTCCACGATTCAGCTCCTACTTATTCTCTCCAGCAGCTTCTTTCTGCTGGATAAACGTATTCAAGCGTGCGATTTCACGGCGCATTGTTCGTTTCTGCATCGGGTTATCTACATGGGCAACAACCATCTTGAAACGGAGGTCCATGTATTCCTTTTTAAGCGCATCACGTTTTGCAACAAGTTCTGAATAAGACAGTTCTTTGTCGTTCTTTTTCTTAGATTTTGAATCAGCCATCTTATTCCTCCTTAGTCCTGTGTCGGCTTATAAGCAATTTTCGTTATTATCGGAAGTTTGCTTGAAGCAAGCTCAAGAGCACGCTCTGCAAGCTTCAGATCAACCCCGGCAATCTCAAAAAGAATCATACCAGGTTTGATTACAGCCGCCCATGATTCAGGAGCGCCCTTACCCTTACCCATACGGACTTCAGCCGGTTTTTTAGAAATAGGCTTGTCCGGGAAAACCCTGATCCAAACCTGTCCCTTACGGTCAAGCTTACGGTTAATGGCAACACGGGCTGCCTCAATAACCTTTGCGCTCAACCACGTAGGCTCCATTGCAACAAGTGCAATATCGCCAAAGTCAATGTTGTTATCGCGGGTAGCATTACCTTTTTCCCTACCGCGCTGCACCTTACGGTGCATAACTCTTTTAGGACTCAGTGGCATAACCTAACTCCTTGCCTTTGCAGAAGGTTCTGATTTTTCAGCCTTATCTGCACCTTCGTTCTTATCTGCAGCACGGCGATCACGACGCGGCTTGCGGACAAGCTGTCCTGCATCATCATTCTGCTCGATGCCGTAGTTCATTCCGTTATAAACCCATACTTTTATACCGATTTTTCCGTATGTTGTATGAGCTTCATAAGTAGAATAATCAATATCAGCACGAAGCGTGTGAAGAGGAACACGACCTTCTTTGTGTTCTTCTGTACGTGTCATTTCTGAACCGCCAAGACGGCCTGAAAGACGAATTTTGATCCCCTGGGCACCAGCGCGCATTGCATTGCTTACAGCCTGCTTCAAAGCCTTGCGGTAAGAACCGCGGCCTGCAAGCTGGCGACCAATATTCTGGGCAATCAGGCTTGCGTTTACATCCGCACGCTTAACTTCCTTAATCTTGATCTGAACTTTCTTAGTCAGCTGAGCCTGAATGTCTCCGCTGATTTTTTCGATAGTTGCACCCTTAACACCAATAATTACACCCGGACGAGCTGTGTGAATAACGATTGTTACACGCTGCGGATGACGTACAATTTCAATTTCTGCAATGTCAGCATTTTTGCATTCAGGAAGATCCATAACCAGTTTTCTGATTTTCATATCTTCAAGAACGAGGTCTGCATACTCACGAGGATCTGCATACCAGCGTGACTGCCATGTTTTGTTTACGCCTAAGCGCAAACCGATTGGACTAACTTTCTGACCCACTTTATTCCCCCGCCTTTTCGTCTACTACGACGGTAATATGGCACATACGTTTCAAAAGCTGATCAGCACGTCCACGAGCACGGAACCAGACCCTCTTGAGTCTCGGACCTTCGTCGATTCTGATTTCTTTTACGTAAAGCATATCTTCATCAAGCTTATCGTTTGCATTCAAAGCATTTGCAATAGCAGATTTGAGAGTAGCACTAATAAGACCAGCTCCCTTCTGCGGCATATTAGCAAGAATCGCCATTGCCACAGTGCACGGTTTCTGATTGATTACACGAGCTACTGGACGAACCTTTGTCGGTGAAGCGATAAGGAACTTAGAAGTGGCTACATAACCTTTTTTCTCAGCCATAATATCCACCTATTATTTGCCAGCCTTAGCTGACTTGTCTGTATTACCATGGCCGCGATATGTACGAGTCGGAGCAAACTCACCGAGCTTGTGACCGACAAGGTTTTCCGTAACATACACAGGAATCCATGTTTTACCATTATATACAGAAATAGTATTACCTACCATTTCAGGTATGATTGTAGAGCAGCGGGAATAAGTTTTAATCATCTTCCTGTCTGCTTCTTTGTTCATTGCTATTACCTTTTTGTAAAGGCTGTTCTCTACAAAAGGACCTTTCTTAACAGATCTTGACACAGTTATCTCCTATGCAACTACTTCTTGCGGCGTGAAACAATAAATTTGTTAGACGGCTTGCGTTTGTTGCGAGTTTTGTAACCTTTGCAAGGCTGTCCCCACGGAGTAACAGGGTTACGTCCTTTTCCAGCACCTTCACCACCACCAAGCGGATGGTCAACAGGGTTCATAGCCATACCACGAACAGTAGGACGGATACCCAGCCATCGTTTATGACCAGCTTTTCCAAGCTGAACGTTCATATGTTCTTCGTTTCCGACAACACCAATGGTAGCATAGCACTTGCCATTGATTTTGCGCATTTCGCTTGACGGCAGACGAACGATAACATAATCACCTTCACGACCGGCAATCATTGCACTTGCACCTGCCGAACGAACAAGCTGTCCGCCCTGTCCAAGAGTAAGCTCAATATTATGAATAGTGAAACCCACAGGAATCTTATCAAGCGGCATTGCATTTCCTACAACAGGAGTTGCATTTTCGCCGGACATAATCTTCTGACCTACACGCAGTCCTTTTGGTGCAATGATGTAGCGTTTGTCGCCATCAGCATAGAACACCAGAGCAATGTTTGCACTGCGGTTCGGATCATATTCGATTGTCTTTACAGTTCCCGGAATTCCGTGTTTATCGCGCTTGAAATCAATCTCACGATAACGTCTTTTGTGACCGCCGCCCTTATGGCGTACAGAAATACGACCACCGGCACCACGTCCACCATTAGACTTTTTACCTGACACCAATCTTTTTTCGGGTGTATCGGCTGTCAGTTCTTCCCTAACAAGGTCTACGCGTCCGCGTGTACCTGCAGTTATTGGCTTAAATACCTTAAGAGCCATTTTCTTTTTCCCCTTAGTCTACGCGAACTTATACGCCTTCAAATGCCTGGATTGTTTCACCGGCAGCAAGACGTACAATTGCTTTTTTATATGAGCTGGTACGACCAGGCTTACCGCGAAGCCTTTTTACCTTACCCATAACATTCACTGTCGTACAGTCAACAACCTTTACGTTGAACAGTCTGGCAACAGCTTCCTTTATCTGTAATTTCGTTGCTGAAGGCTGTACGATGAACACGTACTTGTTCTGCTCGCGGAGAGCATTTGCCTTTTCAGTAACTACAGGCTTAATAAGAATGTCAGAATAATTCATTATTCAGCCTCCTTGTCTTCAGCATAAAAATCTGAAAGATTTTTTACAGCACCTTCAAGGATAACAATTTTACGAGCATAATATAAATCATGTGCTCTAAGACGATTGTATGAAAGGAAAGACAAAGAAGGAATGTTTCTTCCTGCCTGCTTGATTTTTGCATCGTCATCCTTAAGAACGATAACCGTTCTCTCGCCTTTTACAAAATTGTCCAGGATTTTTACCAAATCCTTTGTTTTACCGCTTTCAACAGTAAAATCTTCAACTACTGTAAATCTATCGCTCTGCGCCTGCATAGAAAGAATTGATTTCATAGCAAGTCTTTTTGCCTTTTTAGGCATTGAATAGCTGAAATCACGTGGTTTTGGTCCGAAAATCGTACCGCCGCCTACCATAATAGGTGATTTTTTATCACCACGGCGGGCATTACCAGTTCCCTTCTGCTTATACGGCTTTGCGTTTGAACCATGCACTTCTGCACGTCCTTTAGTACAGGCTGTACCTACACGCATATTAGCAAGTTCATTTGTGATGGCATAGTAAATAACATCATCATTTACCGGAAGACCGAATACTTTATCATCAAGAGTGATTGTACGCAGTTCTTTACCATCGGTTGAATAGACTTTCTTTTCCATAATTCTAATTCCTCCGTGCTATTTCTTTACTGCGGACTTCACGATGAGTGTGCAGTCTTTGTTGCCAGGAACAGCTCCACGAACTAAAATAACATTCAGTTCAGGATCAATTTTTACAATCTTAAGATTCTGAACAGTAACCCGTCTGAATCCCATACGGCCAGGAAGTTTTGTGTTCTTAAAACAATGACCTGGCGTTGTACAGTTACCTGTACCACCCGGCTCTCTGTGGAATTTTGAACCGTGAGTAGCGCGTCCACCATGGAAGCCCCATCTCTTCATAACGCCCTGGAAACCCTTACCTTTTGAAGTGGCAGTTACATCCAGGAAACGTGATTCATTGAACAGCTCCAGACCGACAGAATCGCCGACCTTAACTTCTTTCTCGAAGTCGCGGAACTCTTTCAAAGTACGTTTTGGGGAAACGTTTTCAGGGAAAATGCCTGCGTATGCCTTATTTGCCTTGTTAGACTTCATATCGTCTACACCAAGAACAACAGCATCGTATCCGCAAGTTTCCTTTGTTTTTGTAGCAACAACAGTGTTCGGTTCAACGCGGATCACGGTAACTGGCGTTAAGTTGCCGCTTTCGTCGAAGACCTGTGTCATTCCTACTTTTTTTGCAATCAGACCTTTCATTCTGATACTCCTATAAGAACATACGTTCTTTTATTTATCAGGCCGTCATCCCAGATCCGGAGGGACCGTACCTTATTTTGCAGCAGAAAAACTACTGCTTGATTTCTACAGCTACACCAGCAGGCAGTTCAAGCTTCATTAATGAATCCATTACGTCAGTAGTAGGATTCAAAATGTCGATAAGGCGCTTGTGAGTTCTCATCTCAAACTGCTCACGTGACTTTTTATATACGTGAGGTGAACGAAGAACCGTTACCTTATTGATTCTTGTCGGAAGCGGGATTGGTCCGGAAACCTTAGCACCTGCTTTCTGTACAGCCTGTACGATGGCCTTAGCACTCTGATCGATCAGTTCTACGTCAAAAGCACGAAGTCTGACACGAATCTTTCCATTAGCCATGAATTTAATCCTCCAAAGGACTCAGTCAGCCTGCCACAAAAATGACAGGCTGAACCGACCTTTAACTATTCGATAATCTTTGTAACCTGTCCTGAAGCGATTGTACGACCGCCTTCACGGATAGCAAGTTTCAGACCTTCGTCCATAGCAACTGGGTGGATAAGTTCACCGATAACTTTTACGTTGTCACCAGGATTTACCATTTCTACGCCGTCACCAAGCATAATTGTACCTGTGATGTCAGTAGTTCTGAAATAGAACTGCGGGCGATAACCGTTACGGAATGAAGAGTGGCGTCCGCCTTCTTCCTGTGTAAGAACGTACAGCTGAGCCTCGAACTTTGTGTGCGGGTGGATTGAACCCGGCTTTGCAAGAACCTGACCGCGGACAACATCTTTCTTGTCAACACCGCGAAGAAGGATACCAACGTTATCACCAGCGATACCCTGATCAAGTGTTTTCTGGAACATTTCGATACCAGTAACAGTAGAAGCCTGTGTCGGGCGGATACCAACCAGTTCAACCGGGTCGTTCATATTAACAACACCGCGCTCGATACGACCTGTAACTACAGTACCGCGTCCAGAGATTGTGAAGATGTCTTCAATAGGCATCAAGAACGGTTTGTCTTCGTCACGAACCGGGTCATCGAACCAAGAGTCCATAGCAGTAAGCAATTCTTCGATGCATTTTGTGTTTTCAGGATTAGAAGCTTCGTTCAAAGCCTTGAATGCAGAACCCTGAATGATTGGAGTTTCAGCAGCAAAGCCGTATTCCTTAAGACAATCCTTAACATCCTCAACACAAAGTTCAAGCATATCTGGATCAGCAATATCAGCCTTGTTCAGGAATACGATAATCTTCGGTACACCTACCTGACGTGCAAGCAAAAGGTGCTCGCGTGTCTGAGGCATAACACCGTCAGTACCTGCAACAACAAGGATAGCACCGTCCATCTGTGCAGCACCAGTGATCATGTTCTTGATGTAGTCAGCATGACCCGGGCAGTCGATGTGAGCATAGTGTCTCTTATCTGACTGATATTCCAAGTGACGAGTGTTGATTGTAATACCACGCTCTTTCTCTTCCGGAGCGTTATCAATTTCGTCATACTTAAGAGCCTTATCACCATATTTGTTAGCACAATATGAAGTGATAGCTGCAGAAAGTGTTGTCTTACCATGGTCTACGTGACCAATAGTACCAACGTTCATGTGAGGCTTAGTTCTCTCGAACTTCTCCTTTGCCATGTTTTTCTCCTTGCCGGCTTTTATTTTTTGTATTTTCCGGCATTCTTATTTTTAATGTGTTGCACTTTAAGCCAGAACACTGTTTATATCAACAGATACAAGCAGCGTTCGCAGACACACTTTTATTTGCATTGAGGATAAGATGATGATGTGATTAAACGGACTAGAAAATAATTTCTTCATTGATATTCCATACTTTCGAAATATCTTTGGCCGGTTACCACCGATCATCATCATACACCAAGTGCTGATAACTGGTCTGGTTTCCAAGAGCCAGCCTGCCTTATTGCAGACTTACCAGAACCCCTGTTCACACCTGTTATCACTCATCCTGCCGACGGCAGAAATCCGCACCCAAGGGTCGTATTTTCCTGAAAATCTTGCGATTAACTTTACGGAAATACCAGGCTTGAAACAGCCCGCTGATATTAAAGAACCCTGTACCTGCCGCGCCCAATACAGGCTATGACAGGTTCTACCTTTATACAATTTTTATAAATAAATTGCAAGTACCGGAGCAAAATAAAAATCTCCATAAGAAAAAAAAACGCAAAAAAAAGGGCGTCCGCACAATGCAGACGCCCTTTATACAGGCAGAAAGAACTACCAGCGGTAATGAGCAAAAGCCTTGTTAGCCTCAGCCATCTTGTGGGTATCTTCCTTCTTCTTGAAGGCAGAACCGGTATTGTTGAATGCATCAAGCAGTTCAGCAGAAAGTGTATCTGCCATACCGTGTCCGCTTCTGTTTCTAGCAGCTTCGATAATCCAGCGCATAGCAAGAGCTTCGCGGCGTGAATCACGAATTTCTACCGGAACCTGATATGTAGCACCACCAACGCGGCGTGATTTTACTTCTACTACAGGCTTAACGTTTTCCAAAGCTTTAAGGAGAACCTCAAGCGGATCCTTATCGGTCTTAGCCTTAAGTTTATCCATGGCTTCATAGATTACTTTTGTGCAAGTTGCTTTCTTTCCGTCAAGCATCATACGGCTGACAAATTTAGTAACAATCTTGCTGTTATATTTTGCGTCCGGCAAACATGGACGGTCAACTGACTTCTTATGTCTTCCCATCGTATTCCTCCGTTATTAAGCCTTAGGTCTTTTAGCACCATATTTTGAGCGTCCGCGCTTGCGGTCCTCAACGCCAAGAGTATCCTTAGTACCACGGATGATATGATAGCGAACACCAGGAAGATCCTTAACACGACCACCACGGATTAAAACTACAGAGTGTTCCTGAAGGTTGTGACCTATACCAGGAATATATGCAGTTACTTCAATACCATTTGACAAGCGAACACGGGCAACCTTGCGGAGCGCAGAGTTCGGCTTTTTTGGAGTTACAGTCATAACACGGGTACAAACACCACGTTTCTGCGGGCAGGACTGAAGTGCGGGAGACTTCGTTCTGTTAGCCACAGACTGACGTCCCTGACGAATTAATTGATTGATTGTAGGCATCGCCTATTCTCCTCTATTTATTCCGGTCAGCACCCCGGAAGATTTGCATATCAATATAGAGCAAAAACTCTATTCCAACTTACAATAAGATAGTTTTTCAATACTAATGAATTCAGAAAATGAATTCAAGAGAATTTCACACAAAAACTACATACAGAACGATATGCCGGCAGAAATTCCGGAAAAAATCCAGGAAAAGACAAAATTTTCGGAAATTCCACCGTCAGAATCTCCAGAAGTTCCGCCTGAACCATCGCCTGAAGAAAACCGGAAGGGGATTAACCAGATTTTTGAGAGAAACTGCACGCCGCACTGCCTTGCATCAAATCCCCGACAGCTCCTCATTAGTACGACACAGATATGAAACAAACTGCTCGAATGATACCGGCTTGGAATACAAATATCCCTGATACCAGCTGCACCCAAGCGAATGAAGCACTTCCACTTCTTCCTGATTTTCTACAAATTCTGCAATGACTTTTATTCCAAGCTTGTTTCCGAGTGCGACAATAGAATCTACAATATTCCGGTTTGTTTCGTTATGGACAATATTCTTAACAAGCGAACCGTCAAGCTTTACAACGCCGAAAAAGCCCGACTGAAGGTATAGAAGCGACGTATGTCCCATACCAAAATCATCAATAAGCAGGGTGTGACCTTTTGCCTTCAGTCGTTTGAGCGTACCGACAACTTCATCAGACTTGGAGATGACGTCCTGCTCGGTAATTTCTATCCACATCCGTTCCGCCGGAATCTTATATTTCTTAAGAGCATTGTCTATGCATGACTCAATATCCCAGAACAGTGATTTTCCTGTAATATTGAAAGAAATTTTAAAATCACCGGCGAACACCTTTTCTGTTTGTGCTATTGACTGCGCCACCATATCAATAATCTTTTCTTCAAGTTGGGAAAGCATTCCGCCAGCTTTTGCAAGATAGATTATAAGAGGAGGATAAATAGAACCGTACAGAGAGTGATTCCACCGAAGCAAAGCCTCTGCACCAACACACCTTCCATCCGAATTTACTTGCGGCTGATACACCATAAACAATGCATTCTGCTTAATTGCGTCTTTTAAATCATCAAAAAGAACACGTGTCATCATACCAAGACTGTCAACTCTGGAGAGAAACTGCGGCGGTTCCCCCTCCCGTTCACATATTTTCAGTGCTTCCACCAGTGTATCAAGTTTTTTATGCGCGCTAAGTTCCTGTATACGCTTATTCAGCCGGATAAAGGGATAATATACTGCCATACCGGTTGCAACAAGAAAAAGCTGCAGAAGAACGCCGCGTACAGAGCCGGTAGCAATATATCCGCTCACAAGAATAGGCGTTGACCATGGAACTGTAGTTATAAGTCCCGGAATAAGTCCTGATGCAGTCGCCGCATAGGCAATGCAGTACAAAACCACCGGCGTACTGATAAACGGAATTACCATAACAGGATTAAGAACAATCGGAATGCCGAACGTAAGGACTTCGTTCAGGTTAAACACGACAGGGAAAAAAGCAATTTTTGAAAGATTGCCCAAACGCGTCTTTCTGAAGAAAAGAAGAAGCAGAAGAAGTACACAGATTGTAGTACCGCATCCGCCCATTACGATATACGTATCAAAAAAACTTTTGCTGAACACAGTATCTGCCGCCACGTCCGAAAAAATCGACTGGGCAATAGGTTCCATCAGATTACTTCCGTGAAATCCCAGCGACCAGAAAAAATGAAGGAGGAACGTATACAGAAGCCCGGAAAAGAAACGGTTATGAACGTGGGCAAAAAGCGCACAGGAAAGATTTGAAAACAGTTCGTGTACGCTTTTCACTCCAAAAAACGAATGAAGCAGCAGATTTATCAGAACAGCAACACCCACTACAAACGTCATCGGCAAAAGCGATGAAATTGAATTGGCACACATAACGTCCATACCGGAAACGTATTTTTTCAGGGAAAATGCCGTTATGCGCTTAAGACGTTCGTACAAAAAGCAGGAAAGGAGCGCAATAAAAATCGCAGAAAAACTGCTCTTTACGCCCAGGCTTTCAAAATTAAATCCTGAAGTACCGATGTTAAGCTGCGCTCCGTACGCACCGAGCGCAACTATTACGTACATCGCCGCCTTATCCGGCGATTCATTTTTTTCTATGCAATAACTTACTGTAATGACAATAAGCAGCGCAAGAGAAAAAAGACCAAAAGTACCATTGTAAATAAAAAGCAAAATAGAATGCAGTGTTCCCAATGCACCGTCGAACAGTTCCGAACCATAATCAATAAACGGCAGATTTATAAACGCACAGGCAAATCCGCCTACAAGGACGAACGGTATCATCATCGTAAGGGAACGACGGACAACTGTGAGAAAAAAATTATTTTCTATTTTATATGTTAAATCAAGTGCCTTCTGCTTCAGATTCATTGAACATATCCTCCGGCGCTTTCCGGCGCAAACACTTTTTCTACTATTATAAAACATTATTTTTACTACTGCAAAAAATATATTTAAGGATATATATAAAAATTTGTCTGACAATACTTTCTTCAATACGCCTTACACTGTAAACCATCAAAAACAAAACTGCAAGGCATTACTCTTTCAACTCACCACACACACAACTAAAAACTGGCATAACAAATTGTCTTTATAAACCGTATAAAAAAGAATACCGCCCGAAGTATCCGGGCGGTATTCTTCTGCTAGCAGTACCATTATACAGGCATTAGTCCTGCTCGTCAGCCTCAAACACAGGTTCTTCAACCCTGTTCATCTCAAGCTCTTTTTCCTGACGGCGACGCTCAAGAATTTCATCCATCTGAACGTCAAGGTCTGTATCACTTTCATCAAACAGCTTGATGTTCTTGTAATTCTTAATGCCTGTTCCCGCCGGAATCATATGTCCGATTGCAACGTTTTCTTTAATACCATGCAGACCGTCCGTTGAGCCGGAAATAGCCGCATTCGTAAGAACACGCGTTGTTTCCTGGAATGACGCAGCAGAAAGGAACGAATCTACGTTCAAAGCCGCTTTCGTAATACCCTGGAACATCGGGCGCGCAACAGCCGGCTGTCCGCCTTCTGATACTACACGCCTGTTCTCCTCGTGGAACTTGTATTTATCAACCTGCTGACCGTAGATGAATTTTGTATCACCAACGGCAACGATTTCTACCTTGCGGAGCATCTGGCGTACGATAACGCCGATGTGCTTATCATTGATAGATACGCCCTGCGCACGGTATACGGACTGGATTTCGTCCATAAGGTAATTCTGAAGGGCATTTTCACCAAGAATATTAAGAATATCGCTTGGATTAGGTGCGCCGTCACACAGCTGCTCGCCGGCTTCTACTTTGTCACCGTCGCGCACAAGCATATGCTTCTGCGTAGGAACAAGATGTTCAAAAACATTACCGAATTCGTCTTCAACGGCGATAATACGCTTTGCCTTTGAAATTCCCTTGAACTTGACAGTTCCTGAAATCCGGGCAAGAACGCAAGGATTTTTCGGTTTGCGCGCTTCGAAAAGCTCTGTAACACGCGGAATACCACCGGTAATATCGTTTGTCTTTGCAGCCTCTTTAGGCATCTTGGCAAGAGTATCACCTGCCTTAATCTGCTGCGTGTCCTCAACCTGAAGAACGGCACCGGCAGGAAGATAGTAACTTCCCATTTCGTTACCGGCTTCATCAGTAACAAGAATACGCGGCTGTTTAACGTCAAGGTGAAGGTCAGTAATCGTACGCTCAGTCTTACCAGTCTGCATATCAACTTTTTCTGCAAGAGTAGAACCTAGAATTACATCTTCAAAATGAACGTAACCGTTGCTTTCAGCAATAATCGGATCAGAATACTGGTCGAATGTTCCCAATGCCTTTCCTGCTTCAACAACATCGCCTGCCTTTGTGTGAATAGTAGAACCGTTACTGATTTCAACCTTCACTTCCTTATTTACAAGATACAGAACATTGTCTTTGATAATGACTTTTCCGGAAGCAGAAGCCGTAACTTTCTTTCCTTTGCGCACAAGCAGAACGCTGTCTTTCAAAAGACTTACGCCGTCCTGTACTTTAAGGTCATCGCCGCTCTCAAGCTTTACGCTGTCAAGAATGCGGATAACTTTCATAAAGCCTTTACGAGTAAAGAGCCAGCTTCCGTCATCCATTTCTACGTGCGTTCCCTGAACATCATTGATTATTGCATTAAAGTTCAGCACGATGCGGTTATCTTCCGTTGCCTTATCAGCAGTACCACCTGAGTGGAACGTACGAAGAGTAAGCTGAGTACCAGGTTGACCGATTGACTGCGCAGCAATAATACCTACAGCCTCACCGATTTCAACAATCTTGTTGCGGGCAAGGTTCTGACCGTAACATTTTATACAAATACCGTGCTGTGCTTCGCACGTAAGGACAGTGCGGAGCTTAACCTTTTCAACGCCGGCATCTTCAATTTTCTTTGCGAGTTCCGGAGTTATGTATTCGTTTACATCGCAGATCAAATCACCGGTAATAGGGTGAACGACGCGTTCAATCGTATAGTGACCGACAATTCTGTCTGCCAGATGAACGACAATTTCATCACCGTCTTTAATCGCCGCATAATCAATACCGTTGATAGTTCCGCAGTCTTCGTCATTTACAACAACGTCCTGAGCAACATCAACAAGACGGCGGGTCATATAACCTGCGTCAGCAGTCTTCAAAGCAGTATCAGAAAGACCCTTGCGCGCACCGTTCGTAGAAATAAAGTATTCGATAACCGAAAGACCTTCCTTGAAGTTCGAACGGATAGGAAGTTCGATGATTTCTCCGCTAGGCTTAGCCATCAATCCGCGCATAGCCGCAAGCTGTGAAATCTGCTTTTTAGAACCGCGGGCACCGGAAGTAGCCATCATATAGATAGTATTAAATCCGTCTTTGTGGCTGGCAAGATTTTTCATCATCAAATCAGTCAGTTCGTCGTTAGTGCGGGCCCAGATATCGCATACACGATTATAGCGCTCCTCTCCGGTGATAACACCTTTTGAGTAGTCATTAACGATTTTTTCAACTTCTTTATTTGCCTTGTCAACCATCTCTTTCTTTTCAGCAGGAACAAGAATATCGTCCATAGAAAGAGTTGCACCGAAGAACGTAGCGTTTTTGTATCCGACGGACTTGATTGCGTCAAGCATCTGGATTGTAAGCCACGGTCCCTGCGTATGATAAACATCTTCAATCATAGCCTTGAGTTTTTTATCACCCATAAGCTCGTTTACATAGCGGACTCCGTCAGGCATAGCTTCATTAAAGCGAAGGCGTCCGGCAGTAGTTTCAATCAAATCTCCGGCTTTAAACTCGCCTTCTTTGAAAGAATCTTTAGGAGCATTCACTTTGATTGCAGCCTGCCATTCAATAGCACCGCTTTCAGCCGCAAGGCGGACTTCATCAGGACTTGAGAAACGCTTACCCGTTCCCTTTGCACCCGGTTTTACGGAAGTCATATAGTAAATTCCAAGAACCATATCCTGTGACGGCGCAACGATTGTGTTTCCGTTCGCCGGATCAAGAAGGTTTCTTGCGGAAAGCATAAGAGTCCAGCATTCCATCTGAGCAGCCTGCGTCAGCGGAACGTGAATAGCCATCTGGTCACCGTCAAAGTCGGCATTGAATGATTTACAGGCAAGCGGATGAAGCTTAAGTGCCTTTCCTTCAACAAGAACAGGCTCAAATGCAAGAATACCAAGACGGTGAAGCGTAGGAGCGCGGTTCAGCATAACAGGATGCTCGCGCACAACTTCGTCAAGAATGCTGAATACTTCCGGAGCTTCAGACTCTACGAGCATTTTTGCCTTCTTGATATTGAATACAACGTCCTTGTCAACAAGCTTTTTCATAATGAACGGCTTGAAAAGTTCAAGCGCCATTTTCGTAGGAAGACCACACTGCCACAGTTTAAGCTCCGGTCCTACAACGATTACCGAACGTCCGGAGTAGTCAACGCGCTTACCAAGAAGATTCTGGCGGAAACGTCCCTGCTTACCCTTAATCATATCGGAAATAGACTTAAGCGGTCTGTTTGATGCGCCTTTTACAACGCGCTTGCGCTTTGAGTTGTCGAACAATGAGTCAACCGCTTCCTGAAGCATACGCTTTTCGTTGCGGATAATGATGTCCGGAGCAGAAAGCTGCTGAAGCCTCTTAAGGCGGTTGTTGCGGTTAATAACGCGGCGGTACAAATCATTAAGGTCAGACGTAGCAAAACGCCCGCCGTCAAGCTGAACCATAGGGCGAAGTTCCGGCGGAATTACCGGAATAACGTCCAAAATCATCCAGGACGCCTTATTTCCGGACGAGCGGAAATTTTCAACAATTTCAATGCGCTTTAAAAGACGCTTGTCACTCTTTGAGCCCTTTTCAATCATCTTTGCACGCAGTTCTGCCGCAAGGGAATCAAGGTCGATGTTATCAAGAAGCGTCTTGATAGCCTCTGCACCCATATCCGCAGTGAACGTTTCACCGTAACGCTCGCGCGCCTCGATGTACTCGTCCTCCGTCAGAAGCTGCATTTTCTTCAAGTCCGTATCACCGGCATCAATAACGATGTACTTTTCGTAATACAGAACGGCACGCAGCTGGGCAACCTGCATATCAAGCAGAAGCCCCATCCGGCTAGGAACGGAACGGTAATACCAGATGTGGCTTACCGGTGCTGCAAGCTCGATATGACCGGTGCGCTCGCGGCGTACTTTAAAGTGAGTAACTTCAACGCCGCAGCGGTCGCAGATAACGCCCTTATAGCGGATTGACTTGAATTTTCCGCAGTAACATTCCCATTCCTTGGTAGTTCCGAAAATGCGCTCGCAGAAAAGACCGTCTTTCTCCGGACGAAGCGTACGATAGTTTATAGTTTCCGGCTTTTTTACTTCGCCGTAAGACCACGCGCGGATTGTATCCGGCGAAGCCAGTTTTATTTTAACACTTGCAAAATCCTGAATATCACGCATTTGAATTCTCCTTCTCGAAGCCAGATGCAGCTTTATCAATCAATTCCTGATCACGTTCCGTCAGGGCAATCTGCTTGCCCTTTTCGTCATAAATAGTGAAATCAAGACCCAGACCACGAAGCTCCTGAACCATAACGTTGAATGCTTCCGGTACGCCTACAGGAGAAGTCGGATCACCCTTTACGATAGACTCGTAAATCTTTGAACGACCGTTCATATCATCAGACTTAATAGTCATCATCTCCTGCAATGTGTTTGCAGCACCATAAGCCTCAAGCGCCCATACTTCCATTTCACCAAGACGCTGACCACCGAACTGTGCCTTACCGCCGAGCGGCTGCTGCGTAACAAGTGAGTACGGTCCTGTAGAACGCGCGTGCATCTTGTCATCAACAAGGTGATGCAGTTTCATAAAGTAGATTACGCCGACAAAAATCGGATTTACAAACGGTTCGCCTGTGCGTCCGTCGTGAACAATCTGCTTTGCATCAGAAGCAAGTCCTGCTTCCTTAAGTTTTGCGGCAATCTGCTCCTGGCTAGGAGACTGAAATACCGGTGATTCAAAGAACTGATTAAGGTATTTACCAGCAACACCAAGTTCCGATTCCATAATCTGTCCGATATTCATACGAGAAGGAACACCAAGAGGATTAAGACATACGTCAAGCGGAGTACCATCTTCAAGGTACGGCATATCTTCTATAGAAAGAATTCGCGCAACGACACCCTTGTTTCCGTGACGTCCTGCCATCTTGTCACCTTCGCGAAGTTTACGCTTGTTGGCAATGATTACCTTTACAACCTCATCAACGCCAGGAGAAAGTTCATCGCCCTCCATACGCTTCATTCGCTGAACATCAATTACAACACCCTCAACTCCGTGCGGAACGTGCAGGGAAGAATCGCGCACTTCCTTAGCCTTTTCACCGAAAATTGAGTTCAAAAGCTTGAATTCAGGAGTTGTTTCCGTTTCGCTCTTCGGCGTTACTTTTCCTACCAGAATATCACCGGAACGGACTTTAGCACCTATTCTTACGATACCTTCCGCATCAAGATTATCAAGCGCTTTCTCAGCCGTGTTCGGAATATCGCGAGTAATGCGCTCCGGACCAAGCTTTGTTTCGCGGACTTCAATAGAGAATTCCTTGATGTGGATAGTAGTATACATATCTTCGCGGACAACGCGCTGTGAAATCAAAACAGCATCCTCGTAGTTATAGCCGTTCCACGGAACGAAACCTACAAGAATGTTACGTCCAAGCGCAAGTTCACCGTTGAACGTTGCAGGACCGTCAGCAAGGACATCGCCCTTCTTAACGTGCTGACCAACCTCAACAATCGGACGCTGATGATTACACGTATCATTGTTAGTACGCTGATATTTCAAAAGCGGATATTCATTTATCTCGCCGGCAGCCTTATCCGTAGGGCGGACTTTTATCAAGTCACTTGCAACGTATACAACATCGCCTTCATATTTCGCCTTTACGAGAACGCCCGAATCGTATGCAGTCTTGCGCTCCATACCAGTACCGACGTGAGGCGGTTCAGGGAACAGAAGCGGTACAGCCTGGCGCTGCATATTACATCCCATAAGTGCGCGGTTTGCATCGTCGTGCTCAAGGAACGGAATCAAAGATGCAGATACGGAAATTACCTGACGCGGAGAAACGTCGATGTACTGAATATCCTTTACGTTGCGCGTCGTATAGTCGCCGCGGTGACGGCAGGAAATCATTTCCGTAGGGAAAGAACCGTCTTCCTTAATTCCTTCTACAAGCTGTCCGACATAATACTTGTCTTCGTCCATTGCCGAAAGATATTCAACCTCGCTTGTTGCCTTGCCGTTCACAACTTTGCGGAACGGCGCTTCAAGGAATCCGTACTCGTTTATCTGCGTGAACATAGCAAGAGAAACAATAAGACCGATATTCGGACCTTCAGGAGTTTCAATAGGACACATACGTCCATAATGAGAATAATGAACGTCGCGGACTTCAAATCCGGCACGGTCGCGTGAAAGACCACCAGGACCAAGAGCATTCAGACGGCGCTTGTGAGTCAGTTCAGAAAGCGGATTTACCTGATCCATAAACTGAGAAAGCTGACTTGAACCGTAGAATTCGCGCAGGGCGGCAACAATCGGTTTGATTGAAATAAGATCCTGCGGTTTCATCGTATCAGTTTCTTTCAAGCCCATCCGTTCTTTTACAATGCGTTCCATTCTGCTGAACGCAGTTTTCAGCTGGTTTGTAAGAAGCTCGCCTACACAGCGGATACGGCGGTTACCAAGATGATCAATATCGTCAATCTGCTCTTCGCCGATATATACCTTGATAAGAATTTTCATCGTATTGATGATGTCGTCCTTAATCAAAGTAAAATCTTTTACGTCATCTTTATAATCAAATTTCTTGTTGAGCTTGTAGCGTCCGACGCGTCCAAGGTCATAGCGGCGCTCGCTGAAGAACATTGAATTCAAGTCTTTTTCAGCAGCCTCAACAGTAATCGGTTCACCAGGCATCAGGACTGCATAAACGGCAGCAAGCGCATCTTCACGTGTCGGCTCGTTGTCTACAGAACCTTCCTTTACGTGGCGGATTTCCTCGCGCTCAAAACAGTTGATGATAATCTGGGAGTCAAGTGACTCGTTGTTCTCTTCCTTGCTGTTCGGATTATTCTTTGTATTGAATTTAATTACGCAGATTTCCTTTACGCCGTTTGCAACAAGGTCATCAATATCGTGAGGGTGAAGGCGTACGCCGGCATTGAACAGGCGCTTTTCGTTTCCGTCCTCATCCTTAAGGATAACGGCACTTGCAAGAACGCTGTCAACAAGCGCATTGCGGGATTCAGTCGTATCAACTACAGCAACATTTTCCGTAGAATAGAAGCATCTGATGATTTCCTCACGCGTATTGTAGCCAAGCGCACGCAGGAAAATAGTGCCGAGGATTTTCTTCTTGCGGTCAATTTTTGCAAAAATCAGTTCTTTTTTCTGGTCAATTTCAAATTCAAGCCAGGAACCGCGGTAAGGAATTATGCGGCTAGAATACACGCCTTTATCGTGCTGGAAAATAACTCCAGGAGAGCGGTGAATTTGAGAAACAACAACGCGCTCTGCACCGTTGATGATGAACGTTCCGCGGTCTGTCATAAGCGGAATATCGCCCATATAAATGTCCTTCTGAATGATATGACCGTCATTCAAGAACGTAAGATCAATACGGGCTTTCAAAGGAACAGAATAGGTCAGACCTTTCTGCTTGCATTCGAGTTCAGAAAATTTAATGTTAGGATAATCGAGTTCGTAATATTCAAACTCAAGGGACATATCGCCGTTCGGACTTTCAATAGGGAACGTTGAGGTAAATACTTCCTGCAATCCCTGATTAAGCAACGGCTCACCTTTCTTCAGCCGTTCTGCCTGAAGAAAACTTTCATAAGAAGAAGTCTGAATACCAATCAAATCCGGCACATCCATAAAGTTCTGGATGTCTTTACCGATATACTGACGGTTGATTGTTCGTGTCTTTGCGAACATCATTTCCCCCTGTATTATAGATTCAGCCACGGACTGCTACATGCTAGAAACTCTGCACAGCACAGAACAGGCTGATTGCCTTATTGGGGTAAGGCGTATACTAAAAATTTTAAAAGAACATAAAAGCACAAAAACAGCAGGAGACAACCTCCTGCTGTTTCAGTTAAAAATCAGGCAAAAACCCGATTATTTCTTGCTGGCTTTTCCGCCGGCTTCTGTAATCTTAGCAATCATTGCATCAGCGTCAGCCTTGCTTACGCCAGCTTTGAGCTCTTTCGGAGCGCCTTCAACCAAAGCTTTTGCTTCACCAAGACCAAGACCTGTGATTTCGCGAACAGCCTTGATAACCGGAATCTTTTTAGCTGCATCGAAGCTGTCAAGAGTAACTGTGAACTCAGTCTGTTCTTCAGCACCACCTGCTGCTGCACCTGCTGCCGGAGCTGCTGCAACTGCAACTGCTGCAGTTACGCCGAATTTTTCTTCCATTGCCTTTACAAGTTCTGAACATTCAAGAACTGTCATACCGGAAATTGCATCAAGAATCTGATCTGTTGTTAATGCTGCCATATTGTCTTCCTCACAAATATGTAAATGTATTCACCCTAAAAGGTGATGCAGTAACAGGTTCATACGAACCGTCCTGCAAATCAAAACACGGACAGTCGACAGCTATGAAGCCTGACCGTGTATAACTGATTCAATAACTGAATTACTCAGCTGCCGGAGCCTCTGCTGATTCTGCCGGCGCAGCTTCAGCAGCCGGAGCCGCTTCTGCCGCAGGAGCAGCCGACGCACCGCCTTCTGCTTCTTTCTTTTCTGCGTATGCCTTGATAGTAGCAGCCAGCTGACGAGCCGGACCGTTGATAGCAGACATAAGCATTGCGATAAGTTCTTTCTTTCCAGGAACTTTAGAGTATTCCTCGATTTTAGCTGCATCAAGGACAGCCTTATCTACGAACGCACCTTTTACAGAAAGAGTCGGAGCTTCCTTTGCAAAGTCAAAAAGAACTTTTGCAACTACATTGGACTCTTCGTTTGACATAGCAACAACTGTAGGACCTTTAAGATAGTCAGCAACGTTGTCAATCTTCATATCTTCAAATGCAATGCGTGCAAAATTATTCTTAACAACCTTAAGAACGGCTTTCTGCTCACGAAGCTTTTTACGAAGGTTTGAAATCTGCTCTACAGTCATTCCACGGTAATCAGCAAAAATAAAATCTTTGTATTCTGCAAATGTCTTTTTAGCTTCTTCAATTGCAGCAGTCTTAGCAGACTGAACTTTCTTTGCCATCATTGCCATAATTATTCACCTTCCTTCATATCAACCCAGACACCCGGGCCCATAGTAGAACTAAGGGAAACAGACTGAATAAATCCAGCAGTAACACCATTAGGAGACTTCTTGGCAACTTCTGCAAGAAGTACATTTACGTTCTCTGCAACTTTTGCAGCGTCCATAGAACTCTTGCCTACGGCAATATGAATAACTCCGCCCTTATCAGCGCGGTATTCAGTGCGTCCTTTCTTAAGCTCGTTGATGGCATTTGTAATGTCAGTAGTAACAGTACCGGTTTTCGGGTTAGGCATAAGACCTTTTCTACCAAGAACCATACCAAGACGACCAACGTCCTTCATCATATCAGGAGTTGCAACTGCAACATCAAAATCAAGCCATCCGCCCTTTACCTTTTCGATGTATTCATCAGAACCGGCATAAGCAGCACCTGCATCAAGAGCTTCCTTTACGCGGTCTTCGTGACAGAAAACAAGAACTTTCTTTTCACCCCTGAACTGATTAGGGAAAACCAGTGTATCACGAACAGATGCAGATTTATCAAGCTTCAATGAAATATGAGCTTCAACAGTTTCGTCAAAGCTTGCAACTTTCATATCCTTTACCATATTGCAGGCAGAATCTACACTGTATTTTTTAGTCAAATCATACTTTTCAGCGGCTGCGCGATATTTCTTTCCGTGTTTCATATTAGTGCTCCACCTCTACACCCATACTGCGAGCAGTACCGGCGATGATTTTCTTTGCCGCTTCCAGATCGTTAGCATTAACGTCAGGGAGCTTAGTCTTTGCGATTTCCTCAAGGTCTTTCTTAGAGAGCGTTCCCACCTTGTTAAGAAGCGGGTTTCCGGAACCTTTCTCAATCTTGAGCGCTTTCTTGATAAGAACGGCGGCCGGAGGAGTCTTAAGGATGAATGTGTAGGATTTGTCCGCATAAACAGTCAGAACAACAGGAATGATAAGGCCTCTTTCCATATTCTTTGTTCTGTCGTTGAATTCCTGGACAAACTTCGGTGCAGAAACACCGTGAGGCCCAAGTGCAGGACCGATCGGAGGAGCCGGTGTAGCAGCTCCTGCCGGACACTGCAATTTAATTACGGCTGTTACCTTCTTTGATGCCATTTTGAATCTCCTAAATTGGTATGAAGCGCTTATACGCTTCTAGCGAAACGCCTTTGTCCAACGGACCTGCGTTTCTCCCAAAAACAGGTAATGCCCGCACTGGCATGCGAGCACCTGAAATTTTGTTCTTGTTAAATCTTTTCAACCTGAAGCAGGCTGACTTCAACCGGTGTTGCACGTCCGAAAATCTGGACATTAACACGCAGCTTGTCTTTCTCTACGCTTACGTCTTCGATAGTACCGCTGAAAGAAGCAAACGGACCGTCCGTAATCTTAACCTGATCGCCGACATTAAAGGACTGCTTAACCTTGACTGATTTTTCACCTTTAATAGCGCCGGCTTTCAAAAGCAGGTTCTTTGCCTCATCGGCAGAAATCGGACGCGGACGCTCGTTCGGATTAGTTCCTACAAAGCCGGTTACACCCTGAATACGTCTGATAGTAGAACACGTAGCCTTCCATCCTATTTCAGGAAGGTCAAGCTCTATCATTATGTATCCCGGCAGAAATTTATCGTGGCGGCTTTTTTTCTTGCCGTCCTTTATTTCCACTACTTCTTCAACAGGAACTTTTATATCTGTTACAACCGCAGGATCGAGCTCATTTTTTTCAAGAAGCGCTTTTACAGTACGTTCGATTTTACCTTCATAACCGTTATAAGTATGAAGAATGTACCAACTCTTTGCCATAAAAATCCTTCTCTATTTCATTAACGCGCGGAATGCTTCCGTAAAAGCAAAATCCAACAGACCAAGGACGATTGCAACGATTATAGTGGAGATAATTACAACTTTTACTGAAGATACAACATCATCACGTGAAGGCCATACAACCTTTTTCAATTCTGCTTTGCTTTCACGTAAAAACTGTCCGACTTTTGACATAATTCCTCCAATGGATTAACTGAAAACAGGGCAGGCAGGATTTGAACCCACGACAGGCGGTTTTGGAGACCGCTGCTCTACCAGCTGAACTACTGCCCTATATATTTTTACCGCTCCAGAAACCGGAACGAAAAATATACAATTTTTGCAATTATTTTGCTTTTGTTTCTTTGTGCATTGTGTGCTTGCGGTCAAACGGGCAATACTTGCTCAACTCAAGTTTACCGGTAATGTTCTTGCGGTTCTTATAAGTTGTATAATTCTTGCGCTTACACTCTGAACACTGAAGAGCGATGATTTCAACGGTTCCCTTTTTCTTACTTGCCATATATATACTCCTAAATCAATTTTTTATAAAATACTTGAGCCCCCGTGCGGGATTGAACCGCAGACCTCAGCCTTACCATGGCTGCGCTCTACCGGCTGAGCTACAAGGGCATTACACGACAAATAGCAATGCGTTCTGAAAATATAACTGACCGATACTTTTATGTCAATAATAATTCCCCGGAATTCAGCCGTTTTTTATAGTTTTTTTACAAAGTATATGATACTATTCAGAAAAACAGAACTTTTAGAGGTCAAAATGAATATAGATATGCTCATAGACGGAATTCTTGATTCCTACGACAGATACGGCGGAATAAACCGCAGCGAATCGGAGAATTTTCCAAACAGACAGAACGTCATCACCGTCCTTCAGGACTTGCAGTGCCTTATTTTTCCGGGCTTCAGGGTGGACGAAGAAATTACGCCGGCAAACATACGCTACGTAACAGGAACGCGGGTAAACAACGTCATCGCCGTACTTACGAAAGAAATCCAGAAAGCGCTTGTATACACAGTCTGCAAGCAGAAAGGCACGGCAGATAATATAGAAGATTCCCACTGCTTTAAACTGGCAGAAGCAACGTCAATCGCACTGCTTGAGGAACTTCCGGAAATCAAGCGGAAAATTGCACTTGACGTTGAAGCAGGCTACAGGGGCGATCCGGCGGCAAAAAGTCACGAAGAAGTCATCCTTTCCTATCCGGGACTTGAAGCAATCCTCGTGTACAGAATTGCACATTTTCTGTATGAAAGCGGCATTCCGGTCATTCCGCGGATTATGAGCGAACACATACACGGAAAAACAGGAATAGACATCAATCCGGGTGCAAAAATCGGCGAATCGTTTTTCATTGACCACGGAACAGGCGTAGTAATCGGCGAAACTACAATAATCGGTGATAACGTAAAAATATACCAGGGCGTTACGCTCGGTGCACTAAGCGTAAAAAAGGAACTGATGAACAAAAAAAGACACCCTACTATAGAAGACGACGTTACGATTTACGCAGGAGCAACAATTCTTGGCGGAGAAACAGTAATCGGCAGGGGCTGTACGATAGGCGGAAACACCTGGGTAACGCGCTCAATTCCGGCAGGAACAGTCCTTACGCAGGACAAATAGCGCAGTTTTACGTCCTGCATTTTTCTGCCGATTTCAAATTGAAGTTTTTTTTTATATATTGTATTATAGTCACACGTTCGGGGATATAGCTCAGTTGGTAGAGCATTTGGTTCGCAATCAAAGGGTCGTCGGTTCGAATCCGATTATCTCCAAATTAAAATGCTGCCTTAGCGCAGCATTTTTTTTATCTTTTTTTATCCACACGGCGATAATTTTATAAAAAAAAATCAAAACCATTGACAATCTTTTTAATCCGTTATATATTTATATCAGCTTGTAAATAAGCTGATAAACTCTCTCCGATGTCCAGGAAACTGGACGGCAGGGGCTCTGGATAGCGTTGCTTTTCGGAGCCCCTGTTTTTTTTACAGGCAGAAAACACATAGTTTCTTTTTATTGTTTCTTTTCATAGAAACTGATATAATAAAAATATGTCATCAATTTTGTGTATTTGTCTAAGCCCGACCATTCAAAGAACAGTTACGTTTGACTATCTTCATATAAATTCAGTAAACCGGTGCAGGCAGTACCGGCAGGACGCATCCGGGAAGGCAGTTAATTCTGCGCGCGTACTAAATCAGCTAGAACCGGGATGTGCAACTGCCGTCTGTCCGCTTGGAAAAACTAACGCTGCTCTTTTTATGGAACTTGCAGAACAGGACAAAATTGCGGTAATTCCGGTAGAAACGCCGGGAAGTACAAGGGAATGCTGGACGCTTTTAGACAGGGCGCAGGGAACGACGACGGAACTTGTTGCAGATGAACCGGCAGATAAATACGATTTTTCAGATGCACAGGCAGAAATGCTTGCCGAAATAGAAACGAACATCGAAAAATGCGATGCAGTTCTTATGGCAGGAAGCTGCCCTAAATATTTTTCAGACGGACTTCCGGCTGTAATTGCAAAAATGGCTTCTGACAGGAGAAAATTTCTTCTTGCGGACTATTGCGGCGAAAATTTGCAGAAAACGCTTGCCCTGTGTACGCCGGCAGTAATAAAAATCAACGAGGAAGAATTCTGTTCGACATTTGGTTTTGACCTTTTTATAACGGAAGAACAGCTGAAAAATGCCGTCGCGGAAAAAAGCCGGACTTTGGGGTGCATTATCGTAGTAACGCGCGGCAAAAAATCAACGTTCGCCGCAGAAAACGGAGCATTTGTTGAATTTAACGCGGAAGAAGTACGGGCAGTAAACACGACGGCGTGCGGCGATTCTTTTTCCGCAGGTTTTATGCACGAATACCTGCGTTCGCACAATCTTGCAGAGTCACTAGCAAAAGGAACGTGGTGCGCCGCGCGCAACGCAGAGTCGGAAGTGCCCGGCTCTGTGAAAGCTATATAATATAGAAAAGTTTTCGAACTATTGTCTATTTAACTGTGTGCTCTCGCACACGACCTTCACGCTCCAGCGTCGCGTGAAGGATAGGAAGGGCGGCGAAGCCGTTGCTGAAGTGGAGCGGAGCACAACGAAAGCAATGGAGCGAAAGCGGAACCCTGGATAGCCTGACCCTCTGAAAGAGGGGCACGCCCTGAAAGGAAAAAAAATCCCCTGCGACAGCAACTGAAATCAAGAATTTTGCGAGCGGCAGTTTTATACTTGTGCTACAATGGTTGAAATGGAACGGCAAAATCTGACAGGAATTGCGAAAAAAAAGACGGCTTCGCTCGCGGCGGAAAACAGCGGCATTCACGAATGGCAGAGGATGATTCAGGCTGTGATTGCGCGAATTGACGAAAGCATCAAGGCTAAGGACGACGACGCTCTTTCTCTTTCCAAGGCGGCGGAAACGCTCGGGTATTCGGAATTTCACTTTTCAAAGAAATTCAGGGAGATTTCAGGGATGGCTTTCCGCGACTATCTGCGCTACAGAAGGCTTGCGTTTGCGCTGAAGGAAATCCGCGACACGAAGCGTTCGATTCTGGACATTGCGCTTGAGTACGGTTTTTCTTCCCACGAGGCTTTTACGCGCGCGTTCAAGGAAGCGTACTCGGTAAGCCCGAAAGACTATCGGAAAAATCCTGTTCCCGTGGTTCTGCGGACTCTGCTGCGCCCTTTCGACTGTTATCTTTTGAGTACAGGAGAAAAAACTATGACGAAAACACATTCACAGGATTTGCAGGATTTACAAGGTTCGAAGGAGTTGCAGGGGTTGGAAAACACGCAGAATTCAGGCGACGTAAAGACTTATTTTGTAACTATTCCGGCGCACAAGTTCCTTCACGTCAGGAATTACGAGAGCATCGGCTACTTTGACTTCTGGGAAAAGCAGTCGAAAATTCCCGGTCAGGACTGCCAGACGATTTGCGGAATTCTGGACAGCATTAAGGGAAAACTCGACGACGAGGGCGGAACGGAAAACGACAGCGGAAGCGGTCAGCTTATGGCATTTTTGAACGCCCCGGAAGGACGGATTTGCAGCTGGGGAATTCCGCTTGCCGAATGTTACGGAGTGCGGCTTCCGGCAGACTGGAGCGGCACTGTTCCCGAACAGATGATTTTGTCCGACATTGCCGAGGGCGAATACATCGTCTTTGAACACGGCCCGTTCGACTTTGAAACGGAAAATCAGGCGGTAGAAGCAAAAATCGAAGCGGCGATGAAAAACTTTGACTGGTCAAAAAGCGGATACGAGCTGGACACAACGCCGGGCCGCATTTTCTACTTTTACCACGACACAAAACGTTTTTGGAAATACGTTCGCCCGGTAAGGAAGGTGGAGAGATAGGAGGTTTGGGGAAAGACTGTTCCTTGGGGAAAAGCAACACTAAATCTCCTTCATCAATTCCGCAACAGAAATCTTTCCCAGTTCCTTTTCTATTGCGTTTTGCACACGGCTCAAAAGTTCGTCTTCTTATTGTCGGCGGAGCAGGAAGCCTTTTCTGGCTTGTCCGTACAATTCTTTACTGTAAAGATTATGGAAAAGTGTCTCTTTATATTTCCAAGAACGTAATTCAGAGCCGGAGCCTTGCCAAAGGAATAAGCAAGTTTATTGTTGATGAATATCCGCTTGTACTCTAACTTATGCCGGAATCGACATTGCAGCCAATTACTTTTCAGCACTCAAAGAAATTCCCCGATTGAATGAACTGGTAAAACTCTTCATTCAGAACTTCTGGAAGCATCTTGCTCTGTTTGCAGGCATTATGACCTTCTACACTGTAACTGTATATTGGGTCATAAAGCCGATTATTATCAGACATTATTTTTAGAAATCTTCTTCTTCAAGTTCTTCCCGGAAGTTTTTGATGATTTTTCTGTACTCTTTTGGGAAGTGAACTTTCATGTACATTTCCCAGTAAGCCATCATTGTGTACGCAACAGCATGAGATTTATTGAAAGCATAACCGGCGAATGGAATCATGATATCAAAGATTTCTTCTGCCTGTTTTTCTGATACGATTTCTGTTACGGGTGCCCGTTCCATGAACTCAGCTTTTTTTGCCATAAGAACTTCAAGCTTTTTCTTACCCATAGCACGGCGAAGCATGTCGCCTTCTGCAAGGGAATAGCCGGCAAGAATCTGAGCCATCTGGATTATCTGTTCCTGATAAATGGGCAGCCCGTAGGTTTCTTCGAGGATTGATTCACATCCAGGAAAATCATTTCTGTAATTCCCGGCAGCTTTATTATCAATAGCTATAGGAATGTAATCAAATGGACCTGGGCGATACAGCGCATTCATGAGAACGAGGTCTGAAAATCTGTCTGGTTCGAGTTTTTTAAGGAACTTTTTCATGCCAGGTGCTTCAAACTGAAAAACATCAGTTGTCTTCCCTTTTGCAAAAGCCTCTAAGGTTTCTTTATCTTCAAGAGAGATTTCCTTGTAATTAAAAGGAGTTCCTGTTTTCTTACTTATTGCCTCAGTAAGGTGTTTGAGTTTTGTAAGCTCCCACAATCCGAGTAGATCACTTTTATAGAGACCAACGTCTTCCAGAATGTTCATTGTATATTCTGAATAAATCCAACCGGTTTTTGAGTCTTTTAGTACTGGAATATAAGTGTATATCGAATCTCCAGTAACAATATATCCGCTTGCATAAAGTCCAATATTATGTTTTACGAACTCCAAGGTTTGAGCAATTTTTACAAGTTTTTCATTCTTCTTGTCGCGTAAAAAGCCCTGAAGCTTAACTCCGTCCCAATGCGGAATTACATCTTTATAAAGATAAGAGCTACTGTCCAAAAGTCTTGAAAAAGTCACTCTAGGTAAGCAGAAATCTAATATTATTTTTTTAATAGGAAGGATTTCTTCCGCAGAATAATTAAGATACTTTGCTGCAATTTCAAGAGTTTGCCAGCATTTTAAGCGACCATAAGTCGCAATTCTTACAACGCAATCTTCTCCATACTTCTCCTTAAGATGTTCCGCAACTTCCGGCAACCGTTCATAATCGTAATCTATATCAAAATCAGGATAACAGAGTCTTTCAGAATTCAAGAAACGTTCATAGATAAGACCATGTTTCAGTGGATTCACATTAGTAATTCCAAGCAGATACGAAACAAAAGAACCTGGCGCACTACCCCGTCCAGGTCCAACTTCAATTCCATTCTGACGGCACCAGGAAGTTACTTCATGATGAAACAGAAAAATCTTCTCCCAGTGATGATTGTAGATATCTTCCAGCTCATATGCCAGACAGTCGCGGGCTTCCTGTTCATTCTCAAATTCATGTAGTTTCTGGTTAAAGCCTTCCACCGCAATAGCGCGCAACTGATTTTCTGCGTCTTCAAAATCCGGCAGGCTTTCTCGCATTCGGTTATGAGCTTCCGGTGTTGTAAAATAATTTTCCGGGAAGATGAATTGAATCTGTTCTGTGATTCGCTGTGTATTTTCTGCTAATTCAAGGTGATTATTTTCGGTGAGGAACGGAATGATTTCCGAATCATCTGCAAAGTAATTGTCTGGATATATCGGACTAGGATTTTCTGATAGACTCAGCTTGAATGCTGCAAGAGCTTCGTAATCCTCTTTTTCGAGATAGCGGACAGGATTTGTTATTACTGCATGTGATGTATCGAGATTATCAAGTTTTTCAGGATGATTTTTAACCTCGGCAAAATCTACCTGTTTATAAAGATTATCTCCAAAAGAAGTAACTAATTCAGAAGTGCAATAGGATGTTATACAAATAAAATGCTCACAATCTTCTTTTGTAATACGAAGCTCACTTAAAGCCATCGGAAAATCATTTGCGTCCTGTAACTCAAGTGAATGTCTGCAAAGAATCTTGTATGCTTCTAAATCCTTGCAAAGAAGATTCACTTCATTATTTCCAAACGCAATTTTCTGTCCGATTATCGGTTTAATATCATTCGTCTTGCAAAGCAGGTAAAACTCTATTGCTCCGGAAAGAGTTCTGTCCGTAAGTGCAAGAGCCTTCATGTTCAGCGACTTTGCCTTTCTTACAAGCTCTGGAATACGAGCAATACTCTCGCCTATTGAATAATCAGACATTATATCCAGCGGAATATATTTGCTTTCTGGAATTCCTTCCGGGCTGTCAAAAGTATATAAATCCATTTTGTCACCTCACATATCATTATAGAGCTGAGAACTATCATATTATGATAGTATGGAAAAAAAATTACAACTTCGCTATTACACCCACTACTGGATAATAAAGGAGTTTAGCAATAACCTCCTTGCCTGTCGCAACCAAAGCCTGCTCATAGCATTCTAACTGACCTTTGTGCTTGCCGACATAGTAATCACTTTTTTTGTCTGTTAATTCTTCTTTCTCGCCCGGGAATGTTTTGTAATCAACAACAACACATCCGTTGTCGGTTTCCCAAACTAAGTCCATGCTTCCGGTTACTATTTGGCAAGTTGAGAGCTGATGTTTGAACGGCAACTCGTGGTACTGTTTTATAGCAGTACCGTAGGTTGATTTTCTTTAGATCCCATAAGAATCTCCCATAAAAAGTCAACGAACAAGTCGACTTTCTTAAATTACTTAATTTATGGCAGAGAGAGCTTCATCAGCAAGAATCATAGGTTTGTAAACGCCTTTCATCCTGTCTGCATTAAAATCCTGTTTATCGCTGAGCATCGCCCAAACGATTTCTGCCATTTTTCTGGCAGCAGCCACAATTGATTTGCCGCTGCCTTTATTCTTTTTCATATATTCATAACGCTGCATCATTCTCCATTCTGAAGTGTCTTTACAGCGACGAATTCCTAACACCAATTGCACAAAACAAGTTCTCAATTCCTGAGGTCCTCGTTTCGTTATCTTTCCATGATGAATGGTCTCATTTGAATCCTGCACCCAAGGTACAAGTCCACAGAAAGCCGCATACTTCTTTGCAGTTGCAAATCTTGATATGTCTTCTGTGTAAGCCCTGATTGTCCATGCTGTGATTTTTCCACAGCCTCGGATTGTCATAAGGCGGTTTACCATTTCATCATCTTTTGTCAGTTCACTGATCTGTTTTTCAATCGTCTTTACGCTTTCTTCAATACGCTCTATAATTTCAAACATCAGTTTTACTGATTGTGCCTCGAGCACGTAGTCGTTATTCGACTCAAGGGTGTCCAGAATCTTCTGGCGCCCTTTTTTACTTTGTAGGCTTCTAAGCTCATCAGAAAGCCCTAAACTCACTAACAATGCATGAATTTCGTTTTTCTGACCAACTGTTGAACGAACAAGTCGTTCCCGTGATTTCAACAGACGTCTGATATTCTCAGTTTCTTTTCCACACAAATAACTTTCAGGAAGCATATCCTTTGAAAGAAATTCTGAAATTGTCGAAGCATCATGCTTGTCAGTTTTCTTGGTTGATTCGTTGATAACCTTGAATTTGAGAGTGTTAATTACAGTTACTTCTGCTCCTGCCTTCTCAACCTGGTTCTTGAAGAATCTTGTATTTCCGGTAGATTCAACTCCGATTTTTACAGCCGCACCAGTTGCTCTGTAAGTTTCAATTCTTGAAAGAAACTCAGCGTAGCCGGCTACTGTTGTCGGATACTGTTTAATCTGATCCAAAGACTCAACTTTTTCTTCTGTACGCACATGAACAGTAAACTGTGTCTTGTGCAAATCAACTCCAATAAAAAATGTCATGATGACCTCAGTTTTGATTCGTCTGCGGAAAGTCTAATCGGTATAGTGTTCCAATCTCCCATTCAGTCTTAAATGACTATAGTATGATGCGGCAAAAGCTCTTCATTCTCCTCGACAAGGATCTGAGTCCTTACAAAACATGACGAACTATCGCCTGGGTTCCGCTGAATCACTTCAGCGTATCACAATACCGCTTGTTCGTTTACTTTTTTATCATGCCTCCTTGTATTATTTTTTTATTCTAAGACTCAAACAAACAATGAATAATGGAATTAAAAACACTACAAGATAGCCGGAAGAAAGTACAATATATTGATTCATTGCTTCCCGCAAAGGTTGATGAAATTCTACGATACCTATGGAAACTCCTCCAACTGTAAAAACTATAAAAAGTAAAATAAAAGCTGTTATTGTTTTTTCTAAAACTTGTGCAGAACTATCTAAAGCGCTGTAATAATTTATTTTTGTTGCAACTTGTTGTTTTTGATTTTTTGCTTCATCTTCTGTTATTTCTTTTCTTATTAATTTTTGGTCTATATCGAATAATTCTGAATTCATTGAATCAAGACAATATCTGGCGGATATTTCGGTATATCTTGAAATATATCGTTTACAGAAGAATATTAATACTACTGACATCATAAGAGTATAAAAAAAGCCGGACAAGGAATTTTCTCTGCATATCCAGAAACCAATAATTTTTATAATTTCTAATTGCTGTTCGAAATCAGAAAGTGAAAGAAATGTTCTTGTTGTAGCTCTTTTGATGATTTACAGAATATTAATGACAGAGCTATTCAAATAATGCTGAAATATTCTGATCAGCAGATTCTTGCAAAGGCCTTAAAAGGTGCTTCAACAGAAGTTCAAGATAAAATCTTCCGTAACATGTCAAAAAGAACTTCAAGCATGCTCAAAGAAGATTTGGAATATATGGGTCCAATAACTTTTGCAGAAACTGAAGAAGCAAAATTACAGATTCTCCAAACATTATTAAAACTTGAAAAGGAAAGAAAATTAAAAATCAATAGTTTAAATCCTTCTGATTTAATCAAACAAAAAAAGAGCGTCAGTTTTTCATCTGACGCTCTTCTTTTATTCTGTCATATTATTCTACAATTCCAAGTACAACAACCCTGTTTGGTAAAACAGTATCAGCAGTAACAATAACAGTAACCGGTAAATATTCTCCCCATAAACTACTTGCGTTCATAACATCAGCTTTTACCTTTTGGTCTTTATATGAAACAAGTACAGGATTAGATTCACCAAATAAAGTCATAATTACAGCTACCGTAGCTGGAGAATATTTTGCAGGTGTAAATCCCTTAATATAATATGCATGTCCTTTTTCTAATGCTCCACCCTGAAATAAAACAGAGTTCTGTTCTGCTTCTTCAATTCCATGATAAGTATAACCTTTAGCTATTGCTTTGCCTTTTGCATTATTTTCAGCATCAGCTTGAGCTTTGGCTTTCTCATCAGCCAGCTGCTTTTCTTCTTTGGCTTTTTTTTCTGCCAGGTCATCTGCAGCAATTTTCTCTAAAGTTGGTATTCCTTCAATATCATAAATTACGCCAATAGTTTCTGTACCAAGCATAAAGTTTCCAACTTCTTTGAAATAAAGATATACAGTGTAGTGTCCATTATATCTCTTATCATTTTTTACAGACTCGAGTCTTTCAGCCCAGGTAGGATCTAATTCATTCATTTTTTTTGCGTACTCATTTGCAAGAACTCTACGCCCTCTGAATCCGTTAGGCGATTCTGCAATTTCCATATAAAAATCAGATTTTGGATTCTCTATCAGTTGTTTTATGTCATCAATTTTTGAGATATAAACATCAATAATTTTATAGGTCTTTGATTGTTCAATCAGTTTATCCAAATATTCATCAAGATAATCTTCTCCCTTGATTTCCTTATACTGAATATCTGCAGGAACAACTTGTGTTGAAGCGCAGCCAAACAAGAAAAGCGGAATTACCGCTGCCAGTAAAGTTAGTGTTTTTTTCATAACAACTCCTTCGTTTAATAATTCTACTTCAATATTAAATTGTTTGGCTTGCACAGAATGAGAGTCAAAAAAATAAAAAAAAATTTAGTTTAACACTCATTGTTTGCGAGTTAAACAGAATATTCTAAAACTATGAAAACACTAAAACCAACTATTTATATGATTTATGGCCAGTATGGAAGTGGAAAAACAAATGCTTTGTTTAAACTATGCTATCAAAAATATAAGGAAAACAATCCTGAAGAAAAATTAGTCCTTATTTCTGCAAATTACTGCACGCTGGGACAGAATTATATTTGCGAAAAATTCTGTGAAATTATTAAAATTCCATTTGTATCGAGATTAAAAGAAAAACTAGAAGAATATTCTTTTGAGCCGAATACTATTTATTTCATAGATTTCGGGTCATCGCTAAATGACCAAAAATATATCTACGATTTTTTTAATTCAGATAAGTTCAATTTCAATCCTATCCTAACAATTCCGGCATTTATGGAATTATCTGTAGCAGAATCATTATTATCTCAGTTCAATTTTATAATCTCGCCACAAGTTTTATTAACATTCTGTGATTATGTCTCTAAAGCTAGAATAAATGATTTTGAAGATTATCTCAAAAAACTAAATACAAAAATCATTGGATTTAATAATTCTTCGTATCTCACCAGAGGATTTATATTAAAATAATTTTTTGGCTCTCATTTTATGAGAGTGTGCTATAATATATTTAACTTTAGGAGGTTACTCATGAGCAAAAAATCAAACTTAAATAAAGAACATGAGAGCTTTGCAACATTTGAACGTATCTTAAGATATGATGAAATGATTGCAAGCTGCACTTATCCTAATGTTGAAGATTTTAGAAAAGAATTTAAGATTTCAGAAGCAACAGTTCACCGAGATTTAGATGCCTTGCGTTGGCAATTTGGAGCTGAGTTTTTACTAGAATATGATCGCTTTCATAAAGGTTATTATTATACAAGACCAACATTCCGGATTCCTGGACATCTAACAACAAGTAAACAAATTATTGCAGCGCGTTTAATGCAGAATCTTATAGAATCTCTTCACGGTACACCTTTATATAATCAAGCTATAGAAGTTTTTGCTAATTTTTCTGACAATATCGAACCTGATACTCAAATCTCTCTTGGTAAAGAACTTTCAAAAAAGATTTCATTTATCGGTATGGAACCTGTACAGATTTCCAACGAAGTCTGGGATAGCATAGAAACAGCTTTGGCAAAAAATCAGTATATTACTTTTGATTACAGTTTTTATGACGGTAACGAACAGACTCAAAAATATACCATTGCGCCATGGCAGCTTCTTTATTATCAGGGGATGTGGTCATTGTATGGAAATGTCCCAAAAGAAAAGAAAGAAAAGTTTTTCAATCTTCCATTAATCAGTAATGTCGAAGTAAGAAAAGAAACCTTTGAACCACCAAAAGATTGCGAGTATCTTAAAAAAGCAAAAGGTAATTTCGGCCGTTATATCGGAAGCGAAACTTATAACTTCAAAATCAGAATCAACAGAGATATTACTGCAAATTATATCAAAACCTACAAATGGACTGATGACCAGAAGTTTGAAACGCAGCCAGACGGCACTGTTATAATGACTTTCTCAAGCAACCAATATTATCCGGTTCTAAACTGGATAATGAGCCAAGGTCAGTGGATTACTCCACTCGAACCGCCGCAGCTTGTTGAGGAATGGAAAGAGAATGTAATAAATATGTTTGCTAAATTTTCAAATTAATAATTGAAGGTTATGAATGAAAGAAGATTACGAAGAAAAAATAATGAAAGAGGTAGTATCAATAATGGAGAAATATCATAAAGAACAAATGAGAGATAATGCTAAACGTCTTATTAATGACTTTATTAATGAAGAACTTCCAAACAAAGACATAAATGAACTTATTAAATTTTCATTTTGGAATATTAAAAATCAAGAAAAATATGGCAATGGTAAACCATATCCTGATGGAGATTGTACAAAAATAGTATATGCTATTGATTTCTTATTATATTGTGATATCGGTATTACCGAAAATTTTAGGATACCAAGTTATCCCTGGAAATCCGAACAATATTGCAATTTTAAAGGCGAAACTATAAATACATTTAATACTTTGTTTGCAAAAAAACTTGGTAAACAAAATAAAATACGTTCATTATTTAGTTTGGAAGAATGGAAAAAGATTAAAGATGATTCTCAAATAGACAATCCATTTGCAGAAGATTTTTTCCATGTTTATCAGCGGTTAGGTAATTTTATGCTCTTACCTTCTAAAACTATTGGTTTTCGTAAAAGCATAAATTCATATAAAGGAACGAATGAAATAATTCTCGATTATTCTGATATTTTCTTTAATCAACTAAAACAATGTCTTGATGGTAAGACTTCTGAAAAACTAAAAACTTTAAATAATTTAATAAAAGCTAATAATTTTTATTTTACAAAAGATAAAACTATAGCAGATTTCTTTGAAGATTTTTATTTACAAGATTACAATACATATGAGCTTGAAGAAGAACACTATTATCATTGGTATCCAAACCTTTTTAATAATTGTGATATTCAGCAGTCTTATGTCAATTTTTCACTTGAATATATAACAAATGCAAAGAAACTTATAGAAGCTCGTTCTGTATTACTGGTTAATCATTTACAAAAATTATTATAGGAAAAAAAATATTAAAATGCGCTATTTAGTCAATACAAAATTTTTACAGGTTTAAGGTGTAAAAATTTATGCAGCCTGTTTACATTCCAGTTCATTGTACTGGAAGCATTTATACAGACATTTCATCTGGCACGTTGTAGTCCAGCGACTGATGAAAACTCACCGTGTTGTAGAAATTGAAGTAGGCATCAACTCCGGCCTTCAAATCTTTCATTGTTTCGTAGCGTTTAAGATAGATGTAAACTGGCTTCCCTGGTCTGTATTGAAGATTGCAGGGCAGCCGTATTCTTCGATGTTTCCCTAAGCAGGTTTGCGTACTGCAGCGCGTCCATCGTGTTGAACACGCGCCATCTCAAGACTTTCCTTGAGAACCAGTCGATTATTGCCATCAGGTAAACATTTCCTGTCGGCAACTTTATGTAAGTAATATCCGTTGACCATACCTGATTCGGATATCTGATTACCTTGTTTTTCAGAAGATACGGATACTTCTTGTGATATTTACAGGCCTTGGAAAGATTCTTGCCCGGAAATACTGCTGTAATTCCGAATCTTCGCATTACACGGCGTACAGTCGCTTCTGTCGTGTCCCCACCGTTTTTATTTATCTCACGCCAGATTCTGCGGTAACCGTAGAACGGATACTCAATCTGAACTTCCTTGATTTTCATAAGCAGATTGAAATCTTTTTCATCATGCCCTGAGCTCGGCTCGTAGTAATACTGGCTTCGAGAAATCCCAAGCAGCTTGCACTGCCTTGAAATGCTTAAGACTTTATAGGCAGAGTCTACAAGATTGGATCGTAGCCGTATATCTGCTTGTACTTTTTTTTAGAAAATCGATTTCGACTTTCTGTTCACCGATTGTTTTCAGAAGACTGTCTTTTTCCTCTTCCTGCTTTCTCGTTTCTTCTGACTTCTTATTCGGCCGTTCAAAAATGTCAGCCATTCCGGCAATTGCATGTGCTTTCCATTGGGGAATCTGATTCGGATGAACGCCATATTTTACTGCAATTTCCTGAATCGTAGATTCTTCGCGTAATGCTTCAAGTGTAACTTTTGCCTTGAAATCCTTGCTGAATGACTGTCGTTTCTTTGCCATGTGCTAACCGCCTTGCTTAATTTATCGGCTGTTTGCACCTTAAATCTGCTTCTTTTTCTGTGCTGGTTTACGCACTCATTTTAATGTATCGTAGCGCAGGAAATCGCCTGGCTTAAGGATGCAGGTTTTAAGAGCGCAGAGTGCATTTACCTTATGGGAAAATTTGCAGTGATTTCGGCGGAGAAGTAAGGGAAGGTTTATGACCTCCTCCCCCTTTCACCCTTGCCCCTTTTATTTTTCTTCTATATATTTGTACGTAATAAAACTGATTAAAATTACAAAACGGGAGCGCGAGATACGTTATGGCAAAGACATTCGATGACAAAAAAATTATCTATACTATGGACAGAGTTTCACGTTCTTACGGAACAAAAGTCGTTCTTAAAGACATCAGCATTTCTTATTTTTACGGTGCAAAGATAGGCGTTATCGGTCCGAACGGTTCCGGTAAGTCAAGCCTTTTCAAGATTCTTGCAGGAATTGACAAGGACTTTACGGGAGAAACGACGCTTGCTCCCGGCTATACAATAGGCTATCTGGAGCAGGAACCGCAGCTTGAGCCGGGAAAAACTGTTCTTGAAACGGTTAAGGAAGGCGTAAAGGAAATCACTGACCTGCTTGCCGAATTTGACAGGATAAACGAAGCGTTCGGTGATCCGGATGCAGACATAGACAAACTGTGTGCGCGCCAGGGCGAAGTTCAGGAAAAACTTGATGCGCTTGATGCATGGAATCTTGACAACAATCTGGAACTTGCTATGGACGCGCTCCGATGTCCTCCTGCAGAACAGGTTGTAGACGTACTTTCCGGAGGTGAACGACGCCGCGTTGCTCTGTGCCGCCTGCTTCTTCAGAAACCGGACATTCTTCTTCTTGACGAGCCGACAAACCACCTTGATGCAGAAACTGTCGCCTGGCTTGAAAAACACCTTCACGACTATCCGGGAACAGTAATTGCCATCACCCACGACCGCTACTTCCTTGACGATGTTGCCGGATGGATTCTTGAACTTGACCGCGGAGAAGGCTATCCGTTTAAGGGTAATTATTCTTCCTGGCTTGAGCAGAAAAACCAGCGCCTTGCACTTGAAAACAAAAACGAAAGCCAGCGCCAGAAAGAAATTCAGCGCGAACTTGAGTGGATTCATATGGGCGCAAAGGGTCGTCAGGCAAAGCACAAGGAACACATCACGCGCTACAACGAGCTTATGGCGCAGGAAGGAAAAAAACAGCTTAAGGACACGCAGATTTCCATTCCGGCAGGTCCGCGCCTTGGAAATCAGGTTATTGATATTGAAAATCTTTCAAAGTCTTTCGGTGACAAGCTTTTGTTTGAAGGACTTAACGTCCACGTTCCGGCAGGTGCGATTGTCGGAATCGTAGGGCCTAACGGTGCTGGAAAAACAACTCTTTTCAAAATGATTGTAGATGCCGCCGGTATGGAAGGCGGAGAAAAACCTGATTCCGGCAAAATAACTGTCGGTTCTACGGTAAAGCTTGTGTACGTTGACCAGATGAGAAGCGGCCTTGATATGAGCAAAACTGTCTACGAAACGCTTGGCGGCGGTGCTGATATGATAAAGCTTGGTGCTGTTGACGAAAAGGGCCGCGCTCTTGAAGGCGGAGTACGCGAGGTGAATGCACACGCTTACTGCGGATGGTTTAATTTTGCCGGTGCTGACCAGAACAAAAAGGTAGGCGTATTAAGCGGCGGAGAAAAGAATCGCCTTAATCTTGGAATGATGCTTAAGGAAGCCGGAAATGTTCTTCTGTTCGACGAACCGACGAATGACCTTGACGTTCAGACGGTTCGCGCACTGGAAGAAGCTCTTGAGGATTTTGCCGGATGTGCGCTTGTCGTAAGCCATGACCGCTGGTTCCTTGACCGCGTATGCACCCACATTCTTGCGTTTGAGAACAATTCAGAAGTGCGCTTCTTTGAGGGCAACTGGTCTGAATACGCAGAATGGAAAAAAGAGCAGTTCGGCGAGGATGCAGGCGTTCCGAAGCGCACTGTCTACCGAAAACTCAGCCGGTAAAGCCGTTTTTTGCCGTTTAGTCAATAGATTTTCCTCTTTTTTTGAAAATTTATTTTATATTGACTTTTTGATTTAAATTCCTAACATAAAACTCATAAATTGCCGGTGTCAAAAGCAGGGCAAAATCCGCTTGCGCTTACCCTTCTGGACAAGGTCGGACTTAAAAGCAAGGCAGACGTTTATCCTGCAACGCTTTCCGGCGGACAGCAGCAGCGCGTTGCGATTGCAAGAAGCCTTGCGATGAACCCGGAAGTTATGCTTTTTGACGAACCGACAAGCGCACTTGACCCGGAACTTGTAGGCGAAGTCCTTGCCGTAATGAAAGACCTTGCAAAATCGGGAATGACAATGGTAACCGTTACGCACGAAATGGGATTTGCAAAGGAAGTTTCCGACCGCGTTATTTTTATGGATGCAGGTTACGTTGTAGAAGACGAATCCCCGAAAGAAATGTTTACAAATCCAAAAAATGAGCGCACAAAGGCATTCCTTTCGCGCATTCTGAACAAATAGCACTTCAGGTGATTTTCTGATTTTTTAGGAGCAGCTATGAATATTTTAAAGAATCTTGATTTTATTAAAGCAATAAAAGACCTGCTGCCGCAGCTTCTGGGACGTGCGCTGTTCATCGTCCTTGCAGCAACGCTACTTGGTTTTGCACTCGGACTTTTAATCGGTTTTATTCTTGCACTTGCACGCATTTCCAAAAACAAGGTACTGAACAGAATAGTCATTCTTTTTCAGGAACTTATACGCGGAACGCCGCTTCTTGTACAGCTTGTATACATCTATTACGTTGTTCCGCTTCTGATTACCATTGCGGGACAGCTGCTCGGTTTTGAAGGCTACAAATGCAACTTTACGCCGCTTACAGCCGGAACACTGGGACTTGGAATAAACTACGGAACGTATATTGCAGAAGTAATACGCGCGGCAATCCTTTCAATTGACGGCGGACAGAAAGAAGCGGCTCTTGCGCTTGGACTTACTCCTTCTCAGGCAATGCTGAGGATTGTAGTTCCGCAGGCGCTCAAAAATTCCGTTCCTATATTCGGAAATTACCTTGTAATGATGGTAAAGGACACTTCCCTTATGTCATACATCACCGCGGCAGAATTCCTTACAACTGCAAAGGCATACACCTCGCAGACATTCCTTACAATAGAATCATACTCAATTCTTGCGTGCGTATACCTTGTAATCTGCATTCCGCTTGGAATTCTTGCAAAGTATATTGAACGTAAATGCAACACAGGAAAACGCTGAAACAAAGTTAAGAGAAACGTAAGAGGAACGTAAAATGAAAAAATTTGTAATAACAATAGGACGTGAATTCGGATGCAATGCACGCGAAATAGGAAGACAGCTTGCTGCACGGCTGGGCGTACCGTTTTACGACAAGGAACTTGTTGACCGTGCAGCAAGACTTGCAGGCGTAAACGCTGATTTTTACGGAAAGTCAGATGAACACCCAGGCATAAAGGAAAGTTTTTTCACCGAATTCGGCTACGGTGCTTCATCATCATTTTATTCGGAAGACGCAATCCGCGCACAGGCATTTGTCATCCGGCAGATTGCAAATACGGAAAGCTGCGTAATGCTCGGACGATGCGCAGACTATTTTCTTTCTGAATTCGGAACTACGCTGAATGCTTTTGTATATGCGCCGCTTCCATACAGAATAAAGCACATTGCAGAAGCATACGGTCTTTCCGAAAAAGACGCACAGAAGATGATCAAGCAGATTGACCGCCGCCGCCACAATTACTACCGCTACGTCACGGGAAAAAACCGCGGCGACCGTCACGGACGAAACATTATGATAGACGTAGAAATGTTCGGCGTAGAAGGTGCAGTAGAACTGATTTATCAGGCGGTATGCCAGCGTTTCAAAATCTAGCCCTGCGCCTTACGTTTCAAAATCAAGGCAGAAACGAACCGCCGTAAACGGACGTACTTTTTCGTCGGCAACTGCAACGTGTTCCGGGTGAGTTGAATACGCTTTAAGTGCTTCATAAGACTCAAACAAAGAATCAAGCATTACATCTGCCGTTGAACCAGGAAGTCCGTTTGTAACAACCTTTATTTCCAAAAGCCCCGGAATTCTTCCTTTCAAATTTTCAAGTCCTTTCTTAATTCCGGCTTTTACCGACTTTTTTTCTTCTTCAGAAAGTTCTTTAAGTGTCCATAAAATTACGTGTTTTACCATCTGTCAGTTCCTTTTTTGTTAAATCGCCGCAAGTCCGCGGTCTATGTCGGCGATGATGTCGTCCACATTTTCAAGGCCGCAGCTGAACCGTACCATTCCGCCGTCAATACCGGCTTTTACAAGCTGTTCGTCCGTAAGCTGGCGGTGAGTTGCGCTTGCAGGGTGAAGAACGCAGGTACGGATGTCCGCAACGTGAACTTCATCACTTGCAAGCTGGAGCGCGTCCATAAAACGCACTGCAGCACTCCGTCCGCCCTTTATGCTGATTGAAATTACGCCGCTTGTTCCGTCGGGAAGATATTTCTGTGCAAGGTCATAGTAGCGGTCGCCCGGAAGTCCCGGATACGAAACCGAAGCAATTTTTTCAGACTTTTTAAAATATTCTGCGACTGTCCTTGCGTTCTGGCAGTAGCGCGGCATTCTTACGGCAAGAGTTTCAAGTCCCATATTCAGGTAGAATGCACTCTGGGCAGCTGGATAACAGCCAAAATCCCGCATCAGCTGAGTGCGAGCCTTTACGATATACGCCGCCTTTCCAAAATCCTTTACATAGCAAAGTCCGTGATAGCTTTCGTCAGGTTCGACCATATCGGCAAATTTGTGAGTCTTCTTGTACGCATCTTCCCAGTCAAAATTTCCGCTGTCAACAATCGCACCGCCACCTTGAACTGCGTGTCCGTCCATATATTTTGTTGTTGAATGAATTACAATGTCTGCGCCCCACTCAAACGGACGGCACAAAACAGGAGTTGCAAAAGTGTTGTCCACAATAAGCGGAACGTTATTTGCGTGCGCTGCCTTTGCCCATTTTTCAAAGTCGAACACAGTAAGTGCCGGATTTGCAATCGTTTCGCCAAAAACGCATTTTGTATTCGGCTTGAAAGCCTTTACAATTTCGTCATAACTTGCGTTCACGTCAACCCAGATACATTCAATTCCAAGCTTTTTGAGCGTAAAACCGAACAGATTTATCGTTCCGCCGTAAATTGAAGACGAGGCAATAAAACTGTCGCCGGCAGAACAAAGATTTAAAATTGAACAGAGAGTTGCCGCCTGTCCGCTTGAAGTAAGCATACAGCCAACGCCGCCTTCCATATCAGCAATTTTTTTCTCAACAGCATCGCACGTAGGATTTGCAAAGCGCGAATACATAAATTCAGTAGGCTTGTCAAAAAGGGCTGCAACGTGATCGCAGGAATCAAAGCGGTACGTCGTACTCTGAACGATAGGCACAACGCGCGGTTCTCCGTTTTTAGGACTATAGCCGGAATGCAAACATTTTGTTTCGATTTTCATAATTACCCCAGGAAAAAAAATATTGGATATTTTTGAAAATTCGTCTGTGCCGATTTTTCAAAAATACCTGCAAGTTCTAACTCGCTGTTATAGCGCGAGGTTAGAACATCGCTTTTTCAAAGCCGCTTCAAAAAACTGAAGTTTTGAGAAGCTTCTGTTTTTAATTTTACGTTTTTCACAATCATTTCTCAACCAAGCGGAAAAGTGGGAAAAAAGATGGGTGATTCAAAAACGCACCGCTCCCAACCCTTACTTTTTTACCCGGCACGGTCAGCCTTGAAGCAGATTTTTTAAAAGCGAAGGCTTTTGATTTTTTTACCGCTCATAGAAAAAAGCGTTACTTCGCCGTTTTCATATATGGCAAATCCTGCTTCTGTTCCGCCTTTAGGCAGTGCGGCAGACCCCGGATTACACACGATAATGCCGTTTTCCGCCTTTTCAAGCGTGCTTACGTGCGTATGACCGTAGAAAATCACTGCCGGCACTTCCACCAAAGGCTTCGCTGCTCCCGGCACAACCGCAGTTCCGCCTATAAAAGGCGCATATACGTGCCCGTGCGTACAGAAAAGCGTAATTCCGCCGTCAACAATCTGCACATAATCGCCTGTCGTAGGAAAATCAAGCACCATCTGGTCAACTTCCGCATCGCAGTTTCCCCTGCACGAAAAAATCTTCCCTGCAATACCGTTCAGCGCATCTGCTGCGCCTTTTGGATTATGCCCCTCAGGAAGCGGATTTCTGGGACCGTGATAAAGCGTGTCGCCCAAATTGATTAACCTGTCACATTCCATCGACTGAAAAAACGACAGGATTTTCCTCGCGGCACTTTCCGAACCGTGAATGTCAGAACAGATTAGATATTTCATAAATTATTTACACAGTTCGTAGAACATAATCGAACTTGCCTGCGCAACGTTCAGACTGTCTACAGGCGGCTCCTTTGCGCCTGCGCTCATTCCTGCAAACGGAATAATTACAAGTTCATCGCAGTTTCTGCGCACTTCATCGCTTATTCCGCGCTCCTCGTTACCAAGAATGATTACGGCCGGCTTTTTTCCGCACAGAGCCTTTAATTCCGAAGCAGATTTTTTTGCGCCAAGATCAGTGCCTATCCGAACCATATTTCCTTTAAGGACTTCAAGCATTCTTGCAAGCGAACGCGCAGAATAAATATGCACGTATTCCATTCCGCCTTCGGCAATCCTGTAGGAACTTGTAGTTATGGCACTTTCCGTTTCATCCTCAGGAATGACAATATTTTTTATGCCGAAAAACGCCGCGCTCCGCACGATTGCGCCAAAATTATTCGCATTTCCTATGTGGTCAAGGACAACGACATTCTCGCCGTTCTCTACCCATCGTGAAGTTATGTCGGAATCAAGCGGCGTAATGTCCGGCATATAAATCATCGCAACGACTCCCTGATGGTGAACCGTTCCGCTGAGCTTTACAAGCTCTTCTTCATCTTTTACCTGATTATAAATTCCCTTGCGTTTTGCAAGCGCCTTGCAAAGTCCGCCGAAAAGCGGCGCAACTTCCTTTGTAAAATACAGCCGGCGGATTCGCTCGTTATTGTTTTTTTCAAGCTTTTTCACCGCCGCAAAACCGCAGACGGCAAGTTCATTATTTTTTTTGTTTCGCATAGCCTAGTATATAACTAAATGATGTTTGTTTGCTAGAAGGCATTGAAAAAGTCGCGCCCGTTACTGTCAGTCTGCAACTGTTCTTCCGCCCCATTCTTTTGAATGACTGCGTTCGTATGCTATTGATGCGTCAAAATCTGCAAGAGGAACGCAGTTCTGCTCGATATGTACGGCAGTCCGGTGCAGGCGTTCAAGACATTCTGACTTTTCAGTATAGCCCATTTTTGATTTTTCTATGCTGTCGTGAAGAACGCGGATTGACTCATCGTAGATTTTAAGCGGTACAGGGAACGGATGACCGTCTTTTCCGCCGTGAGCAAAGCTGAATCTTGCAGGATCCGTAAAGCGCGACGGCGTTCCGTGAATTACCTCGCTTACAAGCGCAAGTGACTGAAGTGTACGCGGACCAAGTCCCGGCGTAAGGAGGAGGCTTTCAAAATCTTCTGCCTGCGACGTATACGCTGCCGCCATCACCGCACCAAGCCGCTTTAAATCAACGTCTTTTGCCCTCACATCGTGGTGTTCCGGCATAGTAAGGTTTCTTCCCGAATATATAATCTCTGAATTAAGCGGCGCAAGCGAAACTTTCTGCGGCAGTACCTCAGAAGCGGCATATTCAGGGAACAAAAGTCCCTGCTCCGCTACGGTATTCTGCGCCATCGCATTTTCCGGCAAAACAGTTTTTGACGAACCGCCGTAACCGAATGCAGTAGGACTGCTTTCGCTTCCTGCAACAGACGCAATGTCTTTCATAATGCGTTCGGGGTTTTCCCTTGTCAGTTCAAGAATGCCGCTCCGTGCAGAATCAGCTTCGTGCGCCGTAAGGTTCAGGATTTGTCCGCAGTTTTCGCCTACAACTGCACTGTGCGGCTCGTCAACAAACGACTGGACAAGCGGCGAACACCAATGATATCTGCGTGCCTTACGCCCGGCAACGTTCATTCCCTGCTGAACAACTGCCCAGTCGCCTTCTTTTGTAATGATAAAATTATGCTGATACAGCTGAAATCCGTCCTGAACGGCGGTATTGTCTACTTTTGCGCACAGCCTGCTTGAACGGACAAGTTCCTCGCCGTTAAGCCCGATTTTTTCCGAAACGTAAATCAGTTCTTCCGGCGTCCTGCGGCTGTACTTTCCCTTTCCGCCGCATATATAAATGCCAAGTTCATCTGCACGCGGATTTAGCCCGCGCTTTAACGCATACATTACGCTTGTCGTAATTCCGGAAGAATGCCAGTCCATTCCCATAACCGCACCCAGTGACTGAAACCACAGCGGATCGCTAAGGCGCATAAGCACTTCGCGGCGTCCGTACTGCTGCACCAAAGATTCTACAATCAGAGTTCCAAGCGTCATCATCCTGTCTGCAAGCCATCGTGGAACAGTTCCCACGTGAAGCGGCAAGTCTGCGCGGCCGGTACTTTTAATCATATTCCTAATTCCATAAGGTAGCTTTTTGACTTGCTGAATCCGTCTATCCAGAAGAACGCTTCGTCCGGGCTTCCTGTCTGAACGTTCAGCTTAAGATTATTTACGTCCTCGCATTTTAAAAGGCGCGAAACTGCCATCAGAAGTTTTGTTCCGAAGCCCTTTCGCCGGAAATCCGGGAGCATAATGAATTCTTTTATGTAAAAATAATCCGGCTCATCGATTGAACTTGTAATAAAACCGTTCATAACGCCGTATATGCGGTTTGTTTTGTCGTGCATTATGTACATCCTGCCGTTCCTGCTTGAACTAAAGCCATCCAGATATTTCACGATTTTTTCACTTTCCACGGACGGATAGCACGTTTTATAAAAATCAGGCAGTCGCTTGTACAAAGTATCGTTCAGAAGCGACACAGTTTTTTCTTCCTGCTCTGAAAAATGAATGTTGTGTTCTATAAAACGAAGGTATGTTTTTCTAAGGTTCAGGTTGCGCCCTGTAGAAGTGAGCATTCTAAGCTGGTTCAAAAGATTTTCGTCCCTCATCAAAAGGTCAACAAGCTCAGGACAGTAGCGGCTTCCTGCTCCTTCACGCAGCTCGTCAAAAATATCATCGAATTTCTTTTTTGTAGCGTAGTTCCTGCCTTCCGCATCAGTTACGGAATCAATGCAGTCTGCAAGCGTAATAAGTCCGATGTAATATTTATATGCAGACTTCTGTACCTTAAAGGATTCCGGATAGCCTTTTTCGTCATTCCAGAATTTATGATGACCAAGAATAAAATCCCTGTAAATTTCAAGATATGGAATTCCCTTTACGATTTCACCGCCCAGCGACGAATGTGTCTTTATCCTGCCATACTCCCTGTCCGTAATTTTTCTGAAATGAAGATTAATAAGCGCCGTATTTCCAAGTTTTCCTATGTCATGTAAAAGCGCGCCCACTTTTACAAAATGGAGCATATCAGTCTTGTATTTTTCAACATCTTCCACAGTCTCAATCTTTCCGGGAATAAAGAACAAATCCGGGCGCTTTTCTACAAAACGATAGAAACATACGCCCACAATACTGCTCACCATTCCTATATGATTAGACGTTGAAATCTGCCGGTGAATGAAAACTGTCTGGAAAAAAATCAGGAATTCGTTTATTGACGTCATTTTCTGCGCAATAGTGCGCATAAGGTCAATTTCAAATTTATCGGTCTTAAAGCCTTTTTCCGCATATTTGCTTGCCTCAAAAAAGTGCGCGGCTTCCTGGATTATTTCCCTGTTCAAGTTTTCGTCAGCAGAAAGAGGTGCAAATTCCATAAGGAACACGTAGATATACGAAAAAGTCCTGTTAAAAAGTTTCATTTTATCAAGCATACGCGAAAAAACAGGATCAACCGGGTCATCATCAACAGGAAAAGATGATTCCGGGAAAATATAATCGCGCGTACGTTCCAGAAACGCTTTCTGCTCTTCGAACTTTGAATTCATCAGATTAAAATATTCATCGTCCGAAATTTCGCCGCTAAAGTGCCTGTATTTATTGTAGAAAGTGAACACCATAAGGTTCACTTCACCCTCTTTTTTTTCCGCTTCAAATTCATCCGTAAGCCAGTGAATTATCGTGCCGAGTGCCTGAACATTCTCCGGGCTTTCATCGCGCGAACTGTCAAAACCGGCTTTTCCTGCCATAAAAATGCCGTATATGCGCAGAAAACGCATAAGATAGTCCATGTGGAACTGTGCGTCAGATTTTTCGCCCCACATTTTTTTATACAGCTTTTCGTCGCCTGTCCTTAAAAGCCTGTCAGTTTCATTGTAGACCCGCACAAAATCTTTATAATCGTCAGAGCCGTACAAATCGAACGCAAGCATCTGATAGACCCTGCAGAACGCAAGGTGAACCCGCGTATCATAGTTCGGCGTAGATTCATACGTCGGGAAAATCGAAATTGCTTCTTCAAAAATCTTCTGCGTTTCATCAAAATTTCCATCGCAGGACATCGTGCGGCAAATTCCAAGATTCATCAGCGCAGAAAATTTTGACTGCGTATCAAGAACTTCAGGATGTGCCAGAAAAGAATTGATGAGGTCTTCTGTAATCAGGGAATCTATGTTGTTTTCAAAAAGAAAAAACGTAATATGCAGAAGGAACGTCTGTATTGTGTCCGGGCGAAGCTGCTGCGGAGATTCAAGGGCAGGACGAAAGTACGCGTCAAGGAGCGCTTCATTTTTTATGTAAAGCTGGCGCGTTAAATCAGAAATTTCTTTGAGCAGCAGCTCCCATTTCTGCGATTTACAGCTTTCGTTTAAAAGCTGACGCTCAAGAACATAAATTCTATTTGAATTATACTTATACTTATTAAAAAAATAAACGACTTTTTCTTTTGACAGCAGTTCCGGATTCATTAATGTATTACACCTCAACTTTTAAAAATAAGAACTTAATCACTATATCACACTTTCATTTATTTTTCATCTTTTTTCACTTGACCAGACGCAATGATTTTTATATATTGATTCCTAAAATTGAGAATGCTTCTCAATTTTAGGAATTATGAATAACATTTCGTATCACACAGACCAGAAAAATATGATTTTCCGCTATTTTGAGCGCAACAACGACAGGCAGATTTCGGCTTCCGAAATAAAAGAAGAGCTTGCCGTAGCGAATCAGAAAATCGGACTGGCAACTATTTACCGGCATCTTGACTCTCTTGAAAAACAGGGTGTAATCAGGAAATTCGCCGATGAAAGCGGAAAAAAATCTTGCTGGCAATATGCCGGCGGTAATGAAAACTGCTCCGGTCATTACCATCTGAAATGCGAAAAATGCGGAAAAATCATTCATCTTGACTGCGGATTTGTTTCTGACATAGATGAGCATATACTTACGGAGCACCAGTTTACGATGGACCGGGCAAAAACGGTATTCTACGGAACGTGCGCCGCCTGCTCACAGTACATATAAAAACGGAAACTTCCATACTTTTTTTAAAGGAACAGGAATAATTATGAAATCATTAAAATCTTTTTTACTTTTATGTGTATGTGCGGCTTTTTTCTCCTGCACGCGCAAAAACCAGCCGGAAGCGGCTTTTTCCGTAACAGCATCAACTTTTCCCTGCTATGATGCCGCACGCGCAGTTTTAGGAAGCGCCGCCACAGACGGAACTGTCGGGCTTAAGCTTCTTGTAAAACCGGGAACGGAAGTCCATTCATTTGACCCGTCGCCGGCAGACATAATTGCAGTTCAGAAAAGCAGCCTTTTTATCTATGCAGGCGGCAAAAACGACGAATGGGTAGAAAAAGTACTTGAAAGCGGCGGCTCTGAAAGTCCGGCAAAAAAGCTCCGCCTTATGGAATTTGTAGAAACAGCGGACGAAATTTCGTTCGGGGAAGAAGATGCGGAAGACGAAGAAGAACATTCGCACGGAAAAGAAGCTAATTCTGCGGATAAAAGTTTAAGTGCGGAAAATCCGCACGAGCAGGACGAGCATATCTGGACAAGCCCGGCAAACGAACTGAAAATAATTGATGCCGTGTACGAAGCGCTCTGCGAAACGGCACGCAATGCCGGAAAACCGGAATTATGCGCCGCTTTTGAAATGAACGCAAATAAATATAAGGAAGAAATTTCTTCCGTTACAGAAAAAACTGCCGCCGTAATCGCCGCCGCGCAGGAACAGTACATCGTAATGGCAGACCGTTTCCCGTTCCTGTACTTTGCAAACTACTACGGACTTTCGTTCGATGCGGCTTTCAGCGGATGCAGCACCGCAGTTGAAGCCAGTACTTCAACTATTTCGCGCCTTATAGACACCGTAAAGGCAAAAAATCTGCCTGCCGTTTTCTACATTGAGCTCGGAAACCACAAAATTGCAGATTCCATTGCCGAGGCGTGCAATGTCAGCGCAATCGAGCTTCAGTCCTGCCAGAATGTAAGCAAAAAAGACTTTGATGCCGGCGAAACCTGGGTTTCACTTATGGAACGCAACGCCGCCGCACTGAAAAAAGGATTAAGATAATGGCATTAGTTGAATGTTGTGATGTTTGTGTACAGTACGGCGCGTTTGAAGCGTGTCGGAACGTTTCGTTCAGCATAAATCCCGGCGACTACGTATGCATCGTCGGGTCAAACGGTTCTGGAAAAACGACGCTTGTAAAAGCCCTGCTCGGACTGCTTCCTGTAAAATCAGGGAAAATACTCATTGATAAAATCCACACCGGCTACCTTCCGCAGCAGCACAACATTCAGCGCGATTTTCCGGCGAATGTGCGTGAAGTCGTCCTTTCAGGATGCCTTGGCGCAGGAGGACTTTTTTACTCAAAGGACGACAGGAAGAACGCAATGTTCCAGATGGAGCGGCTTCAGCTTCTTGAAATTGCGGAAAAACCGTTCAGTGACCTTTCAGGCGGACAGCAGCAGCGCGTCCTTCTTGCACGGGCATTGTGCGCGGCAAAACATCTTCTTGTCCTTGACGAACCTGTTACAGGGCTTGACCCGGTCGTTACTGACGAACTGTATTCAATCATCAGAAAACTTAATCAGGAAGACAAGATTGCCGTCCTTATGGTAAGCCACGATGTCCGCCGCGCCGTGCAGAATGCAACGCACATTCTCCATCTGAATAAATCGCCTGTATTCTTCGGAACTTCTGCGGACTATCAGAAAACACCGTTCTACAAAACAATGAGCCACGTAGAAGTCTGCGAAACGCATCTTGGCTACTGCGGAGATGATTGCGGAGCAAGCCACATCCACATTCCCGGAGAATACCACTATGATTGATTTTTTCAGCGCACTTTTTTCATACGGATTTATCATTCGCGCTTTTATTGCAGGAACGCTTATTTCGCTGTGCGCATCGCTTCTTGGAATTGTGCTTGTGCTGAAGCGGTTTTCAATGATTGGTGACGGGCTGAGCCACGTTGGATTTGGAACTATGGCAGTTGCAATGGCGTTTAACTGGGCACCGCTTGCCGTTTCCGTTCCGGTGTGCATTCTGGCGGCGTTCCTGCTTCTCCGGGTAAGTGCTTCTTCTTCCGGCGTAAAGGGAGATGCGGCAATCGCCCTTATTTCAAGCAGCGCGCTTGCAATAGGAATTATCGTTACATCCGTAACAAGCGGTCTAAACACAGACGTAACGGCTTTTATGTTCGGAAGCATTCTTGCCATAAGCAGAACAGACGTGATTATAAGCGTAACTTTAGGCGCAGTCGTCATCAGCCTGTTCGTTCTATTATACAACCGCATTTTTTTAGTAACGTTTGATGAATCTTTTGCAACGGCAAGCGGAATACGCTCGTCTGCATACAATGCGCTTGTTGCCGTTCTTACCGCCCTTACAGTTGTTGTAGGAATGCGCCTTATGGGTGCAATGATGATTTCAAGCCTTATTGTATTTCCTGCTCTTTCTGCAATGCGCGTATTCAAAAGTTTTCTGAAAGTCGTCGTATGTGCGGCGGTTCTTTCAATCGTCTGCTTTACCGCCGGAATGACAGTATCTTTTGCCTGGTCAACGCCTGCCGGAGCAAGCATTGTTGCCGCAAATCTTGCAGCATTCCTGATATGCTTTATCGCAGGAAAAACGCGCAGATAAAACTATTTTACAAGAGGGCGCACTTTCAATAACGGAGTATAGCCGGAATCTGTCATAAACTTCTGCCGTCCGTCAAAACGGCTGTACAGCATATCAAGAACCGAAACCATTTCGTCGTTATATTCCGGCGCTTTCTGCGTTCCAACAGCAGGTTTTCTGAACTGCGTACCTGCTTCCGGTGCAGTACCGATGTACGGATCTTCCGCCGAAACGTCCGGCAAAATCGTAGAATAATCACCGGAATTGTTCCAGTACATATATCCCCTGTCCGCAGAATCGCGCACGCCGAAAATCTGCTTCTGCACGTATTCGCTGTTATAATACTGCCTGTCGTAGCGCACGTTCAGGTAGAACGCCTGCACCCACGGACGGACAATCGCCCTGTTCCGCGCCATCACCGTGTTCCTATACGTTCCGTAAAAATAAATCCGGTACGTTCTGTCTGCAAACGGTTCTGTATCAAGAAAATCCTGCTCAAAGTGACTTGGATAGAACATAGGTCCTATAACGTCAACGTATTCTGCAAGCATTTCAACATCCTGACCTGTACGGGTTCCGCTCCTGTACCAGCCGTTCGCACCGTAAATATCAATTCCAATCGGAGCATCTATATTGCTTCTTGCATAGCGCAGGAAAGACACAAGAGCACTTTCCTTGTCCATACCGTCGCTTTTCCAGCGGTAAGAAGCCTGCGAAAGATTGTATCCGTCGGTCGGGAAACGTATGTAGTCAAACTGAATTTCGTCAAAACCGCGCGCAATAAGTTCCTTTGCAACCGCAACATTATATTCCCACACGTCAGGGCAGTACGGGTCTACCCAGTTTTCGTCGTAGTAAAGCGTATTTTTCCCGGTTACCTCGCCTGTTTCCTCGTCAACAATATCTTCGTATCCTTTTATTCCAAGCCACGGAGCATTAGTCTTGTAGTTCCACACGGAATATTTACTTCCGCCGAAAGAAGCAAGATTTCTGTCTTTAAATACGACAATCCGGGCAACAAGATACACGTTGTCTTTCTTGAATTCCTGCACAAAATGATCAAGGTTTACGGCATACTGCGTTACTTTTCCCTTTGACTTTACAAGAGGATCTTTTGTATCGTAGCGCAAAAGACCGTAGTCATCCTTCATATCAATTACAAGACCGTTAAGATTATTGTCTTTTATGATTTTCCTGAATTTATCAATTCCGCTCTGAAGACGGCACTGATAAGCCGAAGCATATACGCATTTTATACCGTCAGCCTTATCCGCATACGCCGTATGTATCGTTCCCGGATAAAGCATCCACAGTTCATTCAGGCATATTCCCTTTTTAAAACCTGTCCTGTTGTACGGAACCCACGCCGTATTTACAAATCCCGGAACGCAGGAAAAACTGTTCTTCCAGTCAGAAAGTTTTTCAGGAATACCCGGACTTGTAAGCGTATCTAAATTCAATGAGCCGATTGTTTCAATTCTTGTATAGACAAGCGTATTGTCAACAGTCGTAAGCGCATCGATGGTGTCAGCAGGTTCTTCACCGCGGTAAATGCATTCGCCTCGCTTTGTTTCCCAGTTGAACCTGTAAATTCTCGGGATGAACGTCTGCGACATATAAACTGTTACGCCGAACGAGCCGTCCGAATTCAGCTTCATTACAGGAAGGATGTCGGCAATTTCATCCGGCTGCGTCATAGTCGGCATAAGCTCAAACCCGGCAGAAACGTCAATCCATCCGGGATTTTTTGCATCCGGCTTTATATACGAAAGTCCGAAAATCGGATGGCTCATAAACACGACAAGTTCTGCGCCGGGACTTCCGTCCGCATTAGTTACAGGCATAGACGCTACCGCAACCGCCTTTATTCCAGAAGTAGACTTGCTCATCGAGCCGAGCGACTTCCAGTTTTTTCCGCCGTCGCGCGAAAGGTAGACATTGTCTTTTGTTGCCGTAACAATCTGCATAGAGTTCAGCGGATTTACGCATATATCTTTTAAGGTGTGAACGACTTTTTTAAACGAAGTGTTCTGTCCGTCATACTCTTTAATCGTCAGAAACGGCAGACCTTCATTCCTGAGTTCAAACGTTTCAAGGTCAGAACTGAAAAGAATTCCCTCTGTCGTCCTGAAATACCAAACTTCGTGGAATTTTCCGTCCTCGCTCGGAACTTCTGCACGTACAATCTGCTCTACCCCGCCGTCCGTCCACAACGGAATAGACTGATTGTTACTTGAAATTTTGAAAAGTCCCTTGTCTGAACCGGCAAGAAAAGTTTTTGTTTCGCTTATTTTTTCCTCCGGCACAACAACCTGTTCAGGAAGCTTGTACAAAGGCTTGATTTCTTTTGCAAATACATTATTAATCGAAAGCAGCGTTAGTAAAAAAAAGAGTATTGTAACCATATTCTGAATATCGACACATTCACACAAAAGTTAAATAAAAAAGCCCTGCCGCAGAATGAGTGTACTCCTGTGCGGAAGGGCTTTTCAGTTTTTCTGTTTTTAAGCCTTAAATAATATCTTTCAGCGCGTTGATGACGTCCTGGTCATAGATATTCGGCTGTTCTTCAAGTTTTGCTACGGCAGATTCCTTGTCTGTTCCGCCGCGGTACGATCTGCGGCTTGAAAGGGCATTGAAACTGTCTGCAACGCGGATAATGCGCGCAATCTTCGGGATTTCTTCGCCTTTCAGACCTTCCGGCATTCCTGAACCGTCCATATTTTCGTGGTGAAGGCGCGCGGCATCGTCAAAAATAGTCCAGTACCGCTTAGGAACAAACTGCAAATGCTCTTCTGCAAGACATTCGTGCCTGTTCAGTTCCTTGCGCTGCTCTTCTGTAAGGTTTTCCGCCTTTAAAAGTTCCGGATCAATACTCAAAAATCCTGCATCATAAACCATAGAGGCGCAGAAATATACCATTGCTTCGTGCTGGCGGATTCCCAGCTTGATTGCAAGTTTATATACAAGTTCGGAAACGTTCTTTGAATTGTTCTTGCGCCCCGTAACCTGGTCAATTCTTGCACCTAAATCTTCGCATTTTGCGGCAAGCTCGCGCAGTTCTTCCTTTTCTTCCGGCGTATCTTCCGGTTCCGGCAATGCACCCTGACTCCAGGTAGAACTTCCTGCAAGTTTCAGACCGTCATCACTGTAAAGTCCGGCAATTCCGCCAATCATCAGCTGGTTTGTCTGGCTCTGGTTCTGGGCAAGCAGTTTGAATGCTTCTACATACTGCTGCTGCTGAATTTGCGAATGTTTTGCCGCAGCGCGTACAACTACTACAATCAGCATAACGACAACAAGAATGATAAACGCAATTCCGATGACAGCGATAAAAATCATCATAAACTTTTTATCGTTCTTCTCATCGCGCGCATCTCTTTTTAGTTCGCGCTCTTCCGCACGCTCAAACTGCTTGCGGTTTTCTTCAACCATCTGCATTACTGCGCTGTTCGTAGCATCATTCGATTCCTGAATTTTCGTGTAGAATTCCTGCTGGTCTTTCTTTGTAGATGCCTTTTCGTCCGCAACAACCTGCGCTTCAATCTGGCGCACAAGTTTTGTAATTTCAGACGTATTCACTTCAGGGAACGTTTCAAGATTTGTCTTAAGCTCAATAAAATCCGCCTCGCTATATGACTTCTGAAGCAACTTAAGCTTTGTGCGGTAAATCGTCCGCGCAAGAACAAGCACGTTTGCAGGAACAACATCATCTTCACTTGTCTTGGTAACTTTCATCGCCATAGTGATGTTCTTGAACGCTTCAGTAATCTGCCCGTCATCAAACGCAGTTTCCGCCTTCTGAAGATACCGCTCGGAAAGATCAAACGTAGTTGTCTGGGCAAAAACCTCAGAAACAAATGAGAAACAGACGCACAAAATCAGTAATAAAAATGATTTATTTCGCAACATTTTCAGCTCCAATTGCCAGAATAAATCTGGTCCTGTTTTCAATTCCAGATGATTTTACAAATAAAGTATCTTTCACCCCGACGTTAAGACTAAGACGAACTTTCTCCATATCCGTAAACGGAACGGACATATTAAGTTCTCCTCCCATTGCAAGATTCATATCATCGTACGCAAGATGCGCAAGATAGTAATCAACGCTTCCTGAGAACAAAAGCGGTCCGGCCTTTGCGTGATCAAATCCAAGTCCGAAAAGCGGCGTTACAAACGTATCCGACAGGACGGATTTTTCCGTGCTGTTCATCGTTATGACGCCGGCAACGCCCGCCCTTCCAAAAAATTTCTTGCTAAGCGGCAAAAATCCGATTTTCGGCGCAAGGTAAACATTTCCAAGCATAGTATCGTCATTATTTGTAAACGGAATAAGAATTGCCTCGCCGCCTGCATCAAAACCGACCATAATTTTGTCAAACGTATACTCATAGGAAAAATCGCCGGAAATTCCGTATCTGAAAGAATCATAGCTGCTATCAGACTCGGTAATCAAATCACCGTTGAACATTCCGAATCTAACTTTCCAATACGTAGACGTATATTTATCGTTCTTATCCTTAAGATAGACAGAATCTCCCTCGGCAGTCTTTACAGACTGAAAGTCCTTTGCCGCAGAAACACGCTGTTTTGCCTTCTCGGTTTCAAGTTTTGCCGCGGCAATTCTCTTTCGCTCTTCAACAAGCGCCTGCTGTTCCTTCTGTTTTTCAAGGGCAGTAGCAATCGTCGAATACATTTCAACCGCATCTACATTATCAAGATCGTTGTCTATAATAACAAGATTGGCTTTCATTGCAAATACATATTCTTCCTGAATAATCAGATGGCGGACTTTCTTCATCGCATAATTTTCCAGAAGATAATAGTTCACATCATCCGCATTCTTTGAAAGAATAGAGTTCAGCTCATTCTCCGACTTGTTTGCAAACGCAATGTCTATCTCACGGTACAGGGAACTTACATACGCTTCCACAGAAAACACCGGCACAGAGAATGACACAAGGAAAACAAGCAGAACTGCAATCTTCTTTATATTTATGATGCATTTTTCCATTGAACACCGCCTAGAACAGATTTACACGAATACCTTCCGATATCTGCGGAACAAGATTCTTTATAGACTCCGATCCGCTGCTGATAACGTCCGTAGGAATAAACCACAGGGAGAATTCCGTATACAGAGAGAACGTACTGAACATCTTGAGTTGCGGGAACGTAACCTTAGGGAATTCAACCTGAGCCAGAAGGGCAGAAAGTATCTGCGCCTCGCCGCTTGCAGATTCATTGAACCGCGTAAAGTTAGCACCGACTGCAATATTTGCAGAAAGCCACTCAAAATCACGCCCTAAGAAATAGGCAAACGGAATATTGGCAACATTTGCAAGAATTTTTATTCCCATAACATTATCACCGCCGTAACGCATATCGCTCTTAGAGAAAATATCCCGTTGTGCCTGCGTAAACTGTCCCCACTGGAACTGAACTTTTACAACGTCATCAAAGAACGTAAGTCCTACGCCGATATCAAATAGCGTTGCACCCCAGAATTTCCAGTCAAAATACAATCCCTGAATGAAGGAAGGAACCTGATAAGATGCCTTGTCGCCCTTTCGAAGTGAAAGAGTTACGTCATTCAAGCCTATATTATCGCTTGAAAGTCCGCTAAACACAAGCTGCTGGTTATACCGTCCGCCGGCATCAGGTGCAATCAGCCTGACTTTAGGAGAAGTATTGTCTATCTGAATTATTGCACGGTCGATTGCAACTTCTCCGTTACGCATTGTTGCGCGAACAAGCATAAAGTGGAATCCTTCCGGCAAATCGTGATTTTCAATACGGTACATCCATTTTTCAGCTTTTGAAACCTGCTCAAAAGTCTTTCCGTTGTCAAAACTGACTTCAATTTTTTCAACTTTCTTGCTGTTGATGGCATCTTTCTGCTCTTTCGTTGCTTTTTTCATCTTTGAAAGAAGCAGCTCTTCCTCATCAAGAGAATATCCTGCGTGACCTTCAATATACGGACGGTCGATTGCAAAATCACCATAGCTGAAATTATCTATCGTAATCCATGGTCCGACGTTAGAATATTCCACCGTCTGGACGCGAGATTTTATAACTGAACCGCCCTCAACGCGTGCATCTACACGGTAGCGGTGCGTTCCGGCAGAAATAATCTCCGGAGTAATTGCAAATTTAAAGTAACCGGTCGGAAGAAGCTGCGTATCTGCAATGAACGTATCGTCAATATACAACGCAAGGCTTTCAATAGGCTTGTCCGCAGACGCTTCACCGTAAATATTGAATACACCCTGCTTATGTTCTCCGTTCAGCGGATACAGCAAGTCAACGACTGCAAGCGGCTTGTTCTTGTTCAGCATAACGTTACGGCTTACGTGAGTAGCGTTTCCTGCCTTATCAAGAGCCGTAAGTTCAATATTATACGAGCCGTTTTCAAGCAAAGAAAGGTCAAGCGTCTTTGCAATAATCCGTTCAAGCTCAAAATTGACGCGCTGCATACTCCGCGGAACTGATTTTCCGTCAAGACTGCGCACCGTTACGAACATTTCCGTAATATTTACGTTGTCAAATGCGTAGCCGCTGAAGAAAAGCGGTCCTGTCGTTGCAGAATAATCAAGCGGATAGTCAAGAATCATCTCCGGCGCAAGATTGTCTATATTTATCAGGCTTGAATACAATCCCTGAATTCCGTATTTGTCGAATACTTTTATGAACACAACGTTCGTGCCGTTCGGAATGGCGCGCGTATCAAACGTATACGACCATTCTTCCGTACCTACAGCGTCATTGTAGGAGTTTCCGTTATCAAGAGAAACCTGAACTTTCGCAATGCCGTTCTTGTCGGATGCGTTTCCGCTTATGGTGATGACATTCTTTACGGACGTATCAATGGAAGGCGTTACGACTGCGCCTTTCGGTTCTTCCGTAGAAACACGGAATACACGCTCGGCAACAGGACCTTTTACGCCGTTAGTATCAACTGCATAAACGTAAATAGTATGCTCGTTGTCTACCATCGTACTGAAGTCAATCGGAATGGCAAAACTCGTGCGCTTCTGGTCATAGTCAACAGAAATCTCTGTGCCGTTCTCATCATAAGCAGGCGGAGGAAGCGGATCTTCCACCCGTATATATTCGCCGCGGTCAATCCGGTAATACACCATTGAAGGACCGTCATCATCATATACAACGCCGGAAATCGTAAAGTCACGCGTAATGACTTCATTGTCGCCCGGCAGGTGAATTTCTGCTACAGGAAGGTCAGACTTGCTGTCTATCATAAATTTATATGATTCAATCGTGGCAACATTTCCTGCATCGTCAACAAACTCAAACGACATTGCATCATCAATCGGCTTATCCGCCGTACCGATATGCGTCGTAACAAAATTACCGTATTCAAGTTCAACGCGGCTCTGCGGAACTTTTGCTCCCGGAGGTGCAATGTAATATATCTTTTCAAGGCTTCCGTCATCGTATGCCCTGAATGCAATCAGATTGTCGCCGTTTACAACAGCCTCGTCGCCAGGAAGAACAATCTCAACTTCCGGAGGAGTTGTATCGCGGTGGACAGCTGTCCTTGCGTAAGAAACGTGTCCGGCAGTGTCAAAAACGCGGACGTCAAGACCGATAAGACCGTCTTCCAGATTGGAAATATCTGCCGTTGCGCTGAACGTTGCTCCCTGCGCACCTTTTGTTACGGAAAGGCTCAGCGGACTCCACGTAACGCCTCCGTCAATAGAATATTCTCCGTTCTTCACGCCTGACGGATCAACTGCCGTTCCTGTAATGCGGATAGAACGCTTCACCCAGGAATGATTTTGCGGTGTTGAAATTACAACTTCCGGCGCGCCTGAATCTACAATGAAATTCACTGCCTGAGAAGTGTATGAAATGCCGTTAATATCTTTTACGCGAACCTGAACTCCGCGATAAGAACCGTCCTTTTCCGCCTTTACGGAAACATTGTTTCCGTTCCGCTCCAGAACAAGACCGTCCATAGCCGTTACAAGAGCTGCATCGGCAAGTTCCGGCACGTTCGCATAGAAATTGAACGGAATTCCTGTGTTCATAATGTAACTTCCGGTATCCGTGTCAAAGAACGTATCGTCAGTTTCCATTGCGTATACGGCACGCAAATCATCTGTCTTTTCCTTATCAAGCGGACGAACGATTTCAAATGAACCGGTTAAATCATACGAAAGACCGGCTGCCTTCACCGAAATTTTTATCGTATTCACACGGACAGGAAGTCCCGAAAGCGGAATTTCCACTGTATAGCGGTCAGTTCCGTCCAGAGCTTTTACAGTCTTTACAGAACCGCTCTGGTTAGAACCGCCCGGCACTGCCTCTCCGGTAATTTCATAGTTTACGGAAGAAACTGCCGCCGCCGTATCAATATATGCCGTAAGCGTTGCAGAAGAACCGAAAGGAACTTCAACCGGCATTCCGCTCATATATGCGCTTCCGTTTATGGAAGCAATTGCTGCAGAAAGTTCATAATCACGTGAAGCCGTATATTTTGAAGAGTACGATTTTTCTGCGGCAGTTACTGTTGCCGTAAGGGCATTTGAGCCGAACGTCATATCGCTGCGCTTAAATGCACCGAAACTCCTGTCAAGTTCTCCCTGATAAGCAGCCCCGTAATATACGTCAACGCCGTCTGCCCAAACAAACATCGGTGCTTTTGCAACAGCCGCCTTTCCGTTAGGAAGAGTTCCAAGTTCCGGGATATTACGTATGCACACGGCAGATGCAGCCGTATTTCCGCCTGCACTTTCTGCAACAACTTCTATAAAGTAAATTCCGTATCCAAGTTCAAGGGCATTAAACGGAATGCTGAATGAACGTGATGCAGGAAGTTCCGTAAGTTCCGATTTTACGACAGGCTCAAGCGCATTCACCGCACCGTTTGCCATAGCCGCACGCGCACTGAATATCCTGTAGCCAAGCTTTCCTATTCCCGTATCGCAGGAAACAGTACCTGTAACAGTCAGTTCGCCGGCACTTCCGTCAACCGCAGAATCTTCAGAAGCCTGATTTATCTTAACGACCGGGAATGACGTATCATTTTTAAAGACAATCTGCCGGGACTCGTAGCGCAGTCCCTGATCCGTAGTTACGCGGACTACAACTTTTTCTGATGAACCTGTAGCAGAACCAGGAACAAGAACAATCTGATTTCCGTGAAGTTCAGCTTTTGCAAACGGAGTAGAAGGAACAATCTCTGCCGTCCGCGCATTTCCGCCGATAAAATAGCCGCTCGCCGGGAATTCCTTGTTATTGATGATTACGCCGTCCGCGCTTACCGTACTGTCATCAAATACAACGGCCGGCGTATTTGACGTTACGACTGACGTATTTATGACGCGGAACATCGTCTTATAATTCTTAGTTCTTCCGGCAGTATCTGTCGCGCTTACATATATGCGTACTACACCCTTAGGACAATCCGCTCCCAAAGGAATTACAATATTCTGAGACGTTCCTCCGTTCGGAGTATATTCGTACAAAACAGAACCGTCTTTTCCCCAGCGGACTTCTGCCGATACCGCAGAAAGTCCCAGCCCGGACGAAGCGGTAATCTGGAACGAAGCACCGTCTTCCGGATGAACGGACATTCCTGCCTCAACCGCACGCGTATTTTTTCCGCCGATAATCCGAAGCTCGGAGAATGACGGAACTGCACCGCGAGCCGTAAAAGTAACGGAGAACGGATCGCCTTCAACGCCGTTTCTGTCTGTTGCAACGACAGTTACCGTATGTTTTCCCGGAGAAAGTTCCGAACCGTCAATCAAGTCTCCACAGAAAACGCCTTTTGTTTCTTCTATAATCCAGTCGTTATTGTCAATGCGGTATTTTACAGACTGAATTCCCTCCCTGTCCTTTGCAATACCGCGGACAAAACATTTTTCGTTAGTTTCAAGGAATGTTTCCACCGTAGGGTACACAATTTCAACAACCGGCTTATCAAGTTTCTGATTAAGAAGAATATTTCTTGAAACTGATACGACATTTCCTGCCCTGTCTTCGCCTGTTATCGTAAATTTCCGTGAAGAATCAGAAGAACCGATTGTATCAAACACAATGCTCCAGTAAGGATTCCCTGGAACAAGATCAAATTCGCCGGTTTCCTTGCCGAATGTCCAGGTAAGCTTTGTTACCCCGATAGAATCTTTTGCAATTCCGGAAACGGCAACTTTTCCGTACTGAACTTCCTTTTCTTCCGGAGTTACAATCTGAATGTCAGGCTTTGTGTTGTCTATAAAATAAAGGAATGAATAAACACCTGTAGAACCGGCATTATCAAGTGCCTTAAACCAGATGACGGCAGGACCGTCCTTGAATTTTCGCGTATCTACGGAAATAGTAAAATATTTTATTCCCTTCTTTTCAGAAAGACGAATGTCCTTAAACGTTTCGCCGTTATCTACAGAATATGCAAGATTTTTTATTCCGTTTCCGTCTGAAACCGCTCCGCTGAACTTCACCGTACCGGACACAAGTTCGCCCATAGAACGGTTCTGCACTTCCGTTACCGGCTGGCGGCGGTCAAGATTCCAGGTCAATGAAACAGGATTTCCTGCAAGACCGTTTATATCAGTACCGATAACTTTTATTGAATGTACGCCTTCAGAAAGTTCCGTAGTATCAAGATAATATGACCAGAATTCCTTTCCGCTTGCACGAACCGGATGTTCTTCGTCTCCGTCAAGAATCAAGTCGACATACTGAACCGCATCATCATCCACACAAGTTCCGACGATGTTAAGGTTTCCTATAATACGCATATCCTGATGAGGATTTGTAATTCCGCACACAGGAAGATCTGATTTCGGGTCAACATAAATATTGTACGGACCTTCAATAAATTCATTTCCTCCAAGGTCCGTAGCCGTTACAAGAATGTTATATTTGCCTTTTTTCTTTCCCTCTAGATTGAACGACTCCTGCCAGCTCTCTAAATTCTCAACGTTTATTTCCTCAACGTCTTTTGAACCGTGAGAAAAAGCAGCCTGTACCATTAAAAAAGTACACACTGCCGGTATAAAACATTTCCAGAACTTTTTTTGATGCTTCATCAAGATCACTCCTTTGTGAAATATGTCTCCATTTTATAGTACAATCTTTGAGTTGACAAATTTTCTCTTTACTATTAACGACATAAAATATATAAAACTTGAATTTACATACAAAATACGGTACGTTTTCAGGCGGAACAATCTGAATTCCAGAAAGGCGGAAAAAAATATGGAAGATACACTGTTTAAGGAAAAAATAGCGCAGTTTCAGAAACTGTATGACGAAAGCAGCCGCATTGTATTTTTCGGAGGAGCAGGCGTTTCTACAGAAAGCGGCATCCCGGACTTCCGGAGTCAGGACGGTCTTTACAACCAGAAATGGCGCTATCCGCCGGAAGTAATAATCAGCCGCAGTTTTTTTAACTCAAATCCAGAGGAATTCTTCCGCTTCTATCGCGAAAAACTGATTGTAAAAAACGTACAGCCGAACACCGCGCATAACGTCCTTGCAAAAATGGAATCTCTGGGAAAACTAAGCGCCGTCGTCACCCAGAACATCGACGGACTTCATCAGGCAGCAGGAAGCAAAAACGTATTCGAACTTCACGGAAGCGTCCTGCGCAATTACTGTATGAAGTGCGGCGCACCGTACAACATTGATTTTATAGAACAAAGCAAATCAGAGGCTGACGGCGTTCCGCACTGCACAAAATGCGGCGGAAAAATAAAGCCGGACGTCGTCCTGTACGAAGAAAGCTTAAATCAGGAATGTATAAACGGAGCCGTAAAGGCAATTTCAGGCGCAGACCTTCTTATCATAGGCGGAACATCGCTTGTCGTCTATCCGGCGGCCGGACTCATAGACTACTACAGGGGAAAAAACATCGTTCTTATAAATAAATCAGAAACGGCAAGCGATTACAAAGCGCATCTTGTCATACACGAATCAATCGGAAAAGTCTTGGGCGCGCTTAAAATCTAAAAACAGCAGCAGAAAAATCAGGACTGGCATACAATTACGTTGTAAAGGCGATCTAAATCCTGCCTGCTGAAATAGTCAATCTGAATTGAACCTTTGTCTACAGTTCCCTTAAGAATGACTTTTGTTCCGAACACTTCGATGAACTTCTGCTCGATTTCTGCAATGTCAGGGTCTTTTTTCTCCGGCTTTTTAGCAGGCTTCTTTGCAGATGCGCGGCCGCCGTTATTATACTGCTGGGCAAGTTCTTCCGTATCGTGAACGCTAAGTCCGCTTCCTATAATTTTCCCGAAAAGAATGCGCATATCGGCAACGTTCGTAACCGAAAGAAGCGCACGTGCGTGACCGGCGGAAATCTGCCCTTCAACAAGCGACTTCTGCATATCTTCCGGGAGCTTTAAAAGACGGACAGCGTTTGCAATCGTAGGACGTTTTTTTCCCACACGGCGCGCAACGTCTTCCTGAGTTAAATCGCCCAGCTGCATCAAATCGTAATACGCCTGCGCTTCTTCAATAGGATTAAGGTCAGAACGCTGGATGTTTTCGATGAGCGCGACTTCAAGCTTCTTTATTTCGTCATACTTCCTGATTTGGACAGGAACTTTATCAACACCGGCAATTTTTGCGGCGCGCGTACGGCGTTCTCCGGCAATAATATAGAAATTATCACCGTCAGTTTTTTCTACAAGAATAGGCTCAATGACGCCGTGTTCACGGATAGAATCGGCAAGTTCTTCAAGTTCCTTCTGCCGGAAGTCCTTTCGCGGCTGCTTTGGATTAGGAATAAGAAGGTTCGGGCTGACCCAAAGACCGCCGTTTTCGTCAACTTCTATTCCGGCAGGAAGTCCTGCAGTCGGAGTAACGGCGGCAGAACGGCTTTCTGCGGAAGAAAAGCCGTTCACAGCAGAGTTTATTTCTTCATTCTGTTCAGCAGGCCTTCCGCCTAAAAGCGCATCAAGCCCTCGTCCTAATCCACCTTTTTTAGCCACGTTTCATTACCTCTTCTGCAAGCTTTGCATAGCTTTTTGCGCCGGCACACTCAGGATCATAGCTGCAAATAGGAAGTCCGCGCGACGGTGCTTCCGAAAGACGGACGTTTCGCGGAATAATCGTATTGAAAACAACGTCCTTAAAATAAGATTTAACCTGCATTACAACGTCCTGTGCAAGACGCGTACGCGAATCATACATAGTAAAGAAAATTCCGCCGATTACAAGCTCCGGATTTATGCTTTTCTGAACATTGCTTACGGATTTTAAAAGAAGCGTAATTCCTTCAAGTGCAAAATATTCGCACTGCATAGGAACAAGAACAGAATCAGCTGCGGCAAGACCGTTCAGCGTTAAAAGTCCGAGTGACGGAGGACAGTCAATTAAAATATAATCGTAAACGTCACGGAACGGTGCAAGTGCTTTTTTAAGGAAGAACTCGCGGTTATCCTGCTCTACAAGCTCAATAGCCGCACCAGACAGGTCGATTGAAGCACTGATTGCATCAAGTCCGGCTACAGGAGTATGTTTAACCGCTTCCTGCGGAGAAGTAAGCCCTGCAATCAATTCGTAGATAGTCGGCTTATCCTTTGAAACGCCGACTCCGCTTGACATATTTCCCTGAGAATCAAAGTCAACAAGCAGGACTTTTTTACCTGCCAGAGCGATATATGCGCCGATATTTATGCAGGAAGTTGTCTTTCCAACTCCGCCTTTCTGATTGACAAAAACAAAACACTTACCCATATGCTTCAATATATCATTTTTTTTCAAAAAGGTATACAGTAAAAAAACTATGATTATTTCCGCAACCTTTTCAAAACCGTCAAAAAACTGCGCCGAAACGCTGGGAAAACCGTATACGCGCATAAAAATCCGCTATGCCCACAGTTCGGGAAAAACGCCGTATTTTGCGGAATCATTCACCGAAACACAGGCATTCCACTCGCAGATGACGGAGGCGGAACTTGACGAATTCATCAAGGAAAACGCCGGAAAGACGTTCAAAAACTGCGTCATAAGGACAGAATCAGAAGAAACGACCATTCTTGCAAACAAAAAAGGTGAAATCACCACGCTGAAAAAGAAAATTACCAGCACGAACGTTTTTTCTTCGCAGAAAAACGGCAGAAAAAACGCAGGAACGGCAATGAACATCCTTTCAAAAAGTGCAAACCGCACAAAAAATTACCTTATTCCGGAAGGTACGCCCGTTCCGTTCCTCGTGCTTTTAGGAATAATGACGCCGGAAGGAAAAATCATCTCGTCAAAGTACGATAAATTCCGCCAGATAAACCGTTTCCTTGAATTTCTTGACGACATTCTTCCGGCGGTTACCGGGCAGATAAAAGGGCGGACTTTAAGAATTGCAGATTTCGGCTGCGGAAAATCGTACCTGACATTTGCAGTGCATTATTTTCTTACCGAAATAAAAAAAATTGACGCAGAAATTATCGGGCTTGACTTAAAACGCGACGTAATCGAATACTGCTCGCGGACGGCAGAACGCCTTAATCTTAAAGGACTCAGTTTTGACACCGGAAACATCGCAGACTATTCATACAAAAACGAGCCGGACATCGTAATTACGCTTCACGCCTGCGACACCGCCACAGACTACGCGCTTGACTACGCAGTAAAACACGGATGCCGCGCAATCCTAAGCGTTCCGTGCTGCCAGCATGAGCTTAACGCACAGCTTGATGAGAATAAAAAACGCTGGAAGGCAGAAAATACCGTTCCCCAAGAATTCGAACCGCTCTTGAAATACGGTCTTATAAAGGAACGTTTTGCGTCGCTGGCAACAGATGCGCTCCGCGCAGAATATCTAGAAAAATCCGGCTATTCCGTACAAATCCTGGAATTCATAGATATGGAACACACGCCGAAAAACCTGCTTATCCGCGCACTGAAAAAAAATCCGTCCGCAGACAGGCAGAACCCCGGCAATACAGGAGCAAAATCACTTGCAGAACGGCTGAACGTAAAGCCAAAACTAAAGAAACTGCTCGAAATTTAACATCATTCTATAAAACAAACGACTCAAGGAAATCGGCAATTCCGTCCTCGGCATTGCTCTTTCGCGTAACAAAATCAGCCTTGTCCTTTATGTATTCTAGACCGTTGCACATTGCAACGCCGTAACCGCACTGAACAATCATCGATTCGTCGTTCATACTGTCGCCAAAAGCCATCGTCTGTTCGCGCGGAATTCCAAGATAGTCTGCAAGCCACAAGACAGCCTGGCCTTTTCCAACACCGTGCGGCATTACCTCAAGGAAAAACGGCTTGCTGATAAAAACGTCCGCCTTTCCCTCAAGTTCCTTCTGAAGCTGCGGCTGCCATTCGGAAATCCGTTCAGGCTCTGCCGGAACAAGCATTTTCGGACGCGGACTGTCTAAAAACGCTTCGTAATCGTCTACTTTCTTAAAATGAAGTCCGCACATTTCCGCGTCCTTCCGCGCCCAGGCTGAATCTTCCCCGGCATAAATAGTTGACGGATCATATACAACCGCCGCCATACCGCGCTTTTTTGCCTCGTGGTAAACGTATTTCAGAATGTCGCTTGCAAGAGTGTGCGAATAAATCGGAAGGCGCGTATGAAGGTCAAGAACGCTCGCACCGTTTATTCCGATTAAGTATCTTCCCTGCTGAGTACCGGCAATATCAAGGGCGCGGACATACGGAAGAATTGCGTTTTCTGCACGCCCAGAACAAAGAACGATATATATTCCTTTTTCAGCCGCTTTCTGGATTGCGGAAACAGTTTTCGGTGAAATTTTCAAATCGTGATTTAAAAGCGTGTCGTCAAGATCAAAGGCTATGACTTTTACATTCAGTTTTTGTGACGGGAGTTTCATAACCTCAGTATAGCAAATAGAACGGAATATGGTCAAATCGGGAAGAAAAAGCGATTAAAAAGAGAAGAAGAAACGCAAAACCAGGAAAAAACCTCTGTTTTTTTGCAAAAACGCAGTTTTTTTATTTACAACATTTTTTTACAGGAGTATGCTTTTATCTGCCTTAAGTTTGCGTTGCAGACTTTTTATAAAACGGGAAAGTGTAATAAAAATTCTGCCTGAAATAGCGTCAGATTTTTTATTCACAAGTTCGCGTTGCGAACTTCCCTATCAATTGCTGTTCCCGCCGGAAGCTTGCGCTGCAAATTCATTTCATTATGGAACAGCATAAGAAGTCAACCCGGAAGTTGTCAGGAACATTTGCTTCCGACCTTCCGCATTAACTTTTATGGGAGGAAATATGACAAATGAAAAAGCAATTAAAGCACTTCGTCAGATTAAGACGTATTGCGCCGCCACAATGCTTGATGAACTAGATTACGTTCTTCAAGTAATGGAAAAACTTGAAAAAAGCGGAATTAAAAATCCGCTTGAAACAGACTTTACGAAACTACAGGAAAAATAAAAGGACAGAATTATGATCGGAACTTTTTGGTCACTAGTACCTGCAATCGTTGCCATTGCACTGGCACTCATCACAAAGGAAGTATATTCCTCTCTATTTATTGGTATTCTTATCGGCGGAGCATTCTACTCCGGACTTTCGTTCACAGGCTTTATCACCCACGTCTTTCAGGACGGAATGGTTGTGCAGCTTTCAGACAGCTGGAACGTCGGCATCCTGATTTTCCTTGTCGTACTTGGAATTATGGTCTGCCTTATGAACAAAGCAGGCGGTTCTGCCGCATTTGGAAACTGGGCTAAAAAACACATCAAGTCTAAAGTCGGTGCGCAGATAGCAACAATCTGCCTTGGAATACTGATTTTCATCGATGACTACTTCAACTGCCTTACGGTAGGTTCTGTAATGAAGCCGGTAACTGACAAATACGGCGTTTCAAAAGAAAAACTTGCATATCTCATTGACGCAACGGCAGCACCAGTCTGTATCATTGCACCAATCAGTTCCTGGGCAGCAGCAGTTTCGGGATTTGCCGGAGAAGGCGAAAACGGACTTGCCCTGTTCATCCGTGCAATTCCGTTCAATTTTTACGCACTTTTTACCATTATATTTATGTTTGCGCTCGTCTTTATGAAATTTGAATACGGCGAAATGTCAAAATATGAAAAAGCTGTTCAGATTATGAACGAACCTACGGATGACGATGACGACATTCAGGGAACAGGAACAGTCTTTGATCTTGTATTCCCGATTGCAACCCTCATAGTTTTCTGTACGCTGGGGATGATTTATTCAGGCGGATTTTTTACACCGCTGATTGAAGGCGAGGCTGAAGGTGAAATGGCAGCAAACCCTGCGTTCCACAATTTTATTGAAGCATTTGCAAACAGCGATGCGTCAATCGGTCTTGTTTTAGGTTCGTTTGCGGCACTCATCATAACGCTGTTTGTTTACGGAATACGCAAAGTCCTTTCATTCAAGGCGTGTATGCTGTGCATTCCGGACGGATTTAAGGCAATGGTACCGGCAATCCTCATCCTGTCTTTGGCGTGGACGCTTAAAGCAATGACAGACAGTCTTGGCGCGGCAGACTACGTTGCAGGAGTTGTTGCAGGAAGCGCACAGGGATTCAAGAACTTCCTTCCGGCAATCATCTTCATAATTGCCTGTTTCCTTGCATTTGCAACAGGAACATCCTGGGGAACGTTCGGAATTCTCATTCCGATTTGCATTGCAATTTTCCCGGTAGGAGATGTACTGCGCATAATTTCAATTTCTGCCTGTATGGCAGGAGCTGTATGCGGTGACCACTGTTCCCCGATTTCCGACACAACGATTATGGCAAGTGCCGGCGCACAGTGCGACCACGTAAAGCACGTTGCAACGCAACTTCCGTACGCAATTTCAATGGCAGTAATTTCATTCCTTGCATACATCGTAGCAGGATTTACTCACTCCCTTGGAACAGTTCCAAGCTGCCTCATTTCGCTTGCATTCGGAATAGCGGCACTTGCAGGATTTTTAATCGTAATGAAAAACAGGACAGAAAAATAATTTCTGACTGAAAAGAAAAAATGACGGCGGACTTTTTAAAAGTCCGCCTTTTTTGTCTGCAAAAAAAACATCACTAAAGAATCATCAAAAAGTTTTTATTTAAATCACCCATAAAAAATCTGAAAATTTGTTTAAAATAACAGTGAATGAACAGTCCGGAAAGTCTATAGTCATCTCGTACGAAAAAAGGCGCAGAATGCGTTTTTTACGGAGGCACTACTATGACAGGAAAAGAAATAAGCGAAATGCAGACAAAATACGTTCTGCAGGGCTGGAGCAAGCAGGGCGGACTTAATCCGACTCCGGTTGACCATTGCGAAGGAATCTACATATACGACAAGGACGGAAAACGCTATGCCGATATGTCAAGCGAACAGGTAAACGTAAACGCAGGCTATGCAAACAAGGAAATGACAGAAGCAATAAAGGCGCAGCTTGATGAATACGCATATATTCAAGGGTCGTTCGGCGCAGAACCGCGCGCACGCCTTGCAAAGTCGATTGTAGACAGGCTTCCTGACTGCTTTGGAAAAATATTCTTTACGAACGGCGGAGCGGACGCAAACGAAAACGCAATCAAAATTGCGCGAATGTATACAGGTCGCTTTAAGGTAATGAGCCAGTACCGCTCATACCATGGTTCAACGTTCGGAGCAGGAAACCTTACGGGCGAACCGCGCCACTTTGCGCTTGAACCTGCAATTCCGGGATTCATTCACTTTCGCGGACCGTATTCTTATCAGGAAAAAATCAAGTTTGAAAGCGAGGAAGAAGAAGGCGACTACTACGTAGAAAAACTGCGCGAACAGGTGATTTTTGAAGGCGGCGACAGAATTGCGGCAATCATTCTTGAAACAGTCGTAGGTTCAAACGGAATAATCATCTATCCGAAGAACTACTTAAAAGGCGTACGCAAAATCTGTGACGAGTTCGGCATTATGATGATTTGCGACGAAGTTATGGCAGGCTGGTACAGGACAGGAAAAATGTTTGCCTATATGAACTTTGACGTAGTACCGGATATCATTACTTTTGCAAAAGGCGTAAACTCAGGCTACATTCCGCTTGGAGGTGCAATCGTAAAAAATGAAATCGCGCATTTCTTTGACGACAAATATTTAAGCTGCGGACTTACGTATTCAGGTCATCCTCTTGCGTGTGCCGCCGGCGTTGCGTGTCAGGAATTCTACCTTAAAAACGACATCGAAGGACACGTTCAGAAAGTCGGAAAGCATCTTGGTAAAGTTCTTGAAAGCCTCAAGTCAAAACACAAATCTGTAGGCGATGTACGATACATCGGACTTTTCGGCGGCGTTGAACTTGTAAAAGACCGCGCCACCCGCGAGCCTTTAGTTCCTTGGGGACAAGACCCTGCCGGAGTTATGGGCGCAATCGTAAAAGAATTAAAGTCGCGCGGATTTGTTACGTATTCGCACGAAAACGTAATCATCGTCGCACCGCCGCTTATCATCACGGAAGCGCAGATTGACGAAGAACTTGCAAAACTCGACGAAGTTCTTTCTATTATAGACGAAAAGTACGTTTAAGAACGTGCCGTAAAAAGGTAAAGTGCCGGTCAGGTTTTGACTTTCGCTTTACGAAACGGACAGCATAAACTGAAACTAAACATAAAAACAAACGCCCGGTGAATGTTTTTGGAAAACGTTTGCCGGGTGTGTTTTTGGGGAGAGGGGGGGGGTAAATCTCATTGTCGACCTTATCTTCTGTTATTCCAGGATTAATATTGCAAGCCTTCGTATAAAATATTTTTCAAACCTGCATCAATATCTATTTTCCCGCCAAACCATTCCGTAATTCTGCAATCAACTCATCACTCTTTTTAAATGATACACTCAGCTTATCCAGAAGTTCCGCCGTAGTATGCGTAACTTCTTCTTCCTTCACAAATGGATTTTTAATATCAAGATTCCAGCCGTTTTCAGCAATCTTTTCTACAGGAACTCTCCATGCCTGCTCGTTTTCGACACGCTTCCCCCACCATTCTTTAAGCGAAGCAAACTCGCTCTTTTGAATAGGTTTTGTTTTTGAATAAGATTTCTGACCTTCTGGAAGCTTGTGTTCCCAGTACCAGATTTCGTGGGTTGGTTCGCCCTTTGTAAAGAACAAGAGATTTGTAGCGACCGATGCATAAGGTTGGAAAACAGAGTTCGGCAAACGCACAATTGTATGCACATTACACTGAGTCAAAAACTCTTCGCGGATTCTCTGCTTTACACCATCGCCGGTCAATGAACCATCAGGCAAAACAATCGCAGCTCGGCCACCATCACGAAGATAGCGGATCATCAAAAGTAAAAACAAGTCGGCACTTTCTGTAGTACGGAACTGAGCCGGATAATTAGTTTCAACACCATCACTTACGCTCGCACCAAAAGGCGGATTAGCAAGAATAAGGCATAAAAGCAGAGCTTTTATGCTACGAGTTTGCGTTGCAAACTCGCATAATGTTCGGACTCCGCGAGTTTTTGCATCGCAAAAACTCGTAGAAAATCCGTTAGGATTTTCCTAACACAAAGCATAAAAGGGAGAGGCTTAAGCTCCTGACCACGAATTGTATCTTCCAACACCTTCAAATCTTCAACAGAATGAACATCCTGCTTTCTGATGTTTTCGATTGCACTAGTCAAAAATCCACCGGTACCACAGGCAGGGTCAAGAACCTTTTCTCCAAGCCGCGGATTAATAATCTCGGTCATGATTTCTGTAACAGCGCGCGGAGTATAAAACTCACCGTAGTTACCGGCGCTCTGCAAATCTCGCAAAAGATCTTCGTAAATGTCGCCGAACATATGGCGGTCTTCGCTGGCATTAAAATCAATCTCATTAAGCTTGTTCACAACCTGGCGGATTATAGTTCCGTTTTTCATGTAGTTGTTAGTGCCCGCAAAAATATCGCGAATCAAAACAGCCCGCTTGTTGCCGGTAGAAACATCCAGATTCTGCAAGCCGGGAAAAAGCTTATTATCAACAAAATCCTTAAGCGCGTCTCCAGTCATGCCTTCACTGTCCGCAGCCCAGTTTCTCCACTGCAGCTCGCTCGGAATCACAGCAACATGATCATCGCTGATAAGTTCCATTTCGGCTTCCTTATCATCAATGATTTTGAGCGTAATCATCAGCAACTAAAGTTGCTGTTCTTTATAGGAAATTATATTCGGGGCGATGCCCCTCAATGCGAATCCAGCCCAACTGCTCAATTCTCTGCGCATCTCCAGAAACGCCCTGATCCTTGCGCATTATATTCTGCAATGTCTTTATAATTCCACCAATGTTTGGCATTTGTTCTGCTCCTGTTTTTTTTATCCCTCAAATAATCCCTCTTTCTATGAGGGATTATTTCTTTTCCAGCTTTCGAATCATTTTATCAAAATCAGAATCTATCTTCTGAGTCTTATTAAAAATCTCATATTCACTAAAGGCTTTTTCGTCAGCTTTATTTCTTGAAATCTTACCGTTTCCTTCAAGAATATCGTACTTACGGAATTCAAGAAATTCATTAACACTTGCCGCAAACTGTTCCATATTAAAAGGAATTTCACGCTCAATCAAATCTTCAATATAATCAAAATAACCGCTCACAGCTCTTTCCAGCTGACGGATTTGCTTTTCAGAAAGATAGTTTTTTGCAATGTTCACATCAGATTTCAAAATGCGGCCATCGGGAGAACTCTTCCATGTAGTTAAACCCATGTGTTCTTTTTTGTGGTCAGCCTTGTCATAAACAATTTCCGCCGCAGTCTGCCCGGTAATTGCAAAATGAAACTTATTCTGAACAGTTGCATAAAACTGTTTTGTAATTTCAGAGTTTTTATCATAATCAATGGAACATTCCGCAAAAATATCTGTAATCTGCTGCCAGATTCTGCGTTCACTTGCACGAATTGAGCGGACTCTTTCCAAAAGTTCACGGAAATAATCCTTTCCAAAAACATTTTCTCCCTGTTTTAACCGCTCATCATCCATCACAAAGCCCTTTTTAATGTACTCCTTTAATACATTTGTAGCCCAGATACGGAACTTTGTAGCTTTTGCAGAATTCACTCTATAACCTACAGAGATAATGGCATCGAGGTTATAAAAGGTCACATTTCTTTTTACGGACCGTGTGCCTTCTTTTTGAACTGTTTCCAAAATGGAAATAGTTGAGTCTTCCTCCAATTCCCCACATTCATATATATTTTTAAGGTGTTTTGAAACCGCAGGAACATTAACATCAAAAAGTTCTGCCATAGAATTTTGCGTAAGCCAGATAGATTCATCCTTAAGGAGCGCATTAACTTTTACATCTTCTTCATCTGCTTTATAGAGAATGTACGATATTTGTTTTACAAGTTCGTTTGGCATTTGTTTTGCTCCTTTTGGTTTTTCTGAGTGTTCCCCTCACTACGTTCGGGTCGGGCTTTTCGGGGTTCCGGCATTCGCCTTCATTCTTGCTACGAAGAACGCTTCGCGCCCCTACAATCCCTAACATAGTAAAACTACAATTTTTCTAAAAGAATTTTTATTTGTTCATCTCTACTTTGTATTTTTCTTAGAAGTTCATCTTTTTTTACTTTATATGAATTCTCTGAATTATTTTTTATCCCTGTTGAAAAATTATTTAAGTTATTTAGCTGATTTTCAAATCCTAATCTTTCTTGTGCTAACTCATCATATCTTTTTAACCATTCACTATGGGAATCTTGATTATTGTTTTCTTCATTCAACTTTCTAATAGTTATTTTTAAACTTTCAATTTCGGTTTCGTTCTGTTTATTTTGGGCTGATAAATCAAGATATTGAGTGAGTGACACATATTCCTTTTCAATGTCCTTATTTAAAGTATAAGAATTTTTTGTAACAATCTCTTGATTCGCAAATAACATTATAAGAGGAATAATTACTGTTACCGTGAATACACCCCCTGCAATAAATGTACTTATGTAGGCAATAGGGTGAGATTTCTTTAAATCTGTATTATCTTTACTATTTTCTGCATTATTATTAATCGTTATTTGTTTCGCTTGATAGTTTTGAGATGTTTTTTCGTTATTTTGAATAAATTTGTTCATTTAGTTTTCTCCTCTATTTGATCCAAATACTTAAATCAGAAAAAGAGCCCAATTTTTGTTTTATATTGGCATAGCCAATTGCAATACCAACTGATGATAGGAGAAAATGGCTTATCTTTGTTTTATTAAAAATTTCCATAGCTTCCGACATGAAATTACAATTATCACTTATTATCTTTTTAACCTCAGTTTCTGACATTAAGGATTGCCTTAATAAATTATTTAATTTATTTTTATCATCATTATTAAATCCATGCATTGAGGCGATTCCATCTAAATCGTCATAAGATGTTGCATAAATATAATATTTATCTTCAATAACAGAGTCTTTTCTAAATAGATTGTCTGATAAATCTTTTTGTATTTGTAAACTTTCGTATTCCTTTTTTGAAAAACCTTTTGAAAATACTCCAGGATAAGCATCTTTTATAATATTATAAATATTTACTGAGCCAATACTTTCGCTTCCGCATCCCGTATATAACAAATGTTGAATATCTGTATAGTTTTCTGAAATACCAGTAATTATTGGTGAAAAGTATTTTGTAAAGTATAAAACTAAATCGTTAATTGTTGGACCTAAAGAGTTCTTTGTATATCTTATAAGATAAATAAAACTCAATAAATCTATCTGTCGTTGAGTAAGCTTGTTTATAACAGAAATAGATTCATTCAAAACAATTTGTAAGGTATTACGTTCATCTTGTTTACTTAGTTCGACAAGAAGGTTTATTAATAACATTTCTTGATTGTCATCTCCACTTCTTGCATAATTTTTCTGGGCATCGAATAACACATATTGAAAATCCGGATCTTGACATTTTTTTATGCCAGAAGGATTTTCTTTCATTAGTTTCTCTATATAATCTTCAATAAATTTTTTTGCCCTTTCAAATGCAAGTTGATTTGCTTCAGCTGATAATTGATAAAAATTATTTTTAAAAACATCCAACGCGATTTCTTTTACTTCCGAATATGAAAGTCCATAGTTGTTTATTATTTTCTCAGCTTGTTGATTTGTAGAATCTTTCCCATTTACTTGCTTATATTCCATAATCACCCCTCCAGATTTTCTTTTATTATACCAAAGATAAGTTTATCAGACAGTGATTTACGGTCTTGGATTTGATTTTCTAATTCAGTTACTTTTGCGAGAAGTGTTTCTACTATGCTTACGATTTCTTCTTGTTCTTTTAATGGGGGAAGAGCAAATGGTGTTTTAATTATTATCTCTTTTGAAATATTTGGTTGTGCGGCTCCCCAACTTTTTTCTTTAAAATATTCTCTTAAAGCAATTAATAAATAAAAAAGATATTGTGAAAAATTGCTTTGATATGGAATACAAGCACAGCACGCCTGATTTGTTGTTGCTTGAGTTTTTAAAATTCCAACTTTTCCTATGGTTGCTCCATACATTGCAATAAGTACAGAATCAATCGGATTTAATCTTAATGAACATTCATTAAGAGCTTTTTCTGTAATAGTGATAGGCAAAGAAGAAATAACGTTATCGTTTAAGTCCCCTGTTCTTAACCACGGGATTGTACCATTTACATAGTATGTTAATTCACTTTTTGATGGAGTAGCTCCTGAAGCCCAATTTCCAATTTCTCCCAATCTTACCCATTTCCAGCCAGCTGGAATTTCAAATGGTTTTTCTTCTTCTGTAATGGGAGCAAGTGATTTTGAGCGGGCGTTGTTCGTTCGCTTGCGCTCACTATCGAGTTTTTCTTCGAAAAACTCGCGGGAATTTTCTGGGGTTTTAGGGGCTTTGCCCCTAGGAGAGGGGGTAGCGGAAAACTGCGAAGCAGGTTGGAGCGAGGGGGAGACTTCCCCCTTCTGAATCTGTTCAAACAATGCTTCTGCATCGTAGTCGGGATTGCCTTTTTGGACTGGATTTTGGTTGCGCCAGTCGGCGGTGAGTTTTCCTTCTATGGCTTGTTGCAGAATGTTCTGGCGGAGAAGTTTTGCGTAATCGGTCTGCTTTTCATATTCGGCTGAGAGTTCTTTTTGTTTTTCCTGGAGCGAGACAAAAAGATTTGAAAGCTCTCTCTGACGTTCTATTGGTGGCAGGGGAAATTCTACAGTTGCAATATCTTTCATTGAAAGAGAAACATTTGCAGCGCCTTTCATCAGAGGAACGAGAACTATGTCTTTGTAAAATTGAAGATACTGATGGAGATAGCACGCATCCAGTTCCTGCGGATTGTTTGGAATTACGGCGCACAGAATTGTTCCGAGCGCAAACTTTCCGTTTTGATAATGGACATTTTTGAGAGACTTTTTGCCGTGGCCGCTGGAACTTACAAGGGGAATGCATACGGCTTCGCAATCGAACTGATATGTTGAACAAGTTTTTCTTTCTTCGGCTGTAACTACAAGAGGATATTCTCCCGGCTCTGCACTTGCGATGCCGGTTGTGCCTTTTACGATTTTGCATATGTCACCAATTTTTACTTTTTTCCATTCGCTCATATTTCATCTCCTGTCAAAAAATCTTCAAGGCAGGTGATGTAGATTCCATTATCATCGTAATGTGGAATGATTTTTTCTTTTTGAATAATTATTTTTTTAAAGCTGTCGTTTATTCTTAAAAGAGAGTTTTCTTCCTGAGCTTTCTTTTTTTCGCTGGCAAGATCTAAGGCAGATTGTATGTATATTTTTTCGTTTCCCCGGTTTGCTACAAAATCACATTCAAGCTGTGTCTTTATAGTTTTTCCGTTTTTGTCTTTTGAATTAAACTCTATAATTCCAACATCAACATTAAAACCACGAATTTTAAGCTCATTGTATATAACGTTTTCCATTATGTGAGTTTCTTCTATTTGCCTAAAATTCAACCGAGCATTTCTAAGCCCTGTATCAGTAAAATAATATTTTTTGTTGGCACCAATATATTTTCTCCCCTTAATATCAAAACGTTCAGAAGGCTGAATCAAAAATGCATCTTCAAGATAATTCAAATAAGATGTAATTGTTTTATTTGTAATTGTTGATTTTTCTTTTGATTTAAAAGTGTTTTCAATTTTTCTAGGATTTGTAAGAGAGCCGATTGAAGAAGCGATTACATCCAGAAGTTCTTCGAATTCGCCTTTGTTCCGAATCTTATAGCGGTCAATTACATCAGTAAGATAAACCTTAGCAAAAAGATTTGAAAGATAATCTGATTTCTCCTTATGATTTTTCATTGTTGCTACAAGAGGAAGTCCGCCATAGGTGTAGTAATCAGTCCATGCAGAAATAAATTCATCTTTCCGGCTTTCAAAAAATTCCTTAAATGAAAGCGGGTATAATCTTATCTCATCGCCACGTCCGCGAAATTCTGTAATCACATCTTTTACAAGAAAGCGAGAATTACTTCCTGTAACATATACATCTAAATTCTGAATATGCAGAAGAGAATTAAGGACTTCTTCAAAACCTTCCACGAGCTGAATCTCATCCAAAAGACAATAATATTGTTTATTGTCAGTAATTTTTGATTTTATGAATTTATAAAGCGATATTTTCTCCCTGAATTCAGAGTATTCCAAATCATCAAGGGGAATTTTAATTATGTGAGAATCTGGCGTACCATCAGAAATAAGCTTTTCGTAAAATAGCTTAAACAAAAGAAATGATTTGCCACAACGCCTTAACCCAGTAACAATTTTTATCATTCCATTTTGCTTTTTTTGAATAAGCTGATTTATGTATGAATCTCGTGTAAATATCAAACACAACTCCTATTACTCAAAATTTAGTATAACCGTATTTTTGAGTAATTACAAGAAAAATAAAAACTATAATAAGCTAATTGTTTTACGTCCTTTCATATATGCATCATCATTATAAAAAACTCTAAAAAAATCCTTAAAATAAGGAATTTCAAAAAAGTTTTGATGATTAAAAACAGACTCTACCATATTTAATGACTCGACAAAGAAACGTATTATATGAAATACATATAATTGCCTATAAGGTGCTACTGCATCATTTATTCCAGTTCTGAGACTTCCTTCAAAAGCTGTATTTATGTCTTTACCATCCTCACCAGTATGCCTTAGCATTACAAAATTAGAGGTAAGATAGTGTACTAAAGAAGCATCCATCTTAATTTTTTCTTTTTCTTATCAGATATTTTTTCTTGGAAAATAACTAAATCAACATCTTTATACCAAACAGAAATAGGATCATCATACGACCTGTTGTTTATTAAAAGATCAATATTTGCATAGCGGTCACCTTTTCCAAAACGAGATAACACATTTAATATACTTTGATAAATAGGTTTATCCAAATCTTGCAGAAAATCATATTTGATATCATGCTTATTTTTAAATTCGAGAATCAATTCATACAATTTGATAATATCATGTCCAATCTCATTTTTCATTTGTTTATCGGTCGGGAAACTAAAATGAGTGCGTAAAACGATACAGAAAAAGGAGCAGATTTAAGGTGCAAACAGCCGATAAATTAAACAGGGCGGTTAGCACATGGCAAAGAAACGACAGTCATTCAGCAAGGATTTCAAGGCAAAAGTTACACTTGAAGCATTACGAGAAGAATCTACAATTCAGGAAATTGCAGTAAAGTATGGCATTCATCCGAATCAGATTTCCCAATGGAAAGCACAGGCAATTGCAGGACTGGCTGACATTTTTGAACGACCGAATAAGAAATCAGAAGAAACGAGAAAACAGGAAGAGGAAAAAGACAGTCTTTTGAAAACAATCGGTGAACAAAAAGTCGAAATTGATTTTCTAAAAAAAAAGTACAAGCAGATATACGGCTACGATCCAATCTTGTAGAGCCTGCATACAAGGTTTTAAGCATTTCAAGGCAGTGCAAACTGCTTGGGATTTCCAGAAGTCAATATTATTATGAGCCGAGTTCACAGCAGGATGAAAAAGATTTCAATCTGCTTGTGAAAATCAAGGAAGTCCAGATTGAACATCCGTATTACGGTTACCGCAGAATCTGGAGAGAAATAAACAAAAACGGCGGAGACACTACAGAAACAACTGTACGCCGTGTAATGCGAAGATTTGGGATAACGGCGGTATTTCCGGGCAAGAATCTTTCAAAGGCCTGTAAATATCACAAAAAATATCCGTATCTTCTTAGAAACAAGGTAATCAGATATCCGAATCAGGTATGGTCAACGGATATCACTTACATAAAGCTTTCGACAGGAAATGTTTACCTGATGGCAATAATCGACTGGTTCTCAAGGAAGGTCTTAAGCTGGCGCGTATTCAACACGATGGATGCGCTGCAGTATGCAAATCTTCTGAAGGAAACAATCGAAGAATACGGCTGTCCTGCAATCTTCAACACAGACCAGGGAAGCCAGTTTACATCTGATGTTTTTATAAAAGTTCTTGTCGATTACGACATCCAAATCAGCATGGACGGAAAAGAGAGGGCTTTGGATAACATCAGAATTGAGCGTCTTTGGAGAAGTCTCAAGTACGAGGACATCTATCTTAAACGCTATGAAACAATGAAAGACTTGAAAGCCGGCATAAATGCCTACTTCAACTTCTACAACACGGCGAGGTTTCATCAGTCGCTGGATTACAATGTACCTGATGAAATGTATAAATGCTTCCAGTACAATGAACTGGAAAGAAAACGGGCTGCATAATTTTTTACACCTTAAACCTGTGAAAATTTTGTGTTGACTAAATAGCGCAGTTGAAACTACCATCATGTTCTATTGCATAAATGAGTAAATAACATAATTTTCCTATTCGTTCAAATCCAGTTGATAAGCTTGTGAATGCCTGGAAATATACACCTCATTTTGCATAATTTGCTTTTCTAATTTCTGTATATCCAGAGCATAACATCTCTACAGTAAACTGAGCTTCTTTACAAAGAGCGTCAAAATAATCATTATCAGTATCTTTGTCATTTCTATGCCACCTTGTAAATCTCTGCTTCGAGTTCTTTTATAGCAGCAAGATACTGTGGTTTTCCACCGAAGGAATCAATGATTTCTTTCGGCGTACCAATATCTGTAATTGGTGGAACTGTCAGAACCTTCATATCTTCAATGGCTTCAATTCCTGTTTCGGCATATTTATCAAGAATTGCATTTAAGACATTGCGAGCTTTGTCACCGTATTTAGTCCAGTAGTTTCGTTTGCGGACATTTTCGGCGCGTTCTTTTCTTGTGAGGGCTGGAGCGTCCCAGGCGATGTGGCAGATGAGGTCAAAAATATCCAGGTCATTTTTTATTTCATCTTTTAGTTCTTCAAAGATAATTCCCTGACTTTCCAGCTCTTCTATAATGGCGCGCTTCTTTTCTGCATCGTTCCAGGCTTGTAAGAAGTTATCCAATGAACGGTAAGATGTGAGAATACCTGTTTTTGTAAACTCTTTGAGACTACAGGTTATTAGCTTTCCGTTTGCGTCCAGGAACTGACGGCGTTCGCTTAGAATGCTTACATCTACACCGGCTACATATACTTTTTCTTTCTTGGTTTCGACAGGCTCAACCACCCCATAGGGAGGAGTTTTTTCTCCAAGTTCCATATTTCCAGAATCATCAAAACCATACACTTCTTCAAACTGAACTTTTTCACCGGTTACCGGGTCAATCTGATCATCGCCAGTTCCTTCATCAATTACTTCTTCCGAAAGTTTATCGTCCTGTGATGAAACTTTGATTTTTACTGGAGCACCATCAAAATCTTTATCTGCAAATTTATCTGTGACGTTTCTAAAATCAATGATTGTAAAATAGAGTTTTCCAAGATCTTCTTCTACTCGAGTTCCGCGGCCAATAATCTGCTTAAACTCTGTCATGCTTCCGATGTTTGAATCCAGAACGATGAGTTTACAGGTTTTTGCGTCTGTTCCTGTTGTCATGAGTTTTGAGGTTGTTGCAATAACAGGGAAACGTTCTTCCGGATTTATAAAGCTTTCAAGATATCCTTTTGCAACAGGATCATCACCTGTGATGCGGACTATGTATTTATCTGATTTTTCAGTTATTTCTGGTGGTGCATAACTCAAAAGAGCCTGTCGCATTCGTTCTGCATGTTCAATATCAACACAGAAAACAATTGTCTTTGCCATTGGGTCTGAGTTTGTAAGATATTCCATAATCTTTCTGGCAACAAGATCTGTTCGTTCATCAATTACAATATTACGGTCAAAATCTTTTGTGTTGTAAAGGCGGTCTTCTATAAGCTCGCCGTCTATATCAGTTTTGCCACGCTCAGGACGATAGCCTTCAAGGTCTATGTTCATTCCAACGCGAAGAACTTTGTAAGGTGCTAAGAAGCCGTCATCAATTCCCTGCTTGAGAGAGTAGGTATAAATCGGTTCTCCAAAATATTCGATATTCGAAAGTGCCTTTGTTTCTTTTGGAGTAGCAGTCATACCGATTTGAGTTGCACTCGAAAAATAAGAAAGAATCTTGTGCCAGGCCTTGACTTCATCAACTGAACCGCGATGACACTCATCAACAATAATCAAATCAAAGAAATCCGGGCTGAACTGTTTGTAAGCATCAGTTTCTTCATCATAATTTGTAAGCCCCTGATAAAGAGCAAGATATATTTCATAAGACTTGTCGATGTGCTTATGTCTGATGATGTGGCATTTATCTTTGAAGTGCTTAAAGTCGCCTTTCTTTGTCTGGGTGATAAGATTGGTGCGATCTGCTAAATAAAGGATTCGCTTTTTACAGCCGGCTTTCCAAAGACGGTAGATAATCTGAAATGCAGTATAAGTTTTACCCGTTCCTGTCGCCATTACAAGAAGGATTCTGTTTTGACCGCGGGCAATAGCTTCTACAGTGCGGTTAATTGCAATTCGCTGATAATAGCGAGGAGCTCTTCCTTCTGCATCAAAAAAATATGAGGAAAGTGAGATTTTCTCTGCTTCGTTTGATTCCAAATTATTATAGCGTTTGTAACATTCCCAAAGTTCTGAAGGAGTCGGAAAATGATCGAGATCTGCATTTTCCGAAATTATCGCTTTGCCAGAAGCGTCTGAACCTCCGCAATTTCTGCGGTATTGGATTACAAAACCATCACCATTGCTTGAAATTGCAACCGGGATATCGAGCGTACTTGCATATTCCAAAGCCTGCTGCATTCCGGCTCCAACAGCATGCTTATTATCCTTTGCTTCTACAACAGCAACAGGAATGTTTGATTTATAGTAAATGATAATATCTGCACGCTTCTTTTCACCGCGTTTAGTCAGTTTGCCTTTTACAAAAATACGGCCTGCAGTAAAGGACACCTCTTCTCTGATTTGGTTTCGCTTATCCCAACCAGAAGCTTCAATTGCGGGGAGAATATATTTTGTAATAATGTCGCGTTCGGAAAGAGAGCATTTGGTTTCCATATTTTCTGTTATACTATAGCACCAAAAGGCTGTTTTGTCGCTAAAGAAAATCCGAAGGACTTTGCAACATCACTTTTACAGGCCGCCTGATTTCCGCAGCAAGTCCACCCTTGCATCCTCGCCGTTCCACAGACCTCAGAACCGCCATTCCGCTGCCTATGGATAAGCCTTTCCACAGGCTGGTATTTTCAATACAAAAATCCCAAAAGCCAGATTGGAATCCTTCGCTCCGTTCCATATTCAATGTTGTCAGCAAGAATATATGAATCAGAAATATCTTTTATCTGCCTGCGCTTTTTATTTTTTCCGCCGACTTCAAATATGTATTTTTGATCTACAAGAAAATCACTCTGCTCAGAAAACAAAACTTCGTGACTATGCGAAAGCTGATTGAAAGCAAAAGTTTCACGGACATTTCCAATATCAGTCTGGACATCATCAAACATATACATAAGATTTGTATTTTCAAGAAAAATCTTGTCTGGTTTTTCAAGTGCTCCAAGTCCGCGGCTCTGCTTGAAAACTTGATAAATTAATTTTGATTCTTCCAGATATTCAAAGTACTGCAATAAAGTCTGCCGGGAAATTTGAATTGAAGAAGCAATCTCTGTTACATTCGGAATGAATCCCGATTACAGCAAGCAGCTTTTTGATTTTTACGATATACGCGACATCCAGTTTTCTAAGCTGTGGAAGTTCGATTTCCAGAATGAGGTTCACAGTTTCATTCAATCGGGTGTAGTAATCGTCAATTCCTTCGAGAAAATACGGATAATAGCCGTTCTCAAGATAATCTGCAAAATATTCAAAAGGCTTGATTTTAGAAACAATTTGTGCCGAAAGATTTTCATTGTCCTTCAAGATTTCTTCAAGAGAAAGAATCGGGAAGTCAGTTTTTGCATTAAGATTCAGATATTCCCTAAAAGAAAGCCCCTGCAAATTGTACACAAGAGCACGACGGTTCAAATCAGAACGTGTGTTTAAAATTTTAAGAAGCGAAGAGCCTGTAAAAGCCACATTCAGCTCTGGATAATCGTCATAAATGTTTTTGATTGCACGCGACCAGTCTGGATACTTGTGAACTTCATCAAGGAAGAGATACTTTCCGCCTCTTTTTACAAAACTGTCTACAAAATCAAGAAGCGAGTTGTCAGAAAAATAAAGATTGTCAAGGCTCACATAAAGCACTTTATCCAACGAGCCAGAAAAAGCCTTTTTTATGTGAGACGAGCGTTCCAGTTGATTTGACTTTCCAAACTGCGGACAAAAGTCATTTCCGTTGAGGCAATTTTTTTTCTGAATACCTCTATAAGTCTTTCCATAGTTTATACTATATTTCAATATTGAAAAATTGTTAAGTTTACTTAACGATTTTTAACAAGATTTGTTAAATGAACTTAACAGTTTAGAGAATCTTTCTTACTGTATTAGGACTATAAGTGAAAATCTGTTCAAAATTAGTAATCAGGCTGTCGCCGTCTTTTGAATTTGCCGGGTTACGCATTACAAAGTAGTACGGTTTTTCTTTCGTTTTATTTGCAATCAGCAACCTCGCCGCAAGCAGTGAAGTATGCTGATTCTTAAAAGGTCTTGCACTCGGATTTACACCGCCCCCAAAACCATCTCCGAAAGCGTATCGATATGTATCTTCATTGTGTCCAGACACGGGACGGAACAGTTTTTGTCGTTGAGGGCAAGCGGGAGTTCGGTGCAGCCCAGGATTACCGCTTCAATTCCGTCGCGCTCTTTCATTCCCTGAATGACAGAAACAAGTTCGCGGACGGTGGAGTCTTTTACGATTCCAAGTTCAAGTTCGTCGGCAATCCTGCTGTTCACAAGCGACTTTTCGTTTTCCGGCGGAGTTACAAGTTCAATTTTGCGCGCGGTAAACGAATTTCTGAAAAAAGCGCCGTTCATCGTATAAATCGTTCCCAAAAGCCCGATTTTCCTGTAGCCGCGCCTGAACGCTTCTTCGCACACCGCATCAACAATGCTTACAAGCGGAATCGGAGAAAGTGCACTAAGCCTGTCAAAAACGCTGTGCACGGTATTTGCTGTAAGAGCTGCAAAATCCGCTCCGCACACAACAAGATTTTTCACTGCGTCCAAAAGATACTGCACAAGCGCCTCATCGTCGCCAGCCTTGCAATAACCGAGCGTGCGGTACAAGTCTACGCTTTCTATGCAAAGTTCCGGGAACGCTTTTCCGCCGGTTTTCTGATTTATAATCCTGTTCAGCTCGCGGTAATAAATCGCCGTAGATTCCGGTCCTGTTCCGCCGACCAGTCCGAGTTTTTTCAATGTGTTCAATTTATTCATAGATATATTCTAGTTATGATTTTGGGTAATGTAAATTGCTAAAAAACGAAAGGTCTTTTTCCTGTTCAGAATCAACATATCTTTTTTCCGCTCATTAACCGCAACAACAGGATAAAGACAGAACTTTGCACTTACTTTGAATATAATGGCAAAAAAGTTGATTTTTCCTCCCATGGTGATTTTTCAGTGTTACATTCAAGGTTAACACTGAAAAATCCTCAATAGGATTTATTCAGTGTTTCCTTAGAACTGATTTCACCTTCAATTTTTGATGCAAGTGCAGAATCATTTATCCGCATGCTGCATTCATCTTTTTCAGTAAACCCAAGAAAATTTATGCTTCCATACCACAGGATTCTTTCATCTATTACTGCAAGTTTTTGTCCTTTGTTTTTTGTAAAGACAATCTGTACTCCTGCATTTTGGAGAATCGAAATCAAGGTTCTGGTTTTTTGAGCTTTCTGTTCATCTTCCTCTTTTTTTGTAAGAATAAATATTTTTACGCCTTCGATGATTTTTTTTGAAGCAAAAAATGAAAAATCCGTAACTTCTGTTTTTGAGAGATATGGTGCACAGATTACAATTTTGCTTCTGGCATCTGAAATATCTTTTATAAAATGTTTCTTTGCTGTTTCAAGATCTTTTAAGCCTGAGTCTTGTTCAGGTTCTTTTAGATAATTTTCATTACTGTCCGATGAACTGTCAGAGTTTGGTAAACAGGATTTTATTGAATAATCCATCTGCCTGTAACCTTTTAGCCGATTCTGATACATTCTGTCAAAAACAGGAACAAGAAAATCAACATAGTCAAAAATCTGAACTTCATCCTTGCCTTCAAAATTTCTGTGCAGACGTCCGCAATACTGAGACAAAAGTCCTTTCCAGCTGAACGGCAGAGCAAGCATAAGCGTGTCAAAACGCGGATTATCAAAACCTTCTCCAACATATTTTCCTGTAGCAAGAACAATAAGGGTTGCAGCAGACGGAACGGAATTCAATTCTTCAAACTGCTGTTTTTTCTGTTTTTGAGTGCCACGACCTGTAATAAGAATCACATTTTCTGCACATCCAGTCAACTTTTCTTTTAAAATTTCAAGATGTTCAAGCCTGTCAGAAAGAACAAGTGGCGTCCGCCCATTTTCTATTGATTTTTTTATATCGCTGACAATCATCAGATTCCGGGCTTCATTTTTAATCATCTTTTCAAAATATTCATTAAGGTTTTTGTTTTTAGAATTTTCCTTCTCCAGAAGATGAAAACTCGTAAATCGCGGAATGAAATAATGCGAAAAAGTCTGCAGCTGATTCATTTGCCTGACGGTTGTTTCGTACAAAACAGATCCGCATTGATAAAAGATAATTTTTTGATGACCGTCACGCCTTATGGGTGTTGCCGAAAGTCCGTAAACATATTTTGCTCTGAAACTTGAAACAAGATTTTCTGTCTGAAAAGCTGCCACATGATGACATTCATCCACGATTACCATTCCATATTTATAACGCCGTTTTTTTAATTCATCTGTATTCTGTTCACAAAGCGATTTTACGATTGCAATATCAACAATTCCTGTTAACTTGTCTTTTCCTCCAGAAATAGTTCCAGGAGTAATTTTCAAAAAATCCTGAAGACGATTCTTCCATTGTTCAAGAAGCGCATTTGATGTAACAAGAATAAGCGTACTGACTTTTTTTTCTGCAATTAATGCCGCAGAAACTACAGTTTTTCCAAATCCAGTACCGGCAGAAAGAATCCCATAGTCAGCGTTTTTAAGTGAATTGAACGCTGTTTTTTGATTTTCAAATAATGTGCCATAGAATTTAATTTCAATTGAAGAACCTTTTTCCCTTTCATCTGCAATTTCGTATTCAACTTCTGCCGAATTCAGCAAAGCTTTAATTTTATTCAAAACTCCACGCGGAAGCAGAAGAAAATCTCCGATATTTTTTGAGCAGTCAATATAACGAGGAATATTATATAGCGGCAAGCGCATTTTAAGTTTCTTAAAATATTCAGGATTTAAAAACACCGCCGTCCGTCTTAATGCAAGAAGTGCGTTTTCTGAAATTCCTTTTTTACTGATTTCAACATAATTCGTAAGACGGATAAAAACTTTTTCCTGAAAATCCGCTTTTGAAAATATTGGAGTTTTTTCAGAACATGATTTATCATCGTTGAACTTAACATCTTTTTTGACAGATTTGCTGTTTTCTTCGTCAATTTCAGCCTTTTCTTCTTTTACATATTCAGGAAGTGTTTTTCTAATCTTTGAAAGTACAGTTTTTATAAACGCTTCATCAATTTTTTTAATCGAACTTAAAAAATCCCATTGGTCACAGAAAGGTTTCAAAAAGTCATCAACAAAAACAGATTTTCCATCTTTAACGGCTTTCCCCTGCAAAGGAAGTGCAATTAAATTTCCATAACCGCCATCAGGAATTTCATTCTGATTTGGAAAAACTCTGTCAAAAGATTCAAACGGAAGAGAATGCCTTTTTTGCATTGCCATTTTCAAAATGTCAAAACCAAGATTTCTTGCAAGAGAAGCAGACACATTTTCACTGAAAAAAATCCACAAGTGGCATCCATTCCCAGAACGGGAAATTTCCATGTAAGAGGGAATATCAAATTCTTTGCAAATACTTTTTACGGCAAAAACATCATCTTTCCAGGAATTTTCAAAACCTTTATGACTGTCAAAATCAAAAGCAAGAAAACGGCAGACATTTCCATTCATCAGCGGATAAAGTCCGATAACATCACAGGCATTTTCGCTTTTCCCTGCAAGATGATTAAATAAAAATCTGTCATCAAGTTTTACCAAAGATTTATACGGGCATTTACTGCACGAAAACTTTTTTAAGTCACATTTTCCGCTCTGCCATTTATTTGCACAGACAGGTGAATATCCGCTTTTATTCGTCTTTTTATTAAACCATCGCAGTGCAAAAACATCCTCACGTCCTACAAAAATTGACTTGAACAAATTTATTTTTTCCTGCGGAGAACTTAGTCTGGTTACGAAAGAAATTGCAGTGGACATATTTTCTGAAGCAGAATTCTTTGTTATCTTTTGTTCTGAATTGATTTCGCTGATTTTATTTTCAAAATAATTTTCTACTTCAGGATAAAGCCTGCATAATTTCAAAACTTCTTCCGTGATTTGCGATTTTGATAATTTTTCAAGGAATTGTGGCAAGGTCATGTAAAAGTTATTCCTTTTTGATTTCGATGATTTGACTCCCTTACTTCACCTTCCAACCGCACATTCCCTTACCGTCGCTGGAGAAAACTACGCCCACCTTGTGCATCTGTCTGCCGCTTACGGCAAAACGGTCAGCGTATCCGTTAGCGTCAATTTGTGCAAGTGCTTCTGCGGCCACTTCTTCAAACGGGCGGCCTTTGTCCATTTTCAGTTCAAAAATAAAGACGCTGTCTTTTGTGGTAACTACTGTGTCACTTCGGCCGGCTATCGACTGGAATTCTGAAACTACGCTGAATCCTGTCTGTCTGAAAATTACATGGGTTACGGTTTCGTAATAATTTTCACACTGATTTTTTTTGAGAATTGTAGGGATGTCTGCAAGAGCTGCCTTGAGTAATGTCATAAGTTTTTCTATGTCTGCGTGGATAAATGACTGTCTGAACTTTTCAATCGAAAGTCCAAGGTCGTCTGTCGCGATTGTTGTGAACTTTGGAATGATTATTTCAAAAAGTCCTTTTTCAACTTCGCGGTTTGGAATTCCTAGCGTGTAAAGTTCTGAATCGTTATCGTAATCTTTTATCGTAAGATAGCCGCTTTGATACAAAACTGGAAGAATACTTTCACTTTCAGGATCGTAATTTTTAAATGCGGACTCCTGAATGATTATGGGTTTTGTATAACGCAGTAAATCAGAAGGCTTTTTTTCCAAAGTCTTGATGAGCATTGTCGGAGTTGCAGTATCAAACCAGTACGAATCAAAACGCCTTTGTTTGAAACATTTTAAAAGGCTGAAAGGATTATAAACGCCTTCAACATCGTAAGTAAAATGATAGCCGTCGTACATTTTTGCAAGTGTCTCTTTTGCCACATCAACAGTCATTTTCTGTTTTTCGGCAAGCGCATTAATTTCCGGCTCAAAATAATGCTCCAGTTCATTTTGAGAAATTCCACACAAACCAGAATAATCTTCATACATGCTGATGTCATCAAGCTGGTTCAATCCGCTGAAAATGTTTACATGGCTGACTTTCGTAATTCCAGTGATGAACAGAAAGCGGATATATTTGTCGCTGTCTTTTAACGGGCTGTAAAAACTGCGGAGTTCCTGACGGTTCTGTTCTTCGTATTCGGTGTAGAGGGCGTCAAGAATCGGTTTGTCGTATTCGTCTATGAGGATGACAACTTTTTGGTTAAACTTTTCTGAAACTTCACGAATAATATTGGCAAATCTTTCGGCAGAATTTTCACTTTTTTTTTCAATGTTATAACGAGATTCATTTTCAGAAACAATAGAATCGAGCCGGGATTTTAATCTTTCGTTATTTTCATAACTATTCACACCAAAACTGATTTTCAAAACAGGATATTCAATCCACTCTTTTTCAAGTTTTTCAATCGCAAGACCTTTGAACAGTTCCTTTTTGCCAAGAAAATACGCTTCCATCGTAGAAAGCAAAAGGCTTTTCCCAAACCGACGCGGACGACTTAAAAAATAAGGCTTTCCTTCTGTTGCAAGTTTGTAGATAAGTTCAGTTTTGTCTACATAAATGCAGCCGCGTGTGCGTAAATCTTCAAAATCCTGAATGCCGATTGGCAAAAATCTTTCGGTCATAGGGTTATTATAGCACAAAATGGGTGGTTGTTCTATTAAACATTTTTACTGCACAGGAGTAAAGTGATAACAGGTATTGTCTTCAGTTTAAACCTGCATTAGCAACATGGAGGGTTGCCGAAGGCAAGTGCGAAGCACCGAGCGGTTTGAGCGAGCCTGAGAATACTGCGACCCTCTAAAACAGAAAAAACGTTAAGAAAAATTGCGAAAACTTGGAGCAATTTTTTAGTTTTTACTTTTTTAGAGGGGAACGCCCTATTTTTTACCTCTGTTTTTATTTGACAAAATAAGTAAAAAATAATTAAATTTCACATTTTTCAAAAAATATTTTATATTATGACAGACAGGTGTCATATTCAACCTTGTATAATTGCCACATAATCAGTTATTGAGGTGTTTTATGAATTACGAAATCGTAGAAATGGAAGAAAGGACTTTTGCAGGAGTATCTGCAGTTACAAAAAATGATTCGCCTGATATGCAAAGTGTAATCGGCGGACTCTGGCAGAAGCTTTATTCTGGTGTAGCTCAGTCAATGAAAAATCGAGTGAACAGAAAATCTGTCGGGCTGTACTGCGATTATGCACAGGACATGAGTTATACAGTTCTTGCCGGCTGCCAGATTTCAAGTGAAGGTATTGCCGAAGCTGAAAAAGACGGACTTACTGTTAAAAAAATTCCTGCCGGAAGATATGCAAAATTTACCGTAAAAGGTGAAATTCCAAAAGCAGTTGCAGAAAGCTGGGATCAAATCTGGAACACTCCGCTGGAACGCACTTTTACCGGAGATTACGAAGAGTACCAGGAAGACTGTGCTACAGGTAATGGAACAATTTTTATTTATCTGGCCGTGAAATAATCGGGAGAGAGGCTGAAATGCGAAAAGTATATCTTTATCTTTTGAATACAATGGCTGACTGGGAAACCGGTTATATTTCGGCAGAATTACATTCCAGAAGATTCTTTAAAAAGGATGCCGAAGAAATCATCTTTAAACATGCGGCTGTTTCAAAGGAGTCAATTAAAACTATGGGCGGACTTTCAGTTGTTCCGGACTGCACGATTGATGAAATTTCAGCTGATGAAAATACTGTTCTGATTCTGCCTGGTGCCGATTCCTGGAATGAAACGAAAAACGAAGCTATTCTTGAAAAGGCACTTAAAATCATTGAAGTCGGGGGAACAGTCTGTGCGATTTGTGGCGCAACCGCTGCTCTTGCAAAAAAGGGCGTTCTTGATAAGAGACCGCACACAAGTAATGGCAAAGGTTTTCTTGAAATGTTTGTTCCAGAATACAAAGGCTCTGAGTTTTTTGTTGATGAAGCGGCTGTGTGCCACAATAATCTGATTACAGCAGGTGCCACTGGCTCTCTTTTATGGACAAAACTTATTCTTCAGAAACTCAATGTTTTTGAAAACGCCGCACTAGACGAATGGTACAATTATTTTAATACAGGAAAAGCCGAACACTTTTTTGCCCTGATGCAAATGGTGTCGTGATAAAAGGAAAAATTTAGACATAAATGCAGACCGAATCTCTTTTTGAATTAACTTACATTCTTCTGGAAAAAAAGCAGGTTACTGCCTCAGAAATGGCAGAACACTTTGGCGTAAGTCAAAGGACGATTTACCGTTGGGTTGATGCGCTGAACCTTGCAGGCGTTCCGATTTATGCAATCAAAGGCAAAGGAGGTGGGCTCTGCGTTTCGGAAAAATATGCTCTGGACAAAACTGTTTTTACAGAAGATGAAAAGCTTGAACTTTTAGCTGGAGTTCTGGCACTTGAAAATCTCAGCGGAAACAAACAGTCAGCAGTAACAAAACTAAAATCCCTAACAAAAGCAAATGCAGACTGGATTGAAATTGATTTTGCCCCTTGGAATCCAAAACTTACTGAAATAAAAAATATTTTCAATCTATTAAAAACCGCAGTTCTAAGCGAACGGAAGGTTCGTCTTGATTACTATTCAAGTAACGGCAATTGCACAAACAGGATTCTATGTCCATGGAAAATTGTTTTTCGCGGTCAGGCATGGTATTTGTGGGCGTGGTGTGAGAAAAAGAAAGAAAACCGCTTCTTTAAGCTAAGCCGAATGAAAAATGTAGAAATCCTTTCCGAAAAGTCAGAATCAGATCTGAAAATAAATTCAAATGCCACTCAGATGGATTATTCCGGTTACCGCGAAGACACTACCACGAAAATTACGCTCAAATTAAGGGTGCATAGCCAGGATGTTTACAGAATACTTGATGATTTTTGTGCAGACAGTATTCAGGATGACACTCCTTTCTCCAAAATATTAACCCTTTCAGTTCCAAAAATGCCATGGCTCACAGACTGGCTACTGAGTTTTGGAAGCCGCCTTGAAATCCTAAGCCCCGACAGTATAAAAAAACAACTGAAAGAAGAAGTAGAAAAAATGGCAGCAAAATTTTAGCAGAACAAAGGATTTGAAACATTCCCAAAAGATAATAAAAGATTATAAAATTGAAAGAAGCCTATCCAAAATCAGCCTGTCCGCCGGAAGCCAGTCCAGAGAATAAAGGTTTTCTCCAGTTACCCACTTTGCATCCTCGTGTTCCAAAAGCTTTAAGTCGCCCGAAACTACTGAACACAAAAGGCAGTGCATGGTAAGATGAAAAGCCGGATAATCATACTCCACTACCCCAAGAGTTTTTTCTGCCTTTACGACAGTGGCAAGTTCTTCCCGGATTTCGCGGACAATGCATTGTTGCGGTGATTCGCCAGGTTCAAGTTTTCCGCCGGGAAATTCCCAGCCGCCTTTAAAATCGCCGTAGCCGCGCTGGGTGGCAAAGAGTTCTTTTTTTTGAGTCTGCGGATTTGTGCGCACGATTATGGCGGCGCTTACGGTGATGTGTTTCATAATTCAATCTCCGGATTATTTTTCCCAAGCATATCAGTCCTTGTTGTAAAATCCAAATATAATTCATCAGGCACAGGATTTTCAAGGGCAAAATGAATTGTAATAGGCTTGTTGCCTTCAGCAGTATCAGAAAAAGGCACGACTTTTCCAAGATAAACAAAAGGCTGAGTTACACCTTCTACCTCTTCAAATTTACGGACAAAAAGATGTAGGTTTATTCCCCGCTTGTAACTAAAAATAATGTTCTGTCCTACTTCCGAATCCTGCGTTGTACTGTTCGGTGACTGCCACTGAAAAACTCCAGGCGTAATGAATTTATCTTTGTAGTTTATAGACTCTTTGATGTTGGCATTTTTATGAAGATTTACAAAAATAAAATAATCTGGCTTTGCAGAAGTCAGAAGTCCCTGACCGCGGAACGAAGAATGAATCTTCTTGTAATTGCACAAAAGTGCCGTGTCACGCATTGAATATTCATAATACAGCTTTAAGAACGGAAGCCCATAATCGGCACTGCCAAATTCGTTCTGATAGCGAAGAAGATTATATTGAATCAAATCTTCGAACCAAGTACGGCAACTTTCTTCGTTTTTCAGAGCGGATTTTACTTCACTGCTAAATGAAACTGACTTACCGTCAAAAGAAAGAAGTGCCTTTTCAAATCTTTTAAGTTCTGATGAATCAAAATATTTTCCGCTCAAAGTTTCTGCTGCATGAATCAGATTTTCAGCATGAACTTCATCAAGAAACTTATGGGCTCTATTTATAAAATCATCAATTTTTACCGAATAATTTTCAGCATTCAATAATTCATTTGCAATTAGCCATTCTTCAATTCGTTTTGCAGGCGTATAAAAAGTGAACAGACGCATGAGCTGCTTAAACGCTTCGTTTTCCAAGAGAACAGAAAGTTCAGGGTGAGTCTCTTTTTCCATAAAAGCGGCAAACTCAAGATAGGTCTTGTAATTCGTATTGAACGAAGAAAAACGCAGTGGGTCAACACTTCCGTCATGCTTTAAATAATCAATCAGCATAGGAATTTTTCCGCCACAAACGTGTTTAAAATTCAAGTAGGATTCCTTCATATACTTCATTGACATAAAGCGCTCATTTTCAAGCTGATGAAGAATCTGCTGCTTTGTAATTTTGTCCATGTGGATGTAAGTTCCGTTTGGCAAATCGGCAAAATCTGTTTCTACTTCAACTTTTAGCGAATCCTTGTCAAAGTTCTGCTTACCGTTCAAAGCAATCGCCATCAAAAATGACTTGTTGTAGTTTCCGATAAAATCAAGAACCGTAACGAATTCTTTATCTGCAAGTTTACGCAATCCTCGTCCAAGCTGCTGAATAAATATAATAGAAGACTCCGTCGGGCGAAGCATTAAAATCGTGTTTACGGACGGAATATCAATTCCTTCGTTGAACAGGTCAACCGTAAAAATCACCTTAAGTTCGTCATCATCGTTTTCAAGACGTTTTGTAAAAGCAATTCGCTCGTCAATGCTCTTGTTGTCTTCACTAGAAAGAGCTACGGCAGGAATTCCACGCGCACAAAATTCACTTGCCATAAATTTTGCGTGTTTTATGTTCTGACAAAATCCCAGAGCTTTTGTTTTTTCACCATCGTGACCGTAAAATTTCATTTTTTCTATTATGTAATCAACTCTGTGACTTACCATCAGCATTCTGGCAATTTCTTCGGTATATTCAGATGTGCCAGGTTCCGCTTTGATTTTTGTGTAGTCAATTCCTTCGGCATCAGTAAGACCAAAATAATGGAAAGGACAAATCAGATTGTATTCAAGTGCCTGCCTCAGACGGATTTCTACAGCAATGTTGTTGTCAAAAAGCGCGTAAATGTCGCCGCTGTCACTGCGTTCAGGAGTAGCCGTCAGACCTAGAAGAAAATCAGGCTTAAAATACGAGATGATTTTCTGGTAGCTGTCGCTTGAAGCGTGGTGCGCTTCATCGATTACGATGTAGTCAAAAGTGTCAGGAGCAAATTCCGTAAAATGCCGGCTCATCGTGTCGCGAGTTGCAAAAAGATAAGTGCAATTTTCGTCTTTTTGATTTCCTGTATAAAAACCGGAAACATAATTTTTTCCAACCGCTCCGCATATAGTGTCAAAAGATTCTTTTGCCTTTTTTAATATGTCCTCACGGTGAACGATAAAAAGCAACCGTTTTGGATTTACCTGAAGAGCATCAAAAACAGACATATATGTTTTTCCGCTTCCTGTTGCTGCAATTGCAAGTGCCCTTTTTGCGCCGGTTTTTCGAAGCCTATCAAGTTTTACGATTGCTTCCTGCTGCATTTCGTTCGGCTGGATTGCCTGAGCTCTCTCGTAAGTAAAAAGCTCATTGACTTTTTTAGCCTGAACATCCTTTTTAATCCGCGCAAGATAATCACGGTACGAAATTAAAAAATCATCAGAATATTCTTTTGCCCACGGACTTTCCCAAAGCTGCTCAAATTCATCAAGTACGGATTTTGCAAAAACTCCCGGTTCCTGCGCTTCCTGCACAGGTTCATTCTGCAGCACGTTCCATTCGATATTTGTTTTAAGAGCACGACCGGTGATGTTTGAAGAACCGATTATTACAGTCCACAGGTCATTGCTTTTACTGTCAGTTGATTTATGAAAAAGATAGCCTTTTGCATGGAAGCCGTCGTTCTGAGTCGGCGGAACATAAATCTTAAGCTTGATGTTAGGAAATTCAGAAAGACGCTTTAAAACTTGTGGAGTCGTCATGTTCTGATAGGTAGTCGTTAAAATCTCGCCAGGAATACCGCGCTCAGAAAGTACCTGCAAAGTTTCAAGCAAAACCTGAAGCCCGCCAAAAGTAATAAATGCCACACTGATTTTGAATTCACTGCACTGCTCTAAGTTTTCAACCAGCGTATTAAAAAAACTGCGAGTACGACCGTTATAGATGAACTGAGTTGACTCCATGTGGATACCTTAAATTTCAAAAACCTTTTTGAATGCTTTCAAATGTTGTTGTGAATAGTTTTTTAACGTTGAAATCTGACAGGTGTGCCTTATAGAGAACTCTTTACATAATTGCACGGTATTTGATATTTTCATACGAACAGAACCATTCTCCAAATCCGGACATTCTTTCATTATTGAACTGATAGCATTAACAAGAGAACTGCTAGAATCCACAAAATCTCTCTTAAAAACTTCGCAAACCACGATACATTCCTTATCTGTCCATTTATGACCCATTTTTTTTCCTAAATGCATCACTTTAAACGGTCGTTTTTGGTGATGTTTTTTTCTTCTTTATTTATATTTTTATTGCACATTTTTTCCTACTATAATTATTATGGAAGAAAGTTGTTTTTAAGAAAGCAATGTTTCCCTCCATATTTTTTTTATAGCATATTTTTTGATTTTTGTGAATTATGACTTTTTCAACGGGTATTTTCGATACATCGAAATGTAAAGAACATATCCGTCAGTTTTTACCCTATTATTTTCAGCATCTGCTCGATATTTTCCTGCGAACCAAGCTGTTTTGCCGCAATGAACTTTTTTACCGTATTTCTGTGGACGCCGTACAGTTTTGCCATCTGATTTACAGAAATTCCCTGCATAATCATAATTGTGGCACCGATTTCTGCTCCGTCCAGTTTTGAAGTTTCAGTTGTGCTTCCTTTGGGGCGTCCGAGTTTCTGACCTTCGGCTTTTTTTCGTTCAAGAGCTTCTTTTGTCCGCTGGCTTATAAGGTTACGCTCAATTTCAGCCGAAAGTCCGAATGCAAAAGCGAGCACCTTTGACTGAATGTCATCGCCAAGCCTGTAACCGTCCTTGATTGTCCAGATTCGTGCACCTTTTTCCATCAGTTTGTTTAGGATTGACATAATCATAAAAAGACTGCGCCCAAGCCGCGAAAGTTCCGAGCAGATAATCAGGTCATCTTTTTGAATTGAATCAAGAAGTTTTCCAAGCGCTCGATTTTCCGGCCTGATTGTTCCGCTCACAGTTTCTTCAATCCAGCTGTCAAGAACAAGCGAATTGCGTTTTGCAAATTCCAGGATTTCAAACCGCTGATTTTCCACAGTCTGCTTGTCCGTACTTACCCGAATGTAACCATAAATCATATTTTAAAGATATAAAAAAAAAAGGAAGATTGTGGAGATTTTTTGGAATGCAGCAAGTTTTTCAAGGGAGCTTGGTGTAAGTTCGTCATATTTTGTAACAGAGGCAAGGGCAAGTTGGGTAAGAAAGTGATACCCAAAACGACCGTTTAAAGTGTACAAAAGGAGGGGAAAGCCTTCCCCTCGCTCCAGCCGGAGAACCGTCTTCCGCTACCCCTTCTCCTAGGGGCGATGCCCCTAAGACCCCGATTAATTTTCATGTATTAGATTTATTTTCTGGAGCCGGGGGATTTTCTTGTGGTCTTGATATGGTTGAAGGATTTCAAACAGAAGTTGCAACAGATTTCGATCCGAAAGTCATAAATACATTTCAAAAAAATTTTCCAAATACTTATTGTATTTGTGGAGATATTTGTTCTTCTGAAACAAAACAAGCAATTATTCAAAAATCAAAAGAACGAAATGTAAACATGGTTATTGGAGGACCTCCCTGTCAGGGGTTTAGTTTAAAAGGTAAAAATCTTGGAATAAAAGATCCGAGAAATTTTCTTTTTAGAGAATATGTAAATATTGTAAAAGAATTACATCCTCAAGTATTTATTATTGAAAATGTTAAAAATCTTATTGCGTCCGCGAATGGATTTTTCATCAGGCAAATATATGAAGAATTTGAAAATCTTGGATATACATTAAATCACGATATTGTAAATGCCTACAATTTTGGTGTTCCCCAAACCAGGGAAAGAACTATTATTATAGGAACTCTATCTAATAAAAGAATAACAGTTCCAAAACAAAATAACGCACCAAGAACAACAGTTCGAGATGCTATTTCTGACCTTGCTTATTTAGATTCTGGTGAAGGCTCAGATATTTCAGAATATCAAAATGATTCACAATCAGAATACCAGCAGAAAATTCGTAATGGTAGCAAAATGCTTTATAACCATAAAGCAACAAATCATTCAAGTTTTGCATTAGAAAAACTAAAAATGATTCCTCCTGAAGGAGATAAGACTTCCATGCCGAAAGAACTTTATGGAAAGCAGCAATTTTCGACAACTTGGGCGAGATTAAAATGGGATTCTCCTTCTCCTACAATTGATACAAGATTTGATACTCCTTCTAATGGTAGAAACTCACATCCTTTATTAAATCGCTCAATAACACCACGAGAAGCTGCCAGAATACAAAGTTTTCCAGATTCATTTATTTTTTACGGAAATAAATGCTCTGTTTGTAAACAAATTGGAAATGCAGTTCCTCCACTTTTAGCAAAAGCTCTTGCAGAACAGATTAAGGAGGAATTCAAAAATGTCTGATTCAATGATTATTTACAATGATGATGCATATACAAAAATAAATGAACTCATTTCTGCTGGTATTATTGTAAATCATATAATTACAGATCCTCCATATAACATTTCTAAAAATAATAATTTCTCAACAATGAAAAAACCACGTACAGGTGTAGATTTTGGGTTATGGGATAGAGGAAAATTTGATTTATTTTCTTGGATTCCTTTATATACAAAACTTTTAGACAAAAATGGTTCAATTATAATTTTTTGCTCATATAGATTTTTAAGTTATATTGCAGATGTTCTTGAAGGAGAAGAATCAAATTGCGAAGTAAAAGATATTTTGATTTGGCAAAAATCAAATCCGATGCCACGAAATATTAATCGCCGTTATGTGCAAGATATGGAATTTGCAATCTGGGCAGTAAAGAAAAATTCAAAATGGGTTTTCAACAAAACCGTTTCTAAACCGTATTTACGCAGTTTATATACAGCTCCTGTTGTAAATGGAGCTGAAAAAGTTGGACATCCTACACAAAAATCTCTCTCTGTAATGAAAGAAATCATATCTATTCATACAAACGAAAATCAATTGATTTTAGATCCATTTATGGGCAGTGGAACTACCGGAGTTGCTTGTAAAGAATTAAATAGAAAATTTATCGGAATTGAAAAAGATAATAACTACTTTGAAATGGCAAAAAGGAGATTAGAAGTATGACTTTAGATGAATTTGTAAATCTAGAGATGTCACCTGCAAAAGCATTTCTTCTTGGTATGATATTTCCATTATATACAGAAAAAACAGCTGCTAATGGTAATAGATATGTATTAGCTCAAGTTAGACATAATGCAGCTCATATTTCTGAAGAGGATATATTAGAGCATCATAAAAAAATAAAACAATTCCTTGGCAGTTATAAATTATCTGAAAAAATCAAAATAACAGCAAATCAAACAGAAGAATTCGGAAATCTATCTGGAGCTTTAAGGGGATTTACTCTTCTAATAGAGAAAGACAGTTCTGAGAATGAGAATGTGAGTTTTCAAAAAATTTATAAACTTGTATCAAAACTAAAATTTGAAAGCATAGAAAATAAGCGCTTTTTTATAAAGGGGATTTTTGATGGTCGTGGTTCAATGGATACAAATAGTCATTTAATTGTTGTTGATTATAAATTATCGGAAGATACATTTCAAACTTTTTCTGACATTGTCGAATCTGTTGGATTTGAACTTACTCCTAATAAAAGGCATGACGGAGAAGCCCGTAATGCGCAATTTAGAATAAAAACTTCATCTCTAAAAAAATTTAATGATGAAATAGGTTTCTTTTCAGTAAGAAGACAAAATTATTTAAATGATATGTTAAAAAAACTAGGAGTAGATAAATGAACTTTACATTTTCAAATGGACTCTATACTATAGGAAAAAATTTTTTTTCAAAAAAAGAACTTATTGATCTTATACAAGATGATTTAATAGAGAATCTTCTTACAAAAGATGAATCCATAATTGAAAAAAAAGAACCTTCCAATCAAAATCTCTCTTACTCCACCCACGCCCCCACCCAAACCATCTACTACGGTGTGCCAGGTAGCGGAAAATCTCGCAAAATCGATGAAAAGACAAAATTCGTTTCTGACGAGCAGAAAATCCGCGTTGTTTTCCATCCTGAATATACAAATGCAGATTTTGTCGGACAGATTCTGCCTGTTGTTGATGGCGATGCTGTTAAGTACACTTTCAAGCCGGGGTCATTTACTCGAATTCTTGTTGCAGCACTCAAAAATCCTGAAAAGCCTTATTATTTGATTATAGAAGAAATCAACCGCGGAAATGCAGCTGCAATTTTTGGTGAGATTTTTCAGCTTCTTGACCGAGGTTCAGACGGTTGGAGTTCGTATTGCATTATGAACGATGACATCAATTATGAAATCCGAAAAACAGTACCGGAATTGAATTGGACTGCCAACACTGGAATCCGCCTTCCGCCAAATCTTTCTCTGTTTGCAACTATGAATACAAGCGACCAGAACGTTTTTACTTTGGACAACGCTTTCCAGCGAAGGTGGGAAATGGAACTTGTTCAAAATCAATGTAGTGATTCTTCTCAAATGAATGCAAAAATCACCGTGAATAATCAGTCCATCACTTGGAAGGGTTTTCAGACTCAGATTAACAGCATTATCGGCGAAAAGTCAAATGAAGGCGGACTTTCCAGCATGGAAGACAAACGGCTCGGCTGCTGGTTCATCAAAGCTGAAAACGGTATCATTGAAGAAAAAAAGTTTGCGAACAAAGTTCTTAAATATCTTTGGGATGACGCATTCAAGTTTTGTCATCAGGAAATTTTTGAGAGCGACATAAAGAATTTTGAAGAACTGCAAAAAAGATTTTTTGAAAAAGGTTTTGATGTTTTTTCTGAAAACTGTGGATTAAAAGATTTTCTTTCGACAACTCAGCCGGATTCAGAATCAAAAAGCGAAACCACGACTCCGCAAGATTCAGAATCGCAGTCTGAAACTTCTGAACAGTAAGGATTTTAATGAATTCAGCAAATGATGTCCGAAATAAAAATGTTTCTCTTTCTGACCTTTGTGTTTATTTTGATGCGGAAAATTCCCGCGATGAAGAAACAGGTCTTGTTGATAAATTCGTCGGTCTTCGTTTTGTTGATGGAAAACTTTCAATTCACTTTCCTGTTGGCTATGCAAAATCTGAAAATGCAGACGACAGGCAAATCCGACTTGATATTTTGAACCTGATCAGCGTTCTTTCTTCCTTCGGAACGCCGGAATCATTATTGCATCAAACAGACGTTCGCTTAAAATCTACTCAGGTAACATTTCCGATTCACGCTTATTTTTTTGTAATCAACGATTTTTTAAATCACGGTTACTACAGGTCAAAAGAACAGATTTACAAACGCGCACCTTCCGGAAAAATCTCCTGGAGCCGAACAATCAAACAGGTACGTCCCCAGATTGCAAATGAAAATGCGGTCTACTTGGAATTCATAACGCACCGAACGAATCACAACGAAGCTGAACTTATCACGCTGATTCACAAATTCTGCGTGCATGAAAGTTTTTGCAAATTGGGATTTCTTTTTTCTTCTTTTGTGCCTGCAAAGCCGCCGATTGCGTTTAACAAAAACTTTTTTACTTCCATCCTGCAGGCAAAAATCGCCCACACTTTTAACGAAAGCGAACTTCTGCTTTTTAAGAACATGCTCGACATCATCCTTTATCTGGACAGTTCAGCGGACAAAGAAAATTTTATTTTCGGGACAAATAATTTTCATCACATTTGGGAACAGCTTGTTGATTCTGTTTACGGCGAAAAGGACAAGGAAAAATTCTACCCGAAAGTTTACTGGCGGCTGAACGGAAGCAAGGCTGATTTTTCGTTTGGAAATTCCGAAAAGCGAAATTCCCTCCGCCCTGACACAATCATGATTCAAAACCGCGGAAAACCTGAACAGAAAATATTTGTGCTCGATTCAAAATATTACCAGTACGGCGCAACCAAAAATCCAAATCACCTGCCGGACAGTGCAAGCGTCGTAAAGCAGCTGGCCTATGCCGAATATATTGCCAACCCGAAAAACAAAATCAAACTGCCGTCCGACATTCAGCAAAACCTCGATTCCCAAAAAATCTACAACGCATTTATCATGCCCGCCTTTGTAAACGAGAGCCAAAACATCGGCTTTGTTTCCGCAGACTACGCCCTGCCCCAGGATTCTGAACAGACAGAAAAACCTTACAACAAAATCTACGGCATCCTTTTGGACACTCGCACGCTCATGCACTCCCACAAGGCCCACAACATTCAAGCAATTGGTGAACTTGCACAGAGGATTGCGCATTAATCAACACTTTATTAAGTTTTGAGTTTCACAAAATGAGGAAGATTATCTATTCCTTTCTTTAGTGAATTCAATCAAATCTGAATAATCACCATTATCTGCATTTCCATTAGAATAATTATTGGTTTCTATCCAATGTTTTTAAATCAAACTAATCCCAGATTTGCTTTGTATTATTGTTGATAAAATCATTTGCCATGTCCATAACAGCTTCGTCAGTCGTAATATTTTGATTTTCAAGAGCCATATTCAAATTAACAGTTTTTATGATATTTTGAGCTTTTTCTTTTGCCTGGGTTATCCAGTACAAATATTTCTTCCATCAGTAACAAAATGTTTTACAGCTGTTTGATGATGTTTCAATTCCGTTTTGAAAAATTCAGGATAATACTTTACTGTCGAATCCAATGAAATCCAATGCAAGTATTTTTTATGGTCATCTTCTGCAAAAGTCTGATTTTTTGGTTCAAAATTTTCAGGTACTTTCATATAAAAGAAAAATGAAATCTCATAAATCAGTTTTCCAAGATTAGAATCAACATCTCCATAAAAATAATTTTCATGAACAAAACCTAATCTGTCAACTTCCATTTGAATCCCGGTTTCTTCATAAACTTCCCTAATCACAGCTTCTTCAACCGTTTCTCCAAACTTTATTCTTCCGCCAACAGAATATAAATACTCAGGATTTTTACTGTTTGCAACCATAAGAATCTTATCTTTTTTCATGATGATTGCACCAACCCGAATGTTTAACAAACCATTTCCGCATGGAACTGTCATATCAAATTTTATATTTTCTTTCATTATAAACACCTCATAAAATACAAATTTGACAGAAACTACTGAGTAATCGCTTCAAGTGTAAATCAGTACTTTCCTAGAATTAAGCGAACAACTTTAACATTTCCGTCTTTTTCGGTTGACTCGATATTAAATCCGCACTTTTCTGAATAAAACTTTACATTTTCAAGTTTATCAGCTGGCGTAATTAAAGTGAACTCTTCCCAGTCTTTGTAAAACTCTTTTACAAATTCAATTACCTGTGTTCCTATTCCCTTGCCTTGAAATTCCGGGATTACGCACAGGCAGCCGATTTCGTATATCTTCTTTTCCTTTTTTTTGCAGGAAACACAGCCAACTGGTCTTTCATTGCACAGTATAAGAAATTTCGGATAATCCAAAATGGATTTTTCCATTACTTCTTTCGTTTTTCCATACGCAGGACATTCACCGTATTTAATGTAATCGTCGTAAAATGAAGCATTGTAAATCTCTATCAGCTGTTCTGCATCGGCAAGGGAAGCCTTTCTGAATTCAAGTTTCATGGATAGTATCGCAATCCTGCCACAGCCGTTCTTTTGCTTCTGCTGTTGGCTGAATTATCAATAATTTTTCCAATTGTTTCTTCTGGATTTTTCATCATGATGATTTTCCTCTATAAAATTTTAAGTTATCTATCTGCGCCAGATTCAAAAATTCTGGATTGTTTTTCAGTCAAATATTTTTACTAATGATGCATGAGCTTTCAGTTCTGAAAAACCTGACTTTATGTAAAAACTGTAAGCCGGTAAATTTCTTTCTGTTTGCAAAAAAATGTGATTGACATTCAATTGCTTTACATATTTTTTTCCAATATCTTTAATCCTTCTTCAACACTTTTTCCCAATATTTCCTGTGTTTTTTTGAAGTCATAGGCTTTGTGTAAGTTGTCATGAACCTGAAGGAATTTTTCTTTTCCGTATTTTTTTATGAACAATGCCTGTGCTTTGCAGGCAAAAGCTCCATCGTTATCAGGTTTATAGAATCCTTTTGTGCAGTCTGCCAATTCATTGCATTCATAACAGCCGTCGATTTTCTTTTCCTTACAGCAAACTATGTTTGGGCAGTTTCCGCTTTCATGAAATGTTCCGTAAGAACAGCAGCTGAATACTGAACGGCATCCTCCGCACCATTCTCCTAGAAAGCAGTGATTACAGGAAAATCCGCAATAGGCCGTCATGTCAACGTTTTTTCTTGCATCCTTTACAATTTCTGCCTTCCACTTTGCCCCGTTATTATATCGTCTGTCCTTTTCTTGTCCCTCTAATGCAAGATTTTTTCTGTATATTCTTGAATCTTCTCCATTTATGTCTTTTTCGGTTTTATAAAATTCAAATCCGTATTTTTCATATAGACCATCATGATTTGTAGAAATATAAATGTATTCGCGTTCCATTACAGTTGCTATACTTTCGGCATAATCTAAAAGCATTCCTGCATATTTATTTCCCCTGTATTCAGGAAATGTATACAAAAATCCAATCCATGGTGATAAATCCGTCGGCTGGATATCATCCTTTGGTGCAAAAGTGCAGAATGAAACAAGCCTGTCTTCATCCACAAGCAGGAGAACAAGTGCCGTTCCGCCAAGTTTTTGTTTTAAACTGTTTTCGCTTAAAAGCTGATGCAAATATTGTCCTGCTTCCCAGTCACATTTTTTTATTTCTTTTAGCCAATGCTCTTTGTTTTCTGTTGTAAAATATTCAATTATCTTCATAGATTCACTCCCATAAAAAGTCAAGAAGATTCTTGACAGAAGATTGTTTTAACAATCGAGTGACTTTTTACTAAATTGTAATAAATATTCGGATTAAAAATTCAGATTTTATTTTCCGGCTAAATAAATTGAATTATAGCATTTCGCACTTATGACAGACTTCGATTATTTCTGAATATGGTTTGAGTTCTTCCTCTGTAACTCCATGAAGAACCAAGTATTTTTTCAGAAGTTTTTCCCGCTGCCTTATGATTGCCATTTCTTCTTCAGATTTACCCTCATCAGAACTTCCGTCTCCTTTAAGCAGATAAAAAGTTCTTGC
>NZ_FUWG01000016.1 GCF_900167145.1 Treponema porcinum | reverse complement strand
CGCGAGGCGTTCAGCCGAGCAGTACTAATAAGCCGTGAGGCTTGACCATATTATCGGTTCCGCGTCGGATGGCGTGCAGGGCGTGTTTTTTTTCCTGAATATGATTTTATGCCGCAGGGGCGCGGATGTGTCCCTGCTCCTGCGGCGGATGACACTGTAACAGTCGTCCGGTAGCCATAGTGGAGAGGCAATACCCGTTCCCATTCCGAACACGGAAGTCAAGCTCTCTAACGCCGATGATACTGCCGCAAGGCGGGAAAGTAGGTAGCTGCCGGACTTTTTTTTTCTCTGCCCCCCCCCTCTTGCGGCAGGGGTGCGGATGCGCGGCGCGGGTATTTTTTTCTGCGCCGTTTGTTTTTTACACCAGTCTGTATGTCTTCTACTTTATGCCGGTTTATACTATTATATCTGTATGCGTGATATTCAGAATGAAACTGATACTAGAAAAATTCCTCTTCAAAAAGTCGGTGTGCGAAATGTAAAATATCCGGTAACTGTACTGGATAAAACAAATAAGCTTCAGTTGACAACGGCTACGGTCGATTTGTATGTAAATCTTCCTCATAATTTTAAAGGCACTCATATGAGCCGTTTTATTGAAATCTTTCATAAATATCATACTGACATTTCTATGCAGCACTTTTTGGAAATGCTTGAGGAAATCAGGAGCAGGCTGAGTGCTCAGAAAGCATACGGAACTATAAGATTTCCGTATTTTATTGAGAAGTCTGCACCGGTATCAGAAAGCAAGGGGATTATGGAATACACGTGTTCCTATGAGGCATCAGCCGGAGAAGATGAGCGTGTTTTTTATGTTAATATAGAAGTTCCTGTTGCAACGCTATGTCCGTGTTCAAAGGCTATCAGCGATTATGGTGCGCATAATCAGCGTGGGATAGTAAAAGTCCGGCTTTTGTATTCAGATTTTTTTTGGATTGAAGATGTCATTTCCGTCATCGAAAGCTGTGCCTCTACCCAGTTGTATTCAGTCCTAAAGCGGAAAGATGAAAAATTCGTAACGGAACACGCGTATAATAATCCGATGTTCGTTGAGGATGTTGTTCGCGAAGTCTATCTTGGCTTAAAGCAGATGAAATTTAAATGGTTCAGCGTTGAGGCTGAAACAGAGGAAAGCATACATTTTCACAATGCATACGCCTATGCAGAATATAATGAAAATGAGAAAAAAGTTTACAGTCACTAGAAAAGTTTTTCTTGAATAACAGCTGATATTACGGTATTTTATAAGCATATTCGTTTAATAATTTAAACCTATTAGGAAGGTGGAGCGTTAATGAAACTTTTTAAATTCTCTATGGTTGCAATCTGTTTATTCGTTTTGGGCACGACCGGTGCTTTTGCCCAGGATTTTGGTTTTGATGATTTTGCTGAGGAAGAGTCTGCCTCTCCTGCGCTTGTGTGGAGCGGAAAAGGTGGTTTGGATATTCGCGGCTGGATTGATACGAAAAACGGCTATTCAAGTCTGAGTGACATCGGAGATAATACAAAGATGGAATATCTGCCGTATCTTAATTTGGGAATAAATTACAGCGGCTCTTTTTCTGATTTTGAGGCAAAGACAAAATTCAATAAATGGTCGCTTGGTGATTATAAATGGGATATGCTTGATGAACTGACTGCCCGTTTGTATGCAGGAAATTGGGTTATTGAGGGCGGAAAAATGCGTCTTGTATGGGGAAAAGGTGACAAACTGCATATACTCGATAATTTAAATGCAAATGATTATACAGATTTTCTTATTCCTGATTATATAGACAGGCGGATTTCTGAGCCTATGCTTCACATTGTGTATTCTGCTCCGACTGCGGCGAGTGTCCGCATCGAGGGAGTATATACGCCGATGATGACGGCTGACCGTTTTGCATCTGACGGTCAGTGGGTTCCGTATTCTGTTTCTCATTTGACTGATACTGTGAAAGAGGCTGTAATGTATAATGCAAAGGCTGATTTTGCGGCCGGTAATATAGAGTCTGCCCTTTCTGCCCTCTCATTTGATTCGGACTCTTTATATGAGGATACTGCTTCTTTAAAATACGGTCAGGCAGGACTCCGTATTACAGGTACGGTTGGAAAAGTTGATCTTGGTGCAAGCTATTATTATGGTCACTACAAGCAGCCGTCTGCAAATATGGAGAAATATGCATTATCAGCCAGAGAGATAGCGATTTTACAGAGCCAGGCATCAGCAGGTGATGAAAATGCTGGAAATGCATTAAAAACTGCAAGATATTCTTATCCGTCACTGGATTATGACAGGCTTCAGGTATTTGGAGTTGAGGCGGCGACTGTTTTATGGAAGCTTAATCTGCGTGCCGAGGCTGCCTATAATATGACAGACGATTTTAGCGGTGATGATCCTTGGGTGCATAATAACAGTATTGCGTGGCTTTGCGGTTTTGATATTGACTTGCCGTTCAGTAACTTGAATTTCAATATTCAGGAAACGGGAACTGTTGTTTTGAAGTCTGGCGAAATCAGAGGACTTTTTGAAGAATATGATGTAGATTATGACAACGACGGTCATTATACGAATAACAAAATCGTCATTAATCTTAGCGATTCATATCTTCACGAAAAATTGACTGCGGAAATCTCGGCTGTTGTCGGGATAGAAAATAAAGAAGTCTTAATTATGCCGAAATTAAACTATAATATCCGCGACGGATTTAACGTTGTTTTGCGCGGTGCGTACCTTCATTCTGATGATTCTGACGGCGAATTCTATAATTTTACAGCATACAAGGACGGTTCTTCCGTTAAGACGAAAGACAAGGCATTTGTGCAGCTTGCTGTACGCTACGATTTCTAGCGGTTTTAAAAACAGCTTCGCCCTGTACGGTTCTGGTTTTTGCCGTTATGCGTACAGGGCGAATACAGTCTGTTGTGTAAAATAAATTTTTAGTGGTGCTGCGATTTTTCCTTTCTGCCGGCGCCTATTCTTTTCCGTCCCAGCAGTATGTACACAGCTTGCAGTGTTCAAGTCCGGTGCTGTCAAGCATATCGTCAAGCCGGTGATAGCGGAGCGTCGTAAAGTGTAGCTGCTTTCTGATTTCTTCCAGCATTGCTTCGTATTTCGGGCTGTCCGGATTGCAGTATTCCTTTATGGTTTCATCAGAAACTGAATCTCCCTCAAATTGTTTTATAATTCTTCGCGTAATCAAATCCAGTTCTGACTTTGAGCGTGAGAAATTCAAATATTTGCAGCCGAACATAATCGGAGGACAGGCAGGACGGACGTGGACTTCTTTTGCGCCGCTTTCGTACAGAAAATCTGTTGTTTCCCGAAGCTGCGTACCACGGACGATTGAGTCATCAATAAGAAGGATTTTCTTCCCTTTTATCAGCTGCTGCACCGGAATAAGTTTCATATGGGCAATTAAATTACGCTGATCCTGACTTGTCGGCATAAAGGAACGCGGCCAGGTAGGTGTGTATTTTATGAACGGGCGGGTAAACGGAATTCCTGATTCGTTTGCGTAGCCTACTGCGTGCGCAGTGCCGGAATCTGGAACGCCTGCTATACAGTCCGGCTCAATCTGTCCTTTGTCTCTTTTTGCAAGAAATTTTCCACAGTTATAACGCATCTGCTCTACATTTACGCCTTCATAGCAGGACGTCGGGTAGCCGTAGTAAATCCAAAGGAACGTGCAGATTTTCATTTCTTTCTGCGGTTTCTGAAGAACCTCAACCTTTTCCGGCGTTACGAATACGATTTCTGCCGGTCCAAGTTCCTTGTAATCCTTGTACCCAAGGTTAATATAGGCGTGGCTTTCAAAAGAAAGGCAGAATGCACCGTCCTTGGTTCCGATTTGCAATGGAGTACGTCCGAATTTGTCGCGTGCGCCGTAAATACCGTCTTTCGTCATAATCAGCATTGTCATAGAGCCTTTTATTTTTGACTGAACGTACTGAATGCCCTCAAGAATTGTTTTTTTGTGGTTGATAAGCGCGACAATCAGTTCCGTCTGATTGATTTCACCGCCGCTCATTTCAAGAAAATGCGTGTATCCGCCGTCAAGGACTTCTTTTACAAGTTCATCCTTGTTTGATACGATTCCTACTGTGGTGATGGCAAATGTTCCAAGGTGCGAGTTGACAAGAAGCGGCTGCGGTTCATAATCGCTAATACAGCCTATTCCAATTTTGCCGTGCATTTCTCCGATGTCATCTTCAAATTTTGTTCTGAACGGTGAATTCTGGATATTGTGGATTGAGCGCAGGAATTTTCCGTCCGTGCCAAGAACGGCAAGACCTCCGCGACGCGTTCCAAGGTGTGAATGATAGTCTACACCGAAAAATAAGTCTAAAGAACAGTCTTCTTTTGAAGCAACACCGAATAATCCGCCCATGGTAAAACCTCGTTTTCTTTGGAAATGATTTGAAAAGTATACCGTTTTATCGCATTGTTTTCTATACGTTTTGAAATTATCTGATTTTTAGATTGAATTTTTCATTTAGTGTGAGTATCTTCAGATTAGACATAAGTAACTGTCAGTATGAATTTTATTCAGGAGGTAATACAGTGAAAATTGCATTTTATGACACTCATTCCTATGACAAGGAAAGTTTTGCGAAGGCGAATGAAAAATTCGGGTATACGATTGATTTTTTTGATTTTAAGTTGAGTGAACGGACAGCAGGCGCTGCAAAGGGATTTCAGGCAGTCTGCGTTTTTGTAAATGATGTTGTGAACGCAGAAGTCATACGTATTTTGAAAGAGGAAAACGTAAAGCTGATTATTCTGCGCTGTGCAGGCTTTAATAACGTTGATTTAAAGGCAGCCTATGATGCTGGAATGAAAGTTCTCCGTGTTCCTGCGTATTCTCCGTATGCTGTTGCAGAACACGCCGTGGCAATGCTTTTGAGCCTTACGCGTCATATTCCGCAGGCATACCTCCGTACAAAAACCGGAAACTTTACACTGGAAGGTCTTACGGGCAGGGATTTGCACGGACTTACGGCAGGCGTTTTCGGAACTGGAAAAATCGGACGTATTATGGCAGAACTGCTTTCCGGCTTCGGAATGGATATTATTCTGTATGATCCGTATCCTGATACAAAATGGGCTTCTTCCAAGGGCTTCAGGTATGTAGATGTTCCTTCAATTTTTAGGGAGAGCGATGTCTTGTCGTTCCATTGTCCGCTTACAGAACAGACTCGGCATATCGTAAATCACGATACGATGAAAACGATGAAAAGCGACGCCATTCTGATAAATACAGGACGCGGTGCGCTGATTGACTCAAAGGCGCTTGTTCACGCGCTTAAGCATAATCACATTGGCGGAGCGGCGCTTGACGTATATGAAGAGGAAAGCAAGTATTTCTTCAACGACTGGTCTGCCAACGTTATTACTGATGATGTGCTTGCGCGCCTTATGACGTTTCCGAATGTGCTTATAACAAGCCATCAGGCATTTCTTACGAACAATGCTCTTGCAAACATTGCGGACGTTACGCTCGGTAATGTAAAGGCATTTGAAAATGGTACGGAACTTGTGAATGAGGTAAAACCTGTTTAGCCCAAGTTCTGACGGGAGTTCGAACAGCCGTTCGTCAGCCTGTTCACTAATCTGTCTGTTTTCTTTATACTGACTGTATGACGTACTTTTTTGAAACATACGGTTGTGAGATGAATATCGCAGAATCAGCGGCAGCAGAACAGCTGTTCATTGCGCGCGGCTGGAAAAAAGCTGCATCTGCGCAGGTATGCGATGTTGCTGTCATCAACTCCTGTTCAATCCGTAAGACTGCGGAGGAACGTATTGAAGGCAGGCTCGGATGGTACAGCGGATTGAAGAAAGTGCGCGCCTGCCGTCCTGATGCAAAGGCAAAGCTTCTGGAGGAGGCTGCTGAATACGTAAAGGACGGACCGAAGCCGCTGACTTTAGTTTTTATGGGCTGTATGGCGGAACGTCTGCGTGAGTCTATAAAAAAAGACTGGCCGTGCATTGATTATGTTGTCGGTACGTTTGCAAAGCATCATTTTGGCGAAATTATAGATGCGGTGGAGGAAAAACGCACTCCGTTCGCCCTTGACGATACGGAGTCGTATAAATTCGCATCCCTTTCTTATGAACCGGGTTCATTCAGCTGTTTTGTTCCTATTATGCACGGCTGCAACAATTTCTGTACGTATTGCATCGTGCCGTACGTGCGCGGTCGGGAGTGTTCCCGTCCTGTTGAGGAAATTTTAAAGGAACTTGAAGTTCTGAACGGATACGGCGTGCGTGACGTTACGCTTCTTGGTCAGAATGTGAATTCTTATAACGGCTCGGACAAAAACGGTTCTTCCGTTAATTTTGCAGGACTTTTACAGCGCATTGCTGATTATTTGAAAGAAACGTCATCGTCAATCGGCTGGGTGCGCTTTATGTCAAGTCATCCTAAGGATTTGACGGACGATGTAATTGATGTCATTTCAAAAAATGACGTTCTCTGCCGGCACATTCATCTTCCTGTTCAGAACGGTTCGTCAAAAATTCTGAGTGCGATGAACCGGAAATATACGCGCGAGCAGTATCTTGATTTGGTTACGCGCATAAAAACGGCAATGCCCGACGTTTCGCTTACAACTGACATTATGATGGGATTTCCGGGAGAAACGGAGGAGGATGTTCAGGCTACGCTTGATTTAATGCGTCAGGTTCAGTATGAGTCTGCGATGATGTATTATTACAATCCGCGTGAAGGAACTCCTGCTGCAAAAATGGAGCAGATTCCGCTTGAAGTAAAAAAAGAGCGCCTTCAGAGGGTGATAGACCTTCAGCTTGAGCATACGCATATTCAGATGAGCAGGCATATCGGAGAAACGGCAAAGGTTCTTGTGGAGAGCGTAAGCCGCGACAATAAAGCGGAACTTTTGGGAAAAACGGCGCGCAATGAAAAAGTTGCGTTTGCAGCAGAAAAATCAATGATAGGTTCGTTTGTTACGGTAAAGATAACGGAATTGAGCGGCAATACTTATCGCGGAGTTCTGCTGTCATAAAGTTTTGCCGGAACACGCCTTGGCGTCTGCGTTGAGGTTGTGCTTGAAAAGTCTAATCGAAAGCTGTCCTGTGGAACGGAGTTTCCGGCCGGCTTTTTAATTGAAGTTTTATGGGAGAAGAAAAATGATAGTCCGTCTTATCAGTTCAATAGTTGCACTGGTTATTATTGCATTTTTTGCAGGATTTAATCTTGAAAATAAATGCGATGTAAATCTTCTTTTTTACACGTTTAAGGACGCACCTGTATTTTTTACCGTTGTGTTTTCTTTTGTTGCCGGCGTTATTTTTACAATTCCGTTTGCGTTCTTTTTCCGCACAAAAAAGAAAGGAAACGGAAAGACTGAAAAAAATCCTTCCGGGAATGCAAAGGGTGGGAGCGGCACTGGAAAAGAGCCTGGAAAAGGTCTTTTTTCACGCTTTAACGGTAAGAAAAGCGAAAAAAAATCTGCCACGAATGATGACGTAAAGACAGATAATGCGCCGGAAGAGAAAACGTCTTTTGAGTCCGTTCAGCCTGCTCCTGAAAATTCTGCACCTGAAACACAATATTAAAACGGAAAGTCCCGTATGAAAAATCTCATTGCATTAGTTTTGTTTTTTATGCTGCCGCTCTCGTTTTTTGCACAGGAGCTTACGGCAAAAAAGATAACGGAAACTGCCGTTGCTAAGGAAAATCCGCAGGAGGCTGCCGAATATATTAAGTCGCAGCTTGCTGCCGTTTCTGTTCCGGCGGAAAAGCGTGCCTTGTATGCCTTTTTGGGCAGCCTTTTTGAATCAATGGCTTTGTATGACGAGGCTAAAAATTCTTACGCCGCGGCAGCCGGTATTGCAGCCGGAGATGCCGCCGGTATGCCGAAAAAATCGAGCGAAATGCTTGTAATAGATGCCGTTCGCTGTGCGTTAAGTGCTGGTGATGGCGATGTTGCCCTTCAGTTTTTGAATTCTGCCGTGCGGAACTCAAAAGACGAGTCAATTCAGGCACAGATAAAACTGTATGAGCAGTGGGCGGCGCTTTGCAATGCAGAAAACGCAGACGATATTGCCGAACCTGTTTCTATGCTCAAAGCGTATGCAGACATTCCTTCAATGAAAAGCGTAAATCCTTCTGTCCTGCTTACATTGTGGTATGTTACGGGTGAGGCTGACTTTGGAAACCGTTTGGTAAAAAAATATCCAGAATCTGCGGAGGCAGGAATTGTTACTGGAAAAGTTCAGGTAATGCCGTCGCCTTTCTGGTATTTTGTTCCGCGCCGCAAAATTTCACTTACACAGCCATCTGCGGAAGAAAAAACTGTTTCTGCTACGGAAAACGGCGACGGTACGCAGGGTGAAGCGGCGGTAAAGGCGGATTTTTCAGAAAATCCGGTGAAGCAGCAGCTCGGGCTTTTCCGCGACAAATCAAATGCGGAAGAGTTTGTCCGCCGTCTGAATGAAAAGAATTTCAAAGGTTACATACAGGAAGAAACGCGTTCCAGCGGAACGACATATTATATTGTTCTTGTTGACGAGAATGAAGACGGCTCAATGGGGCTCAAATTGAAAAGTGCCGGTTTTGAATGTTATCCGGTCTTTCAGTGACATTATCTTGCAATGTATTTTTCAAAAAGCTCTTGCCCCGATTTGTTTTATGGTGTACCTTTTAATCTCACAACTTTGAAAAATACTGCCGTTGACAGCAATGTTGGAAAATCCCACGTTAACAGCGAAATGCTGTAAGTAATGGAGAACGTCGATGCTTGAAAATAAGGGCACCAATCAGTATTACATTACCAGACAGGATTCCACAGAATCTAATGCCCGTAGTTATCCGCGCAAATTTCCGTTTGCATTGGCAAAAGCCAGCGGCTCTTGGGTTGAGGACGTAGAAGGAAACAAATATCTGGATTTTTTGTGCGGAGCAGGAACTCTCGCACTTGGTCACAATGACCCTGAGGTAAATCGGGCGATGGTTGAACTTTTGACAAGCGGTGCACCGCTTCATACGCTTGATTTAACGACGCCGGTAAAAGATGCGTTTGTAGACACGGTCTTGCGTTGTCTTCCAAAAGAAATGGCGGACACTGCTAAAATTCAATTTTGCAGTCCGAGCGGAACTGATGCAACGGACGCAGCCTTAAAATTGTGCAAGACTGCTACCGGTCGTACATCCGTAATCGCTTTTCAAGGCGGATATCACGGAATGGGACACGGTGCGCTGGCGTGTACCGGAAATTTAAGTGCAAAATCCAAGATAAACGGACTTATGCCGGAAGTTCATTTTTTTCCGTTTCCGAATTCATACCGCTGTCCGTTCGGATTAGGCGGAGAGGCTGGAATTGAGGCTGCCTGCCAGTTTTTTGAGCGTACGCTGAAAGATCCAGAAAGCGGCATTCCTAAGCCTGCGGCAGTTATTATCGAGCCGATTCAGGGTGAGGGCGGAGTAATTCCTGCGCCGGTGAAATTTCTTCAGACTATTCGCCGTGTTACTCAGGAACTTGACATCCCTATGATTGTTGACGAAATTCAGTGCGGAATGGGACGTTCCGGAAAACTGTTCGCATTTGAATATGCTGATATTATTCCTGACGTGCTGCTTGTTTCAAAGGCAATCGGCGGTTCACAGCCGCTTTCCATTGTCGTGTATAATAAAAAACTTGATGTGTGGCAGCCAGGGGCGCACGCTGGAACATTCCGCGGAAATCAGCTTGCTATGAAAGCCGGAACAGTTGTCCTTAAGCGCGTGAGCGAACCGGAATTTCTTGCAGATGTAGTGCGGAAGGGTGAATTGATTTTATCCCGGCTGAACAGCCTGAAATCTCGTGTATCTATTATCGGTGATGTGCGCGGAAAAGGACTTATGGTAGGAACGGAATTTGTAAATCCGCGCGGAACGAAAGACTCTCTTGGGGCGTTACCGTGTTCCGGCGAGATTGCAGCAAGGGTTCAGCAGCTTTGCTTTGAGAACAAACTTGTTGTTGAAAAAGGCGGACGCAACGGTTCTGTAATGCGCTGTCTTTGTGCGCTGAACATTACCGATGACGACCTGAATGCTGCTCTTGATATTTTTGAGAAAGCAGTTCTTTCTGTTGATGCCGAATACCGCTAGGTTATAACGCTGCTGCCGGCATAAAATGCCGGCAGTGCTGTTTAACTGCTGGACTGTCTGCCTGCGCGGACGGATTGCAATTTTCAAAAGCTTAATATTCCTGCGAAGTGAAATTTTTAATAACGGGGACTACGTATGCAATCTTTATTTCTTTCAAATGACGAAAAAGATAAAAAAGAATATATAAAAATTATAGAGCAGACGGCAGAGGCTGTCTGCGATGCATTTGATTCTTCTTCCGCCTATTCAGGACCGGAGCCTGAAGAATTGAGAAAAGATATTCATCTTGATTCAATTCTTCCTGACAATGGTCTGGGATGGGAGCGCGTCCTTGAACTTACAAAGCAGAAAATTCTTCCGAATATGCTGCGCACTCCGTCTACCGATTATATGCCTCATCTTCACGGTCCTGCCGTCTTGGAATCGCTGGCATCTGAACTCATTATTTCTGCCTACAACCAGTCTATGGATTCCTGGGATCAGGCGCCGGTTGCAACGGAAATTGAGGTTGAGGTAATACGTCATTTGTGCGCTCTGTACAATCTGGGGCAGCAGGCAGACGGCGTTTTTACAAGCGGCGGTTCTCAGTCAAATCAGACGGCTATAATTCTTGCGCGTGACTGGTATTGTTCCGAAATACTGAAATTTGACGTAAAAAAATACGGGCTTCCTGAGCAATTTAAAAAACTGCGTATGTATACAAGCGAAATAAGCCATTTCAGTATGGAAAAATCGGCGCATATTCTGGGACTTGGCTACGAATCTGTAGTAAAAATTCCGGTTGATTCTAAAAAGAGAATGGACACGACCGTTTTGAAAAAAAGAATAGCTCAGGATATTGCAGAAGGAAATCTGCCGTTTTTAGTAGTGGGAACGGTCGGTACTACTGATTTTGGAAGCATTGATCCGCTTTTTGAGATTGCAGCCGTATGCAAGGAGCATAATATCTGGTTTCACGCTGATGCGGCGTATGGTTCCGGCGTTATTTTAAGTGATGCGTATAAAAATCGTGTTGCGGGGCTTGAACTATGCGATTCTATTACTGTTGATTTTCACAAGATGTTCCTTCTTCCTATAAGCTGCAGCGCGGTTCTTGTAAAAAACGCCGCTGATTTTGATGCTCTTACCATTCACGCCGACTATTTGAACCGTGAGGAAGATGAAGAGGACGGTTACATAAATCTTGTTGACAAGTCCTTGCAGACGACAAGACGATTTGATGCGCTAAAAGTGTGGATGAGTTTTCTTTGCCGCGGAAAAGACGGCTGGTCTGAAATTATAACAAAAAGTATGGAGAATGCTTCATATCTCTATACGCTTTTGAAAAAAAATCAGCGTTTTTCTGTAATTACAGAGCCGGAAATTACATCGGTTGTATTCCGCTTTGTGTCCGGCACGGAAAAAGACGACGACATTAACCGCGCCGTTCGTAGAACGCTTCTTCATAAGCACGGGATTGTTGTTGGGCAGACAGTTGCAGACGGAAATGTGTGCCTGAAATTTACTCTTTTAAATCCGCTTATGACGCATAAAAAACTTGAGCAGCTGATTTCGGTTATTCAGGCCGAAGGAGAAAAACTTATCTAGTATTTTCTTCTTTATCCTTTTTATTGTTTCGTGATATAATCATTGCATTACATATTGTTTTATCGAAGGGATATAAGTATGCTTACCTGTTATCATTGCGGAAAAATTCTTTTTGGAAAGAAGGTTTTAGGACAAGTCGGTTCCAGCATTTATTATTTTTGCAGCGAAAAATGCAGAAGTGCAGTGTGGAATAAAGCAGGCGTGAAAAATCTGGAGGATGCGACGATTTCTTCCGAAGAAATTAAAACCGGCTCAAATTACAACAGTTTTAACCGCACTAAAGTCTGTAAATCTGGTTCTCCGTCAAAACTGTCGGTGCAGGGGGCAGAGTACAGCTACAGCGCAAAAACTGACCGCGTTACAATAAAAGTTCAGAATATCAGCAATACTTCCGATTCTATGACAGGAATGCTTCGTCTTGAGCTGTTTCTTTCAAAAAACGGTATCTATCAGCCGGGCGCTTCTGTTTCCGGAGTTACGCTTGCCGTCAGCTCTGAATATGAACCGCTTAAAAAAAATTACAATTATACAAACGTAACGTCAGCATCATTAAAGAAAAATACGCCGAAAACAGGAACGTATCAGCCGGTTCTTTTTGTAAAGGAACTGAATGAGGACGGAAACTGGTATGTGGCAGGATTTGCAAATTTTCCGAGTCCGCAGAAGTGGAATTTATAGCGGATTGACCGTAAAAACAAAAAGCAGCTCTTCGGCTGCTTTTTGTTTTCTTTCAGGAAGTTTTTGCTAGAATTCCTGCTTTATTTTATCCGTGTCCTTGCCTTTGTCCCTCTCGCGGATTTCTACGCGGCGGATTTTACCTGAAATCGTTTTCGGCAGTTCCGGGAGGAACTCAAAGATTCTCGGGCATTTATACATTGCAGTATTTTCTTTTGCAAAAGTCGAAAGTTCAATTTCCATTTCTTTTGGGTCTTTTTTATCGTAGCCAGGAGAAAGAACAATCGTTGCCTTTACAGCCATTCCGCGTTTTGGATCTTCAACACCAGTAACGGCACATTCCATAACGGCAGGATGCTTCTGTAAAATTGACTCGACTTCAAACGGACTTACGCGATAGCCGGCAGTCTTTATAATATCGTCTTTGCGACCGACAAACCAAACGTAACCGTCTTCGTCCATATAAACGTTATCCCCAGTGTGATATACACCGCCGTCAAACGCATTTGCAGTAAGAGCTACATCCTTGTGGTAACCCATCAAAAGTCCGAACGGTCTTCCATCTTCTACGTGAATGCAAAGCTCGCCGATTTCGCCTGCTGGAACGCTCTTGTTGTTTGCATCAAGAATTTCTACATTATAAAGCGGATTTGGTCGTCCCATTGAACCAGGACGGATTTCTGAAAGTTCAAGGAAGTTTCCGCAGATGATTGTTGATTCTGTCTGACCGTAACCTTCATAGATTTTCTTTCCAGTCTGTTCAAGCCATTTGTTGTATACTTCATCATTCAGGGCTTCTCCTGCCGTGCTGAACCTTGTACATTTGCTCAAGTCGTATTTGCTCAAGTTCTGCCGTACAAGATAGCGGTATACAGTCGGCGGTGCGCAGAAAGTCGTAAGTCCGTATTTTGAAATCATCTCAAGCATTTTTGCAGGTTTGAACATATTCATATCGTAGACAAACAGCGCAGTGCCGGCAATCCACTGACCGTAAAGTTTTCCCCAGGTTGATTTTGCCCAGCCTGTTTCTGCAATTGTAAGGTGAAGTCCGTCTTCTACAACACCGTGCCAGTATTTTGCCGTCATAATGTGACCGATCGGGTAGTCGTAGTCCTGTAAAACCATTTTCGGATAACCTGACGTTCCTGACGTAAAATACAAAAGCATAGGGTCTTTGTTATGGGTAGCAGCTTCTCCAACCGGACGCGGAAATTCTGCCGGCGCTTTTTCATATTCTTCGTGGAAGCTGATCCAGCCGTCGCGTTTTTCCTTGCCGACAGTTACAAGATACTGAACTGTTTTTGAATTCGGCATTGATTTTTCAATTTCGCCCTGAATAATCGGATTGTCATACGAAATTATCATTTTGACATCAGCGGCATTCGTACGGTATTCGATGTCGCTTTGCAAAAGCTGGTCAGTTGCAGGAATGACGATTGCACCGATTCTGTGAAGTGCTGGCATTAAAATCCACCATTCATAGCGGCGGCGAAGAACGAGCATTACAGTGTCACCCTTTTTAATTCCTTTTGAAACAAGCCAGTATGCAGCACGCTTTGATTCACGCGAAATATCGTCAAACGTAAAAGTTTTCTCTTCACCTTCGTCATTAATCCAGACTAACGCACGTTTTCCCGGAAAATCAGAAGCATATCTGTCAACAATGTCATACGCAAAGTTGAAATCTTGTTTTGTTTTTAATTTGCAATTTTTTTTGAAATCTTCATAATCTGTAAAATCTCTGTCATCAACAAGGTATTCGTGATATAAACTAGACATAATGTAGTCTCCTATAAAAAGTCTATGATAAGCATATTTTCTCTCTGCGAAAGCGCCTATCATTGTCAGGATAAAAGCAGGCAAAAGCCGCTTTATTTTGTAGATATGCTGCTGTAAAAGTGCAGAAAAGCATCAGCGCAGCAGGGGATTTTCAGTACTGATTATAATAACAAGCTTGCAATCCTTGATGCCTTTCTATAATATAAGACACCGAAACTGCAAAATAGTTGCATAGATTATTACATTTATTTTTATCAATGTCAAAAAGAATATTTCTCTTTTCTTTTTTGTTCTATATGCGTATATTTGAATTATCAGTAGTTAAAGAGGTATTTTATGGCAACAAAAGAAGTAACGATTGAGAATTTTCAGAGCGAAGTTCTGGAATGCAATGTCCCTGTCCTTGTTGATTTCTGGGCTTCCTGGTGCGGACCATGCAGGATGGTTTCTCCGCTTATAGACGAACTTTCTGAGGAACATCCGGAATATAAATTTGCCAAGGTAAATGTGGATGAGCAGATTGCGCTTGCAAATAAATATAACGTTATGAGCATTCCTAATCTCGTTGTTTTTAAGAACGGCGAGGTTGTTTCTCAGGTTGCAGGAACACGTCAGAAAGAAGAAATCCTTGAATTGCTGAAAAAATAAGCTGTTTTTTCAGAATAAAAGTAAAGAGGGCTGTTCAAAACGAACAGCCCTCTTTTTATATGTAAACGGACTGCGGCTTTGCCTTGACCAGCCCGAAAAAAAAAGAGCAGCTCATTGCTGAACTGCTCTAAAGGCGTCTAACAGAATCGAACTGTTTCATAGTGGTTTTGCAGACCATCCCCTTCCCACTTGGGTAAGACGCCGAATTGCATTTAATATAACAAATAAAGAAAAAAATGTCTAGAGGTATTCCGCTGTATTTGCTATCTTTTTAGGTCAGGAGTGATTGAAAGCAGCGTATCTATAACTGCCTTGCATTCTTCCGGCGTATCGTAAACAAAAGTGATTGTTCCGCGCTTATCAGTCGTAACCCGCAATACGCGTTCGTTCTGGCGCTGCTGTTCTTCCTCTGTGTAGGAAAGCACCGGGAGGGCATATATTTCTTTTAACGGTAAAAAATGTCCTCCGCCTATAAGACCGTTTTCATAAACTCCGCATTTATTGAACAGCGCGGTTTCTTCCGTTCCCATAGCGGCACCAAGAATGGCAACCGTGCAGATAATTACCGTTGCAGAAAGGCTCATATCCTTAAAACCGAGCAGTGCAATCAGTGCACCGCTGAAAATCATTATAAGGAGCGGAAGGAGCAGCTGCTTGTTGTGTACGGCGAGAAGCTGTTTTCCGGCTTTTTTAAGTATGTAGGTTCTCCTGAGCGGCGTTGTAAGCAGGATGACGATATATATGAATGCTGCGCACAGTATTATAACGGTTTTTAATGTTTTCTGAGTCATTTTCCGTTTTCCTTCTTTTTTTGTTTGTCAGATATTTGTGCGTAGATTTAAGTAAACGCTGAGTATTCTGAATGCGGATTATTCAGTGAAAGCGATGATAATTCGCTTCCTGACGCAGGAATGCAGATGTTTTATTCAAAAATCTTCGCCACCAAAAACAAACTTATTCTATTTTATTCCTGTAAATCCAAACAGTCAAAGCTTTTTTTGCAGAATTAAAGGCAAGCGGAATTTTATCTATGTCCTGTTCGCAGGTAACTTTGAATGAACAGAATTCCGTTACTTCGGAATCCTGCGCGTGCAGTTTTTTTATCAGTTCTTCAATTGTTCCTTCGTTTTCTGGGATTTCTGCCGTAAAAAACAGGTCGCAGGTTTTGTAGGCGATGTTTTTGTATTCATAGTCATTTGGAAAACTGCACAGATACGAAATTTTCTGCGGAATTACACCTGTTTCTTCCCTGCATTCACGGATTGCGGCGGCTTCTGCCGTTTCGTCTGCATCACAAAATCCTCCCGGCAGTGCAAGAAAGCCCATTCGCGGATTTTTTGCGCGTTTTTCAAGCAGGATGTTGTTTTCGCAGTCAGAAATGATAATTCCTACGGCGGCAGCAACGTTATTGTACAAATCAAAGCCGCAGTCGCTGCAGAACCATTTTTTTCCGTCCTTATAGCTGATGTTTTTCTTGCTGCAAATCGGGCAAAAATTAAATTCATTTCCTGTCATTTAAAACCTCGTACAGTCATTGCATCTGCAAGAATTTCAGCCCGGCGTACAGTCTGTATTATGAGAGGTACGATAAGCGGAATTATTGCGCGTATTTTTCCAAAAAATCCTTTTTCGTCTTTTAGTCCGCCCCTTACAAGCTGGATTTTTATAATGGAAATTGCTTCGTCCAGCAGAAGCGGTATAAAGCGGAAAATTATTTCCATAAGGATAACCGGATATTTTACCGGAATTTTCAGAAGGCGGAGTGGAGCGAGCAGGTCGGAAAATCCTTTCAGAATGTCGTTTTCTGTTGCAGATGAGGAAAATGCGCAGATACAGCACAATGCACATTCTGTGTGCAGGATTATTTTCAGGCACTGCCATAATTTTCCGGCGGTTACAAAAAAATATTTATATGGAAGAAAGATTGTGTCATTCGCCGAAGCCGGGGCAAATATCATTTGAAGAATGCAGAAAAACAGCAGGAACGGAAGGATTTTTATCAATGAGCGGAACAGTTTTTTTGCAGGACAGCAGGAACAAAGGGCGTATAAAATTGTTACCGGGAGCAGGGCGGCGCACAGGCTTACTGGTTGAACGGCAACGGAAACTGCAAAAAGTGCAATAAAAAGAATATATTTTATTACTGCCGGGAGTTTTTGAAGCCTTTTTTGTTCCGCTTGATTTTCAGAAAGAGAGTCTAGCATTTTGGAAAAATATTCCGGCGAGAATATTCCGGCGGAAGGCTTCTGTTCTGTAAGGACAGTTTTTTGTCCGTCTGCCTTATTTTCTTCTTCTGGTGAAAAGTCCGGGGCGATAAGACCGGCTTTTTCAACTGTGATGCTGGTGTCTGCAAACTGCGCCTCATCGTAATGATGCGTTGTAAAAAGAACTGTTTTTCCGCTTTCTGCAAGGCTTCTCAGCAGGTGCATTACGGTGTATTTTGCAGCTCCGTCAAGACCTGCAGACGGTTCGTCAAACAGCAGGATGTCACCTTTCATTGCTATGATTCCTGCAACGCTGAGGCGGCGTTTTTGTCCGCCGGAAAGGCAGTTCGTCTGTTTTGATGCAAATTCTTCAAACGGAAGGTTTACCCTGTTCATTGCCGTTTTTACGCATTCTAAAAGTTCCTTTCCCTTTATTCCGCTGTTTCTAGGTCCGAATGCAACGTCATCTGCTGCAAAAACTTCAAATAGTGCGGCATCGCTGTTCTGCTGGCACAACAGAGGCTTGCCTGCGCTTCTGACTGTTCCGCTGTCCTGTTTTTTTAATCCTGCAAGGATTTCAAGAAGCGTTGTTTTTCCGCTTCCGGAAGCGCCTGTGAGCGCGGTGAGAGTTCCTCTCTTTAGGGAAAACGATATGTTTTTTAGGACGGCGTGCGTTCCGTATGAAAATGAAATGTTTTCTGCTTTTAGGAGAATTTCCTGTGCAGGGCGGTTCTGTGTTTTGTTTTGAAAGCAGCTGCGGTTTTCAAGAGGCGTTCCGAATACGGAACGGTACACGCTGCCCGTTTTGTCTGCAAAAAAACTACTGCTGTTTCCTTTCCAGATAATTTTTCCGCCGTTCATTACGATTATGTCTTTTGCGCGGGAAATCGCGTCTGAATCGTGGGTGATGTGAAGTATCGTCCGTTTCTTTTTGTGCAGCATATCAAGAAACGTAAAGATTTCTTCCCGCGACTTTGGGTCAAGCATACTTACCGATTCGTCCAAAATCAGAATGTCCGGGTTTATTGCAAGAATTCCACTGAGGGCAGCTTTTTGTGTTTGCCCGAGCGACAGGAACATTGATTTATGCATTGCATAGTCAAGTATTCCTGTTGATTTAAGGCTTTCAATAGTGCGCAGTTCAATTTCCGAATCAGGAAGGGACTGGCATTGCGGACCGAAAGCCGTATCACGCGCAACAACTCCGCAGATAAGCTGGTCTTTTGGCGATTGAAAGACAAAGCCGGTTCTTAATCCGTCCGCAATTTCTACCGTTCCGGCGGAAGGCTGCAAAAGCCCGGCTATAATCCGGGCAGTCGTACTTTTTCCGCTGCCGTTTACGCCGGCAATAACAGTATATGAACCGGAATCCAGTTCAAACGATACGTCCTGAACTGCCGGCTCAGGCGCATTTTCATAGGAGAAACAAAGCTGTTTAACAGAAACGGCAAATTCCATCTGTTCTGACTATTCTTTCCAGGGCATAAAGAAAGATTTTATGGAGCGAGAACCGGTAATTTCGATGTCCTCTTTTAAAAGTTCCTGCCATGGAATTTTGTTCCTGAAAACAGGTTTTTTACCAGCGGCTTCTTTTTCTGCAATTTCCAGGTAGTCATATTTTTTCAATAGAATTCTAAGGAAATTTACGCGCGAAAGTCCTATTCCGCCAAGACCCGGTGCAAGTCCTACCATAACGATTGAAATAATGAGCAGAAAAAAATTGTAAATTCCGAGTACTACGCAGCTTCCGATGTTGTCAAATAGTATGATAAAGCATTTTTTTATTGATTTCTTAAACGGATTGTGCATTATTGCTCGTAGTGAAGGATACCAGAACAATGCGGAAATGATTGTGAGCATAATCCAGAAGAATACGCTTCCTGCCATAAGACCGATAAACGGAAGCGTTGCTCCGGAGACCGGACGGAAGTAAAATATAATTCCTGCCGCAGATACAAGAAGAACTGCAAAAAGAACAATTCCGTATAAAATTCCGTCTTTTATGCATGTTTTAAGGCTTGTAAAAAACGGCTTTATTTCTGCCGATTCGTAGTCTGCAATTTTAGCGGCAGATTCAGCCCATGCAAGCGACAGGATTGACCCGGCTGTTATGACAAGCAGCACCGTACATCCCCAGATAATAATTCCGGCAGTGCCGTTTACTTTTGTTCCAAGATAGAACAGTCCGCCTCCAATCAGGAAAAAAACATCGAGTATAAGGTTAGGAACAAAGATGAAAAGCACGTTGTCCCAGCCGTCATAAAAATTCTTCTTGAAAAAAAATCCTAACATAATACGCATTGTATCATATTATGTCAGGAAGTTATAGATGGATATGAAATTATGCCGATTTGGACAGGCGGAAATCAGATTTTGTCACATTCATCAGGCAACGGAATTTCCTGTACGCTGTCTGCTTCTTCGTCTGGCAGCAGTTCTTCCGTATTTTCAGCCGGATTGTCATCATATTCTTCGATGTTTTCAAGTGCAAAATCAAGCTGTTCTGTACTTTCGCCGGACTCTTCAGCCTGCGAAAAATCCTGCTCAAGCTGTGCCTGAAGTTCAGGAGAAATAATGTTCGTGATTACGTTTGAGTCTGCATCCTGCTTTTCGCTTTCTGAGTCGTCGCCGGCTGTCTTGAACTCTTCAAGAACATTCTCCAAATCAGTCATATTCTTGTAGCTCTGCTTGCTTAAGTCACCTACTGCAGCCATTCTCTTTACAATATCAGCTGTTCCGAGTTTTATTTCTTTTATTCCGCCGACTGCTTCAGTAAAGAAATCACTTATTGCATTTATTTCTGACGCAATTGTTTCCTGCTGAGCAGCAAGATTCGTGCAGTAGTTGTTGATTTTGTCTGCAGTAGAGGCTGTAACGTCTGTTTTCTGCGTAATCTGTTTTGTCTGAACGTCAAGATTTTCAATTCCTTTTGTGATTTCCGTAAAGGAGTCTATGACTGCGGCAGAATGAGTGCTTACTTTTGCAAAAGCTTCTGCGGCGGAACGGCTGGAATGGTTCGCCTGCGTCACTTTTTCAATGACGTTTGATATAGACTCGTTGATTTTCTGCGCGTTTTTTGCTGTAGAAACGGCGAGGGAACGTATTTCCTCTGCAACAACGGCAAACCCTTTTCCATATTCTCCGGCGTGGGCAGACTCAATTGCTGCATTCATGGAAAGAAGGTTTGTCTTTGCAGAAACCGAATTGATAATCGTAATGACTTCGCCAATTTCGTCAAGCTGTGACATAACTTCATTTAGAATTGCGTTTGTTGCAGAAATTTTACCGTCTCCGTCAGAAACAAGAACGCGCATTTCTTCTGCATTTTTTGTGCGCTCCTGCGCATTTGTGCGTATTTCTTCAAGTGTGTTTGCCATTGTCGAGATAGCAACTGTACTTTCATCTATTGCCGATGTTTGTTCTGCATTGTCGCTTACAAGCGTTTTTACCTGTTCGTTTATTTTTTCAATTGCTTCTACAACTGTCGTTACGGAATCGTTTATCTGTTCGAATTCCCGCGTAATTGACTCAATGTTTGAGTTTATCTGCGTTGTTGCAGCTGCGGTACTCGTTGCTGAATCATTGATTGAATAGCCGGATGAAATTGCCTTTGAGGCCGTTTTCTTTACGATGACAAAAAAGTCGTTGATTTCCTTTACCATTCCGTTGATGTTAATCATGAGCTCTTCAAGCTCAGAAGTTCCGTGTGGTTCAAGTATATTTCGGAAATCTTTTTTTGCCAGTGACATTGAAAATTTCTGAAGGTATTTTATTTTATGCGTAAGCGAGAACGTGCTGTTCAGAATATAGATGAACAGGATGGCGCAGAATACAATGCCCAATACGATGATGAATATGTAGCATGACTTTGTGTAAGAATTTACGCGCTCTATAAGCATTTCGTTCATATTGGTAAACGTTGTTTGAAGCATCGCGCAGTCTTTCATAATGTCTCGCATCTGAGTATGGATAAGCAGCTGCTGGCTGTAAAGAAGTTTTATGTTTTCTGAATCAGGAAAATTGTCGCTTGCGGCTTTTATGCCGTTTCTGCGTATAAAGTCAAGTTCGCGCTCGGAAAGCGGAACGCCCTGCATCGTTTTGTACAGGCTGTTGAACGGATTTATTTTTCCGATAAGCTTAGTCCAAACGTTTCCGGCTTCCGTTATGTATTCGGAAAATTCTTCCGGAAAGTAGGATACTGTAGGAGAGTCTTCCAGTTCGTGAAATTTTTTATTGATCGTTACGATTTTGTTCTGCCATTCAGTATGAAGCGTCGTAGGTTCCAGTGCCCATGATACAGTCGTGTTCAAAAAGTTAGTAAGATCAGTAAGTCGTAGCTGAACAGACTGCTGAAGGTACTGGTAGTCTTTTACGTTCTGAATGCGTTTTATGCTGATAATAGTACTCACTACGAGGGTTGCCATCATACAAGAAGCGACGGCAGAAACAATGGAGAATTTTGCGTTTAATTTCATTATATACCTCGGACATACTATTTTACCATGAAATGTCATATTGCGAAACAAAAAAAAGCTGTATGCGTTGCATACAGCTTTTTTTTATGTGTTTTTTAAGAGCGCTTTTTATAATTGCAGGAAACTATTTTGTCATCAAAAGCGTTTTTGAATCAAGTTTTATGCTTTCTCCGTCAGCTTCTTTTCCGTTTGCCTTAAGGACTTTGAGTACAACGCTGTTACCGTTTGACTCAAGGTGTGCTACCGTTGCAAAAAGCGGGAGCGTTTCTTTTGTAAGCGTTTCAGAAAGGCTGCTGCTTTCGTTTGTATCGCTGAACCAGGCGGTGATTTTTTCTGCCTGTACAAAATCTGAAACAGTTTTCAAATCAGCAGCACTGATTTTTGACATATCTGCGCCGTCAATGATGAGTGCAGAAACAGTGATTCCTCCTTCTTTCAGTGCCTTAATTGTATTTACGACTTTCGGCATGGAGAATGTTTCCTGATTGAAATTCAAGATAGTTCTTTCACGCACGATGCTGTCGTTCAATTCTGACGTGTCGCCTAAATTTTTCTTTTTTCCGATTTCTGCAAGTATGCTGTTATACCATGAAATGACATTTGATGAATGCTGGTCAAAAGAAACATGAACAAGCTGTTTATCCTGAATTAATGCATCAATTCCTAACTGAACAAGAACTGATGTTTTTCCAAGTCCTTTTTTTGCTGTAATAAGTCCAAGCTGTCCTGCCTTTAAGCCGCCGTCTGCTATGTCGTCAAAGAAGCGGACCGGACTCAAGTTTATTAAATCCTGTTTTACCATAATAATTCCTCCTGTAAAAACAAAGTGGGCTTATTTAATAATAAGCCCACTTGTTGTAAAAGTCTACATTATTTTTTAGAAAGATGCGTATTATTTCTGTGCAGCCTTTCTTTCTTCCTGATACTTCTTGATAAGTTCATCAGCTACAGCATTAGGAACTTTTCCGTATTTTTCGAATTCCATCGTAAATTCGCCTTTACCCTGAGTTGAAGAGCGGAGAATTGTAGAGAATCCGAACATTTCGCTAAGCGGAACTTCAGCGTTTACGGTAGACGTATTGTTTTCATCACTAGAGTCAACAATGATACCGCGGCGCTGGTTTATAAGGCCGAAGATATTTCCCTGGAATTCAGACGGAGCTGCAATCTGAACTTTCATGATTGGTTCAAGGATTACAGGCTTTGCTTTTTCGTAACCTTCGCGGAATGCTCCGATTGCTGCAATCTGGAATGCGTTGTCGTTTGAGTCAACAGGGTGGTACTGACCATCGTTGATTGTTATTTTTACGCCGACAATTGGTGCTCCGATAAGAGAACCGTTCTTCATTGCTTTCTTGAAGCCTTTGTCGCAGGAAGGAATGTATTCGTTAGGAATTGCACCTCCCTTGATTGCATCTACAAACTCATAGTCTTTGTCTGTAATCGGTTCCATAAATCCGGCAACGCGACCGTACTGACCGGAACCACCAGTCTGCTTTTTGTGGGTGTAGTTGAAGTCGCCGCGTGTTGTAATTGACTCACGATAAGCAACCTGTGGAGCACCAGTCGTAACTTCACAGTTGTATTCGCGTTTCATACGCTCAACGTAAACTGCAAGGTGAAGTTCACCCATTCCCTTGATGATAGTTTCGTTTGATTCAGGGTCTGTGTATGTCTGGAATGTAGGGTCTTCTTTTGTAAAGCGGTTCAATGCCTTGGACATCTGCATAGCAGCCTGTTTGTCTTTTGGTGTAATTGAAAGGGAAATTACAGGCTCCGGAACGAACATAGAAGCCATTGAAACATTAAGTCCGCCGTTTGTGAACGTATCGCCGGAAGCACAGTCAACGCCGAAAAGTGCAACGATATCACCTGCACAGCCTTCGTTAATATCTTCCATCTGGGCAGAATTCATACGTACAAGGCGTCCGACTTTAAATCTTTTCTTTGTACGGGTGTTGTAAAGTTCTTCACCTTTTCTGATTTTACCCTGATATACGCGTGTATATGTAAGCTGGCCGTACTGACCGTCATCAAGTTTGAATGCAAGGGCAACGCAAGGCTTTGTATCGTCAGATACGAGCGTAACTTCTGCTTCGTTGTTGTCAAGGTCAAGGGCAATATTTTTTACTTCGTTTGGAGCAGGAAGATAGCGTACGACTGCATCAAGAAGCGGCTGAATACCTTTATTTACATGAGCAGAACCGCAGAATACGCCTACAAACTGTTCTGCCAGAGTTCCTTTGCGGATTGCTGCGATGACTTTTGCTTCTTCGACTCCTTCGTAGCCTTTTTCCATGATTTCTTCCATTAAAGAATCATCGAACATTGAAGCTGCATCAAGAAGTTCTTCACGATACTTGTCTGCGTCAGCCTTCATGTTTGCAGGAATTTCTGCAATGCGGAGGTTTTCGCCGTTTGGACCGTCGAAATAAATAGCCTTCATTCCTACAAGGTCAACAACACCTTCAAGTTTGTCTTCAAGACCGATTGGAAGTTCCATCATATGAGCGTTAAGTCCGAGTTTTTCACGAACCTGATTGCATACGCGGATTGGATTTGCACCCTGGCGGTCACATTTGTTTACGAATGCAACGCGCGGTACATGATAGCGTTTGAGCTGGCGGTCTACAGTAATTGACTGAGACTGAACGCCTGCAACGGCACACAAAATCATGATTGCACCGTCAAGAACGCGAAGGGAACGTTCAACTTCTACAGTGAAGTCTACGTGACCTGGAGTATCGATAAGATTGATTATTGTATCTTTCCACTGAACCTGAGTTGCTGCGGACTGAATTGTGATTCCGCGTTCGCGTTCCAGTTCCATGTTGTCCATTACAGCACCAACACCGTCTTTACCACGAACTTCGTGAATTGCGTGAATTTTGTTACAATAGAACAAAATGCGCTCAGAAGTTGTTGTTTTACCTGAGTCAATGTGAGCACTGATACCGATATTTCTCATTTTTGAAATATCAAAAGCCATATTGTTACCTCTTTAAAATAATATACTAATTGAGTTCTATCATAATACAGAAATATTTACAGTTATTCAATGGTGTAAACATTCGTATTGTAAAAAAAATTGTACGTCAGAAACTTTATCCAGATGGTATGGCAGGCATGAGTTCCAAGTAAATGCTGAGTATCAGTTTTCAGGCTTTCTTCATAATAAAATTCGCGGACAAAAAAATATTTTATCAAGTACAAAATTTATTTTCATCTTGATCAAAAATTATCTTTATCTTGAACAAATATTCGGTAAAAAGCCTGTTTACAATCCGTAAACAGGCTGATTTCATGTTGTAAACAGTCTATTTACAGCCTGTAAACAGACTGTTTACGGATTTTTTGCAAAAAGTGAAATATAATTCTTTATTATATAATAACATAGAATGGCATAAAAAACAATGAATTTTTATTTTTGCAGAAAGAAGATGCGGAAAATACAAAAAACGCATCGAAAAGCAGTTTTTATTTGGCCAGCAGGACTGTATGACAGTCCTGATTTCGGGTTTTGAAAAATGCACTGTCAACTGGAGGGGTGGCTGAATGGAGAAATCTCTGATTAAATCGATTTCTCGGTTTCGCCCTAAATGATATAGGAAAGGACTGTGGTCGTTTGCGCGGAATGACAAATTTCTGGCTAAAAACGGAAACCGGACATTCAGTGCAGGTAACAAAAGCAAAAACTCCCCTGAATGCAAAAAGGCAGCTTGCTGAAAATATACTTTGAAATCTAATTAGCTTTTTTTGATGGGATAGGTAAAACTGTTTTTGTAAAAAATATGGGGCTGTGTAACAACAGCCCCGGCAAAAAAGACCAGCGGGATTATTCTGAAAGAAGCTTGTCAACAAGAAATTGTGCTGTAATTTTTTTCCATGAAAAATCTGTCTCTTTAAAATTAGTCAACGGTGTGTATCCTGAATTGACTTTCAGATGTTGCGGAACATCTTTTGATGCAGTTGAAACTAAACTTGGATTCAAAACGCAAATTGCAGTCCAAAGGGTAGAATGCATAGAGAATTTTCCAGAATCAGTTTCGACTCCTTCATCAGTATATTTTTTTCCAGCTCTAAAAGTTTTTACAACATAATATTTATTACCGCCTAATTTTGAATACAAAGGAGAAGCAAGTCTGGGAATAGCAACAACAGTAAGTCCTTCTACCGTAAAATCAAAATTAGTATTATCAACAAGAGTTGATGCAGGAGAATAAGTACCGTCTGAATACAAGAAATAACAGTCTACGGACGAAGTTTTTTCTTCTTCATCTGTATACTGAAATTCTTTGTAGCACCATTTATTTTTTGGACCAATAAAATCATCATCATCAAGTTCACATGAATTAAAAAGTCCCAAAAATAATGTCATTAATACAAAGATAAAACTAATCTTTTTCATAGTAAAATACTCCTTTTCTGTCCGCCGTATAGCAGACTTAATTTATTCAATATAATAAAGCAGAACAAAGCAGAAAATAAACTGTGGTTTATTTTAATTCCAGCAGATTATTTTGGCAAGTTTTTTTTATATATCCTTACAGTCTTATCCGCGCGGCGTTTGCGTGTGCGGCAAGGCCTTCTGCATCGCCAAGGAAGCCGGCAGCGGCGGCACTTTTTTTCATTCCTTCACTGCCGTTCTGAGCCCGCAGCGTTGTTACGGTTTTAAGGAACATGCGCACGCTCAGTCCTCCTGTATATCTGGCAGCGCCTGACGTAGGAAGCGTGTGGTTCAGTCCGGCTGCATAATCTCCGAATACTTCTGCTGCGTAATGTCCGATAAAAAGCGAACCGTAATTGCATACGATATTCTGAATGTCATCGCGTTCAGAACCTTCCTTCATTGCAAGTTCAAGGTGTTCCGGCGCTTTTTTATTTGCAATTTCGGCGGCTTCTTTAAGGGAATTGCATACTATGATTTTTCCGCAGGAATCTATGCTGGCACGTGCCGTCTGTGCTGTAGAAAGAAGGACAAGCTGTTTTTCAATTTCATCGCTTACTTTTCTTGCAAACAATTCGTCGTCCGTTGCCATAACCGGCTGGGCAACAACGTCGTGTTCCGCCTGTGCAAGCAAATCCGCCGCTACCCAGGCAGGGTCGGCAGAACTGTCGGCAATAATGAAAACTTCTGTCGGACCAGCAACCATATCAATTCCGACTTTTCCGAATACCATTTTTTTTGCGGCGGCAACGAATTTATTTCCCGGTCCTACGATAACGTCAACTGCCGGTATGCTTTCTGTTCCGTATGCCATTGCGGCAACTGCCTGAGAACCGCCGCAGGCATAGCATTTTTTCACGCCGCAGATATACGCGGCAGCCATAATTCCTTCATCCGCATACGGTTTTCCGCCGGTAAAAGGCTTTCCTGGAATTCCCGTGCCTGCTTTTTCGGCGGCTGCCTTATCTTCCGGGTGAACGCGCGGCGGAGTACACAAAACAATTTCCTTTACGCCGGCTGCAACTGCCGGAGTTACCGTCATAACTACAGTAGAAACGAGCGGAAACCGCCCTGCCGGAACATACACGCCGGCTTTTTCTACAGGAATAGTCTTCTGCCCTGTAAACATTCCGGGCGTCAGCTCTACTTCAAAATCATCAAAAGAGTCTTTCTGCTTCAATGCAAATTTATAGGCAAGCTCGTGTGAATAGCAGATGGCATCGTAAACGTCGGGACTGTGTTTTTTAAGGTTTTCAGCCGCCGCTTTAAGTTCGCTTTCCGGAATTAAAAAATCTTTCGGAGAAGAAACGTCGAATTTTTCGCCGTACAGATGGAGAGCCTTGTCACCGTTCTGAATGACATCTTCTATAACTGACTGGACAACTTCATTCGTACCGGTAAAAGTGCGTCCGCTGAACCAGTCTTTTTCAAGTTCACTTGATTTTACTATTTGTATCATATACAACCTGCGGAACTTTCCGCTTTATTTTTCCTTATGACGCCTGTCAAGTTCGTCATACACATCTTTCCAGGAAACGCCCTCTTTGTACATAAGGACGCTTACAAAATACAGTAAGTCTGCCGCTTCCCAGATGACTTCATCCTTTCCGTCTGCCTCGCAGAGTTCTTCTGCTTCTTCCTCAACTTTTTCGCGCACGCGTTTTGCGTCCAGTGTTGCCGTGTAGGAACCGGGCTTTGGATTTGCAAAACGTTCGGCGATTGTTGCGTACAGGCGCTCCATAGAACTTTTTTCGTCCGGGTCGCTTCCAAAACAAGTCCAGCTTCCGGTATGGCATACGCCGCCGTGCGGAATGACAGTTGCAAGAACGGTGTCACGATCGCAGTCGGCACGCAGTTTTATCACCTCTAAATAATGTCCGCTCGTTTCGCCCTTTGTCCAAAGGACATTGCGGGTGCGGCTGAAAAATGTAAGTTTTCCGCTGTCAAACGTTTTTTCAAACGCCTCGCGGTTCGCATAACCCATCATAAGGACTTGACCGCTTACGCTCTGCGCAATTACCGGAATCATGGTGGTTTTCTGCCAGTTCAGGCAGCGGATAAACGAATTTTTAAGCGAAACTTTGCCGGTATAAAGCGCCATTCCAAGCTGAACGTCGCAGCCTTTTTTTTCAAGCTGTTCGATTTCGTCTTCAGAGGAAATGCCTCCTGCAACGACAACTCGGCATTTTACTGCCTTTCGCAGTTCTTCCGCCATCTCCATATTCGTTCCCTGCATACAGCCTTCTTTTTCAACGCAGGTAAACAAAAGTTCCGAACAGTATTTTTCTGCCTGACGTGCGCCTTCCACCAAAGGTACGTCTATCGTTTCCGTCCACCCTTTTACAGCGATTTTTCCGTTTATCGCATCCACCGAAATAATAATCCTCTGCCTGCCGATTGCCTTTACAAGTTCCTCAAGAAATTCGGTGTTCATAACAGGTTCGCCCGGCTTTATGTCTTTTTTCCAGGCGCTTGACCCGATGATTACTTTTTCTGCGCCGAGCGAAATTAGTTCCTTCGCCCTTTTTACAGAGCGCACTCCGCCGCCGGTGCGTACATTTCCGCGCCGCAAAAGGCTTTTTAATAGCGGAGTATTTACAGTATCGCCCTTAGGATTAGTGTTTCCGAGGGCTGCGTCCAAATCTATGACGGCTACCTCGCCGTATGTATCAAATTTACGAATAAGGCTGTCCGCGTCATCACGCTGGAGTACAAGTTCCCTGCCGTTTTTAAGCTGAACAACGTGTCCGTCTTTTAAATCAATAGAAGAAATTACCATAATGAGTACATAATACTGAATTTTGACTGTCTGCACAACAAACAGAGAAGGGGAGCAGAAGGGCGGCAGACGCACGAATAAAGTGTATAAAAATGTGGATAACTTGTGTACAGTGTGGATAACTTGTGTAAAAACGCCTTAAGACAGTGGATTTCGTGCAGTTATTCTGCGTACAAATGTGAAACAAAAAAATGTTTCTCACGCGCTGTTTTTCCCTCAAAAAAGTTACCGGGCATAAAAAAAACTGTCCGCCACGGACAGTTTTTTTACGCATAAAATCTGCTATCCCAGTGAAACCTGAGCTTTTTCGTCAATCGCAATAATCGACTTGCATTCAGAACATCTGAACCTTCCGGAACGGATTGCCCTGAGCCGCTTGTTGCATACAGGGCATGTAAATATCTTAGGGAATATGCTTTCTACAGGTCCTGAACCGTTCGCAAAGAAACTAATTGCGTCTTCAGAAGAATCTTTAATGTTGAAGAACTGCGAAAATCCGAGGAGCTGGAAAACTTCGTAGACTTTCGGCTGGATTTCAAGAAGAACAACATCTCCGCCCTTTGGCTTGAGCATTTTCAGAAAAGCGGTAAACGCGCCGATTCCCGTAGAAGAAACGTAACTTAAGGAAGAACAGTTAAACACAAGATTTATAAAACCGGCTTCTACAATTTTTGATACTTTTTTCTGAAAGAAATTAGAATTATAAGTGTCAATATATCCGTTTAGATAAATAAAAATTCCCTTATTGATAGACTCTGCTTTTTCCAAAATAATCTTAAGGCTGTCATCCCTTTCGTCATCAAACCCGGCAATAATATTATTGTTATTAGCGTTTGAAATCATTTTTTACTCCGATGATACTTTCATATCTTTATAAAATAATTCATACGAAGTTTACTATTATTTTATGAGTTAGTCAAATCTCATTTCTATGAAAATGAAACTTTATATTACGCTTTATTTACATTTTACACCGTTTTGTTATACTTCATCCTGTATGAATTTAGAAAGAATTTACATAGTCCTTGACCATCCGGACGAATGCAGGAATATCGGCGCGGCGTGCAGGGCAATGGCAAACAACGGAATAACGCATCTGCGCATTGTAGGAAAAAAAGAAGATTACGATACTGAAAAAGTACATATACTTGCAATTCACGCATCATCAATTTATGACAGCGCAGAATTTTTTAATTCCATAAAGGATGCCACAAAAGACTGTGCAGTTGCGGCAGGAACGACTCGGCGGCGCGGAAAAAAAAGGAAAGGAAAATTATACCTTCCTGAAGAATTTGCGCAGACGGCAGACATCGTTTCTGGTGCAAAGGACGGCGACGGCGCAAACGTAGCAGTAGTATTCGGGAACGAACGGACTGGGCTTACTGACGAACAGCTTGCGCAATGCACTGAAGGCGTAACAATTCCTTCAAGCGAAGATTTTGCCTCGCTGAACCTTTCGCACGCAGTGCAGATAATCTGCTATCATCTGTTCAGAAAGAAAAACGACTATCTTACCGGTTACACTCCTCTTCCGCTTTCCAGAATAGACAAGACGGTAGAAGCAATTGCAGACAATCTTCAGAAAATAGGATTTTTCAGCATTACGGGAAGAAACGATATGGAATCTTTCTGGAGAAGCCTTCTGTCGCGCGCCGCTCTTTCTGAAAGCGAGGCTCAATATATAGAAAAAATATTTTCAAAAGCAGCTGGAATGGTATCAAAAAAGAACTAGGGAAGTGCTGATTAACACTTGAAGCGATTATTCAGCAGATTTTACACAAAGCAGTGTTTTTCCGTCCAAGAAGCAATGTCTTCTGCGCAGACTTTTTTACCGGCATATCGGCTTACAAGATATTTTGAGCAGCGGATAACGTCGCGTGTATTTCCGGGCCAGTAAAAATTCAAAAGAAAATCTACTGCGCCTGTAGAAAAAGTTATGTCGCGGCAATTATATGCATGCAGATAATGTTCCAGAATTTCAAGAACGTCCTCCGGGCGTTCCCGCAATGCAGGAATGCGGATAACGCAGTCAGAAATCCTGTTGTATAAATCCCGGCGGAAATCTCCGCGGAAAAGCATTTCCTTGAGGTCTGCATTTGTTGCAGAAAGAAAACGGACGTCTACCTTCTGTTCGACTACAGAACCGACTTTATAAAATACTCCTGAATCAAGAACTGTCAAAAGACTTTCCTGAACGGAAATATGCATCGTTCCTATTTCGTCAAAAAAAATAGCACCGCCGTTTGCTACGGAAAAATGCCCCGGACGGGAAACCGCACCTGTAAATGCGCCGTTTATCGTTCCGTATAAATTACTTACTGCAAGCGTTTCTTTCAAATCCGCAGAATTTACCTGTACGAACTGCTTTGCGGCGCGGTTTGAAACTTCGTGGAGAATACGCGCCAGAAATGACTTTCCCGTACCGGTTTCCCCTTCAAAAAGTACAGAACAGTCAGAACCTGCGGCGGCCGCCACCTCCGACTTTACTTTTTGAATTGCACTTGAATGTCCTATGAATTTATGAAGTTTTAAAAAACTTTCGTTTTCGCCGTGAAAAGCCGCGCCGTCATCAGCAAAATAAAATTTGCGTTTCATTATGCCTCTGAAAAAATCTTTCTCGCAGGGAATGTGAACAAGAGATGCCTTTGTATGCCGCAGAAACTCAACGACATTTTTTTTCACTTCATACGGACATAAAAAAAGTGCGTTCAGTTCCACACCAGAAATCGCGGCAATAAAGCGCGCGGCATCTTTCTCTGAAAAAAACAGTGATGAATCAACAATAAAATGCGTTCCTACCGTCGCCGCAAAACTCAACAGTAATGCAGGCTGCTGCTTTCTGAACGAAAAAAAATCAACGGAATATAATCCTTCTAGTGCATTCCGGCAAAAATGAAATATGTCGTTTCTGTTTGAAACCAGCAGAACTCTTGAAGACTCATTACCAGACACAAGCATACTCTCTCTTGCACTATTGGGGTTCGGATATTCAATGAGTTATTCTTTAACTATGAAATAATCACTTTTTTAAAAGCCTGTACCAGACCAATACAAGTATATACCATATATATGGAAAAATCAAAAATATTTTCAGAGGATTGCGTATTATTTCGTGGTAGATTTCATGGCCGCGTTCAAACGTTTTTTCATCAATGCGCTTTACCCGTTTGGAAAAAATCCCCATCACTTCTTTATAATAGATGAAAATACTAGAAGAAAACTGATTGCGCCGTTTGTAAGCCCAGCAGACTTTGTCCTTTATTCCGTCGCTTACAAGAACAAGTGATGGACACGCCTTGTAAATTGCCTTGATGACATCGCCCTCAACAGACTTCTGGTAATATCCGGCATATTTACCCACAATGCGCAGGTTCGGGAATGTTGCTGCTACGTTTCTGGCGGCAGAATGCAGAGCCTGGCTTCTTGAACCAAGAAGATAAAGCGACTTAAAATGCGCATCAAGAACAGACATAGTGTGTATTACGGCATCGAACGGATTATACCTTACAGGAACGCTTTTTTTCAGGAATGATGCACCGCTGAGAATGCTTTTTGATACAGGAATGACTAAATCTGCATTGCGCACGCAGTTTTGAAATTCCCCCTTATGGCGCGCACGAAGCAAATCCCACACGGAAAGAAAGACAATCTGCTTAGTTCCCGGACGGGCCAGTAACTCAAGGACAGTCATTTCTAAATCTTCCGGCGGAACAACATCTACCGGCACACCTATTAAAGAAATTCTCTGTACACTCATACCATTCTCCCATTTAAAAATCAGCATACCTTGCTGTTTGCGGCGATGCTGTTGATTTTTCCACAAGCTCTAAAATCATTGACTGAACTGCGGCAATTCCGTAGAGTGCCGCCGTTTCGCACCTCAGTATATTCGTTGCAAAATGAACAGGAACAAATCCGCCCTTCTGCAAAACCTGTACTTCACCGGCGCTTATTCCGCCCTCACAACCGACAGCCACCGCCGCTTTCCGAATCTTCTTCCCTTCAAGAACCGTTTTCAGCGGCACTGTATTTTCGCTCCGTTCCCAAAGAATGACGGCGGCGGTGTCTTTTTCACCGGCGCACTGTTCTTCCCAAAACGCAGCTGCCTGTTCCGTAGTAACGGGCGCAAGGACAGTCGTTTCCACAGGAGAGCCACTCTGCTGCCGGGCTTCGCGTATAATCCGTTCAAAACGTTCGGTTTTTGTGCCCTTCATTGCCGCAATGCACGCCTTTTGTGAAAAAGCGCCGGTTACCGGAACAATATATTTTACGCCGCATTCAACTGCCTGCCTGATAATCTGCTCCATCTTTACGGGCTTTGCTATATACTGAAAAAGATAATAGTCCACGTAAGAAAAAGCATTTTCAATTTCGCAGGCTTTTACGCCGCGTGTAACATTCTGGCTTTCTTCAAAAGAGCCGCCGTCTGCACACACCTGAAGCACGGCAGATTTCTTCCCTTCATCAATACGGCAGACCGTCGTACTGCATAATTCGCCGTCAGGAAGACGGACGCTTAGCATATCGCCGCATTTCAGCCGGAGAACCTGACGCAGATAGCGGAATTCTTTTCCGGAAACATATAAAAGTCCGTCTTTATCCGGCTGTGCAGAAGAAATGAACTGACGCATACTACTTTGAAGAAACTGCCTTTTTTTCGCCGGATGCAGCCAGTTCGGCTTCTTCCTGAAGTTCGTGCAGTGTTTTTGTAGAAGCGACGAGTTTATTAAAATCAGCAGTCGTATTCAAAACTTCAAGCGCCTTGTTCAGCTGGATATCATAATCCAGATCATAAAGCCGGTTTGACTGCGTTCGCACTGCCTTAATCCTTATAAGACGGCGCAAAAGGCGTTCGTCAAGATTATATGTCTTTTTAAGTTCTGCTGCACAGGCTGCAATTTCCGGCTCTCCCATTCCCGGATGTGCCTCAACGTATTCTTCCACCGCATTAGACTTGATAAGTTCAAGATACGCTTTTTCGTCATCTTCTGTAAAATCAGGATAACCGGCTTCAAGATCCGGCGGAATTCCGATTTTATCTATATTAGTATCGCTCGGCGTATAATAGCGCGCCATCGTCAGCTTGATTTCTTCGGTTTCCGTAAGCGGAATCACCTGCTGTACAGAACCTTTTCCGTAAGTCCGTTTTCCTACAAGATAGGCAAGGTGATTGTCCTTGAGCGCACCGGAAAGAATTTCTGACGCACTTGCAGAACCGCGGTTTATAAGTACGACAATCGGAATGTCGCGGACGACAGTGTTTTCTTTTTTTGCATTGAACACGGAATTTTCAAAGGCAATGCGGCTCTTTGTAGACACAATCGGACCTTCGTCAATGAATTTGTCCGCAATTTCAACGACGCTTGTAATCAGTCCGCCAGGATTGTCGCGCAGATCAATTATCATATTTGCATAACTGCTTTTTTTGAAAAAATCAATCGCTTCCTGAACGCGGGCAGGCGTTTCCGGAGTAAATTGAATAATTCTCAGGTAGCCGGTGTTCTGTATCATGCCATATTTTACGGTAGGAACTTCTATCATTTCGCGGACAAGTTCTACCGAAAAAGAGATGTTCTTTCCGCGAAGAACGGTAACGGTAACCGGCGTTCCCTCTTCACCGCGAAGTTCATTAAGAACTTCCTGCATCGTCATTTCCGGCGTCGGTTTTCCGGCAATTTCAATCAGATAGTCGCCGGCAAGAATTCCAGCACGCTCGCCGGGAGAATCTTCTATAGGAGAAACAACCTCGACATACGCAGGTTTTTCAGGAGTAGACTCAACGGCTTTTGAAATCGAAAGTCCAACTCCGCCGAACTTGCCTTTAGTTGTGTCAGACAAATCGCGGATAGTATCGGCATCAAGATAGGAAGTGTACGGATCATTAAAAGCGTTCATCAGACCTTTCATTGCGCCTTCATACAGCACTTTAGGGTCAACTTCATCAACATAATACTGCTGGACTAAATCAAAAACCGAATTCAGTTTTTTCAGATAATAAAAATTGGAAACTTTTTCATCAGAAACGGATGACTGGGCAAAGCACTGCGAAGCAAAAACAGATACGGCAAAAAATACAGCGGCTCTTGAAAAAAAATGCACAGTCTGCTTAAACGATAGTTTTTTCATATACATATTTTAAGTTATAGAGGCAAAATTTTCAATATATGCACGGCGGATTGGTGTTTTTACCGCCGCCGGGCATTTTTGCACTTTTGAAACACATTCAAGTATGATATACTTTTTGTATGCAAATAATTCCTATCGCAAGCGGTAAAGGCGGCGTAGGCAAAAGCCTTCTTTCTGCAAATCTCGCAATAACACTCGGTCAGGCAGGTAAAAAAGTCGTCCTTGCAGACCTTGACCTGGGTGCCTCGAACCTTCATCTGGCAATCGGGCATAACGTAAAGAACAGCAGCATCGGAACTTACCTTACGGAAAAAACATCTTTTCAAAGCATTATAGAACCTACTGAATATGAAAATGTCAGTTTCATTGCAGGAGACAGTCAGATTCCGGGACTTACTTCGCTGAAGGCGGCACAAAAAGCAAAACTTGTGCGTAATTTCCACAACATTGACGCAGATTTTCTTATCCTTGACCTTGGAGCAGGAACGCACCAGATTATCCTTGATATGTTCCTTCAGTCTCCGCAGGGAATTCTTGTAACTTCACCTACGGTTACAGCTACGTTGGACGGCTACCTTTTCATCAAAAACTGCGCCTTCCGCCTTATGTATACGACGTTCAAAAAAGGAACTCCGGGAAGGGCACTTCTTGACAGCCTTAAAAAAGATTCAGACAAAATGAAAACTCTCTACATTCCGCGGCTTGCAGAAGCCCTGCGGCAGGTAGATCCGCAGTCAACGGAACTGTTCCTGTCACGGATGAAGCAGTTCCGGCCTCGGCTTGTAATGAATATGATTGACGACCCTAAGGATGCTGACCGTGCACAACGCATACGGAATTCCTGTGCACAGTATCTTGGCATAGAGCTTGAATATCTTGGACTTATGTACCGTGACCAGCTTCAGGACAAGGCGCTTTCTTCACGTCTGCCTGTTACCGTATACAAGCCGCACTGCGTTCTTTCGCAGGCAATCCAGCGCATCGCAGAAAAAGTAATTGCTGCAGAACCGCGTGAATTTGATGCAGAATTTACAAACGAAATTGACTCTGCCGCATCATTCTCGCAGGCTGAAGAAGAAGCAAATGAAGACTACGCACTCAAGCTGTCGGGAATTGATGACCTTGTAGGAAGCGGCCAGCTTTCAAACGGAGAACTTATAGAAATGATAAAAACGCAGTCATACGAGCTTACTCAGCTCCGGAAAGAAAACCTTCTGCTTAAGTCAAAACTTGTAAAGGCAGCAAAAATGGGATTTCCGCTGTAACGCAAAATACAGCTTTGTCAGGAGAGTGTAATCACCATACTTCGCCGTAAGCTGCGAGGTATGGTGATTCACAAGTTCGCGTTGCGAATTTCCTCATTGACTTTTTTTGGAGAAATAAAATGACATTACCGTTATTTATACAATACCCTTCCTGGATTCATCCGGAAATTTTTCCAGGAGTTCCTGTTCTGGGACTTCTGCGTTGGTACGGACTTATGTACATATTTGCATTCGGAACGGCGTTTTTCATTCTGAAAAAAATTTCAAAGGAAGGAATGCTAAATACAAAAACGTACACCGCTACTGAAGATGACCTTTTCAGTTTCATAACAACCGGAATAATTTTTCTGCTCATAGGAGCACGCGTTTTTTCTGCCCTTGTATATGATACAAGCGGCTTATACAGGCAGAAACCGTGGCTCATTTTCTGGCCGTTCGACAGCAGGGGAAGATTTACAGGACTTTCCGGGATGTCATATCACGGAGGATTTATAGGTGGACTAATCGGAATGATTTTCTGGTGCTGGAAAAGAAAACAGCCGCTTTTCAAATGGGTTGATGCAATGGTAACTGCAATTCCACTGGGCTATACGTTCGGTAGAATAGGGAACTTTATGAACGGTGAATTATATGGAAGAATTACGACAAAACCGTGGGGAGTCGTATTTCCTGATGCAGAACGCTTTTCACTGTCACTCGGTTGGGTACGCGAGTTTGCGCAGAAAGCCGGAATGACGGTTTCGGAAAACGCAGCACTCATAAACCTTCCGCGCCACCCGAGCCAACTGTACGAAGCATTTTTTGAAGGAATACTACTTTGGCTCATAATCTACTTACTGCGGAACCATAAGAAATGGGACGGAATGCTCAGCGGAATTTATATGAGCGGCTACGGATTGTTCCGCTTTTTTATAGAATATTTCCGCGAACCGGACGCAGACATCGGCTACAGGATTGCAAAAGATTCCGGCGCACCGATTTATACAAATACTTCGCTCCTGAATTTTTCTACCGGTCAGGTACTGTGCTTCATTATGATTGTAGGCGGAATAATCCTGCTTGCAGGAACCTGGTTCTACGAAAAACGAATAAAGGTGCATAAGCGATAAGGTCAGCGATTTTATATGAATAATTTTCGTATCATACTTGTAGGTTTAATCAGTGCCTTGGGCTTATACTTAATAATTTATGCCGTCCTGTTTACAGTGTGCATACTTTCAAACAGAAACGAACTGATAAAAAAAACTGATGAAGACAGCCTCAAATCCTGTATGATCGAGTCTATGCAGAAGTCTATGCAGGAAGAAAAAAAACTTTCAATGAAAGAAGAAATTGAACTTTTAAAAACAGTCATAGCCGTTAATGAAAACATAAAGCATCAAAAATTATTCCAGTTCGTATTAAGTTCGTTAATGTCGATACTAGCTGCGCTTGCGGTAATCTGTATATTTTTTGTAATGCTTTTGATTACCCTGTAATTTTTTTTGTAGGGGGGCATTTACTTTGATATTCCTAATCGTTTTTTTAGAAATGATGATGTAAAATGAAAAAGATATTTTTCTTATTTTATGGCGTCCGTTTCCTTAAGCCAGGCGTTGCTTGCGTAGTATATGAAAAAGGCGATTGATGTTGCAATCCATGTAACCGGGTAGCAGGCAAGAACTGTGTTTATTGTGCGGTGAAGGGGTACTGCTGCAAAAAGCCATACTATGCGCAGGACGCATACTCCCAGCATCGTAATAATCATCGGTCTGAACGTATCGCCTGCACCGTGAATCGTTCCCGAAAGTACTTCAATCGGCATATAGACTATGAAGAACGGCGAAAGAAAGCGCAGGATGTTCATACCTTCTTCGATGACTGCCGCGTCAGCCGTGAACAGCCTGAAAATGTATTTTCCTGTAGAATAAAACAGTACGGTGTAAAAAACTGATATTGCGCCCATCATCAAAAGTCCTTCTGCCGTTCCCTTTTTTATGCGTGAAATAAGATGAGCGCCGTAATTCTGCCCTGCAAACGTCGTTATTGCCGTTCCAAAAGAGCTTATCGTCATCCAGAAAAACGCATCAATCCGTCCGTATGCCGCAACTGCCGCAATCATATCCGTTCCAAATGAATTGACGTTCGACTGAATTATAAGGTTTGAGATTGTGTAGAGCGATGACTGAATTCCTGTGGGAAGTCCAAGCCTCATCATTTTATTCAGAAGGTTTGTTTCCGGTTTTATGTTTGTTATGCGAAAATCAAAGCTGCTGTTCCTGTGCAGTTTTTTTATGATGACTGCCATACAGAATGTCTGCGAGATGACTGTTGCCCAGGCTGCGCCGGCAATTCCAAGTTTGAGTACGGGAACGAATAGCAGGTCAAGGACGATGTTTATGAAACAGCCGGCTACAAGTACTGTGAACGGACTTTTTGAATCCCCTGCTGCGCGAAGGACTCCTGCTCCCATATTATAGATGAACATAGGCAGAATTCCGATGAAGTAAATTCTCAGGTATAAAAGCGAATCGTCAAAAACTGGCTGAGGCGTTTCAATGACAAGAAGTGCCGGTCGTGAAAGAATAAGTCCTGCCGCCGTCATAAAAATTCCGAGCACTACGGAAATCCATATTGCCGTCCGTACGGCTGCTGCAAGTTCGCGTTTTCTCCCTGCTCCGAAAAACTGCGATATTATAATCGTTGAGCCTGCGGAAAGTCCTGTGAAAAATCCTACGAGAAGGTTTATGTAGATTGCCGTTCCGCCGCCTGCAGCCGCAAGCGCTTCTTTTCCTATGAAATTTCCTACGACGACGGCATCAACTGTATTGTAAAGCTGCTGGAAAAATGTTCCGAGCAAAATCGGGAAGAAAAATGCAAGGAGTCCTTTCCAGATAGGTCCTTCTGTTATTGAAACTGTGTCTGTGCGCGGCTGAATCATAACAAGGTTATAGCACAACGCATTTTTTATTGCAAATAAAATGCAGCGTGCTTTTGCGGCAGCTGCATTGAATTTTACGTTTACCGTTTGCGGCTACAGTTTTTCAATTACTTCGTCAGAAAGGTTCAGAAGTCCCTGTGCCATTGTCTGGTCAGGAAGGTTTTTTGCAAGTTCCTGCATTTTTACAAGGACTTTTTCTGTCAGTTCCGTTACAGGAATGTCGTCTTCTTCTTTCGTTTCTTCTATTAGGTCATCAATTATTCCGGTTTTGCGCAGGGATTTTGACGTTTTCAGAAGTCCTGGTTTTCCGGAAAGGCGCGCAATTAAGAAGTCCAGAAGAAGCCGCGTCTTGCTTAAAAGGAACTGGCGTTTGTTTTCGTCGGGAAGGCTGTCGCCCATTTCGCGAAGCTGCTTGAACAAAAGCACTTCCTTGTTGAATTTCTGCGCAAGTTCCTTATTTTCAAGCATTCTGCTTATGACAGGAAGGATGTTTCCTACCTGCTGCATAAGGCTGTTGTATTTTTCTACAGCCGGGTCTTCATCCGGTTCGAATTCTGGCTTTACGGAATTTTCGAATTTCTGTTCAAGTTCTTCTGCTACAGAGTCGATTTGGTTTTGCTTGAGCGAATCTATATGATTTTGAAGCGAAGCGGCCCGTTCCTGAATGTCGTCGGCGATTTTGGTGAGTTTTTCTGCTGCTGCACCGGCTGTTTCTTCTGTACGAACTGCCGCTTCTTCTGCTGCTTTTTCCGCCGCCGTTCTTGCTGCTTTGTCCGCAACTGTTTTTATGTATTCTTCCGCCGATGAAATCGTACTTGCGATGCTTGTTGCTGCTTGTACCGCTTTTGCTGCGTTTACGGCTGCTTCTGCCGCAATCCTGCTGTTCTCGAAAGCTTCTGCCGGATTTTGCTTCGGCGGCTCCTGCGTTTTTACAGGTTCAGGCATTTCGTAAGGTGAAGAAGTTTTTTCCGGAATGCGCTCTTCTTCCGGGATTTCTGCCGGTTCGTCGTAATCTGCGCTGTCCTGCACGACAGGCGTTTCTTCCAAAGTGGCGTCATCGCCGGAGAAAATATCATCTGCCGGAAAATCAGTTTTGTTTTCCAAGATTTTATCTTCCGAGTCTGTGTCCTCTGTGTCTTTGTCTTCCTGCATAAACGGAAGCGGCTCTTGTGACTGTTCCGGCGGTCTTTGCGCTGTATTTTCAAAAACAGGATATTGCGGTTCTTCTTCCTGTTTTTCCTGCTCCGGCTGTTCCTTTTCCTTGGTTTCCGTTTCTTCATCGTCAGCCGGTTCTTCGTTCGTGTCGTCTTTTTCGTCCACAAGTTCGTCGGTAAGGGAAAGCGCATCGTCCGGATAGTCAAGCATACTTTCAACCGGAATGTCGTTGTCAACAAGCTGTTCTGCCGGCTCTTCAGCTTCTTCCTGTTCTTCTGTATTTTCTTCTTCCGACTCCTCTTCCGGTTTTTCTTCCGGCGTTACAGAATCGTCGAATTCAAGAATGTTTACGTCCTCCATTTCCGGCGTGTCGTTCAGCAGTGTTTCGGCAAGTTCGTCGTTTTCCTGTTCCGACTGTTCGATGTAGTTGCCAAGGTCAAAGTCATTCGGCTCTTCTTCCTGAAGTTCCTGCTGTTCCCGGCGTTTTTCGCAAAGTTTTTTAAGAAGGAGTTTTGCGGCGTAATTTGCCGGGTCAAAGGCAAGTGCTGTAGAATATTCGTCCTCTGCCTCTGCGTTATTTCCCATTTCTTCGTCAAGACAGGCAAGGTCTACCCAGGCGCATGCATCCTTGTTGTTTGACTCAAGATATTTCATATACATAGAGCGGCTTTTTTCGTTGTCGCCGGCTTCGTTGTATCTTTTTGCCCAGTGCAGAAGGTAAAGTTCGTAGTCCGGGGCTGATTTTTTTATTTTTTCACAGCACAGATTTACGCTGTCGTCTTTTTTCTGGGTGATGTAATACTGACCGGCAAGGTCAAGGAGTTCTGCGTCGTTTTTGTTTTCTGCGGAAACTTTTTTAAGGCAGGAAAGTGCCTGTTCGTATTTTCCGGCGGTAAGCAGGATTGAGATTGTTTTTTTCTGAACGGACGCATTCGGAAAATTGTCAGCGCTTTCTGCTTCAAGGATTGTATTTACGGCATCCGCTTTTTTACCGCGCCGGCAGTATGCTTCGGCAAGAAGCGAAAGGACGGTGCTGTTCTTTGGGGAAAGTTTGTCTGCGTTTTCCAGAGCCTGTATTGCGCCGTCGAAGTAGTACTGGCGGAGATAGATTTTTCCCTGAAGGGTGTACAGTTCTGCGTTTTTCGGATGAAGTTCGATTGCATTGCGGACAAGGTCTGCGGCGGCGCGCGTTTTTCGGTGAGAAAGCAGTACTTCGGAGTAGTCTTTTACGGCGTCAGTCCAGCCCGGTTTTGCCCGGAGCGCCGTTTCGAATGCGGCTACTGCACCTGCATCGTCGTGGATTGCCTGATACGCTTTTGCAAGGTTGTATTGCAAAATCGGATGGTTCGGGTCAATTTGAAGTCCTTTTTTGTATGTGGCAATTGCTTTTGTGTAGTTATGCTTTTCTGCATAGATTGAAGCAAGATGATTGTACGCAAGTACGTCAGACGGATTGTAGTCGATGACTGTTTCAAAACTTTCGATTGCTTCGTCTGTCTTTCCCATTGATTTATAGGTAAATCCAAGATTGTAGTTGATTTCCGGATTATTTTTGTCGATTTCAAGCGCTTTTTTCAGCACGATAATTGCTTCATCGTAGATTTTAAGGCGGCGGTAAATTCCGCCTATGCTGTTCAGTGCATTAAAATTGCGCGGAGATTTTTCAAGAATAGACTCAAAATAAGGAATTGCTTTTTCGTCGTTTCCTGTCTTGATGTAGATGTTTCCGAGTGCCTCAAGATATTTTTCGTTCGCCGGTTCTTCCCTCAGCAGTGAATTGTACAGCCGTGCTGCCATCTCAAAATCTCGTGAAATGACGGCATTCCGTGCGCGGGAAACAACAAGTTCCTTATCTTCCATTTTTCTTCTCCTGTGTAAAATCGCTGACAGTTCTCTTCATAAATCTATTTTACTCCCGGACGCGCATACACTTCTTTTGAAAGCGGTCCGCGAATCCTGCTGTCCACCTTAGACCAGGCGGCAATTGCAAAATAATAAATTGTTCCGTTTTTAAGTCCTGTTATTGTATACGAAGTAGTATTCCCTACGTCAATAGGCGAATTACCTTCTGCGGCGTATCTTCCAAGGTATTCGCCGGGGCGCGTACCGTAATAAATGTAGTAGCCGCCTGCCGTATCGTCCGTAGAATAGCTCCAGGAAAGCGTAACTGAGCCGTCGCCCTTCTGTGCGCTGACCTTGTACGGCGGCTGTGGCTCAGGGAGTACGGTGTAGTCAAGCTGAATTTCCGAAACGGAAGGCGTTACGCTCCCTGTTCCGTCGGGGAACAGATCCGCCGCCACCTGAAAATACAGTCCTGTAAGCCCGGTGATTTTTTCTCCGTTTTTTACGGGAATCCACTCCGGGTAGTCTTGCGTCCAGTTAAAGTAGTTGTCGCCGCCGCGGATGTAAAAATGAATTTCTGTCTGCGGCGGAATGTCCGTTTCTGCTTTCAAGGAGTTCATAATCGTTCCGGGCTTTGTAAGAATGGGAACTGACTCAAAATGTCCGCCGGAAGAACCGTATCGTTTTGGATTAAGCGCTTCTGCGATTTCGGCGTCGACTTCTGCATCAATGTTTACGTAGCTTCTTGTTACGGAAAAATCGTCTATGAGTCCTGTATATTTAGGGCAGATTGAAACATACGCCGAAGTTCCTATGTATGCCGGAAAAATTGAAGAGCCTTCGTGTCCTGTTTCCGTCATAAACTGTATGTCTTCTACCTCGCCGTCAACTTTGTAAAGAAGCATTCCATCGTCTTCCGTAAAGCAGATTGAATGGTGCGACCATTTTTCAGGGATAAGTTTTCGCGAGCCGATAAGGTAAACGTCTCCGGAATCTTCCGTGTAGCCGTCAAAAATGTTTGAAAAGACGCACATAATCTTGTCCTGGTAGAACGAGGCTGTTATGAGTTGATATACGATTTTTCCTGCGATGTTGCGCGAAGAGCGCCAGCTGAAAATAATTTCGCCGTTTTCAACGATTGAGGGGCAGAGCCAAAAATCTATCATAAACGAACCTGCCGGCCCTTCCGTGCTGAAAAAGCTTCCCGGTGTACCGGAAAGTACAAGACCGCCGGATTTTCCGCGGCTAAGCGCTGCACCTTTTCCCATAACGGCTTTTTTTGATGAAAACAGGGTGTTTTCTACTATTGTATAATTTCCTGTCGTGTCGGAAAAGCCGCCGTTTTCAAAATCGAGCAGAAGGTCGGTGTAAGGATTTTTCTTTCTGGAAGTCGTATCAAGCACAAGACTTTCGTTTCCGTATCGTCCTGTTCCTGTTGTAATTCCATTACGTACGTTTACGTCAGACCAGCCTTTTTTTCCGCCGAGAAGGTATGTTTCTGCATAAAATTGTTCCGTAAAAGCAAAAAGACTTATAAAAAAAAGATAAAAACTGATTTTTCTGATATAATTCATATCTGTATTCCTATGTCAAACAATAATCCGGTGCGAGAACAGCTCCACCAGACTGCATTAAAAGCTCCTTCCTCAAGCGGCGTTTATTTTTGGCGCAACAAAAAGAACGACGTTATTTATGTAGGAAAAGCAAAGAACCTCAAGAACCGCCTTTCTTCCTATTTTTCAGGGAAAAAAGACATCAAGACTCGTCTTTTGATTTCCAATGCCTCTTCCATAGAATACATTACCACTGCGAACGAATACGAGGCGTTCCTGCTGGAAAACAATCTGATTAAGAAATATACGCCAAAATACAACATCGACCTTAAGGACGGAAAATCGTATCCTGTTTTGCGCATAACCCGCGAGGAATTTCCGCGCCTTTTCAAAACGCGGAATGTTCTTCACGACGGCTCTGTATATTTCGGACCGTATCCCGATGCGGCGGCGCTTGATACGTTTATAGATGCGCTGTATCAAATCTATCCGCTTCGTCATTGCAGGACTTTCAAAAAACGCGATGCTCCGTGCCTGTACTATCATATGGGGCAGTGCAAGGCTCCGTGCTGCGGTAAAATTTCCAAAGACTCCTACAATGAATATTTCGGAGAAATTTCTGCACTACTTGAGGGAAAAGGAATTGAAACGACGGCGCGCATAGAGGCTGCAATGAAGGAAGCTGCCGCCGCACTTAATTTTGAAAAAGCCGCCCGGCTTAGGGACGGACTTCGCGCCCTGATGATTATGCAAAATCAGAATGTTGTGGAAAGTTTTGACAATGAAGACCGTGATTACATTGCATACAGCCGCGAAGGCGAACTTGTAAGCTTTACGGTTCTTAAAGTACGCGGCGGAAAACTTCTTGGCAGGGATAATTACCGTGTTACAAGCCTTAATGAAGACGATGAACTTTCCGGCGAATTTATGAGTGCGTACTACACTTCAAAAGAAGAAGTTCCGCCGACTGTTTTTGTTCCTACAAAAGAAGGTCTTTCCTACCTTCAGAAATGGATTACGGAAAAACTTAAGGCAGATGCGCAGATAGTTCTTGTTTCGGATAATATCCAGAATGCCGCGCGTCATACTGCCGCAATGAATATGGCATTTCATAATGCAAAAGAAGATATTATACGCCGGATGCGTGAGCGCGGTGATATGCCTGCACTGGAAGAACTGCGCGACATTCTTCATCTTCCGCATCTTCCTGTCCGCATTGAAGGTTTTGACATTGCCCATATCGGCGGAAAATTTCCGGTGGCGAGCCTTATCAGTTTTTACAACGGCAATCCGGACAAGAAAAATTACCGCTATTTCCGCCTGAAAACTACTGATGGCTATATAGACGATTTTCAGTCAATGCGGGAGGCCGCAAGTCGCCGCTATACGCGTCTTTTAAATGAACAGGCCGATTTACCGGATCTTATTCTGATAGACGGCGGTATCGGGCAGGTGAATGCCGTTCAGGGCGTTCTTAAGGCGCTTAATCTTGATATACCGGTTGCCGGTCTTGCCAAGCGCGATGAGGAAATCTGGCTTCCGGGCGCTTTTTCTCCTGTGTGCCTTCCTAAACGCAGTGATGCTTTACGGCTTTTACAGCGTGTTCGTGACGAAACGCACCGTTTTGCCACAAGTCGCAATCAGGCACTTCGTACAAAAGAAAATATTGTTTCTGTTTTTCTGGAAATTCCGAACGTCGGCGAAAAGCGCGCCCGGCTTCTTACGAAAAAATTTATGACTGTAGAAAACCTGTGCAATGCGGAAGTGTCCGCCGTTTCGCAGTGTCTTAGCATTCGCTCCGACGAGGCGGCAGGCATAATTCTTGCGGCAAAAACTCTTTCTGAAAGACGTAAAAAAATACAGGAAAAACAGATGCAGTCTCTTAAGACCGCCGGAACTACCGTTCAAACTGCGGCAGAAGCACAATATATAGAAGATTTGGCAGATTCTGCCTTAAACTGAACGGTGCATAATAATTTTCCCAAAAACAATGTTTTTTTGTAACCTTGTATCATTTTATCTGTTGTTTTTAGTGAAAGCGAAAATACATACTCCTGTTATTTAAAAATGTAAATTAAATTTTCATTCTCCAGACCGTCGGCTTTTTTTCTCTCTCCTTTAGGCCGTCGGTCTTTTTTATTCGGTTTCCATTTTGATTTCCTTTTTTTTGACTTAATTTTTTATAAATAACTAGCGTTTTCATTTATCTATGCTATAATTAAATTCTGCAAAGCAATAATTCGGATGTAAGGTAAGGCTGATATGTCAGCTCATATTTTATCTGCCTAAACTTTGAATTGCACAACTTTTTTACACTTGCACACTCGCAGCTTGTTGCGAATATCGGCTTTTTATTGGAGGCATAATGAAAGAAAAGTCAAAAACAAAATCAATTTCAAAACAGGTATTGATAACGTTGATTGCAGGAATTGTTATTTACAGCGGACTTTTGTTTTGGGTAATCCATTTCCAGTTGCAGAAAAGTCTGGAAAATTATTTTAAGGACGAACTGGTACAGATGCAGGATGATACGCTGCTTGAAATTAATAAAGTTCAGAGGCAGCTTGACGGAGCTGTTCTGTGGATAGAAAAGAATATAGAAAATAACCGCATTATTGATGCTGGAGGATACGTCCAGGCTGCAAAACTTGATGCTGTTACAAAAGAAGCTGTCGGTTTTTTCAGTGTTTCTTCCATAGCGTATTATGACAGAAGTGCTTCTGTCATCGCTTCTTATCCGCAGGGAGAGAAGGGAAATAATGCGCTTCTGAAAAAAGCGTTGAACGGCAATTCTTCTTCTGATGTGGAAAAAATAGGTGATGAATTGTATGTTGTCAGTGCTTGTCCGATTCTTGCTCAAGGTGGAAGTGGCGTGTCTGGTGCTGTTATAGCAAAAAGAAAACTTTTCTCTGATGAATTTGTATCTCAGATGAGCAAGCAGCTGCACATGGAATTTACCGTTTTTGCCGGTGCACGTCGTTTTTATACAAGCATTGACGGTATGAAAGGAACTGAAATTGCGGACAAGTCGCTTCTGGAAAATGCACGAAAGACAGGCCAGCTTATCGTTAAGGCAAAAATCGATGACAAGGTATTTTTGACAGACTATTTTGCACTTCAGGATAATAACGGAGAAGTGCTGACAGTCCTATTTATAGGAAAAGAAATGTCTTTGATTCAGTATGTTGTGTTAAAAGTATTTACACCTCTTGTTGGCGCTGCACTTATTCTTTCTATAATACTGCTTACTTCTATGGTTCTTCTGATTACGCAGAAAATTATAAGACCTCTTAATAGTGTTGGAAAAACTGTTGAAAATCTTGCTTCTGGCGATGCAGACCTTACTATAAGTCTTCCGGAAAAAGGAAATGATGAATTTGCTTCAATCTGCAAGGACATCAATACATTTATTTCAATTCTGCGTGATCTTATTTCAAAAATGAACAACGCACAGGAATCTCTTGTGTCTATCGGTGAAAATCTTGGAGCAAACTCCCAGCAGTCTGCAAGCGCAACGGCAGAGATTATGGCTAACATTGAAAGCGTGCGCAAGCAGTCTCAGAATCAGGCTAATGCAGTAACGAATACGGCTGATGTTCTTAGAAAATCTGAAGAGCATATTGAAAATCTCGGAAGCCTTATCAATGATCAGGCAGCAGGAATTACAGAATCTTCTGCGGCGATTGAGGAAATGCTCGGTAACATTTCTTCCGTTTCAGAAAGCGTCCGCAAAATGGCAGAAAGTTTCTCTGCTCTAGCTTCTACAATTGATGACGGAAACAAAAAAATTACGAATGTTACGGAAAAAGTTTCGCAGATGGCTGAACAGTCAAATATGCTTTTGCAGGCAAATGAAATGATTTCTCAGGTTGCGGCACAGACAAACCTTCTTGCAATGAACGCCGCAATTGAGGCAGCTCATGCAGGTGATGCCGGAAAAGGTTTCTCCGTCGTTGCAGATGAAATCCGCAAGCTTGCAGAAACGTCAAGCAGTCAGTCTAAGAATATTGATGAGGAACTGCGCAGTATTTCATCTTCTATAAACGATGTTGTTTCGCTTTCAAATGCTTCTCAGACTGCGTTTAACAATATCGTAACGCAGCTTGGTTCTACTGATACCATCATTAGGCAGATTGACAACGCGATGACCGAGCAGGAAAGTGCTTCAAACCAGATTCTAGAGGCACTTGGTGATATGAAAAACCAGTCCGTGCAGGTAAATGAAAAGTCAAACGAACTTACGGTTGGAATAAAGGCTGTTTCCGGGAATATGGAAACAGTTTCGCAGATTACGGACGTTATTCTTGGAAGCATGGACGAAATGGCAGCCGGTTCCCAGCAGATAAATGCTGCGGCTCAGAATGTTTCTGACCTTTCGTTAAAGACAAAAGAAAACATTGACGTTATGCATTCATTGCTGATGAATTTTAAGGCTTAGAACAAATTGAAATGCCGGTTCTGATTTATTTCAGAACCGGCGTTTTTTTTATGATGGTGAAGTGTGGAGTTGCGTAACTCTTGACAAAATATCTCAATTTGTTAGACTGTAAATAGATGTTAATGACAAAAATAAAGATATTGTCATTTAAATAAAAAGAACGAGGTTTTGTATGTCAAAGAAATTTGCTTTTTTATTTCCTGGACAAGGCGCTCAGGAACCTGGCATGATGAAAGATATTTGTGATGCATTTCCGACTGCACGTAAAATTCTTGATAAAATATCAGAAATAGCAGGCATCAATGTGCCTGATCTTTTGTGGAAATCTGATGCTGCATTTTTAAGCCGCAGCGACAACAGCCAGCTTGCGATTACTGCTGCTTCTGTTGCGACGATGTCTGTTCTTGAGGAAAAGGGTATTGTTCCGGCTTCTGCAATGGGTTTCAGTCTTGGTGAATTTCCGGCTTTGTATGCCGCCGGCGTTCTTTCTTTTGAAGACGTTATAAAAGTTGTCTGCCAGCGCGGAAAGATTATGCAGTCTGTGTGCGAAGAAATTGCCGCAGAAAATGAAGGTCACGCTCCTGGAATGAGCGCAATTCTTGGTCTTCCTCCGGAAAAAGTCATTGAGATTGCAAATGGAATAGATGATGTTTATGCGGCAAATCTAAACAGCGTAAAACAGACTGTAATCAGCGGAACTTTTGACGGTCTTGCCGCTGCTGAAAAAGCATTTACCGAGGCCGGTGCGCGCCGCTGTGTACGCCTTGCCGTTGCAGGTCCGTTCCATTGTCCGCTTATGCAGAAAGCCGCAGACGAATTTGAAAAGGCTATTGCCGGCGTTCAGTTCAATGACCCGAAAATTGCTTTGTTCAGCAACGTTACGGGAGAAAAAGCTGTAAGCGGCGCTGAAATCAAGAAAAATGCAGTTCTTCATCTTACAAATCCGGTTCGCTGGACGGACGAAGAGGCTGTTCTTGGTGCGCTTATGACGTCAGAATCTTCTGATGAATGGCAGGTTCTTGAAGTAGGTCCTGGACGCGTCCTTGGCGGTTTGTGGAAACAGACTGAATTCGGCGAAAAATGGAACTGCTCGTCAATAAATACAGTAGATACAATCAACGGAGTAAACTGAATATGTTAAAAAATAAAAAAGCCCTTGTAACAGGCTCAAGCCGCGGTATCGGCCGCAAAATTGTAGAGCTTTTCATTGCAAACGGTGCGGAAGTCTGGGGACTTTGTTCCCGTCCGTCTGATGCACGCGGGGAACTGGAAGCACTTGCTGCAGAAAAAGGAACTGCATTCCACGAAATCTGTGCTGACTGTGCGGATGCAGCTGCACTTTCCGAAACAGTGAAGGCAGCTCTTTCCGAATCTGGTGGTTTTGACGTGCTTGTAAACAATGCCGGTATTACAAAAGACGGTCTTTCATTCCGTATGAAACTTGAAGACTGGCAGAAAGTTCTTGATATCAATCTGACTGCTGTTTTTGTAGTAAGCCAGATTGTTTCAAACGATATGATTCACAGAAAAAGCGGTTCAATCATCAATATGACAAGTATCGTCGGACTTCACGGCGGTGCAGGTCAGGTAAACTATTCTGCAAGTAAAGCAGGTCTTATTGGCTACACAAAATCTCTTGCAAAGGAAGTTGCTGCGCGCGGTGTACGTGTTAATGCCATTGCACCAGGTTATGTTGAAACTGATATGACAAAAGCCGTGAACGAAAAGGCGCGTGAAGGCTGGCTTCAGATGATTCCGCTAAAGCGTGCAGGACAGCCTGAGGACATTGCAAATGCAGCATTGTTCCTTGCTTCCGATATGTCAACGTATATTACCGCGCAGGTACTTGGTGTTGACGGCGGAATGGGCGCATAATTTTACAGAACAAACAAACTGACTGGAGAGCGGTTATTTTATTTAGATAAGGAATTGAATTATGGAAAAAAGACGTGTTGTTATTACAGGAATGGGTGCAGTAACTCCGCTTGGAAATTCTGTTGATGAAACCTGGGCTGCCGTAAAGGCTGGAAAATCTGGAGTTGGTCCGATAACTCATTTTGACTGTACTCCTAATAAAGTAAAATATGCCGCAGAAGTAAAGAATTTTGACCCTGCGCAGTATATGGACGCTTCTGCTGCACGCAAAATGGCACGCTTTACGCAATACGCTGTTGCAGCGGCAAAAATGGCACTTGATGATTCAAATCTTATGGGAAATCAGAAAGTTCTTGATGAAACAGGCTGTATTCTTGGTGTTGGAATCGGCGGATTTGAAATAACTGAGTCCGGCTGTATTTCTTATTATAAATCAGGCTGCTCAAAAACTCCTCCGATGACGATTCCGGAACTTATCCCGAACGAAGCCGGAGGAAACATCTGTATGCAGTTCCACCTTCACGGACCGACGTTTGCCGTATCTACAGCCTGCTCAAGCGGAACTGACGCTCTGGGAACGGCTTTTGATATGGTTCGCAACGGAAGAATGGACGTTTGTCTTGCCGGTGGTGCTGAATCTACAATCAACGGTTATGCAGTAGTTGCATTTGAGGTTCTTCACGCGCTGTCAAGCGGTTTTGAAGATCCTGCAAAAGCAAGCCGTCCGTTCGACAAGAAAAGAAACGGCTTTGTAATGGGCGAAGGAAGTGCAATTCTTGTTCTTGAAGAATACGAACACGCTAAGGCACGCGGTGCAAAAATCTACGGTGAGGTGATGGGGTACGGTGCTTCCTGTGACGGTTATCACCTTACTTCACCAAATCCGGACGGAGTAGTTGGTTCTCAGTGTATGACACGCGCTCTGAAAGATGCAGGAATGGATCCTTCTGAAATTCAGTATTACAATGCGCACGGAACTTCTACTCACATCAATGATCCTAGCGAAACTCGTATGGTAAAACTTGCTTTTGGCGAAGAGAATGCAAAGAAACTTAAGATTTCTTCTACAAAATCAATGCACGGACACTGTCTTGGTGCAACAGGTGCAATCGAAGCGATGATTTGTGTAAAGGCAATAAATGACAGTTTCTTCCCTGCAACAATCAATCTTGACGAGCAGGATGTAGAAGGCGGATGTGATCTTGATTACGTTCCGAACAAAGGTGTTGAAGGCAATATTGATGCTGCAATGAGTGCTACATTCGGTTTTGGCGGTCATAACGGCGCAATTATCATAAAGAAATTCAAGGACTAGCAGATGAGCGTTACAAAAGACATAAAATCACTGCTTCCGCATCGCGAACCGTTTTTGTTCGTTGATGAAATCATTTCCTGCGATGAAAACGGAAGCGTAAGCGAGCATACGTTTACGGAAAACGAATTTTTCTTCAAAGGTCACTTTCCGGAATATCCGGTTGTTCCGGGAGTAATTCTGTGCGAAACGATGGCGCAGGCTGGCGGTGCTGCACTGAACTATCAGAAACATTTTGAGGACGGAAGCCTTTTCTTCTTTGCTACTCTTGATAAGGTAAAATTCCGCAATCAGGTTCGCCCTGGCGACAAAGTGCGTATGGAAATTACCAATCTCCGCGTAAGTCCGAAAATGATTAAGCAGGCTGGAAAAGCATACGTCGGTGAAACGCTCTGCGCAGAAGCTGAATGGATGTGTCTGGTCGGAAAGGCTAACTAGAACTTTTTTGCTTTTTTGACAAAGTGGACTGATACTGTTTGTGCAGTATCAGTCCTTTTTTGTAGTAAAAATAAAAAAATGTTATAGGTTGGGGTGAAGATTGATTGCTTTTTCATATGTTTCATTATATATTGAGCTGTAGTTGAAATCATTTCAGGGATTTTTGCGAAGTCAGGAATCTGTTTATCAGTTTAAGGCGATTATCATTTTTTTAGGGGCTTAAATTATGGATAGGATTGAATGGAATGACTCATATCTGCTTGAAATTCCGGAGATTGACAATCAGCATAAAAAACTGCTGAAAATTGCAAATGATTTATATGAAGTACTTTCAAATGAAGCTGATACATATAAAGTTGAGATGTCTAAAGTTCTGAAAGGACTTACGGATTATACTGTATATCATTTTTCTTTTGAAGAAAAATTCATGCGGAAATACGGTTATGTAGGGGCTGATGCTCACAAACTTGCTCACGACGGCTTTATTGCCGAGGTGAACAGGCAGGTAAAAAATCTTGCGCTTGATAACAGGAATGCAGGACTTGCTTTTTATAAGTTTATGGTTAATTGGATTTTAGTTCACATAGCAAAAGCCGACCACGTATGGGCCGATTTTGTGCGTCCAAAACTGTAGAACCCAGTTTTACAAAGTAAAACTGCCATGCGTAGGAAAACACGTTATAGAATGAACAAAACGTTCTGCCTATGCCCCTACCATCCTCCAGATGCTCCTCCGCCGCCGAAGTGACCTCCGCCACCGTGAAAGCCGCCTGAAGAGCCGAAGCCGCTGTTCCGTATTCCGCTGGAAGAAAATCCTGCACCGTGCGTGTGGTGCTGATGACGGAATGCGCTGCTGAAAATTATCCACGGAAGCCAGTGGTTCTGCCTTCCGCTTGCAAGGCATGAAAACAATATGAACCATCCGAATACAAACAAAAATCCAAACAGTACGCTTTCTGCACCGCTTGAAGTGTTTTCTGGTTCGGAAACGCTTTTTGAAACAAGTTCTGCGTTTCCGCTTGCAATTCCGCCCATATTCTGAACGCCGCGTAAAATTCCTTCCGAATAATTACCGTTTCTGAATTCCGGTAGAATGACGTTTCTGATAATCAGTCCGCTTTTTGTGTCCGTAAGCGTATCTTCCAGACCGTAACCGTTTTCTATACGAACCTTTTTTTCCTTCATTGCTACAAGAAGAAGCGCGCCGTTATCCTTTCCGTTCTGACCAAGCTGCCATTTTTCTGCAACATTATACGAGTACGATTCTAGGCTTTCTCCTTCCAGCGAAGGGATTGTAAGAACGGCAATCTGAATTCCTGTAGTGTTTTCAAGTGCAGAAAGATATTCTTCAGCCTTTCGTTTGTCTGCGTTTTTCATAACGCCTGCATAATCGTTTACGTGTGCTGAAAGAACAGGAATGTCCAGCGCAAAAATGCAGGCAGATGTAATAAGTACACCTATTACGGAAATAAACTTTTTCATAATCAGTCCTCCGTCAGTATGACAAGTCCGTCTGGCAGTTCGTTCGGATTTTCTGAATGTGCCGGAAAATGTTCTGCAAGAAGTTCGCCGCATTTTTCAATGGCACCTGTAAATCCTTCTTTTGTGTGACCTGTTTTTATTCCGGCAGCAAGTTCATCTGCAATAATGTTCCATAAATCTTGCGGAATTTTTTTTGCAATTCCAGAATCTGCTACAATCCGTACCTGACGTTCCATATATGAAACGAAAATCAGTATTCCTGAATGTTCGTTCGTGTCGTATATACCGGATTCCGTAAAATAACGGAATGCCCTGTGCGTAACTTCCTTGCGCCGTATGTCGCGAGGAATTATAAAACGGTCGATGATAGGAACGTTCATTACGCAGAAACTGATGACGATTGTTGCAAGGCAGGCAATTCCGTAGAATGCAGGAAGAAACCATACTGGCTGAGCCCAGCGCAACCGTTCATAGAATGAGTTTATTGCCGGCGCAAGCGGAAGCATAATTATGAATATAAATGCCGCTATGTATATTGAAGCCAGCAGCTCCCAAAAAGAATAGGAACTGCTTTCAGCGGTCAGAGCCAGTGCAATTTCTCCGGTTGTTTTGTCTTCTACTTTCTTTACGGCAGCTTTTATTTCTGCCATGTCGGAATCGGAAAGCTTTATTTTTTTTAGAAGCTGTCTTGTATTCATTAGAATTCAACCTTCGGCGCAGATTGTGCATCAGAAGAAGCCTGGAAATAGACTTTTGACTTGAATCCGAACATTCCTGCAATCATTGCATTCGGAAATCTTCGTATCGTAGTATTGTAATTTCTTGCAATATCATTATATTTTTTGCGTTCTACAGAAATTCTGTTTTCCGTACCTTCAAGCTGGTCTTGAAGTGCAAGGAAGTTCTGGTTTGACTTAAGTTCCGGATAGTTTTCAGTAACGGAAAGAAGCCTCTGAAGGGCGCCGCCTAAAGAATCCTGAGCTCTCTGGAACTGCTGCATTTTCTGCTCGTCTTCTAAAATGCTTTCGTCAATAGTAATGACTCCTCCAGCCTTTGAACGCGCTTCTGCAACCTGCGTGTAGACTTCGCTTTCCTGTTTTGCGTATCCTTTTACTGTGGAAACAAGGTTAGGAATAAGGTCGTATCTGCGCTGGTATTGATTTTCAACCTGTGCCCACTGTGCACTTACCTGTTCTTCAAGGTCAATCATCTTGTTGTAGCTTCCGCTTACGCATGAATATGCGCTGAAAATGACGAATACGGCGATTGCAATGCCGATTAACAGATTTCTTGTTTTTGTTTTCATTTGTGTTTACCTCTGATATTCAGTCTATTATAATCAAAATACTGAATAATTATACACTTAGTACAGTAAAAAAAATCGAAAAATGATTGAAAATTTTGAATATAATGTATATCTTATAGAAAAGTCTTTTAAAATTGAAAGCAGGCTTTTTTTTTTCAGGAGTTTTTTCTATGTCAGATAATAAAGAAACGTTTGATTTTACAACAGAAACGCTGGGAGTTTGTAAAATTAAATCTCCGATTGAACTGTCGACCGTTGTTGGTGACTGCCGCGCAAATTATGTAACTGATGATTCATTTGTGCGCAATACGGTAAATGTTTTTGATACTACAAAACCTGATGTCCTTGACTCTTCAAATCTTATGCAGAAAGCTGGACCTAGGGAATATATTTTCTTTGAGCCAAAAGACGTTTGCGCCGGAATATGTACGTGCGGTGGTCTTTGCCCTGGTCTGAACGACGTAATCCGTGCTATCGTGCGCTGTCTTTGGAACCGTTACGGCGTCCGCAAAATTCTTGGAATTCAGTACGGCTACAAGGGATTTTTTGAAGAAGAAGGATACGCTCCTATTGAATTAAATCCGCAGAATGTTGACGAAATTCATAAAATCGGCGGTTCTTTCCTTGGAACTAGCCGTGGCGGCGGACAGCGCGTAACTGACATTGTAGATTCCATTCAGCGCCTTGGAATAAATATGATGTTCATCATCGGCGGCGACGGTACGCAGCGTGGTTCTCTTGATATTGCAAATGAAGTAGAAAGACGCGGACTTAAGTGCGCTGTTGTAGGCGTACCTAAGACTGTTGATAATGACCTTCAGTTCATTGACCGCTCGTTCGGTTTTGAAACTGCTGTTCAGCGGGCAAAAGAAGCAATTGCTGCCGGTCACATGGAAGCAAGTTCCCAGATTAACGGAATCGGTCTTATAAAGCTTATGGGCCGCGAGTCAGGCTTTATTGCTACAGCCGCCGCTCTTGCAAGCCACGAGGCGAATTTCTGCCTTATTCCAGAAGTTCCGTTCGATTTGGGCGGCGAGAACGGTTTTCTTGCAACTCTTGAAAAACGTCTTGTTGAACATCATCACGCTGTTATTATCGTTGCAGAAGGTGCCGGTCAGGATCTTCTTACAAAGACAAATCAGACTGATGCTTCAGGAAACATAAAGCTTGCTGATATAGGAACATATCTTCGCGATGAAATAAACGCATACTTCAAGGCAAAGAATTTCCACATCAACTTAAAATACATCGATCCTTCATATCAGATTCGTGCGTCTGTAACTACGGCTTCTGATTCGGTATACTGCGAACGTCTTGGAAACAATGCCGTTCACGCAGCAATGGCAGGAAAGACAAAGATTGTAATCGGTCTTGTTCACGATAAGTTCGTTCATATTCCGATTTCAATGGCAACTGCACACCGCAATGTAGTTGATCCGGAAGGTGCATTATGGCGCGATACGCTTGATGCAACAGGACAGCCGGTTCTTATGGTAAATAATGTTGCTGCGGCAAAAGAGCGTATGAAGCAGATGGTTGCCGACGCAAAGAAAAAACCGAGTGAAAAAACAGGGAAAAAATAATACGGGAAAATACAGCATTTCCTAAAAAAACTGCCAGTTCGAACTCTTTTACAAGATGAACGAACCGGCAGTTTTTTTTCCGCGATGTTAATTATCGGTTATCGGAGAATGACAAATAGAATGGCAAGGATTATTTGTTTTTGTTAATAATTCTTGTTTCGTATTTGCCTGTTTCGATGTCTATAAAGCGTACGAAAAGCGAAACCTTGTTTTCTTCGTTCAGCCAGGACCAGATGTTGTTTGCAAATGTGTCAATGTCGCCTTCTATGCGGATTAGTTTTGGTTCTCCTTCAAAGCTCGGAAGCGGATTTCCATCGCCGGTGTAAGTGTGAATAAATCTTCCGTCGCCGTTCTTCGGATTTTCATACGTGTAGGTGAAGCGTTCCGTGCAGTCCGGGTTTCCGGAGTCGCTTTTGAGGAGCGAAAGGGCATAGTGCAGGGTGCCGTTTTCTGTTGTAAGAATGCTTGAGATGCGCGGAGTATAGTTTGGTGCATCGTGTTCGTATTTTCTGCTGCGGAGTGACTGTTCGAAGGTAAGTCCGTTTTTAAGTCCGTCAAAAATCGTGTCAGTCTGGTCGCCGTTTGTTACGATAAGTTTTTTTCCAAGAACGCGGACTGCCGCATAGATAATAAGGCTTGGGTCTCCTGCAATAAGCGTCGGATCAAATGCCTGTGTGCGTATTCCTTCGCCGTCAGTAACGAATACGCGGTTTCTGCTTCCTGCGCTGCGTCCCATTGTCCAGTATGCAGACACGGCGTATTTGCCGTCCGCAGATTTTCCTGCAATAATTCCGCGTCCCGGGTATGGGTTGTTCTGCAGTTCATCTTTTAAGCTGAGTGTTTTCATAAAAAATCCTAGAATAAAATGTGATTTAAGATACGGAAAATATAGCGGAAAGAGGCGGTTTTTACAACTGACAGAAAGTTTGCGTTCAGCGCAGTGTTTTCAGGAAAAGATAAAAAAAAGTGCAGGCTGTTCTTTTTAAAGAAGGCCTGCACTTAAAATTACGGTTTAGCTGCATTAAGGGGTGGGGTGAAACAAACCCTTGTTTCCTTAGAATGCGTATTTTACGCCTGCACCGAATGAATGTTTTGCACTGTCTGTATCTGTGCTGAGAGAAGCAAATACTGTTGCAGAAGCCTTTTTACTTGCTGCAAACGTTACTGACGGTGTGATTACTGCATACGTATCGTCTGCATCATCTGCGTCAGGAATAGTGATTGTGCTTTCTGCTGCAAGTGAGATAACGTCTGTAAGTGCGTAAGATACAGCCGGTGTGATTGTAATTGTAGTTGAGTCATCTACAATTGTGATTGCACCAAGGGCTGCAAGCGTAAGGTTTTCGATTCCTGTGTACTCAACCCACGGATAAAGTGTAGTTACAGGATCATCTTCATCTGCAGTGTCATTTATGAACGCTTCTACTACAAGCGTAAGGTTGTCTACTGCTGTAAGACCGAATGATGCATAGTATGATTTTGCAAGGTGAACGCCGCCTGTTACAAAGAATGCATCTGTTGCATATTTTGCAGTAAAGCCGAAAAGCTTTTCATTGAATTTAAGGTCGCCTTCTCTTGCATCGCCGTCTTTTACTTTATCATCATCAGCTTCGTAGTTTTCAAGATAGATGTCGCTTGCAGAAGCTGTGATGAAAAGTCCTTCTACAGGAGAAACTACAACGCGTGCACCGATTCCTGCACCAGCATTGTCACCGAATGTACCGTCTTCCCATCCGCCTGTTGAAGTATAGGTGTCAACAAGTTTTCCTGCTTCTGCAATGATTTTTCCGTCAAGGAATTTTGCATAACCCATTGCCCATTTGATGTTGCCATTGTCAAACCAGTTATTGGTTGCAAATGACTTGTCTTTCTGATAGCGGAATGTTGCTCCTCCGTTTACGCCGTCATAGTTTATGTTCAGGCGAAGGCGCGAACCGCCGCCAAAATAGTCTCCAGGAAGCCAGGTGTCTGTTTTTACTGTTTCACCCTTAGGATCGATTGAAATACCAGAGCGGATAAATCCGTTTACGGAAAGTCCCTCTGCAAAAAGCGATGCGCCTGCAACAAGTGCAGCAGCTGCAATACCAAGTGTTTTTTTCATAGCAAACTCCTTTAGAACCGCGTTAGCAGCGGCGTATGGAAGCGCCGAATTCAAGTTTATGAAATGCAACGCACGTAATAAACTTGAGTGGTAAAAATTGCAGGGATGTAATTTTTACCACGCCTCCTTTTGTTTTTTTTCCGGTGTTTCCCGGAATTGAGCATATTTATAAATCTATTTACCTATTATGTCAATAGGTTTAATAGAATTCTGTCAGCAAAACTTCTTTTTTTTGCTGACAGTGCGACTATAAGATGAACGTAGGGTGTGAACAATTATATGCGTGCACATAAAAATAAAATAAATTTGTGCGCCGTGCACATAGCAGGAAGAAAACGTTTTTGTTTTAATGATATAGTTACAGTCTTTGCTCCTGAGTACATTCCGTACGTTTAAGAAGTTTGCGGATGTAAAGCGCCGTCTGGATTTTGTAGCGCGTCTGTCCGTCCTGAATGTCTATTCCGAGCATTTCTGCGATTTTATGGATGCGGTAATTTACCGTATTTCTGTGAGTTGCGTTTTCTTCGGCAGTTTTCTGGATTTTTCCGCTTGATTCAAGGTAAAGCGAAAGCGTGTTCAGATAGTCGTTGCGCTTGTCTTCTGAAAAAAATGCCAGTTTTCCGAGCGTTTCTTCATAAAATGCTTCAAGAATACGCCTGTCCTGAACTTCTGCAAGAAGCCTGTAAATTCCAAGCGAATTGTAATCGCAGAGCGTTTCTTCCGGCGCACAGAACGAAAGTGCAAGTTTTGCGTGCCTGTATTCGTTTGAAAGTTCCTCCGGAGTCCTGCATACTGCGGAAACGGCAATTTTCATTCCCTTAAAGTAACGGTCGTGAGATGCTACGGTACAGAGTGTCTGCGCAACGTTCCGCGCGTCGCTGTGGAATACGTATACGATGTAACTTTCGTGAAGAATGCATGCAAATTCTGACGGCATAATCCTGAGTTTTCCGTTGAACGAAAAGTCCATGTACCGGCGGATTTTTTCTTCTTCGCCGTTAAAAAATTCTTCCGGAATCTGCATAAGAATTACGCTGTACTTTTCTGCCCCTGCAAAACGAGTTCCGTCAAGCTGCGCAGAATCAAACTGTTCCGGGAAGAAAAGCGCATTTGACAGGGCTTTTTCCGTCGTCATTACTTTCTGCCTGTCGCTTACAATTCTGTTTCCGTAGTCCTGCATAACGTCAATCAGGTGGATTTCCCAGGGCATTGTAAGAAGTGGAAAAGAAAGCCTGTCGCACAGTGCGCAGATTTCTTCCGGCACGGAAGTAATGTATTTTCCGACGTTCAGTATAAGGCCGGAAATGTTGCGTTCCGAAAGTTTCGTTATAAAATGCGCAAGGTATTCTATTTCTGCGTTTGCAATGCTTTCCGGCGTTCCACCGTGCAGGGCACTTTCGTTCTGAACGCGCCGTTCAAGGCTTAGTCCTGTTGTTACGGCAAGTTCACCGCCGCGGAGAAAAGCGATTGTAGATTCGTCTTCCGTATAATACATCCAGCTTACGTTTCTGTTCATTCCGTCTTTTCCGGCGATGACTTTTATGCGGTAAATATCTTTTGTTGCGCTGTAGAGCGACTGCATTGAAACTGACATAGCAGAATAATAGCGTTTCATAATGATTTGTGCAATTTGTACAAATCATTCTTTATTATTTATGCCGCATACGTCATAACACTCTTTGTTTTTGGTGATATTCTTGACGACAGGAATGCAGGATAAAGCCGCTTGAATGCCGTGGATTTTATCTGCTTGGAAATTGCAATTTCCGATTTTACTTTTTATTGGAGGCAGAAAATGCTGAAAGATGAATTACCTTGTATCATAACAAAGGAACTTCCGGGGCCTAAGGCGGCACAGGTTATAAAAAGGCGTGCGGCTTCCGTGCCGGATGCAATACGCTGCATTTATCCGTGTGTTATAGAAAAGGCGCAGGGTGCAATTATTGAAGATCCTGACGGAAACAGATTTCTTGACTGGGTAGGCGGCGTAGGCGTTCTGAACGTAGGACATTCTCATCCTGCACTTGTGAAGGCAGTTCAGGAGCAGGCGGAAAAATATTTTCACGGAATGTTCAATATCGTCACGCACGAAGGATACGTTTCTCTTGCAGAAAAACTTGGCGCGCGCGTTCCTGTCCGCGGAGAGCATAACAAAGTAATGTTTGCAAACAGCGGCGCGGAGGCGGATGAAAACGCCGTGAAAATTGCAAAGGCGTTCACCGGACGTTCAAATATAATCGTAATGTCAGGGGCATTTCACGGACGTACGCTTCTTACGATGGCAATGACTTCAAAAAAAGCGTATGCAAAAGGGCAGGGGCAGCTTCCGGGCGGCATTTTCCGGGCGGAGTTTCCGTATTTGTACCGCAGACCGGAAGGAATGTCTGAAGCAGGCGCAATTCCTTATTATGTGAAAAAAATTACTGACGTTTTTGAAGAATGTGCTGAGGCTTCTTCAATTGCCGCCGTCGTAATAGAGCCTGTGCAGGGTGAAGGCGGATTTATTCCAGCACCGATTGAGTATGTTCAGGCAATACGGAAAATCTGCGATGAAAACGGAATTCTTCTTGTTGCAGATGAAGTTCAGTGCGGCTATGGAAGAAGCGGAAGGCTTTTTGCTTCTGAATACTGGAAAGATGCCGGATGCGCGCCTGATATTATTGCTTCTGCAAAATCGATTGCAGGCGGAGTTCCGTTGAGTGCGGTAATTGCCCGCGATGAAATTATGGATTCCGTTCCGGGCGGAGTTATAGGCGGAACTTACGGTGGAAACGCCCTTGCGTGTGCCGCAGGACTTAAGGTGCTTGACGTAATTGATGAAGAAAAGCTGCTTGACCGCGCTAACGAAATCGGTGCAAAATGCCTCAGTCGTTTTTCTAAATGGAAAGAAAAATACGAGTGCGTAGGCGATGTCCGCGGTCTTGGTGCAATGATTGGCATTGAGTTTGTAAAAAGCAAGGCTTCTAAAGAACCTGCTCCGCAGCTTGTAAGCAGTATCATTCAGTATGCCGCATCCCGCGGACTTTTGATGGAAAACGCCGGAACGTACAATAACGTAATCCGCTTCCTTGCGCCGCTTGTAATGACCGATGCACAGCTTGAGGCAGGATTGAATATTTATGAAGAGGCAATAGCGCACTGTTCAAAATAGCGCCGTTTTTATCTTTTTACCTTTGCAGTCCTGTACTGCAAAGGTTTTTATGGTGGTGAATATGAAAAAGTTCAGGATAGTACCGGACATCTATCTTTGCGATACGGCAGAGGAATTCTGCAAGGCATTCTGTATAGGCGCGGACGATCTTGTTTTTATCGGACGTTCGTCCTGGAAATATTTTGACGGTCTTGTAAACGGCGCGCACGTTATTTTCCGAAATGATTATGGAAGCGGCGAGCCGACGGACGTTCTTGTAGAAAAAATTTATGAGGATACAAAGGACGTTCCGTATAAAAGAGTTATTGCCGTTGGTGGCGGAACGATTATTGATGTAGCAAAACTTCTTGCGCTGAAAACATATACACCCGTGCTTGACCTGTATGACAGGAAAATTCCTTTGGAACGGACGAAAGAGCTTGTCATTGTGCCGACTACCTGCGGAACTGGAAGCGAAGTTACGAACATTTCCATTCTGGAACTTACCGCCCGTCATACAAAAATGGGACTTTCTGACGATGCGCTTTTTGCAAATTCAGCCGTTCTTGTTCCGGAGCTTTTAAACGGTCTTCCGTACCAGTTTTTTGCGACAAGTTCCATAGACGCGCTTGTTCACGCAACTGAAAGTTTCCTTTCACCGAAGGCAACTCCTTTCAGCCGGGAATTCAGTATTCGTGCGGCGGAGCTTATTCTTGGGGGATACCGCAGGATAAAGGACGAAGGAGCGGACGCGCGGGAAAAACTTTACGGTGATTTTCTGCTTGCGTCTGCGTACGCGGGAATTGCGTTCGGGAATGCAGGAACAGGTGCAGTTCACGCAATGAGCTATTCGTTCGGAGCGGCGTATCACGTTCCGCACGGAGAAGCAAATTACGTTCTTTATTCTGCCGTGTTCCGCGCTTACCAGAAACTTAATCCGTCAGGAGATATTGCCCTTCTTCGCAAAGTTATGTCGCCGTTTCTTGACTGTTATGAGGACAAGGCGTTTGACGCACTTTCTTCGCTTCTGGAGATTATTCTGCCCTTAAAGCCGATGAGCGCATACGGTACAAAAGAAGCGGACATTGCAGTCTTTACCGAAAATACAATGACAAAACAGCAGCGTCTTATGGCGAACAACTACGTTCCGCTTTCTGCCGCTCAGGTTGAAGAAATATACAGAAGCGTTCTGTAAAATTTACGCAAAGCCTTCTTGTCGCCGGGCTAAATCTTCTTGATTTTTAACGTATCTGGACTTAAACTGAATGTAATTTATGCAGTAACTAAGAGCTGAAAGATGGATATAGATGACATTCTAAGGCAGTTTCATTGTGAGAACAGTGAGATGACAAAGCAGCGCTTTCTCAATGATTTTTCTTTCTATATAAGTGCGTTAAAAACTATGCTGAAAGACGATGCCTGGAAGAGTCTTGGCGACAGTCTTGAAAAAAAACAGACGGAAAATGCTTTTGAACTGGCACATTCGCTAAAAGGCTCTGCCGCAAACTGCGGACTTACGCCGCTTTATGTCCTGCTTGAAAAAATCACTGCGCTTCTCCGAAAAAAAGAGGACGGCGAAGAACTTTTGCTGCTGTATGAAAATCTTATGGAAAAAAAGCAGGAACTTGAAAGTCTTTTGTAAAAATCCCTGAATGATGGGCGGAAGGAGGAGAGGTGAAAAGAATTGTTTTGTGCAGGATAAAAAAAATTGCTGTCTGTGCGGCTGTTTTTCTTTGTGCCGCATTTTTTCTTCCGGCAGAAATGCAGTCTTTAGAAAGGCGGACTGTAAAAGTTGCGTATTTTGATTTAGGAAATTATTACCAGAAACAGCCAGACGGTTCTGTAAGCAGTTTTGATACAAGCTATCTTTCTGCGGTGTCGGACTATGCGCCGCTTTCATTTGAATTTGTTGACTGCGGCACCTGGGACAATGCGCTTAAAATGCTTGAGGCGCACGAAATTGATTTGGTGGGAACAATGCAGCGTACGGCAGAGCGCAAGGATCGTTATGCAATGTGCGATGCAAGTTACGGCTACACCATTGCAGAACTTGCCGCCCGTGCAGATACTGATTTTATCTATGAGGATTACGATGCGATTCAGAATGCTGTTGTAGGACTTATGGACGGTTATGTAATCGAACAGCAGCTTGAAGAACTCATGAAATCAAAGAACCTGCATTTTACCATCCGCAGATACAGAACGCAGAATGAACTTGACCGTGCACTTGAAACTGGTGAAATTGATTTAGTTGCTGCCAATTCACACGCAATTCATTCTGACTGGCGGCTTATAGAAAAATTTGCGTATGCGCCGTTCTATTTTGCGTCCTGGAAAGGGAACGAAAAACTTGCTGCGCAGATAAGCGAAGCAATCATTCAGATAAACCTTCATCAGCCGGACAGGGACGACAGGCTTTTCAGAAAATGGTTCCCGGTGATGGTTTCTTCTCCTTTTAATAAAAGTGAAGTTGACTGCATTTCAAAAAACAAGCACCTTACGGTTTATCTTGCTCCTGATGCAAAACCGCTTGCCTGGTTCAACAGAAGTGAAGGAAAGATGGAGGGCGTTCTTGTTGATATATGCCGGGAACTTGCAAAAATTACTTCCCTTGATTTTACGTATGTACCTGACGACGAAGCTGACCATTCCCTTGAAAGCGACGCTATGTTCCGTACTATATGTTCTTTCTGCCAGGTGTACGGTTCTTCCTCCTGTATAAGCGATTCTGTCATTACGCTGCCATTTCGCCTGTATCACCGTATCGGCTCGGTGTACGAAACCGGCAGGGCGTATACAGTAGGCGTTGTGCGTAACCGTGACGGCGTGCGCGAGTACATTCAGGAAAAATACCCCGACTACACGATTGTAGAATACGGTTCTCCGCAGGAGTGTATGCGCCGCCTGTACGGTGGAAAAATTGACCTTGTGTTCATTGATTTATACAGTGCGGAAAACGTCATAATAGCTGAAAGTCTTGGAAGAATATCTGCCGTTCCGATGACGGACGTTCCGCTTGGTTTTGGAATTCAATTTTACGGTGAAGATGCGCAGACACTTTGCAGTATAGTAAACAAAGGGCTTCATCTGCTTGACGTTTCTGTAATAGACAATGCAATGATGAAGCATACGCGGAACATTTTTCCAAAAATCAACGTGCGTTTTTTCGTGCAGCAGCATTTTTCTTCTTTTATAGTGCTCCTTGTTCTTTGCGTGTGTATGGTTCTCTGGATAAGTTTTCTTGCAATTTATGCAGTTATGATGAAGCGTGACCGAAACCGGATGATTGAACGGAACGAGGAACGCTCCGACTTTTTTGCGCGAATAAGCCACGACCTTCGTACTCCGATGAACGGAATTGTAGGAATGCTTGAACTTGCCGGACAGTCTGAGACTGTTGACGAAATCCGCGAAAATATGAAAACGGCGCGAAGTTCCTGCCGTTATATGCTCAGCCTTATAAATGACATTCTTGATATGCAGAAACTTGAACACGGAAAACTTAAGTTTGACAGGCATATTTTCTGCATAAAAGATTTTATAGAAAATGTTTCGGATATGATAAAGCCTGCCGCGCGGAAAAAGAACATACGTTTTTCCGTTGAGTTTGAAAAATTCAATCCTGACCGTTTCATTCTGGAAGACGAACTCAGGCTTAAGCAGGTGTTTATGAACATTCTGTCGAATGCGGTAAAATTTACACCGGAGAACGGTTCTGTCGTCCTTTCGTTTGAAACTGTTTCCGCAAACGATAAAACCGAGCGCGTAAAAATACAGTTCCGTGACACGGGAATCGGAATGAGCCGGAAATTTATTCAGAACAGTCTTTTTACGCCATATTCGCAGGAACTTAATGATGATACGGAACGTTCCTCTGGTTCGGGGCTTGGTCTTTCAATTTCAAAAAACATAATCGAACTGATGAACGGTTCTATTGACGTTCAGAGTACGCCCGGCGAAGGAACTGTTTTTACTGTCTGCCTTGATTTTACTTTTGCGGATGAAGTTCAGGAAAAAAAGACGGCATTGGAAAGTGACGCAGAATATTCCGGGGCGGTGAATGAACGCATAAAGGGTGCGCGCGTTCTTGTGTGCGAGGACGTTGAACTGAACAGTCAGATTTTGTGCAGGCTTCTGGAAAATGCAGGGTGCATCGTTACTGCCGTTAAGGACGGAAAGAAGTGCTTAGATGCGTTTTCTGCCTCTGCACCGGGCGCGTATGACGTTATCCTTATGGACGTGCGTATGCCGGTGATGAACGGACTTGAAGCAACGCGCGCCATAAGAAATCTTGACCGCCCTGATGCAAAAACAGTTCCAGTAATTGCAATGACGGCAAATTCCTACGAGTCAGACAAGGAGGAATGTTTTTCTGCCGGAATGACCGCGCATCTTTCAAAACCGATAGAGCCGCTTAAAATGTACGAAACGGTGGCGCGCTGCATAAAAAAGTAACGCACCCTGCGCATACACATTTTCGTACACAGGCGGCTTTATGCCCAGATAAGCCACAGGACTGCTGCCGCTGCCGCTGTCGTAAGAATCGTAAACGGAACTCCGGTCGTAAGCCATTTTGAGAATTTCATTTCATATCCCTGCTTCCGCACAATTCCCATTGCAACAATATTTGCGCTGGCCCCGAACGGTGTAAGGTTTCCGCCAAGGCAGCTTCCTGTAAGAAGCGCAAACATAAAAAGTTCAGGACTTGCGTTCATTGACAAAACCATTTCGCGCACTACCGGAAGCATTGCCATTATGTACGGCACATTGTCTACAAATCCGCTTATAATCACCGAAACGGCGATAATCATAATAAATCCTGCAAGTTTTGAGCCGCCCGTTATGCCTGAAAGCACTTGCGCAAAATCGTTTAAAAGTCCTGTTTCCTGAATTGCACCGATGACCGTAAAAATTCCGGGAAGAAAGAAAATCGTTTCCCAGTCAAGTTCTTTTACAAGCGAAATGGCGGACGCGTCTGCGTCTTTTTTGCGGAAACAGTACCAAACAAGACCGAAAAGTCCTGTTGCAAGAACAAATATTCCTCCTGAAAACGGCGGGCAGTTCGGTATGAACGAAAGGGCTGCCAGTCCGAAAATCATTGCAAGCAGCAGCCAGAGCGGAACGTATGAAACGACCTGCATTTTTTCCGGGCGTAGACTGTTTTTTCCACAGCTGGAAAAACGGATGAAAAAATAAATGCACCCTGTTAAAAGTCCTGCCTGCACAATCCAGAAAATAGAGAATTTTCCCTGATGAAAGAAGAAATCTATGAAAGTGTAGCCGGCGTAACTTGCAAAAATCATTGACGGCGGATCGCCTACAAGAGTCGCAGTTCCCTCAAGGTTTGACATAACGGCAAGACCAATCATAAAAGTTGCAGGATTGATTTCGAGTTTTCTGCACATCGCAAGCGCAACCGGTGCCATAACAAGAACTGTCGCCACGTTTTCTACGAACATAGAGATTATTCCCGTCATAACCAGAATTGCTGTCATTGCAAGACCTGTATTTTTGAACGAGGCAACAATCGCGTCCGCAATGCGCGCCGGTACTTTTGAATAGATAAAAAGCGCGGCGATAATCATACTTCCAAGATAAATGAGAATGACGTTCCAGTTGATGATTTCAAGCGCCGTATGGGTGAGCGCGTAGGTGTGCAAAAATAATTTTGATGAAGATGACGTTTCCGGCAGGGAGAATATCGCTCCCGGAAAGATACAGCCCGTAATCACGATGAGCACGGCTGCTCCTGTGGTGAACCAAACTTTCTTTTTTTGAAAGACGATGACAAGTACATACATAATGACGGCAACGGAAAGCACAATCCATTTCATTTGTTCCATAAAGTCAGAACTCCTGTAAAAAGCCGGGAAGATTTTTTTGCAATCGGCTGACTTTTTACGCTGTTCCGCAATGAATAAACTGATGCGCAAATTTCTGCGGAAACAGCAATAGATTATCAAGTCTGCAACGCAAACTTTTTGGGGCAGGTAAAAACCTGGCTGTTCCGGCAGTTTTTACCTTACGCTCCATAAAAACGGTTAAAATAAATAACCCGGTGCGCCGTATGAATATGACGTACCGGGTCGTTCAGTTTAAAAAACAAAAAGACGCACGCATAGCCATACGGTTACGCATGAGTCTCGCAATTTAAAACAAGCCAGGTCAGAAAGACCGTGCTGTTGACTTGTTACATAAAAGGCATTTTTTCCAAATATGCTTGCTAATCCCTCACGGATTATCGCTGAATTCAATATACAAAGATAATCCGCTTTGTGCAAGGTAAATCTGCCGAGCCTGAGAAAAATCTTACGATTCGTTTACGATTTTTCCAGAGATGTGTTCGATGTGAAGCGCAAACATCTGAAGGCGCGGAAGTGCATTTTTCAGTTCTTCTTCTACGGCTTCTGCGCTAGGATTGTATTTTTGTCCCAGAATGCGGCATTTTTCCACGGAAAGCGCCTCGTCCTGAATAAAACTCATCCTACCGAACACGATGACGCTCTTGATGTTCAGCGCCCATTCGCCCGGCTTTTTAAATCCTTTGTCATATACGCAGAACGATACTTTGTCGTGCTTTTTAATCGCGTCAACTTTGTGTCCTTCTTTTGCGCCGTGGAAGTAGATTACGCTTTCTTCCTCATCGTAATAGAAATTCATCGGAATTCCGTATGGATAATCATCGTCGCCAAGAAGCGAAAGAATACCGCGCGGCTCTTCCCTGAGCAGTTTCTTACAGTCTTCGTCTGCAAGCTGCTGTTTAAATCTTCTCATCTGTCTGAACATACGCCAATACTAACAGAATTTTTTGAAAAAGACATTGTCAGTCTGCACAAAAAACGCCTGTTTTTACGCAATGTTTGCATAAAACGCTGTTTTGGTATACGCTCTAAAATCATAACTATGAAAAAGAAATCTGTTCTGCTTGCTGCGCTTAAGGCGGCGTTTCCGTTTACTATTCCGATTTTTGCCGGATTTTGGTTTTTGAGTTTTGCCTACGGTATTTATATGAACGTTTCGGGATTCAGTTTTGTCTACCCGATGTGTATGAGTGCAATTATTTTCGGCGGTTCGCTTGAATTTGTCGCGGTTTCTATGCTGCTTTCGCCGTTTGCGCCTGTTCAGTCATTCATTATGGCGCTTCTTATTCAGGCGCGCCATCTTTTCTACGGAATTTCAATGCTCGATAAATACAAGTCTATGGGCATAAAAAAGACTTTTTTGATTTTCGGTATGTGCGACGAAACTTTTTCAATCAATTATACTGCAAAAATCCCGGACGGAATTGACAGGGGCTGGTTCTACTTTTTCGTTACGCTTCTGGACTATCTGTACTGGGTTTCCGGCGCAACGCTCGGCGGAATTTTAGGTTCGCTGATTACGTTCAATACAAAAGGTCTTGATTTTGTAATGACGGCGATGTTCGTCGTTATTTTTATGGAACAGTGGCTCAAGGAAAAATCTCACTGGACGGCGCTAATCGGTCTTGGCTGTTCTGCGCTGTGTCTTTTTTTCTTTGGAAGCGGACGGTTTATGATTCCTTCAATGATTGCAATTCTTGCGCTTTTAAGCATTTTTAGAAAACCGCTGGAAGCAGATTTTGATGTGGAGGCTGAAAAATGACGCATTTTCAGCAGATTGTAATTATTGCCGCGTGCGCGCTTGCTACGATGATTACGCGCTTTCTCCCGTTTTTTATTTTTTCGGAAAAGCGTCCTACTCCGCGTTTCATTATGTATCTGGGAAAAGCGCTTCCTTCCGCCGTTTTCGGTATGCTTGTTGTGTATTGCCTCAAAAACGTTGACGTTTTTCACGGAATGCACGGACTTGCGGAATTCGTTTCGATTGCCGTAACTGTTCTTCTTCACTTGTGGCGGCGTCAGATGCTTCTTTCGATTGCAGGCGGAACGGTGTGCTATATGATTTTAGTGCAGTTTGTAATAACGTAATGCACAGGTGAAAGTTATTATGATTTCTCTTTTATTGCCTGTCATTTATGCCGCCTTTATCAGTCTTGGACTTCCGGATTCTCTTCTTGGTTCGGCCTGGCCTGTCATAAGAATGGAACTGGGAGTGCCGCTTTCCTATGCCGGAATTGTAAGTATGATTATTTCTGGCGGAACTATTCTTTCAAGCCTTTTGAGCGACAGGATGACGCGGAAAACAAGTGCCGGTTTTGTTACGGCAGTTTCTGTTTTTATGACGGCAGCAGCGCTTTTCGGTTTTTCTACGGCACCGTCATTTTTTGTAATCTGTCTGTGGGCTGTTCCGTATGGACTTGGAGCCGGCGCGGTTGATGCCGCCCTGAACAATTACGTTGCGCTTCATTTTAAGGCGCGGCATATGAGCTGGCTTCACTGTTTCTGGGGAATAGGCGTGTCTGTAAGTCCGTACATAATGGGCTTATTTCTTACGCGCCCGTCTGGCTGGCACGGAGGATACCGCGCCGTTTCGTACATTCAGCTTATGCTTTCTGCCGTACTTTTTGCAGCTCTTCCACTGTGGAAAAGTGTTTCGGAAAAAACTGTTTCTGACAAGGAACAGGCTGTCATCAGCAATGGAAGAAAGACAGTAAAACATACAATTTTTTCAGTCTTTAGAATAAAAGGCGTTCCGCTTGTGCTTGTTTCGTTCTTCGGCTACTGCGCACTTGAATCTACGGCAGGACTGTGGGCGGCAAGTTATCTTGTTCAGTTCCGCGGAATTGCCGCAGAAACAGCTGCCCGCTTTGCATCGTTTTTCTATATAGGTATTATGTCAGGAAGGTTTTTGAACGGTTTTATTGCAGAAAAGGCTGGCGACTCATCCCTTATTCGCATCGGCTGCACTGTTGCAATTCTTGGAATTATCCTGATTATTCTGCCTTTTTCTTCTGATGTACCGGCACTTGCAGGACTCATTACAGCTGGTATAGGCTGTGCGCCTGTCTATCCATCAATAATCCACGCAACGCCTGCCCGTTTTGGAAAGGAAAATTCTCAGGCGGTTGTAGGAATTCAAATGGCAAGTGCCTACACAGGAAGTACGTTTATGCCTCCGCTTTTCGGACTTGTTGCCCAGAATGTTTCAATTTCATTATATCCGTTCTGGCTTCTTGTTTTTGCGTTTCTTACACTGTTCTGTTCAGAACTTCTGGAATGGTGCTTAAAAAATAACACAAAATGACCGGAACATACACCACAAGCCAAATTGCAAAAAACGCAGGAGTCCACCCAAACACAGTAAGAAAATACGAAGAATGGGGACTTATTCAAAAGCCTTTGCGAAAACCAAACGGCTACCGCATTTTTACTGACATTCATTTAAAGCAGATTGCGCTCCTCAGAAAAGCATTTCAAATAGAAGTTATGCAGGCAGGGTTAAGAAGCCGCATCGTAAATGTCGTAAAACTTTCCGCGCAATGCCGGTTTGACGAGGCAGTTCAGCTTGCACAGGAATACATTTTGATTGCAGGGCGCGAAAAACAGAACGCAAAAGAAGCAGCAGAAATCTGCGAAGAACTTTACAAAAACGATTTTCAAAATAATGCGAACAAAAAAAGCGCGGTGAAAATTCCGGCGGAACTTGCAAAGACTTCGGAACATCAAAAACTGAAAAACCATTTTTAAAACGTTCCGAAACAGCTGCTGAATTAAACCTTACGATAGATACAATCCGAAACTGGGAAATGAGCGGACTTCTTAAAGTAAAGCGAAAGAAAAACGGCTACAGGATTTATGACGCAGATGACATAAACCGCCTTAAAATAATCCGTTCGCTCAGGTGCGCAAATTATTCGCTGTCTGCAATTTTACGCATGCTGAATGCCCTTGAATACAGAATAAACAAAAACCAGAAAGACATTCTTAAAGCCTTGAATACACCCGAAGAAAACGAAGACATTGTTTCTGTGTGTGACAGACTTGTCTTTTCACTTGAAAAGGCAGAAGAAAATGCCCGCGAAGTAATCAACATTCTGAACAAAATAAAGCAGATGACTGAAAACGGAAAATCGTAAAAAAAATCAAATTTTAAAACCCTCCACTTGCACACCAGAGTTTTTGCATGCGCTAAGATTCCTGCATAAAAGCGAGGTGAAAAAATGAATGCAATCACTGTAAAGAATCTTAGCAAAACGTACGGCGAACACGTTGCAGTCGACAGCTTGAGTTTTACTGTTCTCAAGGGAAGCGTGTTCGGACTGCTTGGCGCAAACGGCGCGGGCAAAAGCACGAGCCTTGAGTGCATTTTGGGAACAAAAAAAATGGACTCTGGCGAAGTTTTTATTCTTGGTAAAAATCCCGTAAAAAGCAGGACGAGTGTTTTTGAAAAAACAGGCGTTCAGTTTCAGGAAGCAAAATATCAGGAACTTATAAAAGTTTCTGAACTGTGCGAAAACACTTCCTGCGTTTACAAAAATCCGAATGATTACAAAAAACTGCTTTCTGACTTTGGAATTGCAGACAAGGTAAACAGCTTTGTAAAAGATTTGTCAGGCGGAGAAAGGCAAAGGCTTTTTATAGTTCTTGCCCTGCTCCCAAATCCTGAAGTCGTGTTTTTAGATGAACTTACTACAGGTCTTGATGCGCGCTCAAGGCGTGACGTCTGGAAAATTCTGGAATCTTTGAAAAAACGCGGGCTTTCAATTCTTCTGACTTCTCATTTTATGGACGAAGTTGAAGCGCTCTGCGATGAAATCCTGATTTTGAAAAAAGGAAAAACCGTATTTTCAGGAACAGTCGCTCAGGCAAAACAGGAAAGCGGAAAAGAAAAGTTTGAAGACGCATACTTTTGGTTCACAGAGAAATAACAGATTTTTAACAGATTATTATGGGAGAAAAAATGACTTTTAACACATTCAAAACATTCAGAACTTTACTTAAAAACGAATTGAAGATGAGCTTTCGCGGAATGGACATGCTGATTTTTGCAGTAATAATGCCGCTTGTAGTTCTTGTAATTTTAGGACTTGTTTTTGGACAAAAGCCTGCGTTTGAAGGTGCGCCGTATACTTTTCTTGAGCAGTCGTTCGGCGCGCTGTGCACTATTTCAATCTGCGCAGGCGGTGTTATGGGACTTCCGCTTGTAATTTCGGATTACCGAGCAAAGCATATTTTAAAACGCTATCAGGTAACGCCCGTAAAACCAGCCCTTGTCCTTATGACAGAAGTTTCAATGTATGCTTTTTATGCGCTTGCATCTTTAATCAGCCTGTTTACAGTATCATTTTGCTTTTTCGGTTTCAGAATGAAAGGAAACTTTGCGGTGTTTTTTGCAGAATATTTTCTGGTGATGTTTACTATGTTCAGCATAGGAATGATGGCAGGTGGCGTTTCAAAAGATTCAAAGACAGCAGGAATTATTGCAAGCCTTTTGTATTTTCCGATGCTGATTTTTTCCGGCGCAACTTTACCGTATGAAGTAATGCCTTCAACGCTTCAAAAAATCGCTGACATCATGCCTTTAACGCAGGGAATAAAAATCCTAAAAAACGCAAGCCTTGGCCTTGCATCCGGCAATGTCATCGTTCCAGTAATTATAATGATTTTGATTATGCTTGTGTGCAGCATCATTACGGTAAAATTCTTTAAGTGGGAGTAATAATTTTTCGTAATTTATTTTCGTAAAATGATGTTTTAGAGGAAAATTCATGCAGGGCAAGCAATTGCCCTGATGTTCTTTTAAAACAACTCCGGCTGCAAAGGTTCTTCTTCTGGAAAATGGTGCAAGTATGAAAAACATTCGTCCGGGGTGCAGAGTATGTTGTGCGCACGGCAGGTAGTATAGAAAAAATCCATTATTTTTCTGTTGTTCCTGCTTGTAACAACGTAATTGTTTTTAAACTCCTGCCTGTACTTTTCAGAAAGTCCCGGAAAGTGCGCATCCAGTGCATCGTAAAAATATTCGCGGTTTCCGTTCCTTAGCGTAAGCCCGATTCCAAAGCAGATAATTCCGCGCACGTTTGCCTGAATGCAGCTTTTCATAAGGAAAGAAAAATTTTCCATCGTGTCGTTTATATGCGGCAAAAACGGGTCAAGCCACACAACCGTCGGAATTCCACAGTCGCGCATAATGTTCAGCACTTCAATGCGCCGGCTTGTTGCGCAAACGTTCGGTTCTATTATGCGGCACAAACTGTCGTCCATAGTTGTAAGCGTCATCTGTACAACGCATTTTGCTTTTCTGTTGATTGATTTTAAAAGATCAATGTCTCGCAAAATTCTGTCCGACTTTGTCTGAATTGCAAGTCCAAAGCCGTACCGTTCTATAATTTCAAGGCATTGCCGCGTAAGAAGCAGGTCTTTTTCGCAGTGCATGTACGGGTCGCACATTGCACCTGTGCCAATCATACATTTACGGCGTTTTGAGCGCAGCGCCTTTTCCAAAAGGGCAGGCGCATTCTGCTTTACTTCAATATCTTCAAAAGGCTTGGGTGTGTGGTAGCAGTCCGAACGCGAATCGCAGTAAATGCAGCCGTGCGTACACCCTCGGTAAATGTTCATTCCGTTCTGTGCAGAAAGGATAGATTTTACTTCTGTAAAATGCATGGAATAATTATATCACACAAAAACTGACTGCATAGTGTCATATTTTGTTTTCATACAGTTCGTTTATCCGCCTGATTTCTTCAGCGATATTATTGCGTATTTTTTGCGGCGCAAGAACTTCAAGTTCCGTGCCAAAATTTATAAGATAATATGTAAGCCAGTATATTTCGGGCAGTGAAAGCGTTATGATTTTTGTGCCGTCTTCCGTATCTTCTATGGATTCAACGCAGTATTCGTCCATAATCCTGTAGACTGCCGATTTTGAAACTTCAAGCGTAAGGCGGACAAACTGAATTTCCCCTGTTTCATCGTAAGTTCCGGCAGTTTCATCAGAAAGACCTTCGAATGCGTCAGGAAGAACCGGTACGTTCAGGACAGTAATGTTTCTCATTCTGTTCAGCTTGAAAAAACGCATCCTGTTTTTTTTTATCCGCCAAAGACTTTTCTTTATCCGCAGGATTTTCCGGTTCATTCTGACTGTACATACCGTACAAGTACCACGCCTGTCCGCGGAAGATAAGTTTCTGCGGCTGGACAGTACGCGTTCCGCATTTTCCTGCGCTTGTGCGGAACAGTGACTGAATTTTTGTGATTGCTGACTGAATGCTGCTTTTTTTCCGTTCCGTCATTCTTTCCGCCTGAACCGGAAGCATTTTCCAAAGAAATCGTACTCAGCGTTCTTATTCCTGCAAGAACGTCAAGTTTTTCCCGCTCCGTAAGAACGGCTTTGTCAATCGCGTAATTCTCCGAAATTCTTATTCCGCCGCCCTTTCCTTTTTCTGCGTAAACAGGAACGTCCGCCATACTGAGCGCTTCCACCCAGCGGTAAACAGTTCGCGCGGAAACACCAAAATGACGCGCCATTTCGCCGGCAGTAACTTTCTTTTTTTCAAGAAGAATATAGACAAGTTCAAAAAGCTAGTCGGTGTGCATAATACGTCAGTAACGCTGAATGTTTTTTTCAGAATAATCGGAAAAAAGCTTAAGGCATTCGGCGCGCTCACATTCGCTGAGCGTAAGAATGTCCGCCTTTCCGTGCAGATAGTCGTAAAACTGTTCGTCCCTGAATCCGATTTCAGCCGTATCTTTCTGCGTACAGCCGAAATAGACTTTTTTAATGTTCGCCCATAAAATTGCGCCAAGGCACATCGGACACGGTTCTGCCGTTGTGTAAAGTTCACAGCCTGAAAGGTCAAACGTATCAAGATTTTTACAGGCATCGCGGATAGCTTCCATTTCTCCGTGACAGGTCGGGTCGCGCTTTAAAAGTACCTTGTTGTGTCCTTTGCCAACGATTTTTCCGTCCTTTACGATTACAGTGCCGAACGGACCGCCGTGCCGGTTTTCAATGCCGTTATACGCTTCGGAAAGCGCTTCTTTCATAAAATCCATAGAGAAAAATGTATATCAGCCGTAAAAAAAACGCAAGTGAGGCATGCTTTTACATTCCGCCTCGTGTTTTTATTTGCGTGGCTTTTTCTTTTTCGGAAGTGTCATTTCCGGTTCAAGTGCGGTAAACAGATTTGCAAGAAATTCCCGGTCGTCAACGTTTTCAACAAGAATCATATCTTTTGCTCCGGCATACGGCGGCTCAGCCGGCGGCGCACCGGGAAGCATTTTCTGTGCCGTCGGAGTAATTTTTACAAGCAGCCTGTGATCGCAGACATAAGCCGCAATTTTTTCATTAAGATAAATAATGTATTCGCCCATCATCTTGCGGAACGTAATTCCTTCAAGAGAAGAAAGCTGGTCAAGGATAAAGTCAATGTACTCTTTTGAAGTCGCCATAATCGGATTATACTTTTTTATGCGGACTCCCTCAATGCGTTTTTATAACAAAAAATTACTTGACAAATTTTTAGGGGGGGGGGTATACTTCTTTTTGTTACTTTTTCTTATGGAGAGTGTAAGAAGAACTTTGCCTGAAATGGCGTCAAAGTTTTTTTCACAAGTTCGCGTTGCGAATTTCCTTATCAAACCGACGCTTTTAATTTCTTTAAAAAGCGGCATAAAAAGTCAAATCGGATGTTGAAACAGTTTTCTTGACTTTTTATGGGAGAATGTATGAAAAAGAAGTTTTTATTATTATTTACAGGCATTCTGTTTCTTTGGGGAATGTTGTTTACAGGCTGTTCTTCAGACAGTGATTCTGATGATGCGGACAGGACTCCGCCTGCTGAGATAATCGGTCTTAATGCAGTACCAAATGACAGTTCTGTTTTTTTGACGTGGACTAATCCGGCAGACAAGGATTTTTACGGCGTTGAAGTAAGTGCAGTACCTGCTGAAGGAACGCTAAAAGAACCTGTTGTTGTAAAGGGAAATACTATTACTGTAACCGGACTTACTAACGGCACGTCATACACGTTTACTTTAAAAACGATTGATAAATCAACAAATGTTTCTGCCGGTGTTTCATCAGAGAATGTTTCTCCTGTTGATTCAAGCGATAAAACGCCGCCGGAAGAAGTTACAAACTTAAAATTGAAAGTTGCCGACGGAATTGCAAAACTTACATGGACGGATTCTGTTTCTGAAGATGTATTCGGTTATGAAATTACCTATGACGGTAAGAAAATTGAATATGCTTCCCGTTCTTTATTTACATCGATGGCGGAAAATACTGTTTTTGTAAGTCCTGGAACTCAGAAATATGAATTTGAAGTAGAAACCGGAAAAGAATATTCATTTACGATTAAAGCAGTTGATACAAGCGGAAATAAAACCAACGGTATTACAAAATCAAGCAAATTAATGGATGTAATTGAGCCTGTTCCGTTTGCAACAAGAACACAAAACCTTGACTTGATTTTTGGAACTGACGCAGTTGCAGAAATTACGCTTACAATTGACCGTTCTGAATGGAATACGCTTCTTGAAAATTACGATACAAATCCAAAGAATGAAGACTGTATTCACGCAGATTTTAAAATGACAAAAGGCGAGTATACCTGGCAGGCAGAAGACATTGGAATGAGGCTTCGAGGAAACACAAGCCGTATTAGACCTCAGCAGGGTGATAATTACTATCAGGCACATTTTAAAATCGATTTTGAAGAATGGATAGAAGACGACACAATTGAAGAAGGAAAACTTGCTGGTTGTATGAAAGGAATTATTCTCCTATGATATTTGTCAATAGCAAGGAACTCCTGATTCCATAATTTTACGATGCTTTTGATAAAGCTTCAACTGCAAGTTGTGATATTGAAGTTGAAGGTCTGTTTTCATATGATGTTCCTGTCTTCAGCAACGTGTACATCAACTCTGCAAGTTTTCTTGCTACAGCCACAATTGCAATTTTTTTTCCTTTGCTTTGAACCTGCGTCATATATAGATATTTTTCCCTTAATGCTCCGCTTCCTTTTGACCTTACATGTGACCATGCCGCCAGTATAAGGAGAGAGCGTAAGTTTCTGTTCCCGCATTTTGTTATATGACCAAGCCTG
>NZ_FUWG01000007.1 GCF_900167145.1 Treponema porcinum | reverse complement strand
TGTTCGCCGATTGTCTTCAGGTATTCGCTTTCTTTTTCTTCCTGCCGGCGGACTTCTTCAGATTTCTTGTTCGGACGCTCAAAAAGATCTGCCATACCTGCAATTGCCTGTGCCTTCCACTGCGAAATCTGATTCGGATGAACGCCATATTTTACTGCAATTTCCTGAATCGTAGATTCTTCTCGTAAAGCTTCAAGAGCAACCTTTGCCTTGAATTCCTTGCTGAATGTCTGTCGTTTCTTTGCCATGTGCTAACCGCCTTGCTTAATTTATCGGCTGTTTGCACCTTAAATCTGTTCCTTTTTCTGTGCTGTTTTACGCACTCATTTTATACGGAAGCGGAAAAGAAAATACTGCTGGAAAAACTGTTTCTTTAGATGTAAAAATGCAGACTTCTACAGAGAAAGGAGAAAATACAAACTTTCTTTTTACGCCTTTATCAAGCGGAACGTATCGTTTTACCTTCTACGAGAACAACAATACCTTTGTGATTACGCAGGAGCAGGAATAGGTCAGTATTTGTACTGCGCAGTGCGGTGTTTTACGATGCTATGCCGCACTGTTTTTCCCCTGCAAGTGATGTTCTTCCGTGCTGCGTGTCGTTCCACCGTTGCCTTGCTTTTTCTCCGTGCCTGCGCCACGGCTACTCCTCCAAAAAACAGCGTATCTTGTGGCGTTCGCCGGTCTGCCTAAAGCCGGGCAGTTCGTTTCTGCATCGTTCTGTTGCTTTCGGGCAGCGGTGCGCAAACGGACAGCACGTTTCTGCTTCAAGTGTAGTTTTTACTTCGGTGCCTGCGCTTGTCTGTACGCATTTTGCACCTTCAAACAGCAGTTTTGTGTAAGGATGCCCGGCTTTTTTATACAAGTCCGCAGCTGGTGCTTCTTCCACCAGAACGCCGCGGTACATTACGCCTATGGTATCGCAGAAATAGCAGGCGACTTTCAAATCGTGCGTGATGAAAATATAGCTTAAGCCGCGGCTTTTTTTTATGTCGTGCAGAAGGTTTATAATCTGTCCCTGAATTGAAACGTCAAGCGCAGAAACAACTTCGTCGCAGATAAGAAGTTCCGGGTTCATGATAAGTCCCCGTGCAATCGAAATGCGCTGGCGCTGTCCACCGGAAAATTCTGCGGGGCGGCGGTCTAAGTCTTCTGCGGAAAGTCCGACTTCCTGTATGATTTTTTCTGCCCGTTCACGCGCATCTTTTTTGCCGTGCCATTCGGAAGAGTAGCGGAGGGGAGCTGTAAGGACTTCAAAAATTGTCATTCGGGGATTCAGCGAGCGCGCCGGGTCTTGAAAAATATATTTTACTTTTTCCCGGTAGTTTTTAAGCTGTTTTCCTGTAAGCAAAGAAACATTCTGTCCTTTAAATAAAATCGTTCCGCCTGTCTGTTTGTACATTCTTATTACAAGGCGCGCTGTCGTTGTCTTTCCGCAGCCAGATTCGCCTACAATTCCGTATGTAGTTCCGCGCGGAATGTCGAACGAAACGTCATTTACCGCAAAAACAGTCTTTTTGTTCCTTGCAAAAAATCCGGCTTCCATATTGAACTGTTTGGAAAGATTGCGCACTGAAAGAATATTGTCGTTTGAGTTCTGTTCCATAGAATCCGTAGAAAACCTCCGCTCGTTGTTTTTTTGAGTATAAACGCAAAATGCCCGGCAAATCAACACAGCCGTAACCATAAATGTTTTGTGATAAAGTATTTTCTTCTCCGCATTTTGTGATAGTTTTATGTTATTGCAGAATATAATTGTTACTTTTCTTTTATTTGTTTTATCTGTATTGTGTATGGCATGAACTCACAGTCTGTTAAGGAATCTTCTATTTTTAAGCTGGCATGGCCTATTTTTGTCCAGATGATTTTATCTATGTGTCTTGGCTACGTAGATACGATTATGATGAGCCGGTGTTCGGAAACTGCCGTTGGTGCAATCGGAAATGCCAGCCAGATTCTTGGATTTCTGAATCTTGCGTTTTCCATTGTTTCAAGCGCTACAGGCGTGGTTGTGGCGCAGTATCTTGGTGCAAGGCAGACTGATAAAATGAACCGCATTTATACAGTTGCCGTTTTGTTCAATCTTGTGCTTAGCATTGCCGTCTGCCTTTTTGTAACGACGTTCAGCCGTCCGCTTCTAAATGCTGTTCATATTCCGCCTGTCATGCTTTCTGATGCGGACAGTTATATGAAAATCGTCGGGTGCTTTTTGTTTACGGACGCAATCGTAATGGTTTTTTCGCAAATTCTTAACTGTCACGGAAAAACAGCGGTGGGAATGTTTTTGTTTTTTGGAATGAACATTCTGAATATCACCGGAAATTACATCTTCCTGTTCGGACCGCTTGCATATCTTAATCTTGGCGTGCGCGGCGTTGCCGTATCTACAAGCATAAGCAGCGTTGTCAGTATGATTGTTTCTTTTATTGTGTTCAAAAAAATCGTAAAAGGCAATATTTCTTTCCGCCTGCTCCGTCCGTTTCCGATTGATATTCTTTCAAAACTTATAAAACTTGGAATTCCTACTGCCGGTGAAAACATTTCCTATAACATTGCGCAGATTATAATTACGGCGTTTGTAAATACAATGGGACCTGAGGCAACGACGGCAAAAATATACTGCAATACGCTTACTCTTTTTTCGATTGTGTATTCAAATGCAATGGCAGGCGCTACGTCCATTGTAGTGGGGCACAGCGTGGGCGATGACGACTATGATTTTGCGTACCGGCGAGTCCTTAAAAGCCTTTCAAGTGCAATGGTTGTTTCTATTGCAATAGCTGTTGCAAACTATCTGCTTTCTCCGTGGACGCTGCGGTTTTTTTCCGAAAACGAACAGATTGTTGCAATCGGACGTGAGGTTCTTTTTGTTGCAATATTCCTTGAACTGGGAAGATGCGTAAATCTTGTTGTAATCCGCAGCATGCGCGCCGCCGGTGATGTTGTATTTCCTACGGTGCTTGGCATTGTGTCGATGTGGGGAATTTCTGTTGTGGGTGCATACGTGTTCGGCATTGCAATGAAGCGCGGACTTTGCGGAATATGGATTGGAATGGCGGCAGACGAGATTTTCCGTGCCGTTGTCGTTCTTGTAAGGTGGAAAATCGGAACTTGGCGCGGAAAGTCTGTCGTAAAAAAATCGGCGGCGTAAAAACCTGGAATAAAAACGGCCAAAAAGGGTGAAATAATCCGCCGTTTTGTGCTATACTTCTCCCTGTACTTTTTACAGACTTTTATTGAGGGTGGATATGCGTTTTTTACATACCGGAGACTGGCATTTAGGGAAGGTTTTTCACGAGGTTTCGCTTATCGAAGACCAGCGTGAATTCCTGCGTCAGGTTTGTGAAGAACTTGAATCTGCCCGTAAAGGTGGAAATCCGTATTCTGCGCTTCTTGTTCCTGGTGATGTATACGACCGGGCTGTTCCTCCGGCAGAAGCAACGCAGCTTTTGAGCCGTTTTCTTAATACGGTACATTCTTCTTTCCCGGAACTTCATTTGTTTTTTATTGCAGGAAATCACGATTCTGCAGGACGACTTTCTTTTGCACGCGAACTGCTTGACAGTCAGAATATACATATCTGTACGGACACGAGCCATTACACTGAGCCGGTTGTCCTTGAAAACGGCGGAGAGGCGGTTTGCGTCTACCAGCTGCCGTTTTTATATCCGCTTTCAATTTCTTCCGATGACGAAAAGCTGCTTAGGACTCAGCAGGAACAGTATGAGTATGCCTTGAGCCGCATTCTTCAGGTTCATGACAAGTCGTATTCTGGAATTCCTGCCGTTCTTTGCGCGCATCTTTTTACGGCAAAAAGCGCGGTCGGTTCTTCGGAACGCAGTTTTGTCGGGACGGCGGAAATGGTAGATACTGACGTTTTTAACGGCTTTACCTATTGCGCGCTCGGGCATATTCATAAATGCCAGCCGTGCGGTTCTGAAAAGCGCGTTTATTATTCCGGCTCTCCGCTTGCATACGACTTTGGCGATAATCCGGACACTTTTATGCTGAGCGTTACCGTTAATGGTACGGATGTTCCGTCCGTTCAGAAGATTCCAGTGCGTCCGCTCCATCGTCTGGCAGTTCTTGAGGGCGCGTTCAGTGATTTTTACGGTGCGTCTGCGGATAAAAAACTGATTGAAAAGTACCGTGACTGTTACGTAAAGATTTCTGCAACGGATACTTCCGTTGTGCAGGGGGCAATGAGCCTTCTTCGCACGAATTTTCCGCTGTGCCTTAGTTTTGTGCCGAAAATTTACGCTTCCGCTTCGTCGTCTGGTTCGGTTCAGGAACGAAAGTCTGCCATAGAGTCAAAAAATTCCTGTCAGATTTTTGAGCAGTTTCTTTCGGATGCATACGGTTCTTCCGGTTTTGAGGAGGAGCTTCCTGCGGAAGAAAAGCAGTGCGTTCAGGACGAAAAAAAACTTTTTTCAGAATTGTCAAAAGGTTTATCCTGGTAGCGGCGGAAAGGCGGGAGATTGAATTAGATGAAACCAGTTGAATTGATTTTAAAAAATATCGGACCGTTCCTTGACGAACGCATTGATTTTTCTGAACTTGATACGCTTTTTCTTATAAGCGGAAATACTGGCGCCGGAAAAACTTTTATTTTTGATGCAATGACGTTTGCCCTTTACGGAAAACTTAAAGGAAACCGCGCAAACTGCGTTCAGGAACTGCGTTCAAAATATGCGGAAGACGGAAGCGAAACTTTTGTGGAATTTGTGTTTGAGGCTGCCGGAAAAAAATACCGCGTTCACCGGACTGTGCCGTATACTCTTGTAAACAGCAAGGGCAGGCTGGTGACAAAACCGTCTGAAGTTGATTTCTGTGGTTTTGAGGGCGGAGAATTTATTTCGTTCGGAGAAAAGACGGAAGCGACGAACGGGCGCATTCAGGAAATAATCGGACTTGCGGCGGATGAATTTGCGCAGGTAGTACTTCTTCCGCAGGGAGCATTTGCTGAATTTTTAAAACAGTCTTCAAAAGAACGGCGCGACACCCTTGCAAAACTGTTCCCGGTCAGCTGGTTTTCAGACCTTATGGTTAAGACCCGTGAAAATGCGCGCCGTATGGAAGAAGAACTTTCTGCTGTTTCGCATCAGATTGCGCTTTCCTCGAAGAATAATGATTTTTCAAATGCATCGGAAAAACTTTCTGCAATGGAAGCGAAAATTGCAGAACTTCATAAAAAGGAAAGCGCGCTTATAGAAAAGCGTAAGGAAATTGCGTCAAAAAAAGCCGTTCTTGAAGAAAAATTTGCGGCGGCAGAAACTGCGGCGACAAGCAGAAAACGGCTTTCTGAACTTGCGGCGCAGAAATCACAGTTTGACGAACTTGAAAAGCAGAATGAGCGTGCGCAGCGTGCCCTTGAACTTGACGTTTTTATCCGCCAGAAAGAAGATGCGGAAAAACGCCTTTTTGCGGCGCAGAAGAATTTTGAAAGCGCGCAAAGACGTTATGAAAAAATTACGCAGGAACTGGATGCGCTTCAATCACAGGCAGAACGAATTTCAAAGCTCAAGGACGATACGGAAAAACTTAAGAAAAACATTCTTCAGCAGAAATCGCGCCTTGATGATGCGCAGAAATACACCCTTTCAAATGCCGTTCCGCCGGAACTTCGGGAAACGCTCTGCAGTCTTAATGAAGAATATCGTTTTTCCGGCGAAGAACATCTTTCCGAAGTCAAAAATGAAAAAGACAAAAGCCGCTCCGTTTCAATCAATGAAGAACTTGCAGACGCGTGCGCATTGCTTCAGAAAGCGGCGGAACGCGACGGAGTTGTTCTGCGGCTTTCAGAAAGCAGGGAAGAACTTGAGGTTCTTAAAAAAAGTGCTGATTCCCTTTTTGAACTTCTTGAACGGAACAGGCGTTCCCGCGAGCAGGCAGAGGCGGCACTGGAGCAACAGCGGATTTTGAATATGGCATACACCGTTTCAAAATCTCTTTTACCGGGAAAGCCGTGTCCTGTATGCGGTGCCGTTGAACATCCTGAACCAGTTTGTTCCGACGCGCATAAAGACATTCTTTCGTTTGAGGAGCAGGTTCAGACGTTCCGGCAGAATGAAAAGCAGCTGGACGAGTCGTACCAGCAGAAACTTCAGGATATGCGTGCCGCCGAATCAAAAATAGAAATGCTTGAAAAACAGGCAGAACCATTTGCCGCCGTTCCAGAAACTTCTTTTGTAAAGGAGCAGTATGTTTCGCTTGTAAAAACGTATTTTGAATTGAATGTGCGGTGCAGGGCGGCTCAAAGTAAAATTGCGGCGGCAGAAACGGAGATTGCGCAGTTTTCCGAGTCGCTCAACAGTCTTTCCCGTTCTGCTGCCGGTGCAAAAGCAGCTTTTGAAAATGCAGAGGCGCAGGTAAAATTGCTTGCGGACGAAAGCAGGGAGAAGGCGGCGCTTCTTGAAGAAAAAATCGGAAAGTCTGTTTTTTCCTGCGTAGACGAAGCGAAAAGCTGCTTTATTGAAAGTTCGCTTCTTGAAAGGCAGAAAGAACTCTGCCGGCGGTATGCTGATGAAGTAAAAAAATGCGAAGGTATTGTAGAAAGTACCGCCGCCGTTGATTCTGCAGAAAATGTCCGTGCGGAACTTGATTTGCTTGTTTCTGACGAGCGGTATGCAGAAAATGATTTTAACGCAGCAAGAAAAGAAACGGAACGTCTTGAACGTGAACATACGGCCTATTCTTCTGCTTTTAATACTGTTCAGGAACTTGAACGTCAGTACAACAAACTGTATTCGGAATTCAAGCCGTATAAAAAGTTGAGCGAAGACTTGAACGGCACGAATCCTTCAAAACTTCAGTTTGATTCCTGGGCGCTCGGTGTATATTTTGAGCAGGTCGTAAGTTATGCGAGCCGCCGCTTTTTTGACATTTCCAGCGGACGTTTTCAATTTCTGCTTGATTCCGGCGGAAAGACGGGGAAGGGGTACAAAGGACTTGATCTTCTTGTAACGGACAGTTTTACCGGCTGTACGCGTGACCCGGCAACTTTAAGCGGCGGAGAAACGTTTGAAGCAAGCATAAGCCTTGCCCTTGCCATAACGGACGTTGTACAGAATCAGAACGGGGCTGTTTCCCTTGATTCGCTTTTTATAGATGAAGGATTCGGTTCGCTTGACGGTGAAACGCTGGACAAGGCAATGGAAATTTTAAATGAACTTCAGGAAACAAAAATGATTGGTATCATATCACACGTTGAAGCGCTTCAGCAGACTGTACGTTCGCGTATTGACGTTGAAAAAACGAACTTCGGTTCACATATACGAATAAGAAAAGGATAATAAAAGTTGAATATAATAAACTGCACATAATTGACTTTTTATGGGAGATGTAATATGACAGTGGCAAAACAGATTGTCATTTGCGCAAACATAAAAAATACTGATAAAAATATGCCGCGGTTTTATAATTCATTCTATAAAATCGTCTGAAGTTCTTTCAAAGATTTACAGATGTGCGTGCAGCATTTTCGCATTTCATCAGTCGGCTGGATTTTATCTGGAATCATAATGCACTGCATTCCGGCGGCATATGCGCTTCTTATTCCGTTCGGGCTGTCTTCAACGGCGGCACATTCTTCCGGTTTTAAGCCTGCGGAACGGCACGCCATAAGGTAGATTTCCGGCTCAGGCTTTGAATGCGTTACCATATCTCCAAAGGTAAGCGATGAAAAATATTTTTTTACTCCGGCGTTTTCAAGCTGCCGTGAAGCTTTTTCTCTTCTGGTGGATGTAGCAAGTGCAACTGTATATTTTTTTACAAGACAGGAAAGAGTTTCTTCCGCATACGGCATAAGCTGAATTCCATCCGTCGTTTCTATCTGCGAAAACAGTTCCGATGTCCGCTCAAGAAAGCGCTCCGCCTCAAAATTGTTTCCGTACAGCCGGCGCAGCGTTGAAATCGTATCAGGCTTGTTCATTCCCAGACAGGCGTGCTGCGCTTTTTCAATATCCGTAAGATGAAATTCGTTTCCTGCAATTTCCCACGTGCGGAAACAGATTGTTTCGGTGTCAAGAATTACACCGTCCATATCAAAAATAATTCCTTTAATGTCAGCCATTTTTATCCTTCTTTGTTTGCACGCCGTTTTTCGGCATATTCTTTGAATTAGGTTTTATAAAACAGACTGCCGCACTTACTCCTGTTCCGATGATAATTCCTGCAAGAACATCAGTCGGAAAATGTACGTACAGGTACAGCCGCGAAAATGCGATTGATGCTGCCAGTATAACTGCCGGAATCCAAAGCCTGTTCCGCCTGAAAAAAAGCACTGCCGCAGCAGAAAATGCGCAGGCGGTATGTCCTGACGGAAACGAAAAATCCGAAGGCGGCTTTATAAGCAGGACGGCGGCAGGATTTTGCGTAAACGGACGCGGACGCGCTATAACCGGCTTAAGGATGAACTGATACGCAACTGCTCCTGCTGCCAGCGAAATAATCATAAGAATTCCTGTTTTTCTTGTGCGCGGAATTGCAGTAAAAATCAGCGCAGTCAAAATCCAGATAAAACCTCCGTCTCCAAGATGCGTTATGACGGGCATAACTGCATCAAGCAAGGAATTTTTCAGCGTGTTTTGAATCCAGTCTAGAATGGAAAAGTCTATTTGCGTTATCGTCATTTTCAGACTATAACCTTTTATACGGTTATTTTCAATGTGCGTATGTTTACAGACTATTTTACAATGTTGTATAACCTTAAAAAAATCAATATAATTCGTTCTTACTTATACTTAATTTAATGGAAAGAATTTGTGTCAGACGGAAAACTGTGATTCTGACAAGAGGATTGTATGTTACTTGAAAAAATGCGGAACATCGGAATTATGGCTCATATTGATGCCGGAAAAACAACGACGACAGAGCGTATTCTGTATTATACAAAAAAAATACATAAGATAGGCGAGATTGATGACGGTCAGGCAACTATGGACTGGATGGCACAGGAGCAGGAACGCGGAATTACGATTTGCAGTGCCGCCACGACGACTTATTGGAAAGACTATCAGATAAATATCATCGACACTCCGGGTCACGTTGATTTTACGGCGGAAGTCGAGCGTTCCCTCCGTGTCCTTGACGGCGCGGTTGCAGTTATCTGCGCGGTTGACGGCGTTCAGCCGCAGACGGAAACTGTCTGGAAGCAGGCAGACGAATTTAAAGTTCCGCGCCTTTGCTTTATGAACAAAATGGATCGAATCGGCGCGGATTTTTTCGGGTCTATGAAAGACGTTCAGGAAAAATTCGGCGTTGAATGTCTTGCGCTTCAAATTCCTATCGGTGAAGGACAGGCGTTCGAAGGGGTGATTGACCTTTTGCGCATGAAAGAGCTGCGCTGGAATGCCGATGACGAGGGAGAAACGATTGTTGAAAGCGACATCGACGAAAGTCGTATGGCAGATGCCGTAACCTGGCGCGAAAAACTTATTGATCAGGTTGCATCCAGTGATGATGAACTTGCCGAACTGTATCTTGACGGACAGGAAATTTCTGTCGGACAGCTTAAGGCTGCAATCAGAAAAGGTTCTATAAACCGTACATTTGTTCCGTTTGTTATGGGTAGTGCGCGCCATAATCAGGGTGTTCAGCCGCTTATCGATGCGGTGATTGATTATCTTCCGTGTCCTACGGACATTCCTGCTGCTTCAGGCATTCATATCAAAAAAGACAAGGAAGAAACTGTTGAAGTTCCGTGCGATGTTTCAAAGCCAGCTCTGGGGCTTGTGTTCAAAATTCAGTATGACCGCGAAATGGGAAGCCTGTGTTACGTCCGTATGTATTCCGGAAAAATCTCTGCCGGAACGCAGGTTCTTAACATAAACAAGAAAAAACGCGAGCGCGTAAACCGAATTCTCCGTATGCACGCGGACAAAAGCGAGCCGTTGAACGAAGTCTGCGCCGGAGATATAGCCGTTTTTGTAGGACTTAAACTTGCCCAGACCGGTGATTCAGTCGGAAGCGAGGGATTTCCTGTTCTTCTTGAAAAGCCTGTTTTCCCTCAGCCTGTAATTTCCGTTTCGCTTGAGCCGGAAAGTATGAGCGAGCGTGACAAAATGAACGACACCCTTCAAATTCTTTCTAAGGAAGATCCGACTTTTACATATCACGAAGATTCAGAAACCGGTCAGCTTATCATCAGCGGAATGGGAGAACTTCATCTTGACGTTCTTGTAACGCGTATGAAAGATGACTTCGGCGTTCAGTGCCGCGTAGGTGCGCCGCAGGTTACGTACCGCGAAGCCGTTACTTCCTCTGCAGACTGTACGGAATCGTTCAGCAAAGTTCTGGGCGGTAAGGAAAATACGGCCGGAATTACAGTTCATGTTGAACCGCGCGAGCAGGGTGCAGGAAATTCCTATTCATGTACCGTGCGTGACAATAACATTCCTGAAGAAATTTATGAGGCTGTGGAAAACGGCTTCAGAAGTTCCCTTGATTCCGGAATAAACTACGGTTATCCGTGTACGGATACAGCAGTAACCGTTACCGGCATAACGTATTCGGAAGAAACTGCTACTACATTTGCATTCGAGGCGTGTGCCGCACAGGCATTCGATAAAGTTTGCAATATGGCTTCTCCGCAGCTTCTGGAACCTGTTATGAATGTCGACATTACCTGCCCTAAGGAATTTGTGGGTGAAGCAATGAGTCAGATGACTCAGCGCGGCGGAATGATTATGGGACAGGACTCAAAGGCAAGCGGTGACATAATCCATGCTCAGGCACCGATGGCAAAAATGTTCGGATTTTCTACAAATCTTCGTTCTGCAACGCAGGGAAGGGCGGGGTTCAGTATGGAATTCAGCCACTTTCAGGTTAAGGCAGGAGGATTTAATTCCTGATTTATCCGGAATATTTTTTTTGAAAAGTGATGATGTTTCTATTGACACTTTTTCAAAAAATATATATGATACTAATCAATTCGCGGCGATGGCGGAATTGGTAGACACGTAAGGTTGAGGTCCTTATGGCGAAAGCTGTGCAGGTTCAAGTCCTGTTCGCCGCACTAAAAAGATTGCTGATTTTTCAGCAATCTTTTTTTTTACCCTGGGGATTTTTTTAATGATTGCGGTTTTTGTAAATTGCGGTGCTGTTATAGCAGGTTCGATTATCGGTTTGTTCTTTGCACGCAGGATAACGGAGGAAATGTCATCCCATATTCAGACGGCCGCCGGCATTGTAACGATGATTCTTGGTATTCAGATGGCAATGCAGTATCACAACATTGTGTATATGACGCTTTCGCTTATTGCAGGCGGAATTATCGGCTGCTTATGCGATATAGACGGAAAAATTCTGAAACTGGGAAATTTCCTTCAGCGTCTCTGTTTTCACGGAAAAGAAACGCCGTTCTCTGAAGGCGACGGTAATTCCCGTAATTTTGCTTATGCTTTTTTAAATGCGTCTGTTCTTTTCTGTGTGGGAGCGATGTCTATAGTCGGTTCGTTCAAAGCCGGTGTAGAAAAAGATTATTCAATTATATTTACAAAATCTATCCTTGACGGTTTTATGGCAATAAGTTTTGCCGGCGCAATGGGAATAGGTACTGCATTCAGTGCAATTATCGTTTTTCTTTATCAGGGAGCGCTTACCCTTCTGAGTGTTGTAATTCAGCCTTATGTTTCGCAGGTTCTTATAGAGGAACTTACTGCTGCTGGCGGCGCAATGATTGTAATGATAGGAATAAATCTTCTTAATCTAAAAAAAATCAAGACGGCAAATTTTCTTCCTGCATTTATACTTGAAATTCTGTTTGTAGTGCTTATTAAATAGCAGAAAAAAAAATTGTGCAACTTTTTTTGACATTACGTGTCTAAATAGACAACAGAAAATTATGCATTTAAATGCATGAAAAGGAGTTTTGTAAATGTTTAGCTTGAATACAGTTCTTTTTGTATGCGCTATTTTTGCCGTTTTGTATGCACCTCGTGCATTTGCGTGGTTTGCTTCTCTTTTTCCTCAGAAACGGCTGTATAATGACAAGAAAAACAAGCTTGCTTTATTTATTCCTGCAAGGAACGAAGGCAAGAATATCATTCCGCTTCTGGAATCTATAAAGGCTCAGACGTATGACGCAGACTGTTTTGATACGTTTATAGCTGTAAAAGATCCTGAAGATCCTGTCTATGAATATGCAAAAATTGTTAATGCTGAAGTGTACTGCGATGTTACCCAGACATGTAAAGGTGACTGTACTGATTATACATTCAAGAAAATTCTTGAGAAATATCCGAAAAAGTACGACGGTTTTATCATCGTAGATGCTGACTGTCTTCTTGAAAAAACATTCCTTGAAGAGATGAACAATGCAATGGCTTCTGGTGCTGACGTTATAAATGCAAAAAAACGCGTCCGCAACTATTATCAGGACGGCGGAAAGAACAGTAATCTCGTAACTGCCTGCAACGGTCTTATCTGGACATTCATGGATGATATGGGAAACCGTTTCCGAAGCGATCATAACCTTACTACGATGACTGTAACGACTGGTATTCTTTTTACGCGCAAAGTTGTTGAAGAGATGAACGGCTGGTGCTACCGCAAGACATTGACTGAAGATATGGAATTCTGCCACGACAGCATTCTTAAAAACAGAAAATGCTTCTATTATTCGTATGCAATGATTTATATGGAAGAAGCTCCTAGCCTTGCTGAAACAAATAAGCGCCGTTCACGTTGGATGCATGGTCTTACTCATTCAAACTACATTTATTTTGCAGATTTGATAAAGAACAGACAGAATAAACCTGTCGTAAATTTTTACTTTATGTTCAGTCTGTGGCTGGTTTATCTGTTTGTTGCAACGCTTATCGGAATGGCTGCAATAAATCTTGTCTGCTCTGCACTTGCAATAGGATTCGGTGAACCTGTAAATTGGGAGTATGTGATTTCTGCCGGTGCTGCGGTGTTTGCAATTTATGCTGCATTCTTCATTCTGACTGCTGTTGCGCTTTTCATTAATAGAAAAGACATAAAACTTACAAAGCTGGGATTTCTTGCCGTTCTTTTTGTGCATCCTGTTTTCTATATGGGATATATTCCGATTGTTGCAAAAGCAATTGTCAGCAAGAATGACAAGCAGTGGGATGCAATTGCCCGCGTTCAGACAGACTCTTCTGAAGTTTTCTCTGAATAAAAAATAAATGTGACGGAGATTTGCCTTATGGATTGGTTTGATTTAGCATATACAACACCTGATGTTATAGAAAAAATGAAGAAAGCCGAGCAGGAAGGCAGATTTTCCGACCATCTGGATCCGATTGAATATCACGGGACGCTTCCTGTGGACGAGTCGTTTCCGTATATTCCGAATGTGTTTCTGCGTGCGGTGTACGCATTCCGGAAAATTACGTTCCTTAATCATTTCATAAAATCTCTTAATGAGAAAGTTCTTCTTACAAAAATTACGGGAAAAGAAAATTTGAAGGGAGTAGGAGCGGCTGTTTTTATCTGTAACCACGTGAATAAATACGATGCGCTTGCAGTAAATTATGCGCTCGGAAAGCGTCCTTTAAAGATTATGGTTGCAGATTTCAATAACCGTCCGGGATTTCTTGGAAAGATGATGCGTGCGGACGGAATACTGCCGTTCAAGAATACGCGTGCCTGCATACAGAAATTTACTGAGGCAGTGAACTATTATCTTTCGCACGGAACAGGCGTGCTGTTCTTCCCGGAGGGCAGCGAATGGTGGTGCTATAAAAAGCCGCGTCCGTTTATGGATGGTGCATTTCATTTTGCCGCTGCGAACAATGTGCCGGTCGTGCCGCTTTTCATTACGTTCCGCGAAACTGGCAGAGTCCGCGACGGAATTGATCTTCCTGAATTTACGGTGAATATTTTAAATCCGCTCTATCCAAATTCTGAAAAGACAAAAAAAGAAAATGTCCGGGATTTGAAAAACGGTGCGTTTGATGCCTGTATGAAAAAATATGAACAGGCATACGGTGCTGAATAGAGCTTTTACTGAAAAAATCTGCGTTTTTGCGCAGATTTTTTTATGCCGAATTCAAGTTTCTCTCCTGGTTTCTTCCTAATTTTGTTTGACTAATAATCTTTTTCCCCTTACAATGATAAGTATAATATAACCCCAAAGGGAGGCCAAATAATATGGCAAAAGTTGAATTAAAAGGTATTGGCAAAATTTATGACGGCGGTGTACAGGCTGTTACAAATGCTAATATCACAATTGAGGACAAGGAATTCTGCGTTTTCGTAGGTCCTTCTGGATGCGGTAAGTCTACGACTCTCCGTATGATTGCCGGCTTGGAAGATATTTCTGAAGGCAAACTTTATATTGACGGTAAGGAAATGAATGATGTTCCGCCGAAAGACCGTGATATTGCAATGGTTTTCCAGAACTATGCGCTTTATCCGCACATGTCTGTATATGATAACATGGCATTTGGTCTAAAACTCCGCAAGGTAGACAAGGCAGAAATTGACCATAAAGTTCGTGCGGCTGCAGAACAGCTTGGTCTTACTCCGTATCTTGAAAGAAAACCTAAGGCTCTTTCCGGCGGACAGAGGCAGCGTGTTGCCGTAGGACGTGCAATTGTCCGCGAGCCAAAAGTATTCTTGTTCGACGAGCCGCTCTCTAACCTTGATGCAAAGCTTCGCGTTACAATGCGTGCTGAAATCGCAAACCTGCACAATACACAGCAGAAAACAATGATTTACGTTACGCACGACCAGACAGAAGCTATGACGCTCGGTACAAAGATCGTCGTTATGAAAGACGGTTTTGTTCAGCAGATTGGTGCTCCGTTGTACCTGTACAACAATCCGATCAACAAATTCGTTGCCGGATTTATCGGAACTCCTCCGATGAACTTCCTTACTGTAAAAGTTCTTGAGCGTGGCGGAAAAATCGTATGTGATGAAGGTTCGTTCGAAATTGCTCCGACTGACGCACAGGCAAAATGCCTTAAAGAATATGTCGGAAAAGAAGTTTCTTTCGGTATTCGTCCTGAGGATCTTGAATATTCAGAAAAACCGGTTGGAAAAGACAATATGCAGATGAAGATTACGAACAAGGAGCCTCTTGGCGCTGAAACTCACCTGTATCTTGTTTCAAACAAAGGTCAGTCTGTTATTGCAAAAATCCACGACAATGTAGAATTCCGTCTTGGTGATACAATCAATGTTGTTCCTAATATGGAAAAAGCTAAATTCTTCTCTATGGAAGAAGGCGAAAAGAACATCTGCGATACGATTGAAGTAAAGTGGTAACATATAGCGGCGTTTTTTGAAAAAGCGCCGTTCGTAAAAAAAGCCCGGATTCTTATATGAATCCGGGCTTTTTTATTTCAGCATATTGAAAAATCTGCTTCCTGCGTCGTTATGTCAATGTTTGACGCTTTTACCGTAACCTTCTGGTTCAGCGCAAGTTGAGTGCCTTTCAGCATTGTCTGCATTGCAAGGCTTGGAATCATCATAATGGAGTCGTTTCCCTTGTTTTCAATACAGACTGCTTCTCCCTGCCATTCAGGGTTCTGAAGAAGGTAAATCAATTTCCAATGAGTATCGCTGTATCTGCTGGCTTTTCGTGCCGCAACAGAAGCCGCATCTCCCTGGCTGATGCGCTCAAGCATAGTGTCTTTGTCGATGAGTTTTCTTCCGTCAAGATATGCCCTCAGCTGTTCGTGGGCAATTAAATCTGAATAACGGCGAAGCGGACTTGTTACCTGACTGTAGATTGCAATTCCCAGTCCTGAATGCATTGCTGGAGTAATTCCGACGCTTCGTTTTCGCATACATTTGAGCAGCTGGAACTGACCTGCAAGGCCGTCTGCCAGTTTTGCAGGGAATTCCGGTGCTTCCTGACTTACAAACGGGAATGGAATTCTGTTGTTGTATGCAAAATGAGCCGCGCCTTCACCTGCCAGAAGCATCATTTCGCATATCATTGCGTCTGCCTCGTAGCGTACAAGCGGCGAAACAGAAACCTTTTTCGTTTCCGGATCAACGTTTATGTGGACTTCCGGCATATCTATATTTGTTGCGCCGGATTTTTTTCTGCGCTCAACATTCCGTTTTGCAATGTCGAAAAGCGGCTTTAGTTCCGGTGAGTCTTTTTGTTCTGTTGCTGCTTTATAGGTGAGCCGCTTAACGTTGACGATTGTTTTTAGTATGGTGCATTCCTGTACGGAACAGTCTTCGTTGAGAAGAAGCCTGAAAGACAGGGCGCGGCTTTTTTCTTTAAGCCCCAGTGCATAGTCTTCAAGTGCTGTTTCTGCAAGCATACGGACTGCACCGTCAGGAAGATACAGCGTTGTTCCCCTGTTACGTGCCGCCTTGTCTACGACACTGTCCGGTTCAACAAATGATGCCGGGTCTGCGATATGCACCCACAGGTATTTTCCGTCAAAATTAACTGCATCGTCCGGGTCTGCCGACCATTCGTTGTCTATTGCGTATGCCGTACCGGGAACTTCAAGCCGTTCTTCCTCTGGCGGCGTTCCCAGTCCCTGCTGTGCACTTGTCATTGAAAGACCGTATCGTGTAGGGTACGGATTTTTTGTTATTTCCCAAATTCCTGTTTCAAGAAGGAGCTTGTGCGCTTTTTCCGGAGTCTGCGTTATTCCGGCTTCTACAAGAACTTTTGATTTTTCAGTCTTGCACAGAGCAACGTTTTCCACCTCGACCATATATTTTGCATCGCCGGGAAATTCAAGTTTTCTCTGCTTTAGCCGTTCTATAAATGCCGCACGGATTTCTTCTTCGTGTTCCTTTTCGTAGTTTTTCTGTTTGATTACGTTGATTTCATCTTCTGTGCGCGGAATGAACGTCAGTTCGTTGTTTTTAAGAGCCGCTTCGTCAAGGGAGAATTCAAGGGATTTTGTAAGAGCATTGAATATAAACCACTGCGCCTGTGCTTCGGCATCAGCCTTTATTATGTCTGAAAGTTCGCTGAATGAAACGGGCGTTTTTGCCGTCGCTTCGTCGCTTTCAAGAAGTTCGTAGGCTTCCTGAATAAGCGTGGAGATAGAACTGTCTTCGTATGAAAGTGCATCTTCAAGGCTTGTACAGCTTTTTTCACTCAAAGGAATGATGTCTTTTTCCCGGACTTTCTGTTCTGCATACCGGTTTTTTTTTCCGTTTGGTGAAGCAGCTCCTGCCTGAAAAGTAATGACTATTTTGTCGCCGTCAAAATCTTTTATGAGTGCCGGCTGTTTTTTGTAAAGGACTAAAATGTTTTTATTGTACATACTGTAAATATAAAGAAAAGAGTGCGGTTAAACAATAAAAATTTTCTTGCTAAAAAATGAAGTCTACAGTAATATTTAATTATCACATTTTAGGGAGCAAAATATGGCATACAAAATCGACGCTGACAAATGCGTAAACTGTGGTTCTTGCGAACCGGATTGTCCTGTTGGAGCTATTTCAGAAAGCAATGATAAACGCGTAATTGACGCTGATAAATGTATCAGCTGCGGTACGTGCGCATCTGAATGTCCTGCAGAAGCTATTTCTGAATAATTAAAAAGGACGGACGAAAGTTGTGTGATTATGAACGGTTTTCGTCCGTCTTTTTATTTTAAAGTGCTGAAAAATCTTTTCGTAATTCCGCTTTTTTTCTTTTCAATTTGCTTTTCTGCCGCTCAGGAAAGTGCTTTTGTCGTTTCTTCTGATTTTCTTCCGGTTATAAACGAGCTTTCTCGTTATGATGTTGTTTTTCAGCAGCTGACCCAGACTTCATCTTATAATGACATTCAGTATGCTGCCGGAAAAGAATGTATTGAAGAATTCTATTTGTATACTTGCAGAGCGAACGAAACTCTTTTTTCCCTTCATTCTGCGACCGGCATTCCGTATGATACTCTTGCCACTCTGAACGGAATATCAGGAACGGACGAACGGCTTTCAGGGCGAAAAATTATTATTCCTGCTGAAAAAGGCGTTTTTGTTCCGGTGAAGCCTGTGAATGCTGTGGAAGTTCTGCTCCGTGCAGAAATGAAGGCGGACGCATCTCCCGTTCGCTATGTTGTTGACGGCAGGGAATTTGATTTTTTGCAGGGGGAGCGCTTTTCGCAGGCGCAAAGAGCTTTTTTTCTGGATTCGTCTTTCCGCCTTCCTATTGATACCAGGATTGTTTCTTCCGGTTTCGGATACAGGACAAGTCCTGTGTACGGCGTGTGGAAATTTCATAAAGGAGTTGATTTTGCGGCTCCCGAAGGAGAAAGTGTGTATGCCTGTAAAGGCGGAACGGTAAGCCTTGCAGTCAGAAATGATGCAATTTTTGGAAATTATATTATTATTTCTCATTCTGGCGGACTTACGAGCGTGTACGCGCATCTTTCAAAAATATCGGTCAGACAGGGGCAGGCAGTACGTTCCGGGCAGACTATTGGCGAGGTAGGGCAGACAGGTGCTGCAACAGGTCCGCATCTTCATTTTGAAATCCGCAGGAACGGAAAGGCAACAGACCCGGAAGAACTTTTGCCGCGTCAATGACGTTATATTTCTTTTTTTTTCTTTGATTTTCAAGTCCCGGTATGTAAATTTATTAATAAATATAGTAGAATAAATATATGAAACGTGTTTTCTGCGCAGGATGTTTTTTTTCTCTTCTCTTTTTTATGAGTACTGCCGACTGTCAGGCAGAATCATTCAGGACTCATAAGACGCACATTGTTTCTCTTTCCGCTGAAAATCAAAAGGAGCAGAGTTTACAGACCGGCATAAATGACAGTATTGGAGTCTTTCTGCCGGATGACCTTATGTTTTTTGAAGGAATAGAAGTGAAGGTTCAGATTCCGCCTGCCGTTGCAAACTGGCGTGATTCTGTTGCTCTTGCCGCGTATGACGGAGTCGCGCCTGTTCCGTCTGCTTCAAAAATTGATTATTCGGGAAAACGTATCTACATACAGCCGCTTCCTTCAAAAGTGAACTGGATTATGCAGATTCCGCTCCGCTATGATAATTCCCTGAAAGACGGTCCTTACGTTACAAAAATGAATGTCATTCCGGAGATTTCCGGGCATTTTGTCTTTTTGCGTTTTATGCCGGTGATGAAAGGCGTTCCTGAAGAAACTCTTGAATCTGTGCTTTCTGTGTCTGTAAAACCGGTGCTGATTGACAAGGGAAGGCTCGTGCTTTCTGTAAAAACGCCGTCTTCTGCAAAAACGCCGTTTGTCGTCCTTATTGATGATAAAGTTACGGAACTTCCGGCAGACAATTCAATTCTTCTTGATACCGGCGTTCATAACGTCTGCATTCAGTCAGATGAGTATCGTAATGAAGTAAGTTCCGTGTATATAGACAGGGCAAGAACGACAGTCTGTGAAATTTCATTGAAAAGCCTTATGCCGACTGTTTCTATTTCTGTGCCAGATAATGTTGATATGTTCTTTGATGATCAGAAAATTGACGGAACTGCTGCGGAATTTGAAGTTTCAGAAGGGGAGCATCGCCTTCGCTTTTTGATGGGAAGCTATGAAATTATCCGAAGCCTTAATGCGGAAAAAGGTAAGTCTTATTCTGTAAATTTGTCTGTTGACTTGGAGATTACCGAGGAGTAGTAAAAATGAAAAAAGAAACAGTTGCAAAAATGATAGATCATACGCTTCTTGCCCCGACGGCAGGAATAAGGGATATTGTAAAGTTGTGTACGCAGGCGGAAGTTTATCATTTCGCCTCTGTCTGCATAAATCCTTATTTTGTTGCGGCGGCAAAAAATGAACTTTCGAATTCTGACGTGCATATTTGTACTGTCGTCGGTTTTCCGCTCGGTTCAAATACAACTGAGGTAAAGCGTTTTGAGGCAGTTTCTGCAATAAAAAACGGTGCTGATGAAATTGATATGGTGATGAATGTCGGTGCGGCAATTGACTGCCGCTTTAATGATGTTGAAACTGATATTCACGGTGTTGTATGCGCCTGCCGGGAAGAAGCAGAACGTCTTGGAAGAAAAGTTATTGTAAAAGTGATATTGGAAACGTGTTTTTTAGATGATCCGACGATAGCAACAGCCTGCCAGTGTGCGGTTCGTGCCGGTGCAGATTTTGTAAAGACATCAACCGGTTTTGCCGCTCCTAAGGGAATAGACGGAAACCTGCTTCCGAACGGTGCGTCCGTTCATCACGTACAGCTTATGCGTAAAACTGTTGGTGAGGATTTTGGCGTAAAGGCTTCCGGCGGCATTCGTTCAGCCCGCTCTGCTGCAAGTATGATATTAGCCGGTGCAACACGCATAGGAACTTCAAGCGGTATTCAGATTCTTGATGCCTGGGACGAAAGTATAGAACTTCCAGAAACAACACGCTGATTTTTTTGCATCATTTCTGTTCCTGTACGTAATTTCAATCCGGTGGGGTAGAGGAATTTCAACTGCGTTCCTTTCGATGCCAGTACAGCCGGTTATCTTTTATATAATAGGAAATTTTGTTGTCTTTTGCCAGATATGTAAGGTATGAGCGGAGCGTGCTGCTGATGAGCGCAAACTGTGCTGTTTTCAGCGTTATGTTATTTAAATCTGCAACCTGCTTTACAATTTCTTCAAACGGCAGATCCTGATTTCGCAGGATGTGAAGAATGCAGAATTCTGTGGAAAGAATGGCAATTTTGTTCATTTCTACAGTTTCGTCAATTCTTGTTATTGCGTTTCCGTGACTTGGAACAAACCAGTCTGCCTCTACCGTTAAAAGTGCATCCAGCGTCTGCTTGAATTCCTTTACGTCATACAAAAACGGTATCCAGTATTTCAGAATATGCTCGCGTCCGAAAACGGCATCTCCGGCAAACAGCACTTTTTCCTTTTTTGAATTTTCGTACAAAACGCCTGTCATTTCAAAATAGTGGCCTGGAAGCGGAAAAAATGAAATTTCGGAAGAATTGTCCAGAGTTATTTTAACGGCGGCGTCTATTATTTTTGTAGGCATCGTCGGTTCAGCCTCATAATAAGGCCCTGTAATTTCCGGAATCGGGTTTCCGCCCCAGATTACGGCAGCCTGAAGAAACGGATTTTGTATGCTTCCTGACTCTTTTTTTGTTGCCAGTAAATCACATTTTGTTTTTTCAATTATATATTTGTTTCCGCCGCAGTGGTCTGCATGAGAATGCGTACTTATAATTGCTTTTATTGAATAGCCGCCTTTTTCTTTTGGAAAAAGAGATTTCAGTTCTTCTAAAATGACTTTTGCGTCGGATGCGCTCATTCCTGTATCAACAAGATAAACTTCATTCGTTTTTTTTGTGCTGCTGAAACAGGAGATAATGCCGATGTTTGTTGCTCCTGGAAGAAAATATACAGAGTCTGTCAGTTTTTTTGCAGTCATACAGTTATAATATCAAAAAAAAGATGGAAGAGAAAGACAGTTTGATAATAAAAAAAAGGACTGTCCGTATGTCAGGCTTATGCGTAATCATAAAACCTTATTTACTCAGGACAGTCCTTTCTGTAAAAGTGCAGAAACTACAGTTTTGCAGCCTTGATTTCTTTTACAGTGTAATTGTATTTGTATTCATTGATTGCAAACTTGATGTTGTCACCAACTTTGTAATCCATAATTGCGTTTCCGAACGGTGCCATATAAGAGATGATTCCGTTTTCCGGGTCTGATTCCCACGGTCCGAGAATTGTATATGTTTCGTCCGCATTCTTGTCGTTGTTGTGCAGCGTTACTGTAGTTGCAAATGAAATAAGCGCCGTTGTAACTGTTGTCGGGTCGAATACGACTGCCCTGTTCAATTCTGCCTGAAGCTTTGCAACATCGTTGTTGAGCTTGTGCTGGTGCTCTTTTGCAGCCTTGTATTCTGCATTTTCCTTCAAGTCGCCTTTTTCGCGGGCTTCTTCAATTTCTTTTGCATTTGCAGGAATATCAACGGTCTGCAGGCGTTCAAGCAGCTGTTTCTTTTCTTCCAGCTTCTTTGCCGTAACAAGCATTCCTTTCGGTGCAGAAGATTTTTCCTCTGAAACGTGGAATTTGATGTTCGGATATTTTTCAAGAATTCTGTTTCTCATCAGTGCCTTGTATGACGGATCAATGTCTGCAAGGTCATCAATGAGGGTGTACATTTTCTTTACAGTTTCCTCATCATTCTGGAACATATAGTTAAGAAGTGCGTCGTCTTTGAAGAGGAGAAGTGTAGCGTTCTTGTTGATTTTCTTGTTTTCCGTTGTATTCAGATGGTTGTTGATTTCGCGGAATGTAAGCTCGATGAGCTGGATAAGGGTGATGAGCTGCTTTTCGTATGAAATTCCTGCATTCTTAAACCATTCTTCGTTCTGGCATTCCTTGAAGAAATAAAGTACGGCGTTGCGGTAGTCCTTGCAGTTTTCAAAGCAGGAAACGACAAGCTTCTGTACTTTTTCGGTGTAGCCGCTGTCGATGAGCATCGTAAGCATCTGACCTTCAAGAACAGTCGGGAACAGGCGGATGTATTCGTCTGACCAGTTCGGGAGCATTCTGATGTTCCTCAGGAAGTCTGCGCGAAGCGATGTGTTTTTTGTGTCTTTAAGAAGCTCGTACATTTCGCGCGGATCCTGAATTTTCTCGTAAATCTGCTGGAACGTGTATTTTGTCGGAACTGAAAGCTGCTTGTTTGCGGCGGTGATGTTCTGAACAACAAGATATGAGGCGACAATCTGTTCGTTTACCTTCATCGGCTGGTCGGAAAGATCAAGCGTCTTTACGTAACCTGCGAAATAGTTGAACATTTCGGCGAACATTTCGCTTGTTTTGTCAGTTTCGTCAGAGTCAACGTATTTCATAAGAATGTCGATGCGTGAGAAGAACTGTTTTTGAGCCTTAAACTCGTTTGCAAGTTTTTCTTCCTTGCTGATTTCGTTCTCGCGTACCATATACATATTGATGTCGTTCGGGTTTACGCCGAATGTTGCATCGGATTCAAGGATTTTCTTTGCAGCTGAATTCCAGGATGTCCATTCGCCAGGAGTGAGTACGGACGGAACAAGTTCTGCCTTAATCCGCTTGAAGTCGCAGTTGTTGTCAAAACTCTTTATGATTGTCTTCAGTGTCCATGCTTTGTCGTCTTTTACCATTTTTGCAAGTACGTCTTTCTGTTTCGTTGCCTTAAGAACCCAAATATGGTCTTTTGTAAGCGGAGTAAGAGCATCTACTGCCATTTTCAGTGCCATATCACGAATTCCGGCTTTCTTGCCAAAATTGATGATGAGTTTTTCATTTTCAACCTTGCGGATAATGCCTACGCCCCAGGTGCGGTGGAAAACAAAGTTGTGTACGTCAAATGCAATGTGCTTTTCAAAATCATTGATTGCTTCAAAAACATTTCTGAAGTTCTGCGTAAGGTTTGACGAGCGGATATAGTCGTCAAGATGTGAATGTCCGCTGTATTTTCCGCGGTAGCAGTCCGTAATTTCCTTGCGGGCCCAGATGTCTTTCTGGTCTACTGTAAGGATTTCTTTAAGCAGGGAAATTGCCGTATCCCATTTCTGATTGTCTTTATACCAGTTGTAAAGTTCCTGAAGAAGGATTGCAGTCTTGTCGTCGCCGAGCGTTTTTGATACCTTGCGCTTTACAAGCTGGAAGAAGTCGATTTCCTGCGGAATGAGCTGGACGAGCTTGGACCACAGTTCTTTCGTTGCGTTTATGTTTCCTGCATTTACGTAGCGTAGGATTGCTTTCTTGTAGTATTCTGTTGCTGTTTCCATATCACCGGAAGATTCGTAATGCTCTGCAAGTGCTTTTGCAATGTCTGCTTCCTCAAAGTCAAGCTTGACAAGCTGTGCGTATAAAGCCCAGACTTTGTCGTTGTCTGCGGCACGGTAATATTCTGCAAGCGTGCGCAGGGCAAATTTATTCGTCGGGTCATCTTCAAGGATGCTCTGGCACAGATATTCTACTACCGGTTCCTTGTGGTTTTTCTGGAATATGTCAACAAGAGCTACAAGCGATGAGTTGTCAAGAGTTCCTTTCTGCAAAGAAATCATACCGGAAAGGTACAGGGCGATGATGCTGTCTTTTGAGTGAGAGAGCTGCTCGTCACAAATCTGCTGTATTTCATCGGTGCAGTTTTCATTGCGCGCTTTTTCTACGACAGCAGCCAGTTCAATGAGCTTTTCTTTTGAATAGTTGCTGATTGTTGCTCTGGTCCACGTTTCTTCCTTGAGCATTTCCTGTACGGATTTGATTAATTCTTCAGACATATAAAACTCCTGTGTTTCTCTATAAACTCTTATCGCCCTTATATTTTGAACTACTTTACATACAGATTGTAGACGGTAGTATCAAGTATTTTTATCTTCAGCAGCGTTTCATTGATAAGCTTGCTGTCATTCTGTGCCTGACAGTAGTCTATCAGCCAGAAATACATATTGATAAGCCGGGGCGTAAGTATTTCTGTTGCCCTCGACGGATCTTTCTGCTCGTTCTCCAATGCGTAAATTTCCTGCTTGAGCCTGCCGATTTCCTGCGACTTCATATTCCGCTTCATATTGAATACGCCCCACAGGACTCCGTATACTGGAATCCAGGCGTTCAGAAGCTCTCCCGAATAGCCTTTCTCCGCAGTTTTTTCTATAAGGCAGCGGATAAGCTCGGAATCCAGAAAGACAAGGTCAATCTTCTTGAAGTCAAGGAAGAATGCTTCCCGGAAAAGGACTTTTGCCGCCTTGTCATCTCCGCAGAGTGCATAGCAGTCTGCAAGTTCCGCAATAACGGCTGCCTGTCCTGCCGTCAGGGAATTCGCTTCCGAAAGACACATCTTTGCGTTGTCGAATTCTCCCAGCTTTTTGTAGCAGATGCCGCATTTCCGCAAAATCTCCGCTTTTTGCGCCGGAATCCGCTCGTCAAGCAGTCTTGTATAGTTATACAGCGCAAGCCTGAACACTCCGCGGCACGCTGCATACACTGCATTTTCGTATGTTTCCTGCTGCTGGCGGATGAAATCAAGAAAATTCTTCCATTCTGCAAGCAGCCGCTCGCCGCGCTCGTATGAATCTTCTATGTCTGAAAGGCGGAGAAGTGCATCGCTCCAGAACAGGCAGTATTTGCCTGAGAGAATCAGCTCCTTGCTTTCCAGATTGTACATAAGGATTGTGTCCAGAACTTTCTTTGCTTCGTCGGGTTTTCCTGACTCCAGGTACGAAAGTGCTTCTCTCAGTCCTTTTTCTGTTTGAATATCCATAAGCGGTAAGGTCATTTTATATCAGAAGCAGAGGGTTAGTCAATGGAATTGCTGATTTTTATTAAATTTGGGATAAAGTTTATACTCGCTTTAAGTTAATATGTCAAGATATTTTTTACGGCTTTTTGCAAAAAATATAATTCAGGGATGGGTGTGCAGTTTCTGTAATTATTTACAATATGCCGTTCATCTGCTATTATAGTACAATAATGAAGAATTGTATGCTTGCGCCTTCTTTGCTTAGTGCAGATTTGGCTGATTTGAAGGGTGCCGTTAAGCTTGTAGAGGAAAACGGCGGCTCTGTTATTCATATTGATGTGATGGACGGGCGGTTCGTGCCGCAGATTTCGTACGGTCAGCCTGTAGTCCAGTGTCTTCGTCCGCTTACGAAACTGCCTTTTGACGTTCATCTGATGGTGGAACATCCTGAAGAACAGGCGGACACTTTTGCAGCTGCCGGCGCGGACTGGATTACGTTTCATCACGAGGCGTGCATTCATTCTCACCGGCTTATTCAGCATATCCACGATTTGGGAAAAAAGGCCGGGATTTCAATCGTTCCGTCTACGCCGGTAAGTGCCGTCAGCGAGCTTTTGGAATATGTTGACCTTGTGCTTGTTATGACTGTAAATCCGGGCTTCGGCGGACAGAAACTCATTCCGTCCTGCGTCCGCAAAATCAGCGAACTGACGAAACTGCGCGAGGAACGTTCCCTTAAGTTCCTTGTTTCCGTTGACGGCGGAGTGAACGCCTCTACCTTAAACGATGTTGTTTCTGCCGGTGCGGATATTGTAGTGTCCGGCAGTGCGTTTTTTAACGGAAGTATGAAGTGGGAGAATACCTGATGAAAAAAGTAAAGCCGCTTGTTCTTTTTTCTCTTTGCGTGCTGTTTCTGTGCCGTATGCGGCCTTCCTGTGCTCAGGCTTACGGTCAGAATATTGCATCTGCGGCGTTCCTTCAGGGAACGGATGCGTTTAAGTCCGGCGAATGGATGTCGGCAGTTTTTATGCTCAGGCGCGCCGTTTCCTATCCGGAGAATTGCAATTCTGACACCTGGTATATGCTTATTACCGCAGAAATGTATGCCGGAGAGTACAAGTCTGCATATCAGGACTGCGAGATGTTTCTGAAAGACTTTCCTGACAGTCCGTACCTTTCGTATGTTATGTATCACAAAGGGCGTGCCTTGTTCTGTCTTGGTGAATACGAACGTTCCGTAATTCAGCTGAGTGATTTCTGTCATTATTATCCTGACCACGAGATGTATGCATCCGCGTTGTTCTGGGTGGCAGAGTCTTTTTTTGCCGCTTACAATTATTCTGATGCGGAAATTCTTTATTCCCGTGTCGTAAGCGAATTTCCAGATGATGCAAAGGCTGCGGCGGCACAGTACCGCATAGAAACAATAGCTCAGAATGCGCGTGAAGAAAAACTTTTGTATCTTCTGAAAGAAACGGGCGAGGAATATCTTGCGGCAAAGGAAGAATATGAAAGGCAGCTGAAGCTGTCTGGTTCGGACAGTGCCGGAGAAGCGCGCCGCAGGATTATGGAACTTCAGCATGCGAATGCGGAACTTCAGAAGAAGATTACCTTGCTTGAACAGGAAAAAAATGATTTGTCTGCAAGGCTTGATGAAGAAAAACAGATGAACAGCACTATAAAAAATGAGAATGAAGATATGGTGTCTTCATTGAAGCAGAAGGCGTTGTGGACGCAGGAGCTTATGAAGGCAAGAACGCCTAAGGATGGAAAATAATGAGAGCTGGGAAAATCAGTGCAGGGCTTGCAGGAATTTTGTTTCTTTGCTGTACGGCGGCTTTTTGCGCAGCTGCGGATGAAAGTTTGCCGACAGGGGATGAATTTATAGAAATTCAGGAGCGTGTAACGAATGCTTCCTCAAAAAAGGCATTGAAAAGACAGGAAAAAGAAGCAAAACGTCAGTCTGAAAAAGCGAAAAAAGAGGCAGAGGCGGCGCTCAAGAAAGAGGAAAAAACAAAACAGAAGGAAACTGAAAAGTCAAAAAAAATAAATATTGCCGAATTGATAAGCAACGAGGGAATTTTTCAGTCAAAGACAGTTGAAAATCAGGTAGGTGACATACGCCTTCTTTTGAAAGGAAATGTCGGAAGTTTCCAAATCTATACCGTTAATAAAGAGGCGATGCGTCAGCCTCTCTTAGCCGGATATGACGAGTTTACGTCTTCGTTCTTTTCCCTGCGTGCCGGTAAAAAAGAGTACAAGCTGTCTAATAACATAGGAATCGTAATCGGAACAAGAAAAACTGATGTCGGTGCACAGATGGTATATGTCGTTCCTAAACTTGCACGCGTTCTCGTTCGTTTTGAGTGCATAAAATCCGGCGAGAACGGAAATGCCGATATTCTGAAAGTAAATGCCGTTGTCCGCAACAGAAGCAAGCGGACGGAAGTTTTCGCATTGAAGAATGTGCTTGATACGTTCCTTGGAGAGCAGAAAGGTCCTCATTTTTCTACCGCCGATGATATTGCCGTAAACAGCGAAATGCAGTACCGGAAATTTGACAGGATGAAATGGATTTGTTCTGCAAACAGCAAGGCTTCTATGCAGATTCTTCTGCACGGGGCTGACATTACGCCTCCGGAAGTCGTATCACTTGGAAACAAGGATCTTCTTGCGCTTCCGTCCTGGATTCCGCAGGTCGTTCGTTCCCGCACGTTTGATTCCGTGCTTTCGTATAATAATTCTGCGGTCTGCATAAACTGGGAAGAAAAGCGTCTTGCGCCGGAAGAGGAATTTTCCTGCACTTACTATATTGCAATGGCTTCTGACGGAGAGACGCCTGCCGGCGAAGAATTTATTGCCACTTTGGAAAAACGCCTGAAAGCGGAACAGTCTTCTTCTGCGGAAAAAGAAAAGGCGGTCAAAGACAGCATTACGTTTATAGATACGGATTCCATTTCTCTGTCTCAGCAGGATTTCGGAGTGTATGTGTCTGAAAAGACTGTTTCTGACGTGCCGGAAGTTGTTTCGGGGCAGACGGAAGCGACATCCGGTTCCGGAGAATTCGTGCCGTTTGACATTGAAACAATCGGTGCGGAAAAACTGAATTATCAGTATATTCAGAGTCTTATCGACCGGATAAATTCTCTTGAGGGCGATGATCAAAATCTTGACAGAAATGAACTTCTCAGGCTGAATGCGGAACTTGACGCAATTCTTGAGAAGTTAAGGCAGATGTGATGGCCCGAGATACGCTTGAAACCGCCGCCGGTTTTATGCGGTTCAGAAAGTTTGACAAGGCAATAAAACTTTTGGAAAGCCGCGCCTCTATTTATGAAGATAATTTTGACTACTATCTCATGCTTGGAACAGCCTGCCTGTATGCAGGTGATACTGGTTCTGCAAGTTCCTATTATCAGCGTGCGCGTTCCATAAAAATAACTGATAAAAATCTTTTGCTGGGGCAGGCGGCCTTGTATTTGCGGCGCGGCGATACGGATCGGGCAATAAATTATTATGTTGACATACTTGATAATGATCCCGGTGATAAAAGGGCGCTTTCTGCAATGGAGTTTATCAGGATGCGCGGAGATTTTAATACGATATGCCGTTGGGTCGATACAGGAAAAATCGAACAGTTTTATCCGCCTGTCGGTGCAAATCCGTATAAGGCGGCAGGAATTATTGTTCCCGTGATTGCCTGTGCTCTCGGATGTGCGCTTGTTCTTTTTCTTTCAGGCATTCATTCTCCTTCGGACGGAAACCGTGCTGATTTAAGCTCTTTGGTACTTACGGTGAACGAGCAGAAAAATGCGCAGGAAACAGATTTGTCTTCCGGGGCGTTTGCCTATATTCTTTCTGCGCAGCAGATTTCCGGTTCGTACGAAAAAGCGCAGCGTTATTTTCAGTCTTACAGGGATAATCTTGCCCAGATAGAGATAAACAGAATTCTCAATTCAAATGCGTCCGTGGCAATAAAGCAGAAAGCTCGGCTTCTTATGGAATATCTTGAGCCGCCTACGTTTGATACGCTTAGTGATAATATAAGCTATTCGCAGGTGGCAAAAGAACCTGCACTGTATCTTGACTGCTGGGTTGCCTGGTCGGGGCGCATTTCAAATGCGGTTCAGTCAGAAAAGTCTTATTCCTGTGACCTCCTTGTCGGCTATGAGTTTGGGGAAAAAGTTGACGGAATAGTTCCTGTTGTGTTTACTGTTCCGCCTGTTATTTCTGCTGATAAAGCTGTTACTGTTTTGGGGAAAATTTCTACGGAAAACGGCAGACTGTGTCTGCGCGGGAAAGCCGTTTATCAGAGCGTAAAAGAAAATAATTGATTTTTTGTGCAGAAACTTCCATTTTTGTGCAAAAAAATACTATATACTATCTGGGAGAACAGACTGCCGGATGCGGCTGTTTTTCCCGAAACAAACGAATTGTGATTTTTGGAGGAAATTATGGCTTCAAATACGCCTGTTGATAAGGCAGAGAAGGAAAAGGCTCTGGAAACTACGCGCCTTCAGATTGAAAAGCAGTACGGTCAGGGGTCGCTGATGAAACTCGGAACGCAGAGCAATACTGCCGGAATAGATGTCGTTCCGTCCGGCTCGATTATGCTTGATGAGGCGCTGGGAATCGGCGGTTATCCGCGCGGCCGTATTATTGAAATGTACGGACCTGAGAGCTCCGGAAAGACTACGCTTGCGCTTCACGCAATTGCCGAGGCGCAGAAGCTTGGAGGAATAGCCGCGTTTGTTGATGCGGAGCATGCGCTTGATCCTGTTTATGCAAAAAATCTTGGAGTTAATATAGATGACCTTTGGGTTTCTCAGCCGGACAGCGGCGAACAGGCTCTTGAAATTACGGAAAGTCTTGTAAGAAGCGGTGCCGTTGACATTATCGTCGTTGATTCCGTTGCAGCCCTTACTCCGCAGAAGGAAATTGAGGGTGATATGGGCGATGCGCAGATGGGACTTCAGGCGCGGCTTATGAGCCAGGCGTTAAGAAAACTGACTGCTATTGTCGGAAAAAGCAACTGTATCGTCATTTTTATAAACCAGATTCGTATGAAAATTGGCGTTATGTTCGGAAATCCTGAAACTACAACCGGCGGTCAGGCGCTTAAATTCTATACTTCTGTCCGCCTTGAAATCCGCCGCATTGAGTCAATTGACGGAAAGGGTGATGAAGAAGCTGTAGGAAACCGCGTACGCGTAAAAATCGTAAAGAACAAAGTTGCGCCACCGTTCAGAAAGACGGAACTTGACATTTACTTTGGAAAAGGAATTTCAAAATCCGCGAGCCTTCTTGATTCTGCGGTTAAACACGGTATTATTGACAAAAAAGGTGCCTGGTTTACGCAGGGTGATATAAAAATCGGTCAGGGACACGAAAATGCCGTTGCCTTTGTAGAGAACGATCCTGAATATGCAAAAAAACTTGAAAAGCAGCTTCGCGATATGCTCTTCCCTGGACAGGTTCTGAAAGATAAAGAAGGAAATCCTGTGAATGTTGAGCAGAAAGAAAAAGAAACGAAGAAAAAAGAGGCAAAGCCTGCTGCACCAGTTACGGAGCAGGAAGGATTGTTCTAAATGATTCGAGTTGTGCTCGGACTTGGCTCTAATGCTCCGTATGGCGCACTGGAGCCGGTGGAGCTGCTTTCCGGTGCGTGCAGGGAATTGAAGAAAATTCTTGCTGCGCCGGTGTTTTCATCGCTGTATGAAACGAAGGCTATGTACTACGAAAATCAGCAGAATTTCTATAATATGGCAGTAACGGGATTTGTTGATGATTCTGCATCTCCTTTTGAGCTTCTTGACGAAATACACCGGATTGAAGAACAGTTCGGACGTAATCGCAGTAAGGAAATTCGTTTTGGTCCGCGTTCCCTTGATATTGATATTGAAGAATTCGGAAGCCTTGTTTTAAATGTTCCTGACCTTATTCTTCCGCATCCGCGTATGAATGAAAGGGCATTTGTTTTAATTCCTGTACTTGAGATTTTAAAAAAATCTGCCGATTGTAATAAAAAGGAAGCGATTTTTTCTTCTTTGAAGAAACTTCCTGAGCAGGGCGTCGTGCAGTGCAGTAAGACGGTGCAGGAAAAGTTTTTGTCTTTAACCTGCTGATGCCTCTAGTCTGGATAAAGGTGGAATGACAGTATGGATGCAAAAGCTGTAGAAACATTAACGGTGGAATCGGAGTCTGCGGAAAGTGCAAAGCGCAGGTTTGCGGCAGGTGAATTTGAAGGACCTCTTGATTTACTGTGGTTTTTGATTCATAAAAGCGAAATCAATATTTATGATATTCCGATTGCGCAGATAACGGAGCAGTACCTTGAGTATCTGGACTATGCGGTTCAGACTGATTTGGGCGATTTGAGCGAATTTTACAAATGGGCGGCAATGCTTTTGAATATGAAAAGCAAAATGCTTCTTCCTGTTGAAATTACTTATGACGATGAAGAGATTGAAGATCCGCGGCAGGAACTTGTTGACAAGCTTATTGAATATCAGAAATTCAAAAAACTGTCTGAATTGATGGAAGAAAAGGAAGAATCTGCGGAATGGAGTTTTGAACGCAGTAAAATTCAGCGTGTCCTTCCGTTTGACGAGCGCGAAAGTGACTGGGAGCAGATTGATACCTGGGATTTGCTCCAGCAGATGCAGAAACTCTTTAAGAGTATGGTGAGTCAGTATTCAAATGAAAAAATTTTGAATATGTACGAAGAGATTTCTGTAAATGAAAAAATCACGCTGATGAACGAGCTTTTTGAGAAAAAGAATGAATGTATGTTTACGGATTTGATTACCCGTGAAGGTAATGAGATGGATATTGTATGTGCATTTATGGCTATTCTTGAAGCCGTCAAATTTAAAATGATAACAATCTTTCAGAACAAGCTGTTTGGCGATATAAAAATCTGCAAGCGGCTTGATTCTGGCGAGTCTCTGCAACCGCTGGAAATTACGATTGATAAAGCTGCTCCTGTTTCGGAAGAAAATAAATGACCTAATGCAGTTTGCGGAAAAATACTGTATATTAAATATTGTAAAATATATAGAATAAAATGTGGATGGAATAATGGAACTGGAAAAAGAAACTGCGCTTGTTGAAACGATATTGTTTTTGGAGAGCGAGCCTGCTACGGAGAAGGCGCTGTCTAATATTTCCCGCCTGTCGGAGGAAGTTGTCCGGCAGTGCATTGAAAAACTGAAGGAAAAGTATCTGGCTGAAAATTCCGGTATTGAGCTTACGATGATTACAGGCGGCTGGTCGCTTGTTCCTAAGCAGGAATTCTGGGAAGTCCTGCGTGAACGCTACGGAGAAAAGAACAGCGCCAGGCTTTCTCGTTCTGCGATGGAAACTCTTTCCATTATTGCATACTCCCAGCCTGTTACGCGCGGAGAAATTGAATCGATACGCGGAGTCAGCGCAGATAATATGATACGTTTGCTTCTGGAACGTAACTTGATAAAGGAAGTCGGACGGAAGGATGTTCCTGGAAAACCTGTTCAGTTTGGTACTACAAAGGAATTCTTAAAATTCTTTCATTTGAACAGCATTGCTGACCTTCCTAAACTTGATGAGGATGAGGAACAGAGGTTTGAACTTGCAAGATAATGATTCTAAAATACGCCTTCAGGTGTTTCTTGCACACAGCGGAGTTGCAAGCCGGCGCGCCTGCGAAAAAATTATTGAGTCAGGTCGTGTTTCTGTAAACGGTTCTGTCGTAACGGAACTTGGAACAAAAGTTTCTGCACAGGACGAAGTTCTTGTTGACGGAAAAAAAGTGTTTCCGGAAGAAACAAAACGCTACGTTCTTTTAAATAAGCCTGCCGGCTATGTCTGTACACTCTCTGATGAAAAGGGAAGACCCGTTGCCGCAGAACTTCTTAAGGAAGCGTACAATGAAAGGCTGTATAATGTAGGCCGGCTGGATATGTTCAGTCAGGGACTTATTATTTTTACAAATGACGGCGATTTTGCGGCGGCACTTTCTCATCCTTCTGCAGAAATTGAAAAAGAATATATTGTTGATACGAGCCTTCCGCTTCCGCGTAATCTTGCTGAAGAATTCCAGAGAGGAATCCGGGTGGACGGTATTTTTTACAAATGCAAGAGTGCACAGGAAATAAATGCTCGTCGTATGAAAATCGTTCTGATAGAAGGCAAAAACCGCGAAATTCGTAATGTATTTAAATCAAAGGAAATCGGCATAAAAAAACTTACTCGGGTGAGAATCGGCTCTGTTACAATAGAGGGACTTCTGTCGGGGCAGTTCCGCGAACTTTCTCAGTATGAAGTGCAGGGGCTTTTAAAACTCTGCCGCAGTAAAGCAATTTAGACAAAATGGAGTATATATTATGATTATCGCAATGGACGGACCTGCTGGAACAGGAAAAAGCACTATCGCTTCAATTATCGCAAAAAAACTGAACGTTACGTATCTGAACAGCGGCAGTTTTTACCGTGCGCTTACGCTTTCGCTTCTTGAGGCAGGCGTAAATCTTTCTGACGAGGAGGCTGTCATTTCATTTTGCAGGAAACAAAAACTTGAATATGAAAAATCCCGCCTTGTTCTGAACGGAACTGACGTTGAGGACAGGCTGCACGATGACATTGTGAGCAAGAATGTTGCGCAGGTTTCGGCTATTGTACCTGTCCGTCATCTGGTAAACGAGCGGATGCAGGAAATTACAAAAAGCCTTGACATTGTATGCGAGGGCAGGGATATGACGACAGTTGTGTTCCCGAATGCTGACTATAAATTCTACCTTGATGCGTCGCTTGACGTTCAGGCACAGCGCCGTTTTGACCAGGGCGTGAGCAATATGACTCTGGAAGAGATAAAAGAGGCGATAAGAAAACGTGATGAAATCGACAGGAATAAAGCAGAGGGTGCGCTAAAAAGAGCGCCGGATGCAGTATACATTGATACTTCTCGCTTGACCATAGATAATGTTTGTGAGATAATATTAAATCAAATTCACAGAAAAGGTTTTACAATGGAAGAAATGGAAGTGGAAAAGGAAGAAACCCAGAACTCCAAGGGTAATTTCCAGACACAATTAGAGGAATCTCTGAACAATTTTAGCAATCCTGAAGAAGGACAGATTATCGAAGGAATCGTTATTCAGGTTACAGACGAGTATGTTTTTCTTGATGTAGGCTGCAAGTCAGAGGGCAGGCTTCCCGTAACGGAGTTCGCAGGTGATCTGCCGAATGTCGGGGACAAAGTACAGGTATTCTTAGTAAAAAAATTCGGCCGCAACGGTCCGGAAGTTTCTAAGACTAAAGCAGATGCAAAACGTATGTGGAAAGACGTTTCACAGTCGTTCAAGGACAAGGCTCCTGTATCTGGTACAATTAGCAAAATCGTTAAAGGCGGATATGAGGTTAATCTTGGCGGTGACATTCATGCATTCCTGCCAATCAGCCAGTCAGACAGTCAGAAAGTTGAAAAGCCGGAAGCTTTGCTTGGCATAAAATCTCAGTTCTATATCGAGCGCCTTTATTCAGAAAATAAAGCAAATGTGGTTGTAAACCGCAGAAAATATCTTGAAGAACAGATTGATGAAAAACGCGATGCATTCTTCGAGAACGTAAAAATCGGTGATACAGTAAAAGGTACTGTGAAGAGCTTTACAAGTTTCGGTGCTTTCATCGATTTGGGCGGATTTGACGGTCTTCTTCATATAAATGATATGAGCTGGGGACACGTAGCACGTCCGAAGGACTTTGTAAAGAAAGGTCAGGAAATTGAACTTAAGGTAATCCGCCTTGATCCGGCTGAAAAAAGAATAAATCTTTCACTTAAGCATTTTACGGAAGATCCGTGGATTCACTTTGAAGAGAAATTCCATGTAAATGACATCGTAAAAGGCAAGGTTACGAAACTTACTGATTTCGGTGCATTTATTGAGCTTGAAGAAGGCATTGAAGGTCTTGTTCATATCAGCGAGTTCTCTTGGACAAAGAAAATCAACAAGCCGTCTGATATGGTCAGCATCGGTGATGAAGTTGAGTGTATGATTCTTGGCTATGATATTCAGGCAGGACGCGTTTCACTTGGAATTAAGCAGGTTACTGCAAATCCTTGGGAGTCTATTTCTGAAAAATATCCTGTCGGAACAAAAGTTACGGGAAAAGTTGTAAAACTTACCAATGCAGGAGCATTTATCTCTCTTGAAGACGGTATAGATGCATTCCTTCATGCAGATGACATTTCCTGGACAAAGAAAGTTAAACATCCGGGAAGTGAACTTGCCGTTGACCAGGAAGTTAATGCTGTTGTAATCGCCTGCGATGCTGAAAATCACCGCATAAAAGTCGGTATCAAGCAGCTTACTGACAATCCGTGGGTACAGTTTGCAGAGGAATACAAGCCGGGTTCTACCCTTGAGGGTGAAATTGCTTCCATTACTGAATTCGGTGTTTTTGTAAAGGCTCCGAACGGAATCGAGGGACTTGTAAACAAGTCAAATCTGTGTGATGACCGCGAAACTCCGTATGAAGAAGCTGTAAAGAAGTACAACGTGGGTGATAAAATCAACGTATTTGTAGTTGATGTAAATACAGAAAAAGAAAAAGTTTCTCTTTCTGTACGTGAATTCAAGAGAAAGCAGCAGCGGGATGAAATATCTCAGTATATGTCTACGTCTAACAATGAGGATGACGGTGCGTATACACTCGGTGATTTCTTGAAAAATCAGAAAAACTAATTGCTGAAGGGTTTGATGAATCAGTTTTCACCGGAAACATTGAAGACTCTCATCGAACTCGGCAATTCTATAAATTCGGATTATTCTGACAAAGGCGCATTGCTGTTTCGTATATTGCGGGCGGCAATGCGCCTTGTTAAATGCGAATTGTATTCTTTCCTTACGTATGAGCCGGGAACGAGGCGTATAAAAATCGTTGCTTCTCTGGCGGGCGGTGAGGAAAAAAAACAGGATGTCGAGCTTGACGGCAACTGCGCCGAACATGAGGTTTTTATAAAAGGCAATGTTCTGTCTGCAGAAGATATAGAAGATGATTTATACTATGCGGAACGTATAGGCGAAAGACTTTCTGTCCGCGTTTCTTCTTTTCTGTGCATTCCTGTTTTTATCGAGAAAAGACCTGTCTGCATTCTGGAACTTGTAAATAAAGATCGCGGACTGAAATTTTCTGATTACGATGTATTGATGCTTGAAAGCCTTTCGGCTGTTGCCGGAAATGCGCTGTGTTTTTGCGAAAAAAACATTTTGCAGACACGGCAGATTATGGCTTTGAAGCAGAATATTTCTTTTAATTCTGCAGGAGCGGCAAAATTCCATGAGTTTATTGCGGAATCACCGGCAATAAAAGATTTGATGGATATTGTGCGCAGGGCAGCCGTTACAAATTCTTCCGTGCTTTTGACGGGTGAAAGCGGTGTCGGTAAGGAGCTTTTTGCGGAACAGATTTATCTGAACAGCAAACGTTCTTCGATGCCGTTTGTGCGCGTAAACTGTGCATCGCTTTCGGATACCCTTATGGAAAGCGAACTATTCGGTCACATAAAAGGCGCATATACAAGTGCAGATTCTGCGCAGAAAGGGCGTTTTGAAATGGCTGACGGTGGAACGCTTTTTCTTGACGAAGTAGGTGAGATTCCGCTTGCCCTGCAGCCGAAACTGCTTCGCGTCATACAGGACAAGCAGTTTGAGAGGGTAGGTTCTTCTGAAACGATAGACGTTGACGTGCGGATTATTGCTGCTACAAACAGAAATCTTGCGGAAATGGTAGAAAAAGGTCAGTTCCGGGAAGATTTGTTTTACCGGCTGAACGTGCTGCCAATAAGAATTCCGCCGCTTCGTGCAAGAAAAGAGGATATTCTGCCGATTGCAAGGCGTTTTCTGCACAAATATTCTGTTGAGTCAGGGAAAAACTATACTGATTTTTCTGAGTCGGCAGTGGCGGCTCTGGAGTCGTATCGCTGGCCGGGAAATGTCCGGGAACTGGAAAATGCCGTTGCACGTGCTTGCATTATCGGTAATCCGCCTGTCATTCAGTCGGCGGATTTGCGCCTGTATCCGGGCGGAGATATTTCGGCATCGTGCGGTATATCGGAAGAGCAGACTGATGAACTTGCCGGCGTTGTTGCATCTGGTGCTGGCGCTGACCGTTCGTTAAAAACTGCCCAGGACATATTTAAACGGGCGTATGTCATTAAGATTCTGGAAGAATGCGGCTGGAATCAGACAAAGGCAAGTAAAATTTTGGAAATTCAGCGGACTTATCTATCTCGCTTGATGAGCGAGTTAAATATCCGTGAAAATAAATAAAGAGGTTTATAAAATGGCTACATTTGAAAAAGCAACAGTCGGCGAAAAAATTTCTAACTATGTGGAAAATCGTCAGAATGTTCTGATTGCAATTCTTGCGGTTGTTGTGGCTGCTGTCATTGCCTATACGGTTGCGGTTACAGTGACTTCAAAGGCAAATACGAAAGGGCTTGCTGCAATCGACACGATTTCCTATGTAATGACTCAGGAGTCTGCTTCACTTTCTGAAGAAGAACTTGAAATGCGAAGAAACAAGGCACTGGAAGATTTGTCTGCATATCTTGAGAAAGGCGGAATCGTTGGCGTTCGTGCTAATATGCTGGCTGGAGAAATCTACTATTCTGTCAAGGATTTTAAAAATTCTGCAAAATGCTGGACTTCTGCTGCTGCAAAAGGAAAAAAATCATATACTGCACCGCTTGCATATTTTAATGCTGCCGTTTCGTATGAGAATATAAACGATCTGGACAATGCAGAAAAATATTACAAATATGCTGTTTCTGCTAAAGATTTTCTGATGGCATCCCATGCAGAATTCAGTCTTGGACGTGTACGCGAGGCTAAGGGTGATACGGACGGTGCAATAGAAGCATACCGTTCTTTGCTTGGAAAAAATCCTGACACTTCCTGGGGAAATCTTGCAAAGACCCGCCTTATTGCTTTAGGAGCAGAGTAGACATAAACCTGTAAAAATGTTTTTCATTTTTACAGGTGAAACAGTAACTTTTTCCTGAAATTTTCATTGTTTATATAGAGGCAAATATGAGAAAGAAACGGTATATTTATATTTTTCTTTTATCTGTTTGCCTTTTTGTATTTAACTCCTGCGGTCTTGATGTTGTGTATTATTTGCAGGCACCGCAGACGGCACATAATATTCCGACTGCTTCTACAGAGTATGATAACCGCTATTTTGAGTTTACGACGAATAATTCTCAGGGAAATATTGCCGATGATTTTGATTTTCTGGGAACAGCAGTTTATTACAAGATTTATAATAATTCGTCTACGATGGCAAACAATATTTCTACGCTAAGTTCGTTAAGTTCATCGGCGAATGAGTCTGCGGCGGCGACAAAACTTATTGACGGCTTTAAGTATAAACCGCTTGGAACAAGCAATGGTACAAAAGATCCTCTGATTGGTGCTGAAAGTTATAATCAGCGTGTATACATCCGTCTTTCAAATTATCAGGAAAATGTTTCTGGTGAATACAAGGCTGTTATAAAAGTCAGGAGAAATTCTGATGGTGCGGAATGGGAAGAAATCGGCATTCCTTTGCGTACTGGTAACCGTTATACGTTTGATTTCGGGCGTGATGAGGATAAAGTTCTTGATTCTCTGGCTGCAAACAAAGTAAAAAATGCCGTTCCTGCTGAAGATGATTCATCTTCTATCGGTGACGTCACTTATTCTTCCACCTTTTCTGATTCGGATAAAAAACTTTGGTATGTAGATATGTATGCCGTTGCAGTCGGACAGGATAATTCTTTTACGCCGTATTACAGCAATATCCTGCATTTAGGTTCTGTAACGATTGACCCGAATGAAGAAAATAACTGATATTTTGTGCGTAATTTGCTTACATAAAATGGCATATTGCTTGCAAAAATTGTTCTTTTATACTATAGTATTTGCACGGTCCCTTAGCTCAGCTGGATAGAGCACATGCCTTCTAAGCATGCGGTCGACAGTTCGATTCTGCCAGGGATCAAAAGTCTGCAACTTTTTGCAGACTTTTTTTATGCCCTGAAAATTTGTGTGATTTTTTATGTAAGCTGATCAAAGGCATATCTTATAAGATTTTGAAACTGCTGCCGAAGAATAGGCGGATATGATTTTTTTTCTGCTGTTTCGTCAAAAACTGCAACCGCTTCTTCTGAATATTGGGCTGTCATTTTTTCGTTTAAAGGCAGTCGGAGTCCCAGAAGTTTGTTTTCAATGGCAATGCATCTGAATGTGATTGGTCCGCTGAATGCAATCCTTATATTTGTTATGATGTTTTTTTCAGAATCGGCAAGAAAGGCAAAGCCGGCAGAATTTTCCGTAATTTTATTTGAAGGTCCAAGCCTGTTGTAGATAGAAACGTCCCAGTCATTCAGAGGAATACGAATATTAGTGAGGACAAAATCTTTTGGAATTGACTTGAAATTTTGCAGGGAAATGTATGATGTTTCTGACGGAGAGCGTAATTCAAGCAGTGTATCAAGTGCAAGAAGCGGCGCGAACAGGGAAAGACGCTGCGGTCCGGCACAGATGTTTCCGCCGATAGTGGCAATATTGCGGACGAACGGGTTTGCAATTCCACAGACCGCCTGATAGAGAATTGACGGAATGTGCCGTTCTCCAAGAGCCATAATTTCTGCAAGAGTAACGCCTGGTCCGAATTCTATAAATCGTTCGTGTTTGTGAATTTGCCTGAGTTCCGGGATAAGAGTAGTTGAAATGGATTTTTCAGGCAGATGTTCAAGATGAGTACACGCGCCGATAACCTGAAGCGCAGAAATAGTTTTTTTCTGGTAGAAGAGTTCCTGTATATTTCGGGCAAAGAAAACTTTACGTTCTGTTTCGTTCATAATTCATTCCTTTTGTCTGCTGAGCGTTACTGACCTTTTTTATTGTGGATTTCAAACGCGTAGAGAATGCCGTTTATCAGTGTATCCTGGTCTGTACAGCAGGGAGAAAGATTTTGAGTGTATTCTGCTATTTTTGCGCGTGTAGGGCGCGCAGATGTAGAAAGAATTGCTTTTGCTGCAAAAATTTTCCCGGAATTGCAGTAGCCACACAGTTTTATTCCGGCTTTTGTAAATCCTTTCATAATGCTTATGTACATTTCGTCCTTCATAAAATGTTCAAGCGTTATTATTTCCTTGTTCATTGCGAGTGCTACAGGAATTTTGCAGGACGGGACGGGCTTGTCATTCATAAGGACTGTGCATGAACCGCATATTCCAAGTTCGCAGCCGCGTTTTACCTGTACCAGTCGCTGTTTTCTAAGTACGGAAAGAAGAGAGGCGTCTGCCGCAGACTGAACGAGTATTTTTTCATTGTTGATTATCATAGGAATGTTCATTGCTGTTCCTCCGTTTGCGCCTGATTTCCGGCGTTTTCTTCCTGCTCTTCGGCTTTGTTTTCAGTTTCTGTCAATTCGCCGGCTTCTGCGCTTTCTTTATATTCCAAAGTCGCATCAAGCTGCCGCTGCTTTTCCAGCAATGTAAAAATCTGTTCGTCCGTACACGGTACTTCTGAAATCACTTCCGAAATTGCCTGTGATGTTGCGGAGGCAAATGCGGCCGGAATAAGGTTATGGATTAGCGAGCCAAGCTGGCACGGCGGATTTGACGATTGTATGAAATAGATTTTTATCATATCGCAAGAAATGCTGTCGTCTTCCGTAAGATGCTCAAGTTCCTGCCGTATGGAAAGTTTTACCGTGTTTTCAGCGGCTTTAAATGAGAGAATTTCTCCGCAGTCAATTGCAATCCAGATACCGTTGATTTTCTGCTTGTAGGTATACGGGTGAATTTCAACTTCAACGATTGCTGTTCCGAATGATGTTGAATAGAACGGATAGCCGGAAAATTTTTCCCTGTTCCACTGGCGTTTCATTGCAGGAGTCGGGCTTTTTTTTGCGGTAATTGGCAGCGGATTTAAAAATCGTTTTTTCTGGATCTCGCCACAACATCGTTTTAAAAGCGTTGTCATAAGGCTTACGTTGCTTGAAAGACTTTCCGGCAGGGAATTCTCATCGAACTGGCTGGAATTTTCATCTGCCGTAATCGTAATGTTTGAAACATCAATCTGAAGGTTTTCCGAAACGATTTTTTTCCAGATTTCTGCTATAGAATCAGACGGTATCGGCGAATTGATTGTTACAGAACCGTCAAGTTCCAGCGTTACTTCCATTTTCTGCTCGGAAACAGAAAGCGTCGTGCCGTAAAAATACGCTCCTTCATACGCGCATGTCATAGCAATTCCGCGTTTTGGAAGGGAGGTGAAAATGCGGCCGTTTTGCAGTCCGTCATAATGCGTGGTCAGCCGGAACGTCGCATATTTTCTGGAGAAATCACTTGCCTGAACGACTGCTTTTACGGCTTCTTCGTATTTTATGTTCTTGTACTTAAAAATCGACTTTTCATTGTTCATATTGATGAAGCGAAGTTCGTCCGGGTGTATTCCTGTTAAATGCGCAATATGATTGAGATGATTTTCAACGGCAAAAAAAGCTCCGGAATCAATAGTTTCAAGGGAGATGGACGTAGGCGGATTTGGCGAGTTTTTTATCGTGGTGCAGATGTAAAGGTTTTCCGGGCAGTAAAAATTTGCACAGGCGATTGAAAGTCTGTCTGCGATTTCTTTTGCAAACGGATTTGTATATCCTGCGTCGCCTTCAATAAAGACCTGCATTGCCTTTATATGACCTTCTTTGTCCACGGCAGAGCGTTGTGTTATTGTAACGCTGATTCCAGGCGCATTGAACAGTTCCTGCTCTTTTCTTGTAAGAAGAAGTTTTACCGGGTGGTCAGAAAGAACTGCGGCAAGGGCGGACTGAACAGCAAGCGTCGTCGTGCGCCAGGTTCCGTTAAAATTCTTGCTTTGGGAAAGCGTTTTGCGTATTTCTATGCGGTTTTCGTCAATGTTCAGAGCATTTGAAAGCGTTTTCTGAAGGTGCGCCGGCCATTGCGTTGTAGAAAGAACGTTCAGCGTTGAGCCTTCCATATAGCTGAGCGCGCCGCTCGTTTCTATCCATACGGGAGATTTTTCCCTGTTTGTCCAGACATCGGAAACGTAAAAATCTGCATTCTTGAAAAAACTGTCCGTTTCTTTTTCATCGCGGACATTTTCAAAAAATCCGGTTCTTATTTCGCGTTTTGCAAGAACAGCAGATTCCGTGCGGTGCGGAGTTATGCTTTCTATTACTTTTGTAATCTGCTCAGGCGCAGTGTAGCTTGATTTTTCTGTAGGTGCCGGAAGCGAGTCGAGCGACGGCAGAATGTTCAGGTCATCTACGATGTCGGCGATGGCACTGTCTTTATCAGTAACGTAACCGGGAAGTTCAAGAAAAGGGCGTTTGTATATGCGCGAAAGATTTTTTGCTACATTTTCGATTGTACTTATGTCAAAAGTAAGCTGAATTTCAGATGCAAGTTTCCGTACTTTCTGTATGTCCGGACCTACAAGAATTCCTACCGGTTCGCCGGCGTAATGCACTTCTTCCGTGCAGAAAATCTGCGTGTCTGTGTCCAGCGTGTGAATTACGTTTTCGCCCGGAATGTCGCGCGCTGTGTAAAGATAGTAGCCTTCCGGCAGGCTTGTAATTCCGATGTTCGTAATTTTTCCGAATGACGACGGACTTCTGACCAGCGCACCGTAGTACATACTGTTCTTCGTGCAGTCAATAAGAAAATCTTTCAGAATGTATGATTTCCGCAGTTTTTTTATACGTTTTGTCTTTCGTTCAGACATGGTATTCCTTTCCTATTGCAATTACGGCATTTATCACTTCTTCTGCCATTTCGTCAGTCATATCTGGCCATAGCGGAATGCTTACAGTTCTTGACCAGGCCGATTCTGCGTTCGGAAAATTGAGCGCAGTAAAGTCAGGGTAGAGTGATTTCCAGTACGTAAAATGAAAAAGCGGAATAAAGTGAACGGAAATTCCTATGCCTTTTTTCTGGAGCGCTTTTGCAAAATCATCCCTTCCGATTTTAAGTTTTTCGGGAACAATGCGCAGAAGATAAAGATGCCAGCTGTTTCCTTCTCCGTCCGGCGGAAGCTGCACAAAATCAAGCGTAGAAAAAGCTTTGTTGTATTTTTGCACGATTTTACTGCGTTTTTCAAAAAAACTTTCTGCGCGTTTTAGCTGGCAGCAGCCGATTGCGGCAAGTACGTCAGGAAGGTTGAATTTATAGCCGGGCGCAACTATGTCATATTCCCAGCTTGCACGCGGAGATGTGTATCTGTCCCATGTCGTCCTGTCCATACCGTGCATACGCATAACAGTCATTCGTTTTGCAAGTTCCTGATCGCGCGTGCAGACCATTCCGCCTTCCGCTGTGGTGATTGTCTTTGTTACATAAAATGAAAATACGCCTATGTCGCCGATTGTTCCTGCATATCCAAGCTGTGTTTTTGACGGAAACGCGTGCGCAGAATCTTCTATTACTTTGACATTGTATTGTTTTGCAAGCGCGCACAGTTTTTGCATATTGCATACGTTTCCTGCAATATGAACGGGAACGATTGCCTTTATTCGCGGTTTAAAAGAGGCAGCATCTTTTTTTAGAAGTGACTCTACGGCAAGTACGTCTATGCTGTAGGAATTTTTTTCAATATCTGCAAAGAATACATCTGCGCCAAGGTGACGTGCGCAGGCTGCCGTTGAAACAAAAGTATATGGTGTCGTGATGACGGCTGTTCCAGGAGCAACACCGCAGGCTTCCATTGCAAGAATCATTCCGCTTGTGTTCGAGTTTACGGCAAGGCTTATTACGGGGGCTGAAGAAAGTCCTTCTTTTTCCCTGTTCTGCCTGATTTTTCCGCTCTCGTCTTTGTTCATAAAGTGCGAAAAATCGTTTTCAAACTGAAGGGCGTATTTTCCGGTTGTAAGCCAGCCGGAGCGCATGACTTCAAGGACGCATTGCTCTTCTTCCTGTGAAATTGACGGTTTTGTAAACGGTACTTTCAGTGAATCTGCATCAGACATTGTTTTCCTCGTAAAATTTTTTTAGCGACGGCACATCCCTGCAAAGAATGTCCGTCAGGTATTCTTTGTTTCTGAATACGCCGTTTTGGGCAGGATTTTCTTCCGTGCAGAAGCAGACTGGAAAAAGAGCTTCAAGCAGGGAAGAAAGGCGTTCGGAGTCGTATTCAAGGTTTTTCAGTTTAAGGATTTTAGGGTAGGCTGTTTTCTGCGGAGATTCCTGCGAAAGCCACAGCGGTTCTGTTGCGCGCTCTCCCTTTCGCTTGCCGATAATTTTTATGTCGATGTCTTTGTAAGGCTCAAGCCCGGAGAATTTGATAATCTGTTCGGCAAGGTCAACGATTTTTATCGGTTCTCCCATATCAAGCAAGTAGGACTCGCTGTTCTTTCCGACTCCGCCGGTCTGGAGTACAAGCGAACACGCTTCCGGAATTGTCATAAAATAACGCTCCATATCGCGCGACGTTACGGTTACAGGACCGCCGTTTTTTATCTGCTCCATAAACAGTGGAAGAATTGAGCCGCGAGAACCTAGAACGTTTCCGAATCGTACAAACATAAAATCTGAGCCGGCGTGTGCTTTTTTTGCCGCATCTAGCACAAGTTTTTCGCACAGCATTTTTGATACGCCGTATACGCTTACCGGTTCAACAGCCTTATCAGTAGAAATAAGGACAAAACGCTGTACGTTGTGTTTTATGCTTGCGTCAAGAAGATTTTTTGTACCGAACACATTGTTTGCAATTGCGGCGACCGGGTTTTCTTCCATAAGCGGAACGTGCTTGTATGCGGCGCAATGGAATACTACGTCGCAATGCGTATGACCGATTATGTAGTCGGTGTAGGCACGGTCAATCATATCACCTATAATCGGAACGATTGTTGCCTTTTCGCCGACGCCTTCTGACTGGAGCAGCCGCAGTTCGCGGTCTATCTGATAAATTGAATTTTCGCCGTGCCCGAAAAGATACAGCCGTTCTGCGCCGCCGGAAAGAAGCTGTCGCGCCAGCTCCGAACCGATTGAACCGCCGGCACCTGTGATAAGGACGCGTTTTCCGCGCAGATATGAAAGGCTTTCTTTTAGGGAAATGGTAACAGGTGTTCTTCCAAGAATGTCAAGCGGATCGATTTCACGCGTCTGCACCAGATGTGCGCTGCCGTTTACTACCTGCGAAATTCCCGGAAGTATTTTGATTTTCGGAACGCCGGCTTTTTTCAGCACTTCGTAAATTTTTCGTATTTTTTCTACCGGCGCGCTAGGAATTGCGATAATGGCTTCGTCCTGTTTTTTAAATCGCAGGATTGAAGCAATGTCTGCAATCGGTCCGAATACAGAAACTCCGTCTATTGAAGTTCCTATTCGTTCCTTGTCGTCATCAAGAAAAGCGGCGACCGTGCCGAATACTTTTTTTCGCTTGATGTCGTCGGCAATAGTCTGCCCTGCAAATCCAGCTCCGATAATATATAATTTTTTTTCTTCCTGTGTCATATATGCCCGATTATTTTAAACCTGTCTGGAAATAAAAATTCTTTTTTTATTATACACCAATAAACTGTTTTTTTTAACTGCTTATGCGCTTTCTTCTATAATTTGCGCTTAAAAAATGCAGGCTTATGCAGAATTGTACCGTGCAGAAAAAATATACTAAACCTGAACTTGTGAAATTCCGATGATTAGAAAGAAGTTAGAAAAATACTGAACGGGGTGGTCTATGGGGAAAAAAACATTTTGTGCGCTTCTGTGGCTTATGTGTGCAGTCAGCGGTTTCTGTGCAAGCGTTTCGTTTCAGATTGTGCAGCATAATGACAGTATGAGCAGCGTCTGTAATTCTGTGCTTGTGATTGAGGACGAGATTTTGAATTCCTTTTTTAATTCAGGATATATCGTTTCAAATTCGCCTGCGTCGATGTCTTCTTCTGCCGCACAGGATAAAAAACTGTGGAATCTTGGCTATTCAGAAGCAATTGAAGGGTCTTTTGATGATTTTATTCAAATTCATTTGTATTTTAACGAGTCTACGGCGAAGAACACGCAGACTGTAGCACTCGGTATGATAGATAAAATCGGCTGGAAAATCGTTTCGTTAAAGAACGGAAAAACAGTCGAAGAAAAAACAAAGAGTATAAAAAAAACGATGGGCGCGGACACTGAAGATAACGTAAGGCTTTTTGCAAAAGATTTTGCGGTATACATTCAGGGCGTGCTTAGAAAAAAATAATTCAGCGTACGAATTGCGTACCACTGTAAATGCGGCGCGTGATTTTAAGGAAGGAATATAATATGAAGAAAATTTTTGCGATTGTATGTACAGTGCTCTTCTGTGGATTGATTTTTACGTCATTCAGTCCTTCATTGGACGGAAGGGCTGTGGTTGCTGAAGACGGCGTTATGCCGCAGGGCGTTTTTGCACGGACGGTAGGCTATCTTCCGGGCGACAGTATCAGCGTAACGAATCTTGCAAAAAAGACGACGGTCGATATTCTTGTAATCGGCGCGCTTGATCCTTCTGAAGGCGTTGCAATTCTTCTTTCCCCGGAGGCGGCAAGTCTTCTCGGGCTGGAGAAGGGCGGAAATAACGTTGTAAAAATTACAAAGCGTTCCGGTCAGCTTGATGAAACTGTAAGCGGAACTGCGGTTATCGGAGATTCAATTGAACAGGAGCCGGCGGCGGAAGAAACTTATTCTGCTCCTGAGACTTCAGTACCGGCTGTAGAAGATGAACCTGAGGTAGAAACTGTGCCGGCTATGGAAGAAACTTCGGAAAGTCCGGAAGATTTGATTTCTAAAGAAACACCGGCAGGGGAAGAGGTCGAAGCACCTTTGGAAACTGTTTCCGAATCAGAACCTGTTTATTCACCGGTGGAGGAAGCCTCCATTTTTGTGCCGGAGGAAAATACTTCTTCTGAACCGGCAGTCGATGAGCCTTTTGAAGAAATTACGGCAACGGAAGAACCGGAGGTTGTGGAAAAACTCCAGGAAACTGAACCTTTTGAAGAAACAGTAACGGAGGAACCTGCTGAAGAAATTGAATCTGAACGTATAGATGATGAGTTCCCTGCTGATGAAATTTCTGAAGAAACTCCGGCTGAAGCAGAAGTGATTTCTGACGAAGTTCCGGCAGAAACTGTATATGAAGAGCAGGTTGAAACATCTGTTCCTGATGAGGACTGTATTTCTCTTGAACCGTATTCCGAAGAAATCCCGGACGGAGAAGAGGCGGATGTAGAAAAAGCAGAGTCAGACATTCTTTCTGATATTCCGGCTGAAAGTGCAGGTGTCTCAGAGGCACTTGAAGACGATGAAAGTCCTGTACTGGAAGAATCTGTTTCTCCTGACGAACTTTCTGAACTTGCGCCGGAAGTTGTGGTTACGGAAGAAAACGCTCAGGCAGAAGAATTGTCAGAAGAAATAGCTGAAGAATATGAACCGATTGTACTTGTTCCGTCAGAGCCGAATCCGCCTGTGCAGAAAAGTGCCGTAGAGCCAGAACCTGAAGTTAAAGTTCTTGAATCTGTGCCGGTTGAGGCAGAAATCGCTTCTCCTTCTGCAAAAACTGGAAAGAAACCAACATCAGACGGATATAATTTTGATAAATATACCGTTCCGAGCCTTAAAAATCTTAAGAGCGGAAAATATTACGTTCAGATTGGAGTTTACGGCGACAAGGCAAACATAAAGGCAATAATTGATACTTATGCAGGAAAATATCCTGTTACGCTTGTACCGCTTGCAAGCGGAAAAGCAACGCAGGTTCTTATAGGACCTTTGAGCGTTGACGAGTACGGAACTGTACTGAACCGCTTTAAGAGCTACGGCTATAAAGACGCGTTCCTGCGTAAAATAAAATAGCAGAAAATGATGTAAAAAGGTGCATCTGGAGACAGGCGCACCTTTTTTTTTGAGCGGCGTCTTATAAAAAGTCCGTGCAGCTTTTCATCTGTTTTTCCCTATTTAAACTTTTTATAAATAGTGATACATTTAAGTAAAATTAAAGCCGAGCTTAATGCGCGACTATACTGTGAGGTTTTAAAATGGGTAAGAAAAATCTTGATTGGGCGAACCTGCCGTTTGGTTACATAAAAACAGACAGGCGTTTTGTTGCGAATTACAAAGATGGTGCGTGGGATTCCGGAAAGCTTATCAAAGATGACAAGGTAAAGATTTCTGAATGTGCCTGTGTCCTTCAGTATGCGCAGACTTGTTTTGAAGGTCTTAAGGCTTATACAACAAAAGACGGAAGAATCGTAACGTTCCGCCCGGATTTGAACGCCGAGCGTATGGAAAGCAGCTGCAAGCGCCTTGAAATGCCTGTTTTTCCGAAAGAACGCTTTGTAAAGGCCGTTATTGATACTATAAAAGCAAATATCAACTGGGTTCCGCCGTTTGGAAGCGGTGCTACGCTCTATGTCCGTCCGTATATGTTCGGCTCGAATGCCGTTATCGGCGTAAAACCTGCTGATGAATATCAATTCCGCATTCTTGTTACTCCTGTAGGTCCGTATTTTAAGGGCGGCGTAAAACCAATAACTGTCCGCATTTCTGATATTGATCGCGCAGCTCCTCACGGAACTGGCGATATTAAAGCCGGACTGAACTATGCTATGAGCCTTTACAACATCGTTGATGCACACAAAAACGGATTTGCAGAAAATATGTACACTGACCCTGCGACTCATACCTATATCGAAGAAACCGGCGGCGCAAACATTCTGTTCGTTACAAAGGACGGAAAACTTGTAACTCCAAAGTCTGGAAGCATTCTTCCTTCCATTACTCGCCGCTCTCTTGTTCAGGTTGCAAAAGATTATCTGCACATCGAAGTAGAGGAGCGCCAGATTAACAAGAACGAACTTTCTGACTTTGTTGAATGCGGCTTGTGCGGAACTGCGGCTGTTATTTCTCCAATCGGAAAAATCAATGACCACGGAAAAGAAATTCTATTGCCGTCCGGAATGGAGGAAATGGGACCTGTTCTTTCAAAACTGCGTGAAACGCTCACTGGAATTCAGATGGGAGAAATCGAAGCTCCGGAAGGCTGGATTTACGAAATAAAATAATAAAATCACCTCTGTGAATTATGCGGCTGCTCAAAAGGGCGGCCGTTTTTTATCGGTGAATGATTTTCCAGTCAATCTGCCCTGTTTTTGATTTAAAGCAGCGTACTTTGCACGGAAAGCGTTTTGCGTTCTGTGCAAAAAATAAAATGTCTGCGGCATAGGGACTTATTAAATCGTCCGGGTGGAATGAAAGTTCTGCCGTCTGCTCAGTACCGTCTGATTCAACACGGCTTAACGCGCCGTTAAAAAGTATGAGTGATTTTATAACCGGTTTTGAAATTGCGCTGTCTTTTCTTACTGAAAGTTTTTCGCATATAAAGTCAATCTGCATTTTTTCTATTGCCGTATGTGCTCGGCATTCTGCGCCGTTTTCCATAGCGCGCTCCTTGTACCAGCGGTAAAAATCTGCAAGAAACTGTGACGGACGCATATGAAAATACCGGCAGACAGCATTGAACCACGGAACTGCCCTTCCGTCATTGTAAAAAATTGTGCAGGCTGTAGAAAGTTCCTTCGCTTTCTGCAGGTCTTTTTCAGAAAATGCATCAGTTTTTATGACATTATACGGCGGCACCCTGCTGAATACTGAGCCTAATGACAATGCCGTTTCATAAAGTATCGTTCCGGGAAGTACGCTCAGGCAGAACGTTTCTACATTGTTCGGATACAGTCCGAGTGCAAAATCAAGGCTTTTTTTGAATCCTTCAAGCGTATCTTTCGGAAGTCCGTATATCAGGTCAAAGCCGAATACTGCGCCTTCTTCGTTCAGTAAGTTTATGTTTTTTACGAACTTTTTTTTGTCAAGCGAACGGTGTACATACCGCAGGATTTCCGGATCTGCGCTTTGAAGTCCTATCTGGATTGCGCACGGAATTTGCGTAAAGGCGCGGGCAAGTTCCCTGTCTATGAATTCGGCGCGCGCTTCAAAATAAAAGAACATTCCGGGCGCTTTCTGCCTGATAAGGCGGAGAAGCTGAAGCGCGCGTTTTTTGTCTGCGTTGTATGTCGGATCAAGGACGAATATCTGGCGCAGCTTTTTTTTGTTGAACAGTTCCAGTTCTTTTTCTATGCGTTCCATCGGAATGTAGCGCACTGTTTTTTCGCCTTTTGACTCGTAACAGTACGAACATTTGAACGGACAGCCGCGCGCAAGTTCCCAAAGCGCACCTTCATAGGCGGAAGGATCGAGCGTGCCGTCAAGATACGGGGAAGCAAGTTTTTCAAGTTCAGGCGGAAGAGCACGTGGAACAAAATCATTTTTTTCTTTTCCGGAACTGTTTTCATTTGCGCAGAATACACCCTGCACAGGCGTCATTTCTTCCGTTCTCCCTGCCTTCTGCTTTTCCAGAAAAAACAGAAGGTCCGGCACTGCGCATTCTCCCTCTCCGGCAACGCACCAGTCAAAATTCTTGAAAGATTGCGGCGAAGCAGTTACTTCCGGTCCTCCTGCAATAGTGATTAGCGACGGAAATCTTTTTTTCAAAAGTGCCGCAGTTTCTTCAAGTTCATTCCTGTTCCAGACGTAAACGCTGAAGCATACGTAATCCGGTGCGTCATTTCCAGTAATTTTTGCGGCAATAAATTCTTCCGGCTGTTTTTCGGGATAGCCGGACTCTTCCCTGCTTAAAGTCCTCAGTTCAACGGAAAATTTATCCTTAGTACGCGCATCGTTTTTTATTGCGCTTGCAATACAGGCGGCTCCAAGCGGAAGAGCCTGTGGCGAGTTTTCTATTAAAAGGGTAGTGCAGATTACAAGCGGCTTTTTCGTATTCATAGATTTTTACCACCGTTCAGCCGCTGCCCGGCACGCTTTTTCCCCGTCCATTGCAGAAGAAACAATGCCGCCTGCATATCCGGAACCTTCTCCGCAGGGAAAAAGTCCACTCAAAAAAGGGCTTTCGTACGTGCGTTCGTCGCGCAAAATTCGTACCGGCGTACTGGTGCGCGTTTCACTTGCAATCATCAGCGCTTCCCTGCTTATAAAGCCCTTCATATTTTTTTCAAAATCAAGAAACCCTTGTGAAAGCCGTCCGCTGATTTGCTCAGGAAGCCATAAATCAAGTCTGGACGGAACAAGTCCCGGTGTGTAGCTTGAAGGAACGAGTTTTTCAGAATCTTTTCCGTCAAGAAAATCTGTCATCATCTGAGCCGGCGCTTTCTGTCCGTTTCCGGCACGTTTTGTTTCCTTTTCTATATGATGACGGAAAAAAAGTCCTGCAAGCGCACTGCAACCTTCTTCCTCTGCTTTTTTAAAAAATTCTTCAGGAATGTCCTCCTGGCGGGTTTCAACCACGAAAGCGGCATTTGACCAGTTTGAATTCCGTCCTGATGCGCTCATTCCGTTTACGACGATAGAATCTTCCTCTGTCTGTGACGGTACTACAAATCCTCCCGGACACATACAGAACGAATAGACTCCGCGTCCTTCTATCTGTGCTGTAAGTCTGTATTCCGCCGCACCCATTCCTTCTATTTTTCCGTGATATTGAATTGAGTCGATTAGTTTTCGCGGATGCTCAACGCGGACTCCTATGGCAAACGTTTTTGCTTCAAGTGCTTCCGGGCAGATACTGGCAATAAGCGTATAGATGTCACTGGCAGAATGACCTGTAGCAAGAATGACTGAGTCTGCTTTGAATTCAGCCTGTTCTCCTGTGATGACGTTTTTTGCCGTTATTCCGGTGACTTTTTTTGCGCCGTCCAGTAAAAATCCGGTGCATTTTGTATGGAAGTGAAATTCTCCGCCCATCTCAATAATAAATTCTTTCATTGCATTTATGACAGCCGGAAGTTTTTCCGTTCCGATATGCGGATGTGCATCAGTAAGAATATCGGGATTTGCGCCGAATTTGGTAAAAATCTGAAGAATTCTGGTTATATTCCCGCGTTTGTTACTTCTCGTGTAAAGTTTACCGTCGGAAAAAGTACCTGCTCCTCCCTCACCAAAGCAGTAGTTCGAGTCCGGGTTTACGATACCAGCCGTACTTATTTTAGCAATGTCTTTTCTTCGTCCGGTTGTTTCATCACCTCTTTCAATGATAATAGGGGTAATCCCATATTCAAGCAGTGTGAGCGCGCCGAATAAGCCGGCCGGTCCTGCGCCTATAATAATGATTTTTTTGCTTCCGTCTGCTTTTTTCCATACCGGAAGTTCGCTTGTCCGTGTGTCGGCCGGCGTTTCCCCGATATATGCTTTGTAACGAAGGTGGAGCTTAAGCTGTCCGTGCCGTGCGTCAATTGACTTTTTTACAAAGACAAAAACTGTGTTGTTTCTGTCTGCTGAAATTCCGTTCTTTTTTAATTCCTTCATGCAGGACGCTTCTATAAAATCTTTATTTTTTTCGTCCTTTGGAAAGACTGTTATCGTAATTTCCTTAATCATTCGTTCAGTCTAGCGTTTTTTTTGCTTCCAGGCAATGAAAAAAATAGTAAGGAAATCCGCGGAATGATGCACTGTTTCTTTTTATTGCAATCTGTTAATATGGAAAAAAGAAAAATCAGTTCTGGACTGAAAAATGCAGGATGTCTGAAAAATCTGCGTTTTCATAAGTATTAAGTGAGGTTTATATGAAAAAATACGCCTGTGTAAAAGCCTTCGCATTCTTTGCGGCAACATTTTTTTTATGCACTGTTCTTTTTTCCTGTGGAAAAACGTCTTCCGTCGGAAAAGCCACTGAAAAAGAGAAAGCTGTTTATTCAAACTCCGCACCTGTTCCGCGGACGGCAAAAATGATGTCAGCGACAGCAGATTATCCCGTATATGCTGATATGCAGAATGTTTTTTTGCCCGAAGGTCCTGAAGCGGATTTTTCATCTGACGAAGCAGCGTTTTCTGGCAGTCCGGCTGATTTACAGGAAAGAAAGCTTGTTAAAACCGGTTCTGTAACGCTTGAGGTTGAAAGTCTTTCTGCGGCAGATTCTGCCATAGAAAAGTGGTGCGCATCTTTCAACGGATACATATCAGATTCATCTTCCTGGCAGACGAATGCAAACTATACGGTGAAAATTCCTTCCGGTCGTTTTGACGATGCGATGAAAACTGCTGGCAACCTTGGAATCCTTAGGGAACACAGTATTTCTACGAAGGATGTGACCGAGCAGTTCTACGATTTGCAGACGCGTCTTTCAAATAAAAAAGTTATGCGTGATAATCTTCGGAAATATCTTTCGCAGGCAAAAGATGTAAAGGATATGCTCCAGATAGAAAAAGAACTAAATTCCGTTCTTTCTGACATTGAGTTTATGGAAGGAAGAATGAAACGGCTTTCAAATCAAATTGACTATTCTACAATATCAGTTTCCGTGCAGCTGCCGTACGGAAAGACCGAAACAGGTTTTTCTTTTCCTGATGCAGGAGAGGGAACAAGAAAATTTATTTCCAACACCGTTTCGTTCTTTTTGCTGTGCATTACCAGCCTTTTCTATGTGATTGTTTGCGGAATTCCTGTTCTTGCCGTACTAGGATTTTTATTCTGGCTTCTCTGGGGTAAAATCGGGCTTTTGAAAAAACTATATCGCTGGCTTTCAAAATAAAAAGTGCAAATTTTCACACCCTAAGGTATAATAACTGTCGGGAGGCATGCTGAAAGCGGCCAGGGAGGTGTCTTATGGGTGGAGAATTGACTCTTGATGTGCTTTACAATAATAAATTCTGTCAATATGTGAAGCATCACAACAGATTTTTTGACGTTGTCTTTAATGACCTTATTGCACAAATCCGCAAAGCTGGCAGTGACGAAAACCTGATTGCGGAAAAATGCAACGGTCATATTTTTTATGATAAAGAACCGCTGTATGATTATGATCTTGTAACCGTCTGTCTTTATGGCATAAGGTACAGTGATTTTATAGGATATCTGTCTGGATGCCAGGAAGAGGATGTAAAGGAATATCTTAAGAACCTTAGAAAAGAAGCTCTTGAGGCAATTTCTGTCGTTGAACTAGAATATTATACAATGCACAATGCTCATTATATTTCAAAGGTATTTTACTGCCTTCGTCCTGGTCAGACAGAATATTCTGCTGAGGATATCAGAGAACTTGAATCTTACGGAGTGCTGACTACTGACCGTATCAGGGAGGTTGTTTAAGGGAACTGTTGCGGATACGGACTATATCGACTGTAGAATTGTAGAATTTTTTATTTTCGGGCGACAAGAACTGCCGTTCGTGCGTGTTGATTGTACGGAGCGCCGTCAAAATCCCCGCAGATTTCTACCGTTTTAAATCCTGCTTTAAGCATCATAGTACGAAGTTCTGTTGCAGAATAAAGGCGCTGTACAAATTCGTGAGTATAGGAATTTCCTTTTTCATCTGTAACTGTCCAGTTTGAGCAAAGTCCTTCCCAAGCGCCTTCTACGTAAAAATGCGTTTTTACGTTAAGACCGTTCCGTTCGAAGTCTTCTCCTTCTGTAAAATACAGGATTGCAGTTTCCCGGCAGGTAGTTTCCAGTATGAATGTTCCGCCTTTTTTTACGGCGCGTGCAATATTCTTTAGAATGGAAAAATCTTCTTTTATTGTGCTGCAATACCCGAACGAAGTAAAAAGATTTACGGCGCAGTCGAAGCGATGCTGCGGTTTAAAATAACGCAGGTCTTTCTTCACAAGCGTTATGTGCAGTCCTTCGTCGTCTGCGCTTTCCTGTGCGGCATTAAGTTCGCTCTGGATAATATCTACACCTGTTACGTCCATTCCAAGCGCGGCAAGTGAAATAGTTATTCTTCCCGGACCGCAGCCTGCATCAAGAACAGTATTTCCTTTTTCAAGGCGTGCGATTTTTACGATATGTTCTGCAACGACAGGTGCTTCTGCCCAGCGTGAGCCGTCGAACATTACCGGAGCAAATCGCATCCAGAATTCTTCGTTTTCAAACCACTGTTTTTCAGTTTTTTTCATGAGGAAATACTACCACTTCACAAGTTTTCATTCTATACCGTAACGGCTGTCAGTATATAGTTTGAGTAAAATTCTGTGCCAGAAGGCTGTAATGCGAACTGATACGGAATTTTTCTAAGAATTAAACATTATAAAATCCGGTATTTTCATTGTAAGCGAATTGTTTATGTAAATACGTTTTTTAGGCTCGCCGGAAAGTACGATTTCGAAAGCATGTGAAACAGTCTGATAGCCAGATGCTTTTGCCTCTGCCGTAAATGTGAACTTCCGTATTTCATTTTCTTTTGAAGCAGGTATTGATTCCGGCCAGAAAGAGAACGAACCTTTTGTTGATTTGTATGTCCTGCAAGGATTAGGCCAGGAAAAATCCTGCATAATTACAACGCCGTTTTTTGATTTCAGAGTAATTTCTGCATCAATAACCGGTTCGAATGTAGAGCCGTCATAAACGCTTCCGTTAAGCACCGGAAAATTAAAGAACGGCTGCTGTTCGTTCTGACTGGACATTGCAATAAGATTTGAAGAAAGCTTATGGTACGGGCGCTGTACTGAATTTATTATTCTTATCGCTTCGACGGCAAGTGCGTCTACGTCTGCCCTGAGCTGGCTGTTATTCAGTACCTGTGATGAATAAACAGCGCCTCTTCCAGACACTACGTAGTGAGGTGCAACCCGGTTCAGAACGTAACTGATTGAATCAAGAATGCAGCTTTCGCAGCTGCAGGTAAGCCAAGGCGATTCTTTTTCCTTCAACTGCCTGTATATGTCGCGTACCCTGTCTGACACATATTCTTCCATCTGATTATGTACGTTCATAATGCACTTGCTCCTTTTATACATAGAATTAGATTTGTTTTATTATACCACTGTTTTTGAAAAATCGCATTACAGGATAAAATAATTGTTCTTAAAATGCGTAAAATATGGTATACTGTTCCGTATGCGACAGAATTTATTGATAAAAAGTATCTGTGCAGTCTTTTGCATACTGCTGTTTTTTTCCTGCTCAAATTCACAGAGCCTTGAGGCTGCTAATTTAACAGAAGAAACGCTGAAAAATGCTGCCGCACAAAAAGACAGTGAACTTCTTTGGACTCGTGAACTTGAAAGTGTCCGGCTTACGCGTGATTATTCAAAAAATGTTGCTGCTGCAAAGAATTTCAAGCTTTCTCCGGGAGCAATTTCAGTTGCGAATACAAATGCAGATTCCGTTTATCCGTGCCTTCCTGATTTCGGCAGTCTGGATAATTCTTCGCTTTCAACAGAACTGACTGCTTTTCTGGAGTCGTTTTGCAATGAAATTGCGCTGTGGAATTTAAATGCGGTGAAAATGGAACAGGATTCAGAATTTTCCCTTGTTCTATTTAAATATGACGTGGAGGGAAACTGGCTTTCTGTGTACGGAAGGCCGTTTCCGGTGGCGAAGCCTGCGGTGGCGGAAAACAGTTCGGAAGTTCCGGATGGTGGGAGTGCATCGGAAGAGAAAAAACGGCTGTTTTCAGACTGGCTTTATGGAATGCCGTTTTTTGACGGAGATTCAGTGCTTGTTCCGATTAGGTTTACAAGTTCTTTCGGAACGCTTGATGTGTCCGTGTATGTATGTACCGGTTCTGCTTTTGCCGTCCGCCAGATTGAAATACAGAAAATGCAGTAGATGAAAAAACGTTTTGCAGGACAGAAACTGTTTTTACAAAGGTGCGCTATATAAAAAACGCTGAAACGGCGCATCTTTAATATAACTGAAGTTTTCGTTGCGAACTTTAGTATCAACTGCCGCTTTCGTTGGAAACTTGCGTTGCAAGTTCATTTCTTTGCTAAGCGGCTTAAAATGGGAGATATTTTATGGAAAAGACAAAACTTTCCGGCATTGAAAGGGAACTTGTACTTCAGTATTTGATAGACGGTAATGTTCCCGTTACGATAACTCCTGTTGAAAATTCCACTGCGGAATCGGACGGAAAAATTCATCCGCTGAATTCCGCTGTTTTTCCGGTGGCTTTAAATGCGGGGCAGATATCTGTTCTGAAAGAGGGAATTATTCTCTTGAAAAATCCGCCTAAGACTGTTTCCGCATTCCTTGATAAAGAAGTAAAGGTTGAATTTTATTTTAACCGCGTCGGACTGTTTTTCATTACAAGACTGAAAGCTGTTTCTGCCGGTTCTGCGCTTGTAATTCCGGCGGAAATAAATCGTATTCAGGATGTTGAGGTTCAGCAGAAGTATGATTTTTCTGCCGTTCTTCATTATGCGGTTCAGAACGGAAGCATTCAGGAATTTTCCTGTGTTCCGGCTCAGGGATTTCAGCTTTTTTCCCGCCCCGTATGGAGTTCAATCAGCCTTGAAAATCAGAAAAAAGCAAAAGAATATCTTGAATTATTTGTATCGTCTGCAAAGGAAACCGGAAAAGCAGGAAACGGAATTCAGCTTGTAAATGTCTGCCGTTATGTTGCGGAGGAACAGCCGGAAGTTTTTGAAGCAGTGCAGGGCAGGGTGAAGCCGTTTGACATTCTTTTTGTAAATCACGAACGAATTGTGCTTGGCTTTCGCAAAAATGAAGCGGTGCAGCTCAGCGCAGGCTGTGAATATGACATAACGATGAAATTCTCCCTGAAAAGTACGCCTTCCATTACTCGGGATATTGCCGTTTCCTGTTGTGCTGATTTTGTGTATTCCGACAGTGACGGAACGAAATTCTGCGCGGACTGCTCGTATACAAAACTTCAGGAGGAAGACTGCCGCTTCCTGTATGAAAAAGCTACTAGCCTTCTTTTCATATAATGCTATAATTCCGGAACTATGACTTTTCCTGCACGCAGTTCTTTTGGATAGACAGTGATTCCCAATTTTTTTTCCAGAAGTGCGTAATTTCTCATTTCGTATTCATCTCCGATAAGAACGTTTATGCCTTTCTTTCCTGCACGGGCTGTCCGTCCTGCGCGATGGATAAAAAAGTCTGTGTCGTCCGGTAAATCCATCTGGATGATATGCGTTACGTTCTGAATGTCAAGACCGCGTGCGCTCAGGTCACTTGTAATCAGGATTTTTATTTTTCCGCTCTTAAAACGGTCTATTGCCGCCTTGCGAAGCTGCTTGTCTGTTTTTGCATGAAGAGCCGTACATTCGATTTTTTTATATTTGAGTTTTGAATAGATGTTTTCTACCTGGTCAGCGCGGCTTGTAAAAACAAGAGCCTTTGAAGGATTTTCTGCAATGATTAGTTTTCGGAGTGTTTCTATTTTGTCCCGGTTTTCTGCGTAAATTGCCCAATGCGTAATGTTCTTTGTAAGTACGTTTTCTGCAGGGAGAAGCAGCAGTTCACAGTCAGAAAAGAATTTTTTTGTGCTCGAATCGACTGTCGCCGTACATGCAATTTTCTGTACGTTCTCCGGCATTGAAAGAACCAGCGAGCGTGATTCGTCATATAGTTCCTTTTTTACAAGCCGGTCTGCTTCGTCAAAAACTATTGCAAAAATATGCTGCGTTTTCAGTTTCTTCAGCCGGATAAGCTCAAGCAGGCGAGCCGGCGTTCCGATTACAATCTGCGGTTTTTCTTTAAGAGTTTCCAGCTGTCGTTTAATCGGTGCTCCGCCAATGAAAAGTGCTGTTTTTATGTTGCTTACAGCCATTGCAGTCTGCTTTATTTGCGAAGCAAGTTCGAAAGTCGGCGCACAGATAATGACGAGTACCGGGCGCTCGTTCGGAGATGTTTCTGCATTATTTTCTATAATTCTTTGTAAAAGTGGCAGAAGATACGCAAATGTTTTTCCTGTTCCTGTTTCAGACTGAAAGACAATGTTTTTTTTTGCAGAAACAGCCGGAATTACCTGCTCTTGAACTTTTGTTGGAGTTGTAAACGAAAGCTGCTCAAGTTTTTCCTGTAGTCCGGCAGGCAGCGTATTGAACGGAGTTTTTTCTAACATATTGGTAAGTATAGCACAGGCATTTTTTTTATGCTATAATCAAACGATTATGAAAATTGGAATAGATACTTTTGGCTGTGATCACGCCCGTTCCGGTCTTGGAACGTATTTGTTTTCGTTTGCGGCTCATTTATCAGAAGCTTCTGACGTTCAGACTGAATTATTCGGTTCGCAACTTGACCGGTTCACCTATACTTCTGGAAAAGATATTTTGTATAATCCTGTGAATGTTGCAAACAGCCTTCATTCTGAACGCCTGTGGCATTTTACTTCCAGCGGGAAATTTTTTGCTTCACAAAAATATGACGCCGTTCTTTTTCCTGCACCGGAGCGCGTTCTTCCCGTTTCATTCAAGACTCCGGGTGTTGCCGTTGTGAACAGCATTCTTTCAAGTCAGATAGAAGGAAACTGTGACTGGACTCAGAAACTGCAGATAAAGCGCGGATTGTATAAAATCCAGAAAATCATTGCGGCAAGTCATTATATAGCTTCTGATTTAGTAAATCACGGAGTCAGTGCAGATAAGATTGAAGTCGTTTATAATGGAATTGACCATAAGCTGTTCTTCCCTGCCATTGATTTTGATGATGATATTGTTGACATCAAGCCGTTTGCCATCCGCCGTCCGTACTTTATTTACGGTTCGCGACTTTCCGGACCTGAAAAAAAGCACGTTGAGCTTATCAAGGCATTTTCTCTGTTCAAGGAAAAGACAAAACTTCCGCATCGCCTTGTAATCGCCGGAAGTGACGGTCCGTATTCTGCGGAAGTTCATAAAGCTGCATTTGAATCTCCGTTTGCATCTGATATTTTCCTTACCGGCTATTTTCCGCATGAAAATTTTGCGCAGCTGTATTCAGGTTCAGACGGCTGTATTTTTCCGTCCGAAGCTGAGGGAGTAGGGCTTCCTGTTCTTGAAGCTATGGCGACCGGCGTTCCTGTTGCCTGTTCGTCTGCGTGTGCGCTTCCGGAAATTGCCGGCGATGCTGCACTTTATTTTAATTCAAACAATATAGAAGAAATTGCGCTCTGTATGGAAAAAATAGTTTCTGATTCTGCACTGAAAGCTGATATGGTAAAAAAAGGTCTTGAACATTCAACCTGTTTCAGCTGGGAAAAAACAGTTTCACAAACATTTGATGTAGTGCGCCGTCTTGTCGGAATGCAATAATATTTCTGTAAGCTGTAAGATGCTGAAAAAAGGACTGCCGGACATACAAAGTATGACCCGGCAGTCCTTTTAATTTAACGTTTAATGATAAAATGATTTAAGCAATCTGCTGTACTTTTACAAGGGAATTGACGTTCAGCTTTTCTTTGGATTCAACTACCTCTTTTGTTATAGTAAGCGATTTCTTTCCTTTTATGCTTGGTATTTCGTAGGAAATGTCAAGCAGGAATTTTTCTACGATTGCACGAAGACCGCGCGCACCTGTTTTCTGCCGGATAGCTTCATCTGCAATAGCTTCGATTGCATCCGGTGTAAATTCCAGTTCAAGGTCATCAAGCGCAAATGATGCCTTAAACTGTTTGGTGATTGCATTTTTCGGTTCTGTAAGAATGGAAATCAAATCATCTTTTGAAAGTTCTTTCAGGGCAACTGTAATCGGCATACGTCCGATAAGTTCCGGAATAATTCCGAATTTTACCAGATCGTCCGGTGTAACCTGATTGAGAAGGTCCATTCTCTGTTCCTCTGTAATTTCTCCGATGTTAGAACCGAATCCCATAGAATGTTCTGCCGTGCGCTGTTCAATAATTTTATCAAGACCGACGAATGCTCCGCCTAAAATAAATAGAATGTTCGTCGTATCTATAGTAATCATTTCCTGATTAGGATGTTTTCTTCCGCCCTGCGGAGGAACGCTTGCTGTAGTTCCTTCAATGATTTTCAAAAGCGCCTGCTGTACGCCTTCTCCGCTTACGTCACGGGTGATGGACGTATTTTCGCTTTTTCTCGCGATTTTATCAATTTCGTCAATGAAAATAATTCCGCGCTCTGCCGCAGCAACGTTTCCGTCCGCAGCATTGATGAGCTTGAGAAGAACGTTCTCTACGTCTTCTCCTACATATCCGGCTTCAGTGAGCGTCGTTGCATCTGCAATGGCAAACGGAACGTTCAGTTTCTGTGCAAGCGTTTTTGCAAGCAGTGTTTTTCCAGAACCCGTAGGACCTACAAGAAGAATGTTTGATTTTTCAATCTTTACTTCCGCATTTTTCTGCTCCGCTTTAGGCACTGACATACGTTTGTAATGATTGTAAACTGCAACAGAAAGTACCTTTTTTGCAAGATCCTGACCGATAACATACTGGTCAAGATATTCCTTGAATTCTTTTGGAGTAGGAACGTCCGTCAGGTTTATCGGAGTAAGGTTAAGTTCTTCCTCGTCAAGAATGCTCTGGCAGACGGCGATACAGTTGTTGCATATATGAATGTTCCCTGACGGTCCTCCGACAAGCCGCCGTGTTGAATCAGCTGGCTTTCCGCAGAACGAGCAGTAGTTCGTATCATTGCCAAATCGTTTCATTATTTCTTTCTCCTGTCCATTACGTGGTCAACAATGCCGTAGTTCAATGCGTCCTGCGCAGTCATATAGAAATCACGCTCCATATCGGCGGCAACAACGTCGGCACTTTTGCCGGTGTGCTCGGAGAAATGGTGTATTGTAAGTTCTTTCAGACGTTGTATTTCCCGTGCCTGAACGGAGATGTCGCTTTCCTGACCTTCTACGCCGCCCCACGGCTGGTGAATCATCACTCTTGATGACGGAAGCGCATACCGTTTTCCTTTTGAACCGCCGGCAAGCAGAAATGCTCCCATTGATGCGGCCTGACCAAGGCAGATTGTCTGAACCGGACATTTTACGTACTGCATTGTATCATAAATTGCAAGACCAGCCGTTACTGAACCGCCCGGCGAATTGATGTAAATACTGATGTCTTTGTCAGGATTTTCTGATTCAAGGAAAAGAATTTGTGCAACCACAAGATCAGCCGTAGTGTCATTGATTTCACCGTCAACAAATATGATTCTGTCTTTTAAAAGCCGTGAAAATATATCATAGCTTCTTTCACCGTTTCCGCTGCGTTCCACAACATAAGGAACTAAAGTATTCATTTTTTCGTTCATATTATTTCCTACATAAAAATATAATACAAAAACATCATTGCGTCAAAAAAAGGAATGTTCCGTCCGGATACATTCCCTTTGACTTGCCTTTGCTTTTTTTTTTACCGTCAGCGCATTGCGCAGGCAGACAGGCGGGTGCAGCAGAAACGGCAGACGGTATATAAAACAGTACTGTGCTTATTTAGCGGCAAAAAGTTCTGCAAAAGAAGTTTTGTCACCCTTTGTGATTTTTACTTCTTTGTACAGTTCTTCGTACAGCTTCTGCTCTTTCGCATCGTCAATAAGGTATTCCTTTGTACGAGGATCAGCATAATGCTTTTTCACTTCTTCAACAGTGATTCCGCCTTCTTCCGCAATCTCTGCATATTTTGCTTCGATTTCTTCCGGAGTTATAGAAACGTTCCGTGCTTTTATAAGACTGTCAACGATTATTCTGCTCTTGAGCATTTTTTCGCTGTCGCCAGTCCACTGTGTAAGCATATTTTCCTTTGTCTGACCGGAAGCAAGAATCATCTGTTCAAGCTGTTCCGGTGTTGTCTGGAACTGCTGAGCCATCATTCTCCAGCGTCCGTCAAGTTCAGCTGCAAGCATTGAAGCAGGAATTTCAAACGGATTTTTTTCAACAAGCTGCTCAAGCAAAGACTGGCTCTTTATTTCCGCAATCTTGCGTTTTTTTGCAACTTCCATATTGTGCATAATGTCTTTTTTCATATCATCAAGCGTCTTGTATTTTTCGCTTACATCCTGTGCAAGTTCATCATCAATTTCCGGCAGCTGGCGTGTCTTTATGGCAGTTACAGTTACGCTGATTTTTTTTGTTTTTCCGGCAAGTTCTTCATTCGGGTCTTTCTTGTCGTATTTTTTTGTGATGACTTTTGTATCGTTCTTTTTCATACCGATAATTTCATCATCAATTTTATAGATGTTCTCGCCTGTTCCTACTGTGAATACAAAACCTTCGCGCTTTGAACCGTCGATTTCTTTTTCGGCGTCATCAAGTTCGGAGTAGTTGATTGTAACGATATTGTCTTTTTCTACGGATTCTCCGTCTTTCTTGTCCATTACAACGGCATTTCTTTCCTGAACGGCTTTCAGTTCTTCTTCAAGCTCTTTGTCGCCGATTGTTACCTGCGGTTCCTTGATTGTAATTCCGCTGAAATCTTTTACGTCGACTTTCGGGAATACGTCGTAAGTTACGGTATAGACAAAATCTTTTGCTGTGTCGAATACCGGCATTTCGTCCATTGAAGGCTGCTGGTACGGAAGAGGTCTGTTCTCTGTTTCTTTTTCAAAAACTTCGTTCAGTGATTTGTCGATGAGTTCGCTCATTGCATCAGCTTTCAGGGAGTCGCCGAATTTTCGTTCCAAAATGTTTGCAGGAACGTGTCCTTTTCGGAAGCCCGGAATCTGCGCATTTTTTACGTATTTGGAAAGTGTTGCAGAATATGTCTCCTGGACATCCTTTTTGGCTACTGTTACTGTCAATTTTACAGCTGATTTTTCAAGACTGGTGAATTCTTTTGTGAGTTTCACTCTTTGGCTCCTTAAAATGGTTTAAAAAAATAAAGCGATTTAGTTGCCCCTAAATCGCTTCTTGAATTAGAGCGGAAAACGGGAGTCGGACCCGCGACATCCACCTTGGCAAGGTGGCGCTCTACCACTGAGCTATTTCCGCAAATACTGGCGTTTTTCGGCCATTCGTTAGAGCGGAAAACGGGAGTCGGACCCGCGACATCCACCTTGGCAAGGTGGCGCTCTACCACTGAGCTATTTCCGCATAAATTATTAACCAAAGAATTGTGCGAGAGAAGGGACTTGAACCCTTACGCCGAAGCACTAGATCCTAAGTCTAGCGTGTCTGCCAATTTCACCACTCTCGCAAAACGTTTGAGCTCAAAATCAGCCGCCCAATCCATTCTTGGTTGGTATGTGCTATCTTATAGAAAACTTGTTTTTTAGTCAATACTGATTTTTCAAATAAAAAAAATAAATGCATTTTTTTTCTGTTTTTTTTTAAATTTGCTATTGACGAATGCGCCCGTTTTTTGATATAGTGCTTTTCGTCGATAACTTGGTGCCTGTAGTTCAGTGGTAGAGCGCCAGATTGTGGATCTGGTTGTCGTGGGTTCAATCCCCACCAGGCACCCTAATCCGATAGCGCTTATCCGCTGCCGGAATGCGCCCGTAGCTCATCTGGATAGAGCTCCGGACTTCGAATCCGGTGGTAGCAGGTTCGAATCCTGTCGGACGCATAGTTTGTTATCGCATAATTATATGGGCCATTAGCTCAGCTGGTAGAGCAACAGACTCTTAATCTGTGGGTCGCAGGTTCGATCCCTGCATGGCTCAAAAGGTTGTCCAAAAAGGGCAGCCTTTTTTATTTTAAAATGTTTTTCTCTTTTCCGTACATAAAAAATCCTTAAGTCTTTTTTCTATATTCCGATAAGGAAATGAGGTCAAAATTTTTTTGACGAAAGCCGGTTTTGACCTTGAATGGAGCCTTGTACAGGCGTGCAGGCGCAGACTTTTTTACGGGAGATGTCTATGAACGGTAAATATCGTGATGTTCTTGTGAGTGAAAATAAGTTGATTTCTGACGTGCTGTGCAGGCAGCAGGCACTTCGGGATGCGGTAAACAATAAGGACTGGACTGCACTTATGGATGCTGCCGGAGATGTAAATGAAATGATGGATGCGTTCAATGAACTTGACAAGGAACGTGAAGAACTTGCTCTGGGCGGACTTCAGGAAGATGCGGAAACATACGGTCTTCTTGCCGAAATCCGTGGAAAGCTTGTGAAAAGCCGCATAGAGAACAAGGCGCTTGCTGATTATATTTCAATTACGCGTGAATTTGTAAAAGGCATTATTGATACGGCTGTTCCGCAGAGCCGAAACAGGCTGTATTCCAGAAATGGATATGTCGTTCAGCCACAGCCGGAAAGTGTTGTGGTGAACACGCTTTTCTGATTTTTTTATTTATTGAGGTAACGGTATGGGATCAACATTTTCTGGAATTGAATTAGGAAAACGAAGCATAATGGCGCACACAGACGCCATTACTACAGCAGGTCATAACATTTCAAATGCAAATACGGAAGGCTATTCACGTCAGCGTGTTCAGCTTAAGGAATTTGATCCGCTTTATAAACCTGATTTAGAGCGTGCAGAACGCTCCGGAATGATAGGGCAGGGAATGGACTCCCAGAGTATAAACCGGGTTCGCGATGAACTGCTTGACCAGCGCATTACGGAGCAGCAGCACTCAGAAAGTTATTGGGAAACGCGAAGCAAATACTACACTATGATTGAGCAGATTTATAACGAGCCGGACGATGTTTCTATCCGTTCAAATATGGATAAATTCTGGGAAGGATGGCAGGAACTGTCCGTTCATCCGGAAAGTCAGGCTGCAAGACAGGCTGTTGTAACGCGCGGAGAATCCCTTGCAGATTCCATTAAGACAAAATGGGAAGCCTTGATGGGTGTAGGAAATCTTATAAATGGTGATATTGAGGCGACTGTAAAACAGGTAAATGATTATACACGGCAGATTGCATCACTGAATGCAGAGATTGTCCGTTCGCGCGGTATGGGTGATAATCCTAATGATTTGCTTGACAGGCGCGATCTGCTTGTAGACAAGCTTTCAAAAATAATAAATATCACAAGCGACATGCGTGATTCTGATGAATTTATGGTTCATTTAGATGGTCATGTGCTTGTTCAGGGCGGTGTTGCAAGAAGTTTTGATCTTGAAACGGTTGTTGACAATAACGGATACGATAAGCTTGTATGGAAAGACACTGGAAATGAGGCCGTTATAAAAGGCGGTACGCTCGGTGCGCTGATAGAGCTTCGTGATGTTGATATCCGCAGTGAAGTTCAGTCGCTGAATACAATGACAATGAATTTTTCAGATTTGGTTAATGACATCCATAGAAACGGATATGGCGCAAACAATGTAACCGGTCTTGATTTCTTTACGCAGCATTCTTTTGTAGAAAATGTGAACGGAAACTATGACCGTGACGGCGACGGAACTCTTGATCATTCGTATATTTTCAGGTTTACGGGAACTACAAAACTAAATCCGCAGGAACAGATTGGTCTTGAAGGTGTGATGACGCTGTCCGGTTCTGGCGGAAATGTTCAGGTTGCCTATCATCCTACTGACACGGTGGAAACTGTCATAAACCGTATAAATGATTCAAACGGTGAGGTGAAGGCATATCTTGACCGCAACAATAATCTTGTTCTGAAAGGAACGACTGCAAGTGCAGTGGAAAATCCTGATTTTGTCATTCGTCACGTTGAGGATTCCGGATTTTTCCTTACGGGGTATACAGGAATTCTTCAGGCAAGCGGAGCTGCTGGCGCGTATGATTATGCTCAGGCAGATGCAGTTCAGGCTCTTGCTGGTGCTCAGTTTGCGGTATCTCCGGTTTTAAATCCTGCCGGTTATATCGAAGTAAATCAGGCATTGAAAAACGATGTTATGAGCGTTGCCGCCGCCTATAAAGATAATTCCGGAAATGTGAATGCCGGAGACGGTCGCGCGGCTGTTGAGATTGCTGCAATAAGAAATACAAAAGTGATGATTGGTCATGAACGCACTTTTGACGATTATTTTGCAGATTCCGTAACGAATGTCGGTTTGAAAGGCGAACAGGCGGAAAATATGCATCTTAGTCATTCGGCAGTAATGGAAGATTTGCGTTCGCTTCGTGATTCTATAAGCGGTGTGAATATCGATGAAGAACTTGCCGACATCATAAAATTCCAGCACGGATACAATGCTGCGGCAAAGTTCGTAACGGTATGGGACAGTCTGCTTGATACGATAATAAACAGGCTGGGAGTATAAACGTCAGGTCAATTTGATGGAGTAATATATGAGAAGAATAAGTTCTGCAATGAATAATATGGATACACAGAGCGCGCTTCGCCTTCAGGAAAGCCGCCTGAACCGCGCAAACAATCAGATTGGAAGCCAGCGCAAAATTCAGCAGCTGCGAGATGATCCGATTTCCGCTGGTCATCTGGTGCGCTATCAGTCTTATTTGGGACGGGTAAACACATTTGAGAAAAATGCCGCAACTCTGACTGATCAGTTTTCCCTTCGCGAAGGTTATATGACCAATTCCCTTGAGATTATGCAGCGTGTTCGCGAACTTGCCATAACAGGGGCAAACGGCATATATACTCCTGAAGATATGAAAAATATGGCGATGGAAGTTGATGAACTTTTGAAAGAACTTGTGCAGAATGCAAATGCAATCAGTTCTGACGGCAATTCTATTTTCGGAGGAACGAATACAAAATCTACTGCATTTGAAGTTGAGATGGGAATTGTTGCCGGTTCGGGAGTTGCCCTGATAGAATCTGTCCGCTACAACGGAAATATTGATACAAACAGAATTGAAGTTGACGAAAATAAGTATATGGATCTGGATAATGCCGGAAACCGTACTTTCTGGGCAGAACAGCAGCAGATTTTCGGCGGACGTGATGCGCTTAGCTGGCAGGCTTCTGCTGATTCTGTAATAAGCGTTGACGGCGTTTCTGTTTCTGTAAATGCTGGTGATAATGTTCATTCGCTTGCCGCAAAAATCAACGAGAGTGGTGCTGCCGTCCGCGCTTCCATCGACCCTGTAACAGGCGGCTTGAATTTGGAAACAACTGATGCAAGGCAACTGTGGCTTTCTGACATAAAAGGCGGCGTTTTGAACGAGCTGGGCATTATAAAGGATTCCAGTCAGAAGCCTCCGTATAACATCGGAAATTCAGTGCGTGTTTCAGGCGGTTCACTGTTTGATACGGTGATTGCGTTTAGGGATGCGCTTTTGAAGGGTGATGTTGAATCTGTTGGCGGACGGGTACTCGGTTCTTTGGACAACGGCATCAGCAATCTTGTAACGCGCATTGCAAAATCCGGAAGCGAATACGAGCGCGCACAGCTTGCTGTTGCCCGAAACAGCGCTACTGCTCTGAACGTTACGCAGCAGGTAAGTTCCGAAGGAGATCTGGATTTTACAAAGGCTGTTACCGATATGAAAATGCTTGATTATGCATATCAGGCTACGCTGAGCAATGCCGGAAAAATGTACAATAATACGCTTCTCAATTATATGCGGTAGGACTTTGCAAGGGGATAAATAATGGATGTAATGACTAAGACAAACGGACTTGTTTCTGTTGAGGAAAAACAGCTTTTGAAATTCCCTGAGGGGATTATGGGATTCGAGGAATTTCATAACTATGCACTGATTGAGTCGGAGTACGAGCCGTTTATCTGGCTTCAGTCCGTGGATAATAAAAATCTGGCATTTCTTCTTGTAGATCCGTTTTTGATTTGCAACGAATACGAGGCTGACATAGACGATTCTGTTTTGAAAACAATCGGCGTTGAATCTCCTGAAGATATTGTCGTAATGACAATCGTAACGATTCCGCAGGACAATTCTCCTATAACAGCTAATTTTCTTGGTCCTATCGTCATAAACCGCAGGAATAATACGTGCGTTCAGGTTGTTCTTAATGACAATCGCTGGACGACTAAATTCAATATTATTGATTCACTGAAAAAGAAGGGGGAATAATATGCTTATTCTTTCCCGAAAAACAGACCAGCAGATAAAAATCGGCGATGACATTACCCTTACAATTATAGAAATCAGGGGTGATCAGGTAAAAATCGGAGTTGAAGCACCAAAAAGCATAAAGGTGTTCCGTCAGGAAGTGTTCTCTGCCATAAAATCAGAAAATACAGCTGCGCTTAACGTAAACACCGATTCTATCGGGGCACTTTCAAAAATGCTTACGCATTAAGCTTTACTTCTGCTTCGCTTGCACGCAGATATACAGGACCGTCAAAATCTTTTAATGGCGGTTCTTTTTTTTGTATTTTTTCTTCTGTGAGCGCAAAAAGTGCATCCGTAGTCATAATGGAAAACGGAACGGTGTATATTTTTCTTCCTGTAATTTTTTCTTTTAACTGCGTTTCTAAAAGCGCCGCATCAGAACCGCAGATAAGAATATCGGAGCGGCTGTTTTTCTGAATACTGTCTGCAATCTGTTCAGGTTCCCAGTCACCTTCTTCCAGTATTGTTTTATTCTGTTTCGTTGCCTTTGCATAGAAACGGTCTTTTTTTGCATCTACGGCGCACAGGACTGTGAACGGCAGTTTTTGGTAGGGGTAAGCGTATGCATCAAGCGTTGAAATTCCGTAGAGCGGCTTTTGTGATGACATTTCAATGGCTTTTAATGCGGCAAACGCAAGTCGGAGACCTGTAAAGGAACCCGGACCTTTGCATACTGTAAGATAGTCAAGTTCGTTTGCAGTAAGTTCTGCTTTTTTTAGAAGGGCATCAATTGCAGGAAGCAGGGTTTCTGACTGTTTCATTCCGATGTTGTAAACAAAAGTAACTGTATGTTCATCATTCTTTGCCGCAATCGTAAGCTGCGTGATTGCAGAATCTATTGCAAGTGCTTTCAATTTATTTCTCCATACTGCCAGTTATCAATCGTGATAATCCGTGAACCGTCATTCTGCGGCTCTATCTTCAGTATTATTGTTTTTTTTGGCAGTTCGCTCATTATTTTTTCGCTCCATTCGATTATGCAGACGCCTTCACCGTAAATCATATCGTCTGTTCCAAGGTCTGCAAAATCTTCCGCGCCGCCAAGACGGTATACGTCCATATGATAGAGCGGCATTTTTCCTGAATATTCGCTTATAAGGCAGAATGTAGGACTTGTTATATTGTCTTTTATGCCGAGCGCTTCTGCAATTCCCTTTGTGATTGTCGTTTTTCCGGCGGCAAGCGTTCCCTGCATTGCGATGACATCACCTTTTTTCAGCATAGCGCCGATTTTTTTTCCTAACCCTACAGTTTCTTCTGGTGAATGAGTTGTGAATTGCATCACGGGAGTTTTCCTTCTTTGTCTTTTTCCAATATAAAATCTGCAAGCGCTTTTTTTACCGGCAGAACCGGATAATTCAACTGTTCTCCTACATTCACGCTGATTTTCTTTGTGCCGAACGGGCTTGTTTCTATGTTAAAGGAAATCGGTGTTTGCAGCGTATCGCCCGGAATTTGTATTAGAGCAATACCCGAAAATTTCCGCATATAATATATGTATCCGTCTTCCCTGTTTAGATTTTTTAGTTCTAAAACTTTCATATAAATGCAGCTCCAGTCAAAAAAAATAATATGAATTGCCCTATAAATACGTCTATTTTAATCATAAGAATAGACTTTAGCAAGAATTTTATTCTGAACTTCAACAGAAATATTTATGAAATGAATGTGAAGGTTATATACGCCTTCCGTCAGGGATTTTCTTGTCTTGACAATTTTTCCTATAGCCGGATAGCTTCCGTCGAATAAATCGAATTCGGTATATATAACCTGTCCTTCCTTTATAGGAAGTGATGAAGAGATGCAGCAGCCGCCGCCGGAAATGTTAAGCAGTGTTGTAGAAATTTTGTTTCCGGTAGGAATGTATGCCGTTACGCCGTTCTTGTCTTTTTCAGTCTTTACGGATGCAATGCGGCAAGGTTCTTTTACAGACTTACGCTTGAATGAACGCTGCGTTTTTTTGATTAAATCAGTGGAGTGGGAGATAATCATCAGTTCTCCATCGTCCTTTTTTTCATACCTGATTATACGGGTGATGAATGCATACGGCATTCCTGTTGGTGAGTGGAACGTAAAAGCTGCTTTTTCAAGAGGTTCCGGACGTTCTTTCGAGTTAAGGAATTCCTGCGGCAAAGAAACGGCAATGTAGTCTTTTGCATTGTCTTTGACAGTTCCGCCTATTTTTGTACCGTTCTGGAGTACCAGCGACAGTTTTGTATCTGCTGAAAGTGCGGCAGTTGACGAAATGTTTACGGACTCTGCAAAAATTTTATCAAGTTTGAATTTCAGCAAAAAAAGACGGTTTATTTTCTGTTCCTGTCCGTCGATTTTAAAATCGTTGTATGCCTGTTTGAATACGCAGTCCAGCTCGTCAAAGCGTTTTATTGAATAAAACAGGTTAGGAACCTGATACGTTTTGCAGATTGCCCACAAAAGCGGAATGTCATTCTGGTTTATTGCATAAAGTTTTGAAAGCCGTATGATGTCGCTGTGTTTTGTCGGACGTTTTTTTTCTGCTTCTATCCATTCGGGATTTTCCTCTGTTTTTTTTTTCATCAACATAAGAAACCAGACAGCTGCGCATACTGCTATAATGACAAGTGCAATAAGCAGGACTGCGTAAATAATTGGATTTTGTCTGGATGATAACGGGGTCGTGCCCGCCCGAATGTCTAGACTCATACAATGTTCTCCAGTGTTTTTGCTATTGCCAGAAGACGCGGACATATTTCATATTCCGCAAGGTCACCTACGCTTACTGTGTCGTTTGCCTTAAGCGCCTGTTCAAAGTCATTCAGAACCGGCGAAAAATCTGCAAAAAATTCTTTGAACGGTTTTCCGTCTATAGTAATGTTCGAGTATGCTTCAAAAAGGGATGCAAGCGCGGCGATGCGGCAGAAATCTTCTATGCTGTCTGCAAGGTTCTTGATTACAGTATTTGCCTGCTTGTCCCTTCCAGTCTGAAGAGCAACGGGAATGTCCTGCATACGCTGGGCAAGTTCTGTAAAAAGCGAAGAAAGTTTTTTGAAAGAATCAAAAACTGCCTGTTTTGTTATGATACTGAATTCAAACTTTGCATCTGATGTCAGCGGCTTGAGGGATGCTGCGTCAAAAGAATCTGCCGTAATTTTTTCACCGTTTACAGTTATTCCGATGACAGCGGCATTATTCTCTTCACACGTCATTTCAAATGATTTAAGAACATCACCTACAGTCTTTTCGTCTTCAATCGTTGCATCTATTTTTTCGTCATTTACATAAAATTCCATTTTTTCCTGCCTTTGTTTTTATTTTTTCTATATATTACTCTTTGTTTCCCCTGTTGGAGAAGTTAGAGAGTGTTGTCTGCTGGTTTTCAAGGCTGTTCAGTGCGCCTTCCATCTGACCGTATTTATTCCGTAAATCAGCTTCTTTCTGTTCCATCTGGGACTCAAGACGCGTGATTTTCTGTTCGGAAGCTTTGATTTTTGTATCAAGACCCGATGTTTTTAAGGCAAAGATTCCGCCTGTCTGTACATACGCAGTAAGCTGCTTGTTAAGCTTGTATCCGATTCCAGAGTCTATAATCAAATCGCCGTCAGTATCATATCCAAAAATATTCTTTATGTCTTCAAGATGTTTTTCAAGTTCCGCATCGAGTTTTTTTTCGTCAATTTCAAGATAACCGCGCAGTTTGCTTGGCGTATATCCTGAATAGGAAGAAGCGTTCGTTGCAATTCCTATCTGCGAAAGCATTGTGATTTCTGCGTTTTCATTGAACGGATAGCGGGCCTGCGTTATCGCCTGTACATTTGACTTTAAAGTGTTCAGTGAAGAATCGCTCAAAAACATTCCAAGTTTTTCCCGTTGTGCTTTCTTTTCCTCATCGGTAAAATAATCCATTTCATCTATCAATTCTTGTTTATTCTGCGACAGTATATTGATCTGTCCGATTGCCTGATTGTATTTTCCTACGAACGTTATAAGCGCATCTTTTGCAGACTCTACGTCAGGCTTTACGGAAATTTTTGCGGTTTTTTCAGTTTTATCCAGAATGTTCAGCGTTACTTCCGGAACGACATCATCAATTGTGTTTTCCGGACGGCGGATTGTTATTCCCTCATATTTTATTATCGCATCTCCTGCCTTTGTTATCGGATGCTGCGGAATGAATCCAAGGTTTTCATTCGGATTAAAGGCTTCTGTTGATGAAACTGTAAATGTTTTTCCCGTGTTTCTGTTTCTGAATACAAGAGCATCAATTCCCCTGTAGTCAGAAAGATTAAGGTCGATTTTTGTTTCTGAATCAGTGAGAATGGAATCTGTCGGTATCAGTTTTTCAGAACCGTCATTCATAACGGCAAAAAGGACGGCTGATGTTTCTATTGGATCTAGCGGTTCTGGCTTTACTGCAGGTTCTGGCGGAAGGGATGCATCTACCGGCGCATTGCGGATTGTAATATCCCTGAATGATGCAGAACCGGATTCCGGAAATACAGGTGCAACCGGAGTTTTATTCAACGAAACTGTAATGTCCGGCGTGTCTTTTTGCATTATCGTAAGAGTCAGATGATAATTCGGCAGTTCTTTTACCGAATCAGGAATGGAAATTTTGTAGCCGGCCCTTGGAGGAACAGTTATTGTTTCTCCGCTTACCTGAATATCTTTCATAGAGATTGCCGGCATTCTTCTTTGTTCCGAAATTTTGTCTTCCGGCGGAGCAGAAAGTTCACTTCGTGCCGTTCCAAAAGATATTGTTTTCGGTTTTACTTTTATTATCATTCCTGTTGTTTCTGCAAAAGTCTTTGCATCATCTTCAAAGGAAAGTTTGTTTGCTTCTCCGGTTTTCAGAGATTCTATTGCCAGCGTTTTTTTTCCGCGTGTTGCACCGATAACTCTGGTTTTTATAAGGTTGTTTCCCCTGCGGTTCAGGGAATCTGAAAATTCCTGTAGTGAGCCTCCTTTCCATCTCATCGTGACTGTTTTGTCGGCAATTTTATATGTGTATGTTCCTGCCGGAACCTTTGTGTCTTCGTCAAGTTCTGCCGTTAAAAAGCGGTCGGCTGTTGCTGCCTGAATTACATCAATATTAAACGTGTCATACGCTGCATTTCTTGTTGCCGTTGCAGTAACGGCATATTCCTCGGTAGAGGAGGTGAGTTTATTATTAAAAGGATTTTCAAATGAATAGAGTGACTTTACACTGTCCCTGAGAGAAGATACTTTTCTGTTTACGTCACGCCAGGCGTCCTGCTGTTTTTTGTAGGTTTCAAGCGTCTGCTGTTCCCTTGTCAAGGGAATACGCTCAATCTGCATAAGTTTTTCTACAGTTTCATTTGTCTTGTACTTATCAGTAACGCCTGGTATGCTAATTCCTGCCATATTTGTAAGTCTGACTGAGCATACAAAACTAAATCATATCATCAAAAATAACGCCGATGGCTTTTCTAATGTTAATTTTAAGTTTCTGTATATCTGCAGACGGTATCTCCTTTATAACTTGTTCAGTGTTCGGGTCTACTATCTTTACTACGATACTTCCTAACTCTTCATTTACATTGAACCGAAGTTTCCGCCCCATAACCATATCAGATAATTTCTGAAGTTGCTGGGCGTCAGCTTTTACATCAGCCGCGTTTTGTGCAATATTTTCTGCTACTTCCGAACCTGTAGGAGCTATTAAAATTTTCTGTACATCTGAACCTGTTTTATGCAGTGAGGTTGTATAGGAAGATGCAGCATTGCGAATATTCTGGCCGTCCATGGCCGCAGCCTGTACAAATGAATTTATTGTATTCATAAGGCTTCCTCCTGGAAAAAAGAAATGGGAGAGGGGCGCACCCCTCCCATCTCACGTATTGGTTTTAAAAGATGACATCCAGAAATCTCTTAAAACCGTTGCAAATCTAGCTTAACAGTGCAAGTACGTTCTGCGACTGTGAATTAGCCTGTGAAAGCATTGCAGTTCCAGACTGTGTGAGAATCTGGTTCTTGGTATACTCTACAATTTCAGAAGCCATATCTGTATCGCGGATGCGGCTTTCTGCTGCCTGAGTATTTTCTGCTGCAATGTTTACACCTTTCGCAGCCATTTCAAAGCGGTTCTGGTATGCACCGAGATCTGCGCGCTGCTTTGTAACTGTGAGCAAAGCTGCGTCTACAGAACCAAGCGTTGCATTTGCAGTTTCCGGGTCAGCAATTGAAATTGATTCCTCGGAACCCTGTGCTCCCTTCAATCCAAGAGCCTGTGCTGTCATTGTTCCAATGAATACACGGGCACTCTGATCCATGTTTGCTCCAATTTGGAACTGCATGACTTCAGTTGAATTAGCACCAAAACGTCCTGTAAGCATATTCATTCCGTTGAACTGAGCCTGGCTTGCAATTCTGTCTACTTCAGCAACAAGCTGTGAAACTTCTACCTGAATCTGCATGCGGTCTTCATCGCTGTAGATTCCGTTTGCAGACTGTACTGCAAGTTCACGAACTCTTTGAAGAATATCTGTTGTTTCTGTCAGATAACCTTCTGTTGTCTGAATGAATGAAACACCGTTTTCGATGTTTCTGCCAGCCTGGTTCAAACCGCGGATCTGTGAGCGCATTTTTTCAGAAACTGCAAGTCCTGATGCGTCATCTCCAGCACGGTTGATTCTTTCACCGGATGAGAGTTTTTCGATGTTTTTCATGATACCGTCATTAGAAATGCCCAGTACACGATCCGCATACAAAGAACTCATGTTGTGATTAATAATCATAGTTGTGCCCTCCATGCCATTTTTAGCGGAACTTCATGTTCCGTAATTTCTGTCTGTGTGCGGGCAAGGTAAGGATTGCGCCCCCTTATCTTGTTTCAGACCCTTACAGCAGAAAAAGTAGGTTTTTTTTATGAAACCGACTTTTTCTGCCGTCACGCAGCATAACGGCATGCAGGCACTTTTTCAAAGAACAAAAGCACGTCTGAAAACGTGCTGAAATAATGCATTAGAAATGTTCGGTGAATGAGTAGAGTAGGAGAGTTGAATTGCACCGCGCATTATTTGAAGAAGCCGTAAAGCTTCTTCAAATAATTATAATACACTATCTCAGTAAAGACAAGACATTCTGTGACATTGTGTTAGCCTGAGCCAACATAGCAGTACCTGCCTGCTGAAGTACAGAATTCTTTGTGAACTCAACCATCTGGCTTGCCATATCAGCATCGCGGATGCGTGATTCTGAAGCCTGAAGGTTTTCAGAAGAAATATCAAGTCCCTTTACTGCGTATTCCATACGGTTCTGGTAAGCGCCCAGGTCTGCACGCTGTTTGTTGATTTTCTTAAGACCTTCATCAATGGTACCGATTGCGCGGTTGGCATCTTCCGGTGTTGCAAGCGAAATTTTTGTTTCAGAACCGATTTCACGGATTCCAAGTGCCGTTGATGACATTGTTCCGATGTAAATCTGCATTCTCTGATCCATGTTAGCTCCGATGTGGAACCACATAGAACCTGTAACAACATTTTCGCCAGTCGGCTGGGCAAAGCGGCCTGTAAGCATATTCATTCCGTTGAACTGGGCTGAACTTGCTATGCGGTCAACTTCTGATACAAGGGCAGAGATTTCAACCTGAATCTGCATGCGGTCTTCATCGCTGTAGATTCCGTTTGATGACTGAACTGCAAGCTCACGGATACGCTGCATAATATCAGTTGTTTCCTGAAGGTAACCTTCAGTTGTCTGAATGAAACTGATACCATTTGAAGCATTCTGAGATGCCTGGTTCAATCCGCGGATCTGTGAGCGCATTTTTTCAGAAACAGCAAGTCCTGAAGCATCATCGCCTGCGCGGTTGATTCTTTCGCCGGAGGAGAGTTTCTCCATATCCTTAGAAATTCCGAGTCCTGTAACTCCTAGCTGACGGTTGGCATACATTGCCGACATATTGTGGTTGATGACCATAGTATTCCTCCTTGGAATATATAAAAGGTAACATCCGTGCTACCTGAATTTTGCAAAAATGTGCCTATGTGTTTACAAGGCTGCATCTGCACACTTTTGCAATAGAAATGCTTGTTTTCAAACTAGAAAACAATACCACTTCTATATCTATTTTCGGCTGGAGTATAGAAAATCTTTAATTTTTTTTGAAAAAAATCTAATCTTTATTGTTTATGTATATTCTGACTTTTTGTTTATGCGGAACTTTTTTTTCCGATGCGGTTGCATCGGAAAAAAGATTATATGTTTTCAATTCCGTTTATGATGCGGACAAGCGCCCGTGTTGCCTTGCCTCTGTGGGAGATTGCGTTTTTTTCTTCTGCGGTAAGCTGTGCCGCCGTTTTGTTATACTGCGGAAGAAAAAATATAGGATCATATCCGAATCCGCCTGTTCCTGCTGCATCTTCAATTTTTTCTACTATTGTTCCTTCCATTGTTTCCTGTGATATGAACACACGGTCATTTCCGAGGTACAAAACCATTGCGCAGGTATAATGTGCTGAGCGCGGACCATTCTTAAGCCTTGAGGTATCTGCTCCTGCTGCAAGCGCATTGTTAAGCTGGGCTATGAGAAGCCTGTTCTGTTCATCCTGCGGAATTTTTGTTCCGTCGGGGCGTCCTTTCGGGAATTCCGGACCTGCATATCGTGACGAGTAAATTCCCGGAATTCCGCACAGCGCATCCGCAGTAATTCCGGAATCGTCTGCAATGACAGGGCAGTGTACGATTTCATAAAGGGCTTTTGCCTTTATTATGCTGTTTTCGTAAAAAGTCGTGCCGTTTTCGACCGGGTTAAAATCAATGCCCTCGTCTTTTGGAGTGATTATTGTGTGTCCGGAAAGAATCTGCGTCATTTCCTTCTTTTTGTTCAGGTTTCCTGTTGCCAAATATATTTTCATATAGTTATTCTATCAGATTGAAAACGACGCGTCCATACAGGAGAAATTCCTTGTAAAAGAACGCTGCTCCTTCTGAAGGACGCGTCGTCTGGCTTCTGTCTTTTTGCTTCAGGCTACTTTTTTTCTGTTTTGCGGAAAGACATTCTGCCATCTGCCACTGGATTTTCAGTCATTAGTTCCTTCGGTATGGAACAGCTGCTTTCCGAAGTGTCGTCATTTTGCCGCACGAGCTGATACAGTTTTTCCCTGGATTCTATATTTTTCAGATAATAACCGACTTGCCGCTGGCATATTCCAAGTGCCTGCGCAATCGCTTTGTTTGTAGGGCAGACAGTTCGCGTTTTTTCCTTGAGTGCATTATTAAGCTTGCGCCAGCGCTGTTCGTGGACATTAAGAAGATATGAAAAGACTTGTGTTTTTTTTGAAAATGTATTTGCCTGCAGCAGTTCCCGGAATTTTTGCATAAAAAAGTATTCCGTGTTCCTTCTTTCTTCAATCTTTTTGTATGCGGCGTATTTTTTTTCGACTGATTTTTTTAGAATTTTTATTGCATTTTCCAACCTCTTTTCCTCTGTCTGACAGAATTTACTGATTTTCTTTATCTGATTTTCAGAAAGAAAAGGACTTGATTTCAGCGTGAGTATAATGACTAGTTTTCCTTCTCTGGAATGCGGTTCGTAGAAATAGTCAAAAATAATGTTGTTTTTTGCCGAATCAGAAACAGTCTGCGTTTCTGGCTGGCGTCTTTTTCTTTGGTAAGGGGCGCATTCTGTTCTGTCAGGAATGTAGGGAGTGTAGTGTACGATTTTGTAGGAGAATTCATCCCTGCTGTATTTTTCCTGACGGTCTTCTTCGTCGAGTTTTGACAGTCCCGTATAAGTCCTGTTCTGTACGTTTTCATAGAACTTTTCACGGTGTATGGTCAGCCGCTGGTAACGAAGGTACGATATAAGATAGTTTCTGAATTTTCCGAACTCCTTTTTGTAATGGTCAAAAACAAAATAGCCGTTCTTCAGAAATCTGAATACCAGTTCGCTTTTGATTTCATCATTTTGCTTTGAAATGAGAAACAATCCGGGGTTGCGGTGAATTTCCTCTGCAATAAAATTTATTGCCTCTTTCCGCGTTAATTTTCCTTTCTCGATGAGTTCCGGCAGCTCATTGAGCTCGAATCCTGCTTTGTTCATAAAAGCCTCCTAATTTTTATCGTTTGACTTTTACAATGCAAGATTCGTGCCAAGAATTATTTTTTTTGAAAAAAAAACTAGTTGATTACCCTCGCAAATTCCTTGACGATGGCCGGTATCAGCGTATCCAGCTTTCCTTCCGTACTCAAGCCGGACGCGTTTTTGTGTCCGCCTCCGCCGAATTTTGCGGCGATTGCGCTTACGTCAATGCTGTCACGTGAACGGAAGCCTGCGGTGCAGGTTGAGTCTGTTTCCTGCCGTGCAAAAACGACTGCCTCAACGTCCTTTACCGAAAGAAGCGATGAGTACAGCAGGTCAGAATCACGTCCGTCCTGACCGTATTTTTTTGTGTCTTCCATCGTTTCGTATGTAACGATGAGCCTTCCGTTCAGATATTTTTCTGCGTGATTTAGCATAATGCCGAGCAATTTTCGTGTGTTGTACGATTTTCCGCTGGTAATGTAATCGTAAGTTTTTCGCGGATCTGCTCCTGCCTGAACAAGGCGTGCGGCTGCCGTAAGAACGTCGGCATCTTTTGAAGAAAGAAAGCGGAAGAAACCTGTGTCAGTCATAAGTCCGAAAAACAGGATTTCTGCAAGGTCTTTTGTAACTGTGCCTGAAATATTTTCATACAGCAACTGGATAAGAACGGATGCTGCCGGCGCGTCCGGGGCGATGATGCATTCTGCGTTTTCCGGACAGTCAGCCGTTTTGTGGTGGTCAATGATGAACGTATCAAGATTTTTCAAATCGCCGTCAATTTCACCAAGTCTGTGAAATTCTGAGCAGTCGCATATCAGAAGTCCCGTTTTCTTCCTCTCGTTTTCAGAAAGAAACGTCATTTCGTTTGTAAAATACGGCTCGTATTTTTGAATTTCAATCCGCTTGAACGGACCTGCGGAAAGCAACTGGTACGGCTTTTTGTAATGTTCGGCAATTGCCTTAAGTCCAAGACAGGAGGCAATGCAGTCTCCGTCCGGTTCTTTGTGTCCGATAATGTAGAAAAAATCATGCTCCTGCATAAATGTCCTGAATGCCGTGATTTTTTCAGGAGAAATTACGTTCATTGTTATTCCTTAAGTTCTGTTGTATATAGTTTTTTTATCACCTGATTATACTGATAAAAAAAAGCTGTTTCAATTGAAACAGCTTTCATTGTTTTATTTAAAAGTCGAATTTTTATAATTCGATTTCTTCAAGAACATCCTTGTCTATGCCTTCAAGTGTTTTGCCGCTTGCAACGACACCCCAGATCGCATCAGTCTTTTTAGCAGGAATAGAAAGAATGACGTTCTGGAAATTTCCGTCATCTTTTACTATTGTCATAAAAGGCTTGAGTTTTCCGCCGCTAAGATAACGGATTCTGAGCTTGCGCGGTTCTTCTTTTGAACCTTTTGCCCATTTCTTAGGAATTACTGTTTGTCCTACACCGTACTTATTTTTCTGATAGATAACGACATAGCCTTCTCTTGAATCAAGAATTTTCAGAATAGGAACATTCACATACGAAATCGAAGACCAGTTTTCTTCGTGCGTTTCATTGTGCTTTGTTGGAACTGCAAACACAGCTCCTGCAACAATAATGGCAGCAAAAAGCGCGCAGAATAGTTTTTTCATATTGTTCTCCAAAAATCAGGCAGAAATCGTATTTTTCCGGCTGATTTGCAAGCTGCTTTTCAATATCTGAAAAACAGCAGTTGATAAAAAAGTTTGCAACGCAAACTTGCGGATAAAATTCTGTTGCTGCTTCAGGCAGCATTTTTGATACGGCTGCTGTGCATTGAACTAAATCAGCCCAAGCATAATAGCCTTTATCGTATGTTTTCTATTTTCAGCCTCATCCCAGACGCGGCTTGCCGTACTTTCAAAAACGTCCTCGGTAACTTCCTGACCTTTTACAGCCGGCAGACAGTGCATAAATATCGTATTCGGCTTGCCGGTTGCATTCATCAGGTCAGCGTTAATCTGGAACGGAGAAAGCAGCTTTATGCGCTGTTCTTTAAGGTTTTCTTCACCCATAGAAACCCACACGTCCGTATACAGTGCATCCGCACCTTTTACAACATCTATTTTATCACTGATTTGAATTTTTGCACGGGAAATTTCAGCAAAAGGCTTACAAATTTCAATAATATCTTTATGAGGAAACAGTTCTTTAGGACTGTAGACGGAAAAATCTATTCCCATTTTTGCGCAGATAAGCATAAGGGAGCGCGCAACGTTGTTTCTTCCGTCACCGCAGTATGCAAGATGAAGCCCTTTGAGTTCTTCAAAACTTTCTTTTAAAGTCATAATGTCTGCAAGTGCCTGAGTAGGGTGGAAATCATCCGTCAGTCCGTTTATGACAGGAATGCCTGAGAATTCCGCAAGCTGCTCAACGTGCTCCTGCTTAAATCCTCGGAATTCGATTGCGCTGAACATTCTTCCAAGAACGCGCGCCGTGTCTTTTACTGATTCTTTTCCGCCGAGCTGTATATCGTTCGTTGACATAAATACAGGATGACCGCCTTCTTCTCCGAATGCGGTTTCAAAGGAACTTCTTGTGCGGGTAGAACGTTTTTCAAAAATAAGTGCGATTGTTTTGCCGAGAAAACGCTGGTGGATTTCGCCGCGGTGCGCTTCTGCCTTCACCTGAAAAGCAAGGTTTAATAATGTTTCTATTTCACTTGGTGTCCAGTCAATCCAGTTCAATAATGACCGGCCTTTAAATGGTGCTTTGAATGTTTCCATAGACCTATAATAATTGTTTTTCATTTCTCTGTAAATAGATCGGATGTGCTGTCCTGGCGGAAGGAAAATTAGTGTCATTTCATTTTTTTTATGAAAATTTATTGTTTTTTATATAATTTTATATTTTTTTATAAAAATTTATAAATGAAGAATGAGTGAAGTATTTTGGCGCAAAAAAAAAGCTTGCATATATATGCAAGCTTTCTAGGGACCATAGGGATTGAACCTATGACACTACGGATATGAGCCGTATGCTCTACCGACTGAGCTAGGTCCCCAAGTGATGTTTTGAATATTATCAGAGAGTTTTTTTTGTGTCAAGGGTGATTTTAAATTTTTAGCGAAAGGGTTTGTTTTTGCGAGTTTTATTTTAGCGGAGCGCCGCGTTTTGAATAAGGCTTTTTGCAATTGCTTCAAGTTCTTTAAGACGTTTGTCAGGGAAGGGTGAAATCTCATTGTAGGAAGAATTAAGGCAGCTTCCGTTCTGGAACTGCGCGAGCATCCAGCAGGCATCTTTTGGAAGAAGCTTTGATATTTCGTACAGGTCGTTTTCTTCAACAAGGCCGGGAACAAGAACCGTACGGAATTCCCTCTTATCTGCCGGATATTCTGCGATTATTCCGATCGATTTTGAAAGAAGAGAAACGGCGTCTTTTCCTTCGAAAAACGTTTTTCCGCCGCACAGTTCTGCATATCGGCCGGGTGCAGTTTTTATGTCCATAGCAATAAAGTCAGGGTGCGTTTTCGGGTTTTCTACGATATTCCGGAGCCTGTCTGGAAGCGTACCGTTCGTGTCAAGTTTTGTTTTATATCCGAGCGATTTTGCATAGGCGAGGATTTCCGGAAGCCGTGGATTAAGCAATGGCTCTCCGCCGCTTACGGCAAGTCCTGAAAGTACGTTTTTGCGTTTCTCAAGGTGGGAAAACAGTTCTTCTACCGTGATAAAACCGTCTTCCATTCCGCCGGCAGACACAAGTTCCGTATTGTAGCAGTAGGGGCAGCGCAGGTTACAGCCGCGTAGAAAAAAAGCGCAGGCAACTGTTCCCGGAAAATCAACGAGCGTTGTCTTTATAAGAATTCCGGCTTTTTCAGTACCCGCGTTTGTATGTTCTCCTGACATTGTCAGACTGTTTCTTTTACAAGAATAGAGTCAAAAATCGCCGTAAGTTCTTCTACGTTGTGACCGCGGGCAATTTCTGCTCCGTTTTCGCCGTATACAATGACTGTAGGGGAGGCAAATACGCCTTTTGACGCTGCGGAAGAAAGTCCTTCTTCCGTATCTACGTCTATTTCTGTTCCTTCAAGCGGGATTGCCTGCATAAATTCTTTTACTGGCGGACAGTTCGGGCAGGTTCTTCTTGTGAAAAGTTCGTAGCGGTTGCCTGATGATGCAGTTTCTGTATTTTCATACTGTTCCTGGCGGATGACAGCCTGTATTTCTGAGCACTGGCACGGAGAATCGGCGGAAGAAATGGTATATTCGCTGCCGTCAAGCGTAAACAGTTTGCGGTGAGAAAATTCGTCTTTCTTTCCTTTGTTCCAGTTTTTTACGGCACGGTAATAGCCTACAATCCGGGCGTACACTTCTGTTTCTGTTCCGTGAACATCCTCAAGTTCTGCCTTTGTTTTTGCAATTTCTTTTTCAATTGCTTCAATAGTTCTTTTTTCCATAAATCGTTTCTCCCATCTCTTTTTTTATAACTGTACCTTTATGTATATGCGATGTCAATAAACAGTCGTATTGTTTTTTTCCAGATTTTTTATCTGGCTGCAAGAAGCTTTGCCTTTTCTGCTTCAAGCTTTTTCAGTTTTTCCCTGAGCTTGCGTTCCTTTTCTTCCTTGCACTTCGGACATTCAAACTGCTGGCCTGAAAGATAACCGTGTACAGGGCAGATTGAATAGGTCGGCGAAATGGTGAGGTACGGGATTTTGTAGTTGCTGAAAATTGTTTTTACAAGTTCGCTGCATGCTTTCCAGTCCTTTATCTGTTCGCCCATAAATATGTGGAATACTGTTCCGCCTGTATACCTCGTTTGCAGGCTTTCCTGGTGGTCAAGCGCTTCGAATACGTCTGAAGTGAAGTCGACCGGAAGCTGCGTTGAGTTCGTGTAGTACGGGGCATCCTGTCCGCTTGTGATGATGTCCGGAAACTGCTCCTTGTCGTGGCGTGCAAGCCGGTAGGATGTACTTTCTGCCGGAGTTGCCTCAAGGTTGAACAGTTCTCCTGTCTTTTCCTGATAGTCAGCAAGGCGGTTCCGCATATAGTCAAGGACACGCTCTGCAAACTGCTTTCCTTTTTCCGTTGCTATGGAAACACCAAGGAAATTCAGGCAGCATTCATTCATACCGCACAGACCTATTGTATTAAAATGATTGTTCAGCGTTTTAAGGTAGCGGCGCGTATAAGGGAAAAGTCCGCCGTCGTACAGTTTCTGTATGACTTTCCGCTTTATGCACAGGCTTTCTTTTGCAAGATCCATAAGATAGTCAAGGCGCTTGAAAAATTCCTGTTCGTTGTCTGCAAGATAACCTATCTGCGGTAGGTTTATGGTGACGACGCCCAGAGAGCCTGTGAATTCATCAGAACCGAAAAGTCCGCCGCCGCGCTTGCGCAGTTCGCGCTTATCAAGGCGAAGGCGGCAGCACATTGAACGCACGTCGCCCGGGTTCAAGTCGGAATTTATGAAATTCTGGAAATACGGAGTGCCGTACTGGCTTGTCATTTCAAACAGAAGTTTTGCATTTTCGCTGTTCCAGTCAAAATCTTTTGTTATGTTGTAAGTAGGAATAGGATAGCCGAAGCCGCGTCCGTTTGAATCGCCTTTAAGCATTGTCTTTATGAAAACACGGTTTATTATGTCCATTTCTTTCTGACAGTCGCCGTAGGTGAAATCAAGTTCCTTTCCGCCGACGACAGCCCTTTTGTTCTTCAGGTCGTCAGGACACGTCCAGTCAAGCGTGATGTTTGTAAACGGTGCCTGAGAACCCCAGCGGCTAGGAGTGTTTATGCCGAATACATAGCTCTGTATGCACTGTTCGACTTCCTGTTCGGAAAGACTGTCTGCCTTTACGAACGGTGCAAGGTACGTGTCGAACGAGCTGAATGCCTGCGCTCCTGCCCATTCGTTCTGAAGGACGCCCAGAAAGTTTACCATCTGGTTTACGAGCGTTGAAAGATGGCTTGCCGGTTTTGATGTTATTTTGTCCGGTACTCCGCCGAGTCCTTCTGCAATCAGCTGGCGCAATGACCAGCCGGCGCAGTAGCCGGAGAACATTGACAGGTCGTGGATATGGAATGCGGCTTTTTTGTGCGCATCCGCAATTTCCTTTGTATAGATATTGTTCAGCCAGTAGTTTGCCGTGATTGTTCCTGAATTGTGCAGGATAAGTCCGCCGAGCGAGAAATTGACGTTTGCATTTTCATTTACGCGCCAGTCGCTCTGTGCAAGGTAGCCGTCCATAGTCTTGTTGATGTCGAGCATAAGCCGTTTTGTATCGCGGACTGCTTCGTGCCGGGCGCGGTACAGAATGTACGCTTTGGCAACTTCAACTTCCTTGTTTTCGATGAGTACGCTTTCCACAATATCCTGAATTTCCTCAATTGCAGGAATGGAGTGTGCACGTTTTCCTGCCATCTGGATGCGCAGGATTTCCTCAACTTTGTCGGTGAGTGCCGAGGCTCTGTCTGGGTCAGAGTGCATTTCTACGGCGGTGATTGCCTTTCCGATGGCGCTCTCGATTTTCCGGCGGTCATACGCTGCTATTTCGCCGGAGCGCTTGACGACTGACTTAATGAAAGACTTTGTTTCTTCATCAGCGCTTGAGCCTAAAAAACTTTTCCATTGCGGAAAGACAGACTGTTCATTCATTATTTGTTCCTCTCTGCATTTTTTACTTCGGTGATAAATTCGTCCAGTGTTTCAAAGTGCTTGTATGCTGACGCAAAACGGATATATGCAACTTTATCAAGCTGGTACAGGTGGGAAAGCACAAGTTCGCCAAGGTCGGAAGTAGTAATTTCCCTCGCGGACTTTCCTTTCATAATGGCTTCGTCTTCGATTTCGTTCACAAGATTTTCGATTGTGGCTGTTGCAACGGAACGTTTTTCCAGCGCCCGCTCTATGCCTTTCGCAAGCTTTGAATGGTCGAACGGCTGCCTTCGTCCGTCACGCTTCACAACCATAAACGGTTTTTCTTCAATCCGTTCGTAGCTGGTGAACCGGTAGCCGCAGGCGATGCATTCTCGTCTGCGGCGGATGCTTTCACCGTTTGCCATTGTTCTTGATTCTATAACTTTATCGTCTAGACTTCCGCAGTACGGACAGCGCATTTTCCCCTCTATATGGCGTTTTTTTTATTGCTGCTTAACTATAAAACACAAAATCTATTAAGACAAGGGAGATTGCGCAAATTCCTTAAAAATATTTTCCGGGGCGTTTGCCTGTTCACCGTATGTAAGGAATATGGAACGTCCGTTATTTTTTATGGTGCTTTTTTGTTTTTGCAAGTTTCCTGCGCTCGGAAGATACTTCTGTATTTTTGTTTCTTAGCGCCAGCATAAAAATCTCAAAGATTGTGACAAAAAGTGCCGCCGTATGCGGAAGCCAGTTTCCGAAGCGGAGGTAGACTGTTTCCTGTTTTTTATACACCGGTACTTTGCAGAACAGGGCGGCTTCTTCAAAAAGCGGCATATCGGAAAGGACGTTGCCGCGCGCATCGATGACGGCGGAGTAGCCGGAATTTGTTGAACGGACAAGCGTTGTCCTGAGTTCTATTGCGCGGAATGCGGAGATGACGAAATGCTGGTACTCGGAAGATTTTGTCTTTGACCAAGAATCGTCGGTAATGTTCATAAATACTTCCGAACCGTTCGCCGCAAGAGGACGACATACGTCCGGGAACGCATCGTCAAAGCAGATAGGCGTAGAAATGCGCACGTACGGTATTTCCTTTTCTTCTGCGGCGCGCGGTTCATCTGCAAGTGAGATGACTTTTACGGCAGGTTTTTTATATGCCGGAGAATACCGTCCGGGAACGTCGAAGAATACATACTGGTCACCGGGCGTCCATCCTGCCGAAATGCCTATTGTTTTTTTCAGGAATGCAGATACTGCCGGAATATCTGAAAAAGGCAGGACTTCTGCGCACGGTACAAGATGGTTTTTTCCGTATGCGCCGCGCATTATTCCGTCTTTGTCGAACAGCATTGCAGCGTTTATGACTTTTCGCGGAGAATGATTTTGTACATACGAGCCCCCGAGTACAAACGGAATTCCTGTTTTCTGAATGAATGGAATGAGCGGCTTTTCCGGCGGAAAGTACGTGTAGTGATTTTTTGCGTTCGGAAACGAATATTTAAGGCATCCTTCGCTCCAGACGATGAGGTCTGCCTGTTCTCCTGCTGCCTTTGCTTCTTCAAGCTTTTCTTCTGTAAGTCTTTCTGAAAGCAGGATTGTGTCGTTGTCGTTTTTTTTCTTCCACGGATCTGCGTTCTGTTGTACAAGGATTGTGTTCAGGTATTTTACCGGTTTCATTGGTTTGATATATCTGGATGCTCCGTAGCAGAACGAAAGTATGAAAAGCGCTGTCCATACGCAGCAGACGTGAAAAAATCCCTGTGCTGCACTTGTACTGCATCCGTTCATTCGTGCTTTCAGGAAAATAAAAAATCCTTCCGTCAGAACCGCGCCGAACATAACTGCAAGAAACGTTACTCCGTATGTGCCTGTAATGTCTGCAATCTGAATAAAAACATTCCATCGGTAGAACGCGCTTGAGACCGTTCCCCACGGATAGCCGAACCATCCTGTTGATTTCATCCATTCGTAAAGGACATATACCGTGCAGAACCAGAGTATGCGGAACGGAATGAATGCTCTGTATGAAGGAGATGCGTATATCCTGAGTTCCGTATGTTTTTTGTACCTGTGGAACGGCGAGTATAGGATAAGCCCTGCTACTGCGCCGATAACGCCTGTTCCGAGTGCAGATGCACCGAGCGTAAAGACTGCAAAATCCTTGAAAAATGCAAGCCAGAAACTTGACATAAGGTGAACAAGCATTGTATTCAGTCCTGTAAGCAGGGCCGCCTGTTTATAGGAAGAAAAATTTGTGTATGCAAAATAAAGCGGAATCAATGCCAGCATAGCAGCTGCTGGCGAACCGAAATGCAACAGTTCGTTTGGGATTGCAAGTGAAAGCATTGCTGCGGAAAAAAAAATATAAAAAACTTGTAAAAATCGGTTCATTCGTTTAGTATATTAACCATATTATTATAAAAACGCAATAAGTGATTCATTTTGTGCTGCTGCGTACGGAGTAGGTGGGAACGTTTTTTATGAAAGTAGTTGATGATGCTCATAAAGCTGAATATGGTATAAAGCCTGATGTTGTTGCAGCAGCTCCAGGCAGATTTCATTTAATCGGGGAACATTCCTGGTTTTTCAAGGACAAAACACTGTCGATGGCAGTCAATCTTCCTGTCTATGTTGCACTTTCAAAACGGACGGACAGTTCGTTCCGCTTTTATTTCAAACAGCTTGACGAGCGGAAACGCGCTAATCTCAATTCCCTTAAGTTTAAAAAAGAAGACCGGTGGGCAAATGCAATAAAGGCTGTAATATACGGTTTTACTTCCGGAGGATTTGATCTTGACGGCGGCGCTGACATAACTGTATACAGTGACATTCTTCCTTCGGCAGGATTTGGAATTACTACTGCCATAAAAGTTGCCGCCGCACTCGGGATACGCCGGCTGTTCGGACTTAGGTGTGACGACAATGCTTTTCTTCAGGTGATTGAGAGGGGAAACAGGCTGTTCCTCCAGCAGCAGAACTATAATTCCGATATTTTTTCTGCAATGTTTTCAAAAAAAGACTGTCTTATCGTTACCGACCATACAAAAAATTCTTATGAGAATGTTCCTGTTCCGTTTAAGGATAAAAAAGTTCTGCTTGTTGATCTAAGCGTACCGCGTGTGTCTTTATGGAACGAAGAATCGCTTTTTGAGCCGGAAAATGCGCTTCTTCTTGGTGATATGCGCGAAACGAAATCTTCTGTATTCGGTGGCTGGCAGTATATTTCGGACGTTACTGACGTGAACGAAGAACTTTCCGTTGTGAGCGAGGATACGCGCCGGAAATTACTGTGCATTATGCGCGAACATGGTGATGTTCTTGAGGCTGTGAAGGCGCTTGAAAAAAATGATTTCAGCCGTTTTGCGCGTACTGTAAATCACAGTTACGAAAGCCTGCGCGATTATTATGATTTGTCCTGCCCGGAAATAAACTGGATTTTGAAGAGGGTGGCGGAGATAGAACCTAATCTTGAGAGTATGAGGGAACCTGTTTCGTGCGGTCGCATAACAGGCAAGGGGTTCGGAAGATGCGTGTATACAGTCCTTCGGGAACAGGACGTTGATAAATTCAAGGAAAAACTTGTTGAATATGAGCATATTTTTGGTTTTCATCCGTCCTGCTACGAAGTACATTCCGCTGACGGAGCGCATATCGTTGAGGGGTAGGCATTTTTCCTGCCGGCAGAAAAGACCGTGTGGTGTTGAAAAAAATGAATGTTCTTATAACAAATGATGACGGATATGACTCGGACGGCATACAGATTCTTGGTTCTGTGCTGAAAAAAGCCGGGCATACTGTATATATGGTTGCGCCGTCGGAGAACCGTTCTGCAATTTCCAGCGGCATTACGATGACGCGTCGCCTTGACATCAAGAACGTAGGAGACAGGTACTGGTCTTGCTCTGGTACTCCTGCGGACTGCATCATTACGGGGCTGAAAAGCAATTTAATAGAAGAGTCTGTTGATGTTATCCTGTCAGGAATAAACGACGGCGGAAACATCGGAACTGACATTATTTATTCCGGAACGTGCGCGGCTGCCAGGCAGGGAGCATTGTATGGTATTCCGAGCATTGCGCTGAGCATTTCATTCGTGCACGGTAATGCGGAAAAGCGAACCTGTTTTGAGCGGCTGGCGCAGTTTGCCGCAAAGAACCTGCCGTCGCTTGTACTTCTTGCAGGGAAGAACGGATGCGCGTCTTTCGTAAATGTAAACGCGTTTTCATTCAGCAGCTGGAATGGGGTACGGCTTACAGGTTCGCTTGCGGTGAGGCATTATGATGATTCGGTGGAGATTGTGCATAAGCCGGACGGAGACGGTATGCAATCATTGTTTTACGGAAAAGAGCCTTTGTCTTCCGGAACTCAGGATTCTGACTATTCTGTTTGTGCCGAAGGATATATTTCTGTTTCCGGCGTGATGGTTGAGCCTGTTCATTCAGAACTAATAGACGGTATCAGTTTTTCATTATAATATATATCATATTTGACATAAGGCGGGTGGGAAAATGCCAGATTCAAATGTTTTGTCACAAGGAATTGAGTTTTACAATCAGAAAAAATATTCGGACGCGCTGACGTTCTTTTTGGCTTTGTCTTCTGAAACAGGCGCGGACAGTCTTGACGTTGCTTACTATCTTGGGCTGTGCTATGCAAAACTTTCCCGCTACGAGGATTCGCTTTTGTATCTGGAACAGGTCGTTACAGCAGGGAAGGATGAAGAGCGCGTCTTGCAGTGCCGCCTTATTCTTGCCGTAATATATTCGCTTTCGGGACGAAAACGCCTTGCGGCTTTTGAACTGAACAAGCTGCTTGAGGCGGAATACAAGCCGGCTTCGGTGTATGCGGCGCTTGCGTTCGTTGCGTGGGAGCAGAGCGATACTAAAAAATGCCTTGATTACTATGAAAAATCGCTTGATGCAGACCCGGAAAACGTTACTGCGCTTAACGGAATGGGCTATGTTCTTGCCTGCGAGGACAAGGATTTGACAAAAGCCCTTTCGTTCTGCAAAAAAGCAGTCAAGGCTTCTCCGAATTCTGCTGCCTGTCTTGATTCCCTCGGGTGGGTTTACTATAAGCTCGGGCTTTATGATGATGCAAAAAAATATCTTGAGATGGCAGAAGCGATTGACGGTAATAGCGAAGAAATTGCAAACCACATAAAAAGCGTTGTGCTTGACGGAGATAAAAGATGAAACACAGAACTGCTGTCCTTTTTGCCGTGTTTTTCTTATGTTCTGCTACAGGCGGATTTTTATCTGCGCAGACTGTTTCTGCGGGGCTTTATCCTACCGGAGAATACAGAAGTGCGGAAGAAAGTTTTGCCGCTCAGGAATTTCGCCGCGGCGTTCAGGCTTTTTACAGAGGTTCTTTTAATGAAGCTATCCTTCAGTTTGAAAAATCGCTTTCATATCTTCCTGAAGATAATCTGATTCTTGACTGGCTTGGAAAAGCATACTATCACTCCGGGCTTGAAGGAACGGCAATTCAGGAATGGTCTAAGGCTTCCCAGTCAGGGTACGGCGGACTTCTTCTGCTTAATAAAATTGAAGTTGTAAAGGAGCGGCGTGTTGCCGTTTCTGAGGACGAAATGGAAATCCGATATTCAGAATCGGGTAGTTTTCCCGGTGTTTTTAACGGAGAAATGATTTTTTCGGCGCCTGTTTCAGTGCTTCCGAACAGCAACGGAACTGCCTGGGTGCTTGCATACGGTTCAAATGAACTTCTGCGCCTTGACGTAAACGGCGTTGTCATTGACAGGGTTACAGGTCCTCTGAACGGTTTTGACCGTCCGGTTGACATTATACGCCTTTCAAATTCAAATATGCTTGTGAGCGAAAGTGCCGGCGACAGGCTTGCGCTTTTGAACGGTAACGGACGGTTTATCCGCTATTTCGGGGAGAAAGGGCGCAGTGCAGGGCAGATGGTAAGTCCTTTGTATCTTGCGCAGGATTCACGCAGCAATATTTTTGTTACTGATTACGGCAATATGAGGGTGGACGTGTTTGATTCCGACGGTAACGGACTGTTTTTTTTCGGACAGGAATCTGCAGGTTTTGAAGGTCTGCGCGGTCCAACCGGAATTGCCGTCATCAACGATATTGTGTATGTAGCTGACAATGTAAAAGGCTGTATCTATGAATTTGACCTTGCAGGCAATTTCCGCCGTGCGCTTGTTGAAGAAAATACGTTCCGCCACCCGGAATCTATGAAAGTGTGGCAGGATTATCTTGTTGTCTGCGACAGTAACAAAGTTTTTTCCGTTGACGTAAATACCGGTGCAGTCTATGAGAATATGAATACGGGAAATGCTCCGTCAAGGCTGACAAGCGCAGTTCCTGATATAAACGGCAATGTCCTTGTGACCGATATTCAGGCGAATGAAGTTTACGTGATGTCAAAAATGCAGGAACTTGTCGGCGGTCTTTTCGTTCAGATTGAAAAGGTGAGCGCAGAAAAATTCCCTGAAGTTACGCTTGAGGTAAAGGTTGAAAACAGGCACCGTAATCCTGTTGTCGGACTGAAAGAAACGAATTTTTATTTTACAGAGGACAAAAGACCTGTTTCAAAGTTGAAATTTAACGGTTCTTCCTATGAAAATACATATGCGGACATTACGCTGCTTATAGACAGAAGCGTTCACTCCAGAAAATTTACTGAAGACGGTGGCATTGAAACTGTCGTCCGGTCTATTGCAAAAAGTATGCAGGGAAAAGGAACGCTTCGTGTTGTCTGTGCAGGAAAAATTCCTGCCGTAGAATACGCCGGTTCTCCGGAAGGTGCGCTTCAGTTCAGCGCGGAGGGACTTCGTACGCCGTATTCTTCATCCGTCCCTATGGATCTTGCAATACGCCTTTGCGCAAATGATTTGATTAATGCGGCAAAAAAGCGTGCCGTCATCATTATAGGAGCAGGAAAAACGACGTTGAATGCGTTTGACAAATACAACCTTTCTGAAACGACGGCGTATTTGAGCAATAATTCAATTCCCTGCCTGTACGTAAAAGGTTTTGATAATTCTGACCTTGACGAAAATCTTGATTACCTTATAAGAACGACTTTCGGAAGCGAATATTTTGTATGGCAGGCAGAAGGACTTGACGGTATTGTTCAGGATATTCTTGACATTCCGTCCGGTACGTATTCATTTACGTATACTTCCGCTTTGTCTACGAATTTCGGGGAAAAATATCTTCCTGTTGAGGTGGAAACGTATCTTATGAACCGAAGCGGCAGGGATGAGACTGGCTATTTTGCTCCGCTAAAGTAATTTTTTCTTTGCTAGAATTCAAGTTTTCCGCCGATTGTCGCCGTTATTCCAAGAAGCGCTGCATTGTCCTGTACGTCTGTGTAAGAGACGGATGCGCCTAAGTATATGGAAAGATATGAAAGAATTGTTGCATCAAGCCTGTGGCTGATTTCGTATTTCTGAGTCAGTTTTTCCGTGCTGTCGGAGAATGAAAGCGAAAAATCAAGACTGTCTGTTCGCGTGAGTTTTATTGCGCTGATTTTTTCTGCCGCTTTTTGAGGACAGAACAGTTTTATAAAATACGTTACCGGGCTTGACTTGCAGCGCCGTTTCCACAATGCGGTGTACTGCGTATTCCAGGAAGTATCTGTTTCAAGCTTGAATTGCGCCGCCAGCTTAAGAACGTCGGAGTCATTCATATAAAAACCGCCCTGCGCATACGTAGAAATGCTGAAAATCGTATTTTCCGGTGAAGAAGCTGGAATTTTTACAGCGCCTGTAAGTGAGAATGCAAATTCGTCAGTCTTATACCATTTGAAAAGGCGCAGACGGCTCTGGCTTCCGAAAAGATTGAACGGCGTATTCAGTACAGTTGCTTTTAACTGGTAGATGTCGCTTTCCGTGTCCGTTATGATGATGTCGCGAGCGGCTGAAAAATCAACTGATGAAGGAATTAAAAGGTCTTTTATGCCGGCGGACAGTCCTCTTTTCCACAAAAAACTGTAAGTTCCTGAATACGAAAGCTGGTTTCCGGCAGAATTTGCGGCTGTTTTCCGCATTTCATCTGCAAGAGCCGCGCTGAATAAATCGTAGAACGGTACTGCCGAAAAATAATATGTTCTTTCGCCAAGTTTTTCAATCAAATTTTCTGCATCATTTTTATAGTCACCGCCTTGTGTGCATAACGCTTTTCCGCCGCCTTCTTTTTTGTATTTAAATGAAAAACTGTTTTTTCTTATGCGGAACGGTATTTCTGCTCCGGCTTCGGTTGTATCAGAGAAAACTGTATCGGTGGTGCAGGCGTATTTGCCTTCTGTTTGGAAATTTATGGAAGGCGATAATGCTGCCGGGCTTATTTTGGTAAGCATTTTTGCAGAAAACTTTACGTTTCGTGAGGTGGCGTCGTTTTTTCCTGCGGAAAAGGATTCCCGCCCGGCCCGGCAATATTCCTCAAAGTAGTTTTTTTTATCGGAATTTTCGCAGGAAGATGAGGCTGTTCTTTTTTGGGAAACGTCTGCATCCGCCGTAAGGCTGAAAGACCAGCTTTTTCCACCGAATTCAAGCGCAGATTTTGCCGTTCCGCTCTGTCTGTATGCCCAGCGGTCGTCGGAAAAACTGTTTGCGGCAGAAAATGCAAGCGGAATGTGAAGGCGTTTTAGGTTCAGTGCGGCTGATGACGTTTTTTCCGTAGATTGGTCTGCCGGGTAATAAAGAAATCCGTCGTCTGCGGAAAATATGCCTAAAAGTGGCGCGCTTGTTTTTACGGAATGCCCTGCCGATGAAAGTGCGTTTTTTTCTGCGGAAGAAAGCGACGCTTCCGTATGAATTTGAATTCCTGCAACAGTTACTTCTGCCTGCGTACTGTTTGTAAGAAGCTTGTCGCCAGGCTTGTTTCCGTCTGTCTGAAGGGAAATGCCTGCATCTGTACGGGAAGAAAACGAAGCGTCCTGTATGAGTGTAACTTTTCCTATTGAAATGACAGTTCCTTTTTTTTCGGCTTCGATTTTTGCCGTATTCTGAAGCAGAAAATACGGCGATGTTCCGTCAAGAATAAGCTCGTCAATGGTAAAAGTTCCTTTCTGGATTACGGAAAGCGCGTTTTCTTCTTCTCCGTCGGATTTTGAAACGGCAGGAAGAAACTCTATTTTCATTCGCGACGGAACGACATTTTTATTTATGAATACGCTTGAGTCCGACCCGGAAACTGTATTTCCGTCTATCAGGATTTTTTTATTCTGTATGTCAATTTCCATAGTGTGAAAGGAATTTCCGCGGTTTTTCAGGTACGGTTCGAACGCACTTTGCGAAAGGACTGCCTTTACCGCAATTTTTCCGTTTTCTTCAATGCTTTCTGCGTTTCGGTCAAGAATAAAAGTAAATCCGCCGTTTCCGTCTGCGTGCATAGTGTTTTCCTGCGCAGAAGAAGAGTAATCTTCCGTGTCAAAGCGGAATGAGAACTGTATTTTTTTGTAGGACGAAATGTCGGCTTCGTTCAGGTATTTTGCTGCCGTAATTCTGCCGGATTCGCCGCCGTTTCCCGTGTATGACCAGCTGACTTTCTGTACGTAATTGTCATCGTTTCTGTCGTAGGATTTTTTTATGGAGTTGTCTTTTTCCTGACTGGTTGTAAGTTCAAAATCGCTTTCTGCTTTTGCAAAAATTCCCTGACTGATAATTTCATAAGGACCGATGGAGATTGAGCCTGTTCCGTCAGAATCGCTGTTTTTCCCTGCGGCAATCAGCCTGAGTCCGCTGTAAGCAGAAAGCCTTGCCCTGTCAGAGTCTGTCAGGATTACTGTTACTGTCTGCCAGCCGTCTGCATTCGCGGAAGAACCGTCTTTCTGAAACGAAACGGAAACGTTTTCTGCGCCGGAGTCAGAAATGTTCCAGGTGGGAATGCGCGTACTGTATTCTATGTCCGGATCGTCATCCGTATCAATGCCAAGCTGAAGGTATACGTCATATTCAGTGAATGACGGATTTTCTGCCTTAAGTGCAATTCTGAATTCTGTTGCAGATGTAAGGCTGCTTCCGTCTGAAAGGTTTACGTTAATTGCTGACCATGGAGTTTCTGAATGTATGCCGGAAAAACTAAATTCAAGTGGAATTTTGTATCCGGTGATTCCGGAGTCTTTTAATCCGTCTTTTGAGGATGATTCAATCGTGCAGTTTTCTTGCGGAGAAAGCTGTTTTGAAGAAGAAAAATCGCGGCTGTTCAGGCATGGGGCTGTTCCTGACGGCAGAAAACTTCCGGCGTTCTGTCCGAGATATACTGTTTTTGGTTCTGCATCGTCAAAGGCGCACAGACGGTAAATACCTGTCGTGTTTACGGAATTTACGGAAGCCGCTGCCGCATTCGACAGCTTAAGCTGTTCTGTATTCCAGGAAACTCCGCCGGAAATTGCCGCATAGCCCGAAACTGGTTTTTCGTATTCGGCATACGTAACGTACGGAGAAAGCGGCCATACAGTTGAAACGGAAATATCCGCTGCCGCCCGGCTGTTAAAGTTGTACAGCCAGGAAATCTGCGCCGCAACAGAGCCGCTTTCCGTGCCGGCGGAGTCTTCGTTCCAGGTAATATAGATTTTGTCATAGTCAGAAACAGATGTGCTTAGCGTAACTTCTCCAGACTCCTGATTGTATGTTGCGCCGTAATCAAGAAGTCCGTTCCGGTAGACTTTTACTGAACCGGCAGAAACGTTTGTTCCGATGTCATATCGTGATACAGGCGTATATTTTTTTACGAGCAGTACAAGGTCTGTCTGTGCTGAGTTCGGGGAAATATAAACCTGCGGATTTTTGTCTGCGGCAGGAAAACGAACCTGCGGTTTTGTAAAGGAGTCCGTACCGGTCGTTTCTGCGCGTGTTATTGATGCGAACGTATGCTTTTCGTAGAAAAAATCGTCGGATACAAACGTTGTTTGCGCATCTACAGTTTGTGCGGAATAAAGGCTGCTCTGTTCTTCCGTGTACTGTGAGGCAACAATAACATCTGCATCGGAAGAAAGTCCGCAGTCGTAAATGTTTGCGCACGCAAACGGAGAAAATCCTGCGGATGACTGCAAAACAAGCACTTTTTTTCCGTCTATTGTTTCTGAAAGCGGACAGGTGTACCGCTCTAAATCAACTTCTGAAACGGAAGAAAAATAAGACTGTACTGCACCAAGAAAAGTCGTTTCGTCGCTGTAAGTTCCGCAGGCAGAAACAAAATCTTCTCCGCCGGAAAAACTGACTGCAACGGAAGGAAGTTTTCCTCCTGTGCGGTACGTCGCCGCATCTTTTGAAATGATAATCAGGTTTTGCACGGATTTTATCAGGTACTGGTCAGACGGAATTTTTTTGTAAGTCCGCCCGGAAAAATCTTTGTACGTTCCGTTTTTTGATTCAACATAAATTTCTGAAACAGCCTGTGTAAGCTCCTGCGTCGGAAGTACAAAAAACTGTCCTTCAACATAATTTGAAAGGCTGATTTTTTTTGTCTGAACGCTGTTTTTGCCGTAAAAAACTGCGTCTTTCTGTTCAGTTATATCGTAGCGGAATGCAGCGTCGCCTTTCCATTTTGGCATTTCATTTTTTGTGTCCTGAAAATGTGCCTGAAGTCCGGGTGCCTGATTTTCTCCTCCTCCTATTCCAAGATTGAACGAATCAATCGAATATCCTGACGGAACGATTATTCCGCGGTTTGCGATTTTAAATTCCCTGAGCGGATTATTGTCCTTTCCGTAAAAACCTGCGGCGACTGTGTTTTTTGTAAATTCATCTGCAAATGACGTTTTAAAATACCACTGGCGGTTCAGCATAAACCAGAGCGACAGGTCGACTTCCTGCTTTAACACCGGAACGGAACTTGAAGAGCCGGCAGAAGAACCAAAGGAAAAATTCGCCGTGTTTGAAAATTCTGCCTGCCACCAGCCTTTTGCAAGAAATTCAATGCGGCTGTCGTTTATTGTATAGTCGAACAGTGAAGCCGGCGATTCTTCAACCGGAAGCGTAAGCAGCGTTGAGGGAAGGGCGATTGTTCCGGCTCCGCCTGGAGAAACGTTTGCGGTTGAAGGAGGCGTTTCTGCCGTTGCCGTTTTATTCGAAAAAAATGAAAGCAGGAACAGAAGGAAAAGCGTGATTTTTTGTTTTTTGGGAATGTCAAGCGTCCGTGCTTTTTTTATTTTTATTTCAGGGTGCTTTTCATTCAGGAAAAGAATGGCGTTTTCCACTGCCTGTTTCTTTTTTTCTCCAAAGTCAAAAAGCGTCTGCTGTCCACCTGCTTTTTCCGTTTCGACATTCTCTGCGCCTACACCGAGCAGGCGTATTCCTTTTGTCATATCTGCTTTTTTTTCAAAAAGCGCGCAGGTCCGCCTGTACAAATCGTCCGCAGACGTAATGTATTCACCTGAAGTTTCCTGAACAGTTACGGTGGAAAAATCTTCGTATTTTATTTTTACCATTACAGTCCGGCTGTAGGATTTTTCGCGCAGAAGGCGGAAGTAAACGTTGCAGCACAGTTCCATAAGCGCAGTTTCTGCCGTGTATCTGTCCGTAAGGTCGAACGGAAATGTTGTTTCGTTACTGACAGAATGAGTCGGGGCGGAAAAAGATTCCGTTTCCAGTCCGCGGACTGCATTGTAAAGAAAAGTTCCTGTTCCCGTGCCGAACGCAATGCACAGAAGTTCTTTCTGCTTTTCAAAAATCTGTTTTGTTGTGTAAAAGCCGGCTTTGTGCAGCCGCTCAAGCGTTTTTTTTCCGATACCCCATACTTTTTCCAGCGGCAGCGTCATCATAAAATGTTCTTCCGTGCCGGGTGGCACAATAAAAAGTCCGTCCGGCTTTTTGATTTCGGATGCGATTTTTGAAAGATAACGAGTCTGTGCAATTCCGCATGAAACTGTAAGTCCTGTTTTTTTTGCGACCTGAGCTTTTATCTTTCTTGCAATTTCTTCCGGTGGTCCGAAAAGTTTTTCCGTTCCCGTGATGTCAATGCACGCTTCGTCAATGGAAAGCTGCTGTATGTCCGGCGAAAACTGCGAAAGGATTTCCATAATCTGCGCAGAAATTTCTGAATAGCGTCCCATCCTGCAATGCGTAAATATTCCCTGCGGACAAAGGCGGTATGCAGCCACCGAAGGCATTGCAGAATGAACGCCGAATTTCCGCGCTTCGTAGGAAGCCGTAGAAACAACGCTTCGCCTTTCGGCAGGAAGTCCGCCGACAATTACCGGTTTTCCCTTCCAACCCGGATGGTCGTGCTGTTCCACCGAGGCAAAAAATGCGTCCATATCGACGTGCAGAAAACACTTTCCTGTTACGTTCATAATGCTCCGCCGTTTTCCGTTCTTCCCGGAATGAAAATATCTTTTTTGTATAATTTATAGGAAAAAGTGAGCGTTTCTTCTTCCGTCTGGTACGGAATGAGCGCAGAAACTGTTATTGTAGAATCTGTCGTGTTGTCGGCAATATAGCTGAACTGCATTTTTTTCGGCGGAAAGATTGTCAGCCGGAACGAATCTGTGTTTGTTTTTGTGTCGGAAATGTACAGGTTGTCAGAATACAAAACCGGCTGCGAATTTTCGCCCTTTATGCTTACTGTGCACGATTCGCATTGTTCCGCCGTTTCTATAAAGATAATCCGCGCCGTTTCGCCGAAAAAGCGGTAGTCTGTAAAGGAAACGTCAAGCAAGTCTTCCGTTCCCTTGCGTATGAATACAGTTTCTCTGCTTTTTTTCACCGTCTTGTATTTTTCAGGAATTAGAAGGCTTACCGTAATGAGAATGACGGCGAAAATTCCTACCGCGCTTGCAACGGCGGCGATGTTCTGCTTTATGAAACGCTTTGTGTCAGCATCTGATTCCGTCCATTTTTTGTTGAGCCGCGTGAGAATTCTAAGCCAGATGAATTCAAACGGCAGAAATCCGAATGCAATAATCATATTCATAAAAAAAGAACTGTTAATGAGGCGCGGCAGTGCAGACGGACTTATGTATTTTATTAACTGGACTGAATACGGCATAAGCGGAACGAGAAGCAGCAGGAAGAAAAAAGCCAGTATATACGTTTTTTTTACCGGTCGCGAAAGATAGATTATTATATATTCCGCTGTGAACAGGTAGAAAAGCGAAATGTCTATGCAGCTGAACAGAAAAATATTTATTATTCCGGAAAGCGTGACAAAATAGGCGTATGCATTTGACACAAGAATTCCCTGAACTCTGATTATCAGCAGAAAGTAAAGCGAAGTGAGCAGGAAACCGGAGAACAGTTTTACTGCTATTTTAGTAAAGCTGTCGATGAAAAACCATTTGTACAGCAGGGAAGACAGTTCCTGACCGATAATGAATGACAGCGTGGTTGCGAGAACCGTAAGCGGAATAAGATACCACAGGTGCATTACGTCTTTCGTAATGTTATTGCGGCTTCTTTTTCTTAAAAACGAAAGTTCAGAGAGGGCAAGCAGACTTGCAAACGTGACGGCAAGAAACAGGATCGTGGTGATTTTTTCCCTTATCCAGATGATTTTGTTTCCTATTACAATCTGATTTGTGTGGCTGTCCCATTCCGTTGTGTCTGCCGGATTGTAGGACGAAACTATTTCCGAAAGAAAAGCTGCCGTTTCCTCTGCGGAAATTTTTTCCGGGTTAAGTTCTATTCCTGCCGCCGGAATTTCAGCTTTCAGAAATCTTGAAGTTTTTTCATCATTCTGGAGAAAATTAATCCTGTACAGGGAACTTATTATTCCGCCTTTCAGTTCATAGAAAATTCCCTGAGAGTAAAAGGCATTTGCCGCAAGTTCCGTAAGCCAGGACGGAGTTGTATTTCCGTCGCCGCCGGGAATTATTGCGTTTTTTCCTTTTGTAAACTTTATGCAGAGTGCGCTTGTCCTGTTTTTGTTCATTATGGATTCTAAAAGGACTTCCGTGCCGGTGATTTTATCCGGAATCTGGAGGCGCGAATAATCTCCGTAGGTGAATGCAATGCGGACGGTGCATTTTTTATGTACTTCAGAAATGGCTTTTGTAATGGCGGAAATGTATTCTTTATGGAGCAGAGCTTCTTCAACAGTAAATGAAATTATAAAGTCCGTGCGGAAATCCTGCTGTTTGTACAGTTCGGTACGGTTTTGCGCTTCGTCCGCCTTGAATTCAACGGTAATGTTGAACGGAAAATTATTTCCGTCCGCAGAAAGAAGCGGCGTTTCTATGGGAACTGCGTTCTGCTCTGAAAGAAACGCAAAAAGTTCCCGGCACATTTCATATCCTGAAAGTTCCTGCGCCGCTTCGTTTGAGTAAGAGGAAAAACAAGTAAAAAGAATAAGAAAAATGAAAAAAAAACTGTTTTTCTTCATATTTAATGATTATAATGGAAACTGTTTACATTGCAAATAGCATAACAATAGTATATAATTAAAGACACATTAGGAGAATTGTATCGAATGTGCGCATCAGGTAAAAAATTGATGTTGGAGCTTCCGCTGAAAGTCGTTTTGACGGAGGAGGGCGCTTCAAATTTTATCAGCCATAAAAAAAGGCTGCTGCGGTTCCGGCTTGCAGACAACATAGATGAATACGGCATCTCCCTAAATAAATTTTCTCCGCAGTCTATTCAGAGTATGCTCCTTCTTGATTATATTTCCAAGATTGAGATGTCAATGCCTGAATTCGTATCATCCCGTCAGGAAGTGATGGATCTTTCTAAAATCATCGTTTATTCGCTTCTGTACAAACAGTTTGACAGGGATATTTATAACGCCATTCTTCAGTGCGAGTGCGTGCGCAGCTATAACCGCAAAAATCCGGCGCATCTTATAGACGAACGGACAAAAATGAGCGAAAAGCAGCTTCGCGGTATCCTTATTAACAAGGACGACGTTATCAGCGCAATCCGCAAGGAAATTCTTGATCCTGTGTGGGAAGCAATCCGCTCTAACAAAGACTATTCAATCGAAGAAAAAAACGTATATATGCTTATGTCCGAAAAGTTTATGAACAGAATGGGACTTATGAACTGGTACATCATTACGCTTTTTCATAAGGCAGACGGTTTTTCTGATATGATAGTTTCAATCCGTAACCTGCTTTCATCTTATATGGAAAAATCAAAGGTTGCAGAATACATTTCGGTTATGGTTATGGAACTTGCGCTCAACAACGAAAACGCAAATATCCGCAAGGAAGCAAAGAATATGTTTCCGAATGTTGATGACATAAATGCGCTTCTTCTTGAACCTGAAACACGTACAAAAATCGTAAAGGAATTGCAGCGCAAGCGCGTTCTTGTATCTGTTTCCTGGAAACTTGGCGGTGGTTCTACTTCCATAGGAAAGCAGGGGCGGCTTCAGATTACGCTGTACAATAAAGACGATGAGTTTCAGGAAGTTAAGGAAAATATTGAGTCAAAGATGTCTGCCGATACGCAGAAGCGGACGCTCATTGACTTTTACCGGGAACTCCCTGACGGTCAGGAAGGTACGGATCTGGGACTGTACTATCTTTCCTATCTTGATGACGCGTGTAAAAAAGTAAACGTAAAATTTGAATCTTTGGTAAATCAGTTTTCTGCCAGTGACCTTACCGTCATCAACCTGATTTTTAACTTCTAGTATGAATGATTGTCCCGCGCTGCTAAAAATAATTTTCTCTTTCTTATGCGCGTTTTTTGCGCTTTTTGCGTCCGGCTGTTCTGACTCCGAGCCGAAGCTTTCATCCGTTGAGGGAATTGTAGTTTTTGATTTTGAAGACGAAACTTCTGCGCCGGATGCACGCCTTTCCGTGTTTGCCGAAACAGAAAGCGATGCGCACCGCGTAGAAAAAATTACAGTTTCCAGCCGCAGTACTCAGTTTGAGTGGACTGCATTTGAACCGGTAATTATTGCAAACGAAAAAAAACAGTGGGCAGGGTATACTGATTTTGTCTGTCCTGCTTTCCGAAAAATTCCTGCTGGTCTGTACCGGCTTGTATACACTGACGGCGAAGGGCGCGAAGTTGAGTCGTCCTTTTCTATTGTCTATCCGGAAAAAATTGGCGCTGCTTCAGCAGCAGATATAAAAAACGTTCTGGACGGTGAATTTTTTGAGCAGGTTGCTGTTTTTGATGAAACTGATGCGCTTTTGTATTATGGTCTGAAAAAGGAAAGCTGGGCAGAGGACAAAAAACTGTTTTCTGCAAACAAAGGTGCTTCTTATTACCGGACGTGTCTTGTGGTAAAAAATGCCACTGCCGTCTGTATTCTTCCGGCTGTTTATAAAGACCAGCGGTCTTAAAAAATACGAAAAAGGTTTATATGAGTAGTGATATAGTATATGAAAATCAAGACGATGCCGGCGCGGAAAATCCGTTTTATCGCGCGGTAAAAACGTATGTTCTCCGAAAAGGCAGGATGACTGCCGCGCAGGAGCGTGATTACAACGAACTTTCTCCGGTGTGGTGCATACCGTTTGAGAATAAAAAAATCAATTTTGTTGATATTTTCGGAAACACAAATCCTGTTGTCGTGGAAATAGGCTTTGGAATGGGAACGGCAACTGCTGAAATCGCCGGGCGCAATCCTGATATTAATTATATTGGAATTGAGGTTCATACTCCGGGAGTGGGGCGACTTTTGGGTGAAATACGTAAGCGTGACCTGAAAAATCTTTTTATAATTGAACACGATGCGCTTGAAGTTCTTGAGTGCATGATTGTTGACGGTTCAATCAGCGGTTTTCATATTTTTTTTCCTGATCCCTGGCAGAAAAAACGTCATCACAAGCGCCGTCTTGTACAGCGTCCGCATACTGATTTAATTGCAAAAAAACTTGCTCCGTCAGGATATTTGTATTTTGTTACGGATTGGTATGAATACGCCGAATTTGCGCTTTCCCAGCTTACTGATACGCCGTGTCTTCATAATAAATACGAATCATTTGCAGAAAGTCAGTCCTGGCGTCCTGAAACAAAATTCGAGCGGCGCGGACTGAATGAGGACAGACCTATTACGGAGTTGTATTTTTTGAAAGATGAGTAACAGTTTGTTTGACGTTGAAAAGCTTCAGTCTGAAAATGACAGGTCGCTCAGAATTACAGAACTTTCTGCGCTTATACAGCGCTATCAGAAGTCATATTACAACGGTGAGGGCGAAATAAGCGATGCGGAATTTGATGCATTGTGGGATGAGTTAAAATCTCTTGATCCTGACAACGCTATTCTTCATTCCGTCGGTGCTGATTCCGGTAATTTTGAGAAAATCCGGCACATTATGCCTATGGGAAGCCAGGAAAAAGCCGCCGACCCGGAGCAGTTTCTTGCCTGGGCAAAAAAACATTCGTATCCGGAATATCTTGTGGAATATAAGCTTGACGGCGCTTCTCTTGAACTTCAGTACGAACACGGACTTTTGCGCCGTGCCGTAACGCGCGGAGACGGTTCTGTCGGAGACGATATTACTGCAAACGCGAGGAAAATGAACGGCGTTCTTCCCGTGCTTCTTTGCGACGGTAAAACTGTTGACTATACAGGCGGAATTCGCGGCGAAGTGATTATGACGCATTCGGTACATAAAAAGTTTTTTTCCGACAAGGCAAACTGCCGCAATGCCGCAAACGGACTTATGAAGCGCAAGGACGGCGAGGGCTGTGAAAAACTGACTCTCATAACGTATGATGCGTTTGCTTCAGATGGAAAACAGCCGTTCAGCGACGAGGAAGAAAAAATACTCTGGCTTAATAGATGCGGTTTTACTGTCGTTCCGTTAAAAATCTGTACTGCACCGCAGGAAGTAATTGACTACCGCGCGTCCGTAATGGATATACGGAAAACCCTTGAATATGATATAGACGGTCTTGTCGTAAAGGAGCGGACGATTCGCTATGAAGATGCGGCACGCGCGCGTCCTGACAGGCAGATTGCGTTTAAATTCAGCCTTGAGGAAGCCGTTTCTGTGTTGCGGAAAGTTGAATGGAGCATAAACGGCGGAACGTACACCCCGGTTGCAGTTTTTGACGAAGTTTTGCTGAACGGAACGACTGTTCAGCGTGCGAGCCTTGCAAATCCAGACACAATGCGCGCTCTCGGCGTAAAAATCGGCTGTAAGGTCGTTGTTGTAAAGCGTGGCGAGATTATCCCGAAAATAGAAACTGCAATTCACGAAAACAGCGGAACGGAAAGCGAAATTCCAGTTCCTGAAAAATGCGAAGTGTGCGGCTCGGCTCTTTCTGACGAAGGTTCTCGCCTTTTCTGCCCGAATAAAAACTGCGGAAAACGCATTCTTCACCAGCTTTTAAAATGGGTGAATGTCGTTGACATAAGGGATTTGGGTGAATCACTTGTAGAGACGCTTTTTAAAAGCGGCCGTGTACGGTGCATAAGCGATTTTTATACGCTTACTACGGCAGAACTGACACCGTTTTTCCTGAATGAAGAAAGCATTGCCGCAGAAAAAAAATCTCTTGGCGCGGAGAAAGTAATAAAATCGATAAAAAGCAGGGTGAATATGAGTCTTTCCGTCTTTGTTGCAGGCTTTGACATTGAGGGAATAGGCGAGTCTTCCTGCGAAAAACTTGTTGCCGCCGGTTACGACACCCTTGACAAGCTGCTTTCTATGACGGAAGAACAGGCGGCAGCCGTATACGGTTTTGCCGACATTATGGCGCATATCGCCGTTGAAGGGCTAAAAGAAAACGCAGAAGAAATGAAGTCCCTTGCTTCTGGTACAATCACCATTATTGCCGCTGCGGAAGGACTTTTTTCCGGAAAAACGTTCTGTTTTACAGGTGAACTTGTTTCTATGAAACGTGCTGATGCAGAGCAGATTGTGCGGAGTCTTGGCGGTTCCTGCAAGTCTTCCGTTACAAAAGATTTGTCATATTTAGTAACGAATGATACCGAATCCGGCTCGTCTAAGAATAAAAAGGCGGCGCAGTTTGGAATTCCTGTCATTACGGAAAAAGAATTTCTTTCACTTGCTGGGAAATAGGATATGATGAGAAAATCAGCGCGTTTTTTTACCGTTCTGTTTAATGTGATTTTCTCTTTTGTCCTGTTTTTCTTTGTTCTGAATGCCGTTCTGTTCGGGCTGTGTTTTCCGGCTGGCACAATGCTTCCGTTGCCGGAATATCAGATTTTGCGTGTAAATGTTTTGAGTAAAAGCCGGTCTTTTTCAGGAAGTTCTGTGAGTGCAAGAATTGCTATTCTTGATATGCAGGGAAATGACTGTGCCGTAATCGAACGCAGCTGGAACGGCGACTATCTGTATGTAACGTTCCGGACAGCGGAATTCAACGGAAAAACGTTTTTCTTTCCTGAAAAAATATATGGCTCTGAATCGGCAGTGTTAAAAAAATCTTTCGGCTCGCACAAGCGCGGAACAAACCTTCTTTCATATTATTTGGAAAATAACCAGTGCTTTCTGACTGGAAACCGCAGTTCGTACCTGCACAGAAAAAATATGTTCATTCTTGCGCGGTTTGCGTTCAGTCCGATGGCGGCCGTTGCATCAGGTTTTTCAAGCCGGTATACCGTAAATCTTTCCGAATGTGAGCCTGAAAAAGATTACGGCGTTTTTACCGGCTCTGAAGACGGACTTGTTCTCCGCCTTCAGTAATGTTTCTGTTTTTATTTTTGTCCGTCAGATGACGAAAATGTAAAATCCCTCATGAAAAAGTCCGGCGTTACGGCCGCGGCATTAAGGCGTACTTCCCAATGCAGGTGAGGACCTGTTGCAAGTCCGGTAGAGCCGGAAAGTCCTATTTTCTGTCCCTGCCGTACAAAATCATTTTCCTGAACGTCAGGCGAACTCAAATGGTAGTAAAGGCTGTATAATCCCGGAAGATGCTCGATGACGATGCTCCAGCCTGTAGAAATTCTGAATTCTGACATAACGACCCTGCCGTCTGCGCAGGCGTAGACATCCGTTTTTTCAGGAACGCCGTAGTCGTGTCCGTAATGATATGAAGTTTCGCTTTGTCCGTCCGTGTATTTGTAGACGCGCTTGTCTCCGAAATATGCGGTCATTCGCTCGGATTTTACAGGATGTACGAACGGTTTTAGCGAATAGATGTCCTGCGGCATAACAGTTTCAAGAATATTGTTCAGTTTTTCAATCTGAGCCATACGTTCCGCCGTCATATTCTGCTTTATTCCGGAATTCCGTTCGTCAAGGTCAAGGACTTCGCTGTTGAAACTGCGCGCTTCGACTTTAAACGGAAGAATAATCTCTTTTTCCGGCGTAACGCCGGCGGTGAAAATAATTTTCAGCGAATAGTGGCTGTCAGGGACTGTCCACAGGGAAACAGGAATTGAGGCAAGCATTTCTGCCGCCGGCTGTTTCTTTGCCTTCTGATTAAAAAAATAGAACTGTGCTGAGTCGATTTTCCTGTTTCCTTTCATAAGGATTAGGGATGCCGCCGTGTCTGGCGCATTTTTTTTCTTCAGCGTTTTCGAAATCTTTACGTTCATTCTGGCAAATACTGCATCTCCTGGTCTTGCCGTTTCGTTGTATGTTACGGTTCCGGTATAATTATCGTCCTGAAATGATACCGTGTTTGAAAACGCAAGCGCGCCGTTAATCACAAGTGCTATGAAAAAAAATGTTTTTTTTGTCATTTTCGATGTCCTTCTCCTGTCTGATATAATAAGGCTTTTAGCCGGCTGTTTTACTCCGAAACGGATGATTTTTGTGCATCAAGCAAAATCATCTGCGGCGTAATCGTGCCGTTATAATAATTCCGCGTAACGTTAAAAATAACGTCAAGCCTGTCCTTTACCGAAAAATCATTATTCAGGCGCGCGGCTTCTCCCCAGAACAGCGCCGGGAATTTATATTTTCCGCAGTCAAACATAATTTTAAGGTGCTGGCGCTCTGTCTTTCCGAGAATTACGGCGTCGGAAACGGCAAGGTTTTTGGAGATAAAGCGGAGCTCAGGATTTTCCTCGCCGAACGGCTCGAATTTGTCAATCAGCGTGAGCAGTTCCGGCGTGATGTAATCGGCAGGAAGCTCCGCGTCTATGTCAAGGCTGTCGTTTTCTTCGTCCAGCGTAATTTCCGGAAGCATCGACTGTATTTTCTGAATGAAAGCATCCAGTTTTCCGGCGTTAAAACTGAATCCCGCCGCCGCATTGTGTCCGCCGTGGTTCAGGAAAAAATCCGTGCCGAAACTGTCAAGAAAATCAGTTGCAATCAGATTGCGGCAGCTTCTCATAGAGCCTATGGCAACAGTTTTGTCTTCTGAAAACGTAATTGCTATTGCCGGAACGTTATATTTCTGCATAAGTTTTGAGGCAAGAATGCCTGTAATTCCACGGTTTATCCTTGCGTCTTGTACTATGCACAATTTGTTCTGAAATCGGGCAAGGCTTTCTTCTGCCTGCCGTGCGGTGTATGATTCGCCGTCGGCAACAAACATTTTACGCTGTTCGTTCATTTCCTGAATTTGAGCGGCTTTCTGGTTCCGTTCCTGTGGACTTTCTGAAATCAGAAGTTCAAGCGATACTGTTGACTGTCCCATTCTTCCTGCCGCATTCAGTGACGGTATGATTTTCCAGGAAAGATCCGTAGAGGTGATTTTTTTTCCTGCAAGGTCGCTCCTGGCAATCAGTTCTGCAAGTCCTTTTCTGATTTTTCCTGCATTCATTGCGGCAAGACCTGTTTTTACAAAAATTCTGTTTTCATTTTTAAGCGGCATGATGTCTGCAAGGGCGGCAACAGCAACAAGCTGAAGGTCATTTTCGCTGTCGATTTTATGCTTGGGGAATATTTTTTCAGCTGATTTTTCGGCGAACGTAACGAAAAGATTGTAGAAACTGTCAAGTTCGGTAAGAGGAGAGTCGGAGTAGCGTGCGATTTTCGAAATGGTACGCAGTTCTTCAAGTGATTTTCCGAGTACGAAAGGAAGCTGTTTTGCGATCTCCGGCTGCATATCAAGCATCTGGAATTCTACGCCTGTTCCGAACAGTTCTCTCAAGTGCGTTTTCGTTTCTTTTTCGTTCCACACAAAAATCTGCTGTCCGCTTAGAAAATCCGGGAGTTTTGTATTGTATACGGACGTACTTCCCGGTATTGCAGAAAAAGTATGCCTTGCTTTTTTTACAAGGTTACGGATTTTAAGGCAGTCTACCGTATATGAGTCTTTTTCCGGTTTTACGTGCATAAGGCAGAAATCCTGACCGTACAGTTCAGTTCTGCTGAATCTCAATGCAGACACCAGCTTGAATGCAACTGCTGCACCTGAAATGTCCGTAAACGGATAGCCGGAATCTTTTGTCTTTGGGTCTACGATTACGGCTGCTGCAGGGAGAATTTCAGGCGGGTTGTGATGGTCTGTTACGATAACGTCTATTCCAAGATCGTTTGCGTGGTCAATTTCCGCATTGTTTGAAATTCCGCAGTCTACGGTAATTATAAGCGCGCTGAAACCGTTGCAATACGCTTCAAAATCGTCTACTGCTTCCATTGAAAGACCGTATGCGTCTTCACCTACAGGAAGGCGGAACTGAACGTCAGCGCCCCTGTTCTTAAGGTAGCCGTAAAGAATGGCTGTACTCGTAATTCCGTCTACGTCCTTGTCGCCGAAGATAAGGATTTTCTCTTTTTCTTCAATCGCCTGATTTATGCGCTCTACTGCGTCTTCCATTGCACTGAACAGGAACGGCTGGTGCAGGAAACGCGTGTCGCTTTCCATATAATACATAACGTCCTGTCCGCTTGTAATCCCGCGGCGTGCAAGGATAGACGCTTCAAGGTAGTCGAATTTGTATTTTTCGTGCAGCCTTACTACGTCTTCTTTTTTTACTGACTTTTTATTAAATTTTTTCAATTTGTATATATCCTGATAAAATTATTTTATTACCGTATAAATAAGCGGACTTTTCTGCGGTGCTTCCGGTGAATACGTTACCGCCCTGCCGAGTGCATCTTTTGCTTCGCCAAGACAGCCGTCGTTCTTTCCGAAAATCTCCATTATAGTTTCGCCTTTTTTTACGTATTCTCCGCTTGTGCGGTGCAGTATCATTCCTGCATCAGGGCATACAGCATCCGTCGTCTTGTTTCTTCCTACTCCGAGCGTTACGCCTGCAAGACCTGTTTTGTATGCGTCAATGAAGATAAATCCGTCCTGTTCTGCTTTAAGTTCCGTTTTGAATGCAGAACGGCGTTTTCCGCACTGTTCAAGAACTTTCTCCGGGTTTCCGCCCTGATCCTTTATGTTTTCAAGGAATTTTTCAAGCGCCGCTCCAGAGTCGACTGCGTTACGGCACATTTGCTCTGCCTCTTTGTCAGAAGCGGCTTTTCCTCCGAGCAGAACCATCTCTTTTGCAAGTGCGTACGTTTCTTCCATTACGTCAGCCGGACCTTTTCCCTTAAGGCATTCTACAGTTTCTTCAATTTCAAGGAAATTACCGATTTTCTGTCCAAGAGGCGTACTCATATTGGTGATGAGGGCGGATGCTTTCTTTCCCATAGCGTTTGCTGTTTTTACAAGGAATTCTGCAAGAAGTTTTGCATCAGGGAGTGATTTCATAAACGCGCCGGAGCCGCATTTTACGTCAAAAACAAGGCAGTCGCTTCCTTCTGCAACTTTTTTTGAAAGAATGCTCGCCGTAATCAGCGGCACTGACTCTACCGTTCCCGTAACGTCGCGCAGGGCATACAAAAGCCTGTCTGCAGGTACGATTTCTTTTGTCTGTCCTGTCATTGCGTAGCCTGTTCTGGCAATTAGGGCGCGGAATTCATCCGGTGAAAGGGATGTCCTGTAGCCTTCAATAGATTCAAGCTTGTCGAGAGTTCCGCCGGTGTGACCTAGCGCCCGTCCGCTCATCATCGGAACCTGAATGCCGCAGCAGGCGGCAATCGGGGCAAGAGGTAGGGAGATTTTGTCTCCTACTCCGCCTGTAGAATGTTTGTCTACAAAAGGACCTTTAAGTCCGTCTTTTTCATAGCCGTGAAGCTGTATTACGTTTCCGGAATGAAGCATACAGTCTGTAAGAATTCCTGTTTCTTCAAACGTCATTCCATTAAAATAAACTGCCATGAGAAATGCTGAAATCTGGTAGTCTGGAATAGTGCCGTCTACATAGCCTTTGACTAAAAATGCGATTTCTTCTGCGGAAAGCGTCGTACTTCCAGAAAGTGTCTGTCCGCCTTCTTCAGTGCGGATTTTTGTTCCGCGCTTTTTCATAATGATGTCTGTTGCTCTCATAAAATTCCCATTCCTGTTTCAAGGCACGTAAGGCGCGAGCCGCACGCGTTTTCGATAAGATAGAATAAAAACTGCTTAAGCTGACCAGCAGATTCTGCGCTCATAGGAATAAGCCGTGATTCTTTTGGTGTAAGCGAAGAAACGGCGGAAAGATACCGCACTGATTCTGCATTCAAGATAAGGCTTGAAGTTCCCGACCCGCAGGCGGAGCAGGCAAAACTGTTTTCGTTGACGTTATAGACTGCTCCGCCGAGTTTATATGATACCGTATCGCCGCCGTTTTTTCCAGTAAAAAAGGGTTCTCCGCACTGGCTGCAGCAGGATATGTCCGGCTGTACTCCAAGAATTTCAAGAAACCGCCATAAGAAGCGGATAAGCCCTAACGTACACTGTCCGTCCGTTCCGCAGAGTTCAAGACCGTCTATAAATCCGTTGAAAACAGTCCAGCACGAAGGGGAATTTCCTGCGCATTTTGTCTTAATCAAAATTTCTGCCGCCAGAGCCGCCGACCAGGATTTTATCAGGTTTTCCCGGAAAGAAAGGTGATAGCGCTTTACGTCAAAGTCGGAAAGCTTGTAGTTTTTGTACTGCGAGGATTCTGAAAGGTAGACTGTGCCTGCGTTCCAGGGGGAAGCAAGCGACTTCAGCCTGCTTTTAGGACCGCCGTACATCGTTGCGTATAATATTCCGCTTTCCTGCGTAAAAAAACAGACTGAGGCGTTGTTTTCGCCGAGCGGTTTTACTGATAGTACGATGCCTTGTTTTATACTGTTCTGTCCCATACGAATTGGTGATATTCTAGCACAAAACATAAAGTTTGACACTTGCCTGCAAAATTACTATAATGAATTCAATTTTTATACAGAGGTTTTTTTGATGGAAACAATATTCCCGCTTGAACAGCTTGCAAGTTTTGATGGCAATATTTATGAAATTACGGTAGCAGCCAGCCGCCGTGCATATCAGATGGCAAAAATCAATGATCCGGAAATTGAACGCAATGCCGGAAAGTCAGTTTCTGTAGCTGCACGCCAGCTTTTCTGCAAAAAAGTAAACTATCGTATCGAATCTCCTGCAAATAAATAAAATGCGCATACCCGTCATCGTGGTTTTTGCGCCGACTGCAACTGGAAAGACTGCCCTTGCCCTGACTGTATTCGGGCGCGGCAGTCATTCTTTTTTTAAAGATAAGGCAGAGCTTATAAGCGCAGACTCAATGCAGGTCTACCGTAAACTTGACATCGGTACTGCAAAACCGTCTTTTGAAGAGCGTCAGGAACTTGTCCATCATCTTATTGATATTCGTGATTATACGGAGCAGTATAACGCTGCCGATTTTGTTTCCGATGCCGATTTACTTTGCCGCGAAATCTGGGAGCGGGGGAAAATTCCTGTAGTCGCAGGAGGAACAGGCTTTTATATCCGTAATTTTCTTCTGGGACTTCCGGAAACTCCTGAATCTGACGAAACGCTGCGCGAAGAACTGAAATCAAGATGCAGGGAAAAAGGCGCGGAATTTATGTACCGTGAACTTTTGCGCGTAGATTCGGAGAGTGCCGCTAAAATCCATATACACGATGAGTACCGTATTCTCCGTGCGCTGGAGGTATTCTACCTGACCGGAAAACCGCGCAGCTCATTTTCCGTAAGCAATACGCTTCGTACGGAGTATGATTTTACGACCGTCATTCTGCAACGCGACCGGAATGTTCTGTACAGGCGGATAGATGAGCGTGTAGAGCAGATGTTCAGTCTCGGGCTGGAAAAGGAGGTGCGCGCTCTTATGGCAGAAGGAGCCTGCGCTGATATGCCGGGTATGAAGGCAATCGGCTACCGGGAATGGTTTTCCGGAGATATGGATAGTTCCGGCGGCATTGAGCGTATAAAAGGCGAAATTCAGCATTCAAGCCGGAAATATGCAAAAAAGCAGTATACTTTCATTCAGGGAATTCCGGGTGCTCATTTTCTTTCTGCCGATGACGAAACGGCTTTAGTCCGTGATTTTGAAGAGTGCCTTTACCGTTCATTAAAAATAATGCAGTAATATGATAAAAAACAGTAATAGCCCCTTGACGTAAAGGTGAATAAAATGGATAATAAACATCACTTTACTAGTAGAGGGGTGCCATCGTGCCTTGTGGAAAAAAAAGAAAACGCCAGAAGATGGCGACACATAAGCGTAAGAAGATGCTTAGAAGAAACAGACATAAGTCAAAGTAATTTTTGCTTTAATAATGTCTTAAGAGACCGCGAAAGTTTACAGCTGGAGCGGTCTTTTTTTTGAAAGGTAAAAAAAGATAAAATACAGTGTTCCTGCGGTTGCAGAAACCAAAAAACATACTTCTTTGACTGGGGATTTATACGTTACTTTCAAAAATTCATTCACCTGAAGATATAAAGCATTTTTCTCAAAAAGAATTGAAAGCACTTGCGGCGGAAATCCGCAGGACGATTATAGAAGTAGTCGGAAAGAACGGCGGTCATCTTGCAAGCAATCTGGGCGTAGTTGAACTTACGATTGCGCTTCACCGCGTATTCAACAGTCCTGAGGACGCAATTGTGTGGGACGTAAGCCACCAGTGCTATGCCCATAAACTTATTACGGGGCGCTATGCAGAATTTGCAACTCTCCGGCAGGCGGACGGACTTTCCGGTTTTACGAAAAAGGCAGAAAGTCCGCATGATTTTTTTGACAACGGACATTCTTCTACCTCTATTTCATCTGCACTTGGACTGATTACAGCCTGGAACCTTCAGGAGAAGGGCGGACACGTAATTGCCGTTATCGGTGACGGCGCGCTTACCGGCGGAATGGCGTTTGAGGCTCTTTCAAACGCCGGTCAGCTTGCAAAAAATCTGATTGTCATTGTAAATGACAATCAGATGTCCATCGACCAGAATACGGGCGCGCTTTCAAGCTATCTTAGCCGCCTTACGATGACTACGCACTATCAGTTTTTCCGCCATTGCATAGATAAATTTGTAAAGCACATTCCGTTTTTCGGTTCGTTCCTAACAAAATTCATTTTCCGCTTCAAGCGCGGTCTTAAAGGACTTCTTTTTTCAAATAATCTGTTTTCCGACTTCGGTTTTGAATACGTAGGTCCGCTTGACGGTCACGATGAAAAAGGTCTTGAGAACGTTCTGAATATGGTAAAGGATATGAACCGTCCTGTCGTCGTTCACGTAGTTACAAAAAAAGGAAAAGGCTACAGCCCGGCGGAAGACCATCCGGAGCGTTTTCACGGAATCGGCCCGTTCTGCATAAGCGACGGAACTGTTGAAAAATTCGATACGCTCAGTTTTACGGAAAGTTTCAGCAGTTCCCTGATGAAGCTTGCAGAAGAGAGAGGCGATATTGTCTGCATAACCGCTGCAATGGCAAAAGGTACGGGGCTAGACTCTTTTGCGCGCCACTATCCGCATCGTTTTTTTGATGTGGGAATTGCAGAAGAACACGCTGTTACGTTTGGTGGCGGTCTTGCTCGTGGAGGACTTCTTCCTGTTATATGCATTTATTCTACATTTATGCAGCGCGCCGTTGACCAGCTTATTCACGACATTTCCCTGCAAAAACTTCACGCGGTGATTGTTCTTGACCGCGCCGGAGCAGTTCCGAATGACGGAGAAACTCATCAGGGGGTGTTCGACATTGCCTTGTTCCGCCCTGTTCCGGGAATTACGATTATGAGTCCTGCAACGGCTGTTGATCTTGATATATGCCTTCGCTATGCGGTAAACGCGGAGAGTGCTGTCGTAATCCGCTATCCTAAAATGTCCTGTCCGTCCGAGCAGCCGTCTTTTTCACTACCGGCAGAAACAGGGCGGGGTGTTCTTGTAACGGCTTCGGAGTTCTGTCCGTCGCTTGAAGTATCACTTGAAGATGATGTGGCTGTGAAAAACGTTCTTTTCGTAACGACAGGCGGAATGTTCTCAGAGGTGACTGTCGCAAGCCGTTCTCTTCTTATGAAGAATATAATTGCCGACATTTACACGCTCCGATTTATAAAACCGTTTGATTCGGAGTATTTTCTTGAGATTGCGCGCCGGTACGACGGCATTGTATTTGTTGAAGACGGCGTTGTAACAGGCGGAATTGCAGAATTCCTTGCCGGACTTTGCGCGGAAAACGAAATCAGTTGCTGTGCGGTGAAGGCGTTTCCGGATTCGTTTTTCAGTCAGGGATCACGTAGCCAGATTTGCGAACAGGCAGGAATGAGTCCTGCCGATTTGCAGAAAGCGGCTGAGGACATATTAAAAAGATGAAAAAACTGTTTCTTGCGGACAGGGTGATTGAAACTTCCCGTCCGGCATTCGTAATGGGCGTTGTAAATGCGACTCCTGATTCTTTCTGGAAGGAAAGCCGCGGCGGTGCGGAAAATGCGCTCCGCCTGATTGACGAGGGCGCAGACATTCTTGATATAGGCGGCGAATCTTCCCGTCCGGGAAGCGAATATGTTTCCGAAGAAGAGGAACTCAGGCGGATTATTCCGGTAATTGAAGCTGTCCGCAGGCGGAGTTCAATTCCGGTTTCTGTAGATACGCGCAAAAAAAACGTTATGAAAGCGGCATTCGAAGCAGGCGCGGACATTCTGAACGATATTTCTGCACTTGAGGACGATGATGAGCTTGCACCCTTTGCAGCATCCGTTGCCATTCCTGTAATTCTTATGCACAAGCGTGGCATTCCAGTTACGATGCAGAACGATACGTCATATTCAGATGTTTTCAGGGAAGTTTCTGACTATCTTGAAAGCCGCGCAGACTATGCCGTCCGCTCCGGTATTTCTTCTGAAAAAATCATCGTTGATCCCGGAATTGGTTTCGGAAAAGATTTGAATGCGAACGTTACGCTTATCCGCCGGTGCGGTGAACTGTGCGGAAAAAAATACACTGTCCTTATGGCTCTTTCCAGAAAAACGTGCATCGGGCAGATGACCGGGCGCGACGTAGAGGACAGGCTTTTCGGTACGCTTGCGGCGGACATTATTTCTGTTATTAACGGTGCGCAGATTGTTCGCGTTCACGATGTAAAAGAAACAGTAGATACTTTGTCCGTGTTGAGCTATACTATATAGCATACTTGGGAAAAAACATTGAAATCTGCAGAAACTCTTATAAATATGTACAATATTCTTCGTCCGATACTCGACGTTGTGGTTCTGACGTTTCTCCTTTATAAATCCTATGCAATCGTCGTAAAGACGAACGGCATTCAGATTATAAAGGCGGCTGTCATTGTTGCCATTTCGTACGCGGTTGCTGTCCTTTTGAAACTTCAGACGGTCATCTGGATTTTCAATGCGCTTGCGCCGGTTCTCCTTATTGCATTTGCAATTGTGTTCCAGCCGGAACTGCGCAAGATGTTTCTGAAACTGGGGCAGAGCCAGTGGTTTGCGTTCGGAAGCCGCTCCAAGCATACGTATGTTGATTCTGTTCTGATTGCGGCAGAAATGCTTTCAAAGCAGAAACGCGGAATGCTTGCAGTTTTTATGCGGCATACAAAAATGGACGATATCATTCAGAGCGGAACGAAGCTCAACGCAGACCTTTCGTCAAGCCTTCTTGTAACGATTTTTGGAATGGACACGCCGCTTCACGATGGTGCCTGCTTTATCCAGGGCGGAAAGCTTATTGCGGCAGGATGTTTTCTTCCTTTGAGCGAACAGTATGATATAAAAAAGACGTTCGGAACGCGCCACCGTGCTGCACTCGGACTTTCTGAGATTTCGGATGCGGTGGTGCTTGTCGTTTCTGAGGAAACTGGCGCAATGAGCCTTGCGTACGATTCAAAGCTTCACTACGACCTTTCTGCAACGGAAATTACGAAAATTCTTGAAAATCTGCTTGAAATAACGCCAGAATCCTACAATATGGAGGATACGATAGATGAACATAAAAAAGCTGATTGAAAAGATTTCTGACAACTGGGCTGCAAAAATCATCTGCTTTGCGCTTGCCATATTCATTTATATCTTCCATCAGGTTGCGCTGCTTGATAAAAAAACGTTCTCCGTTCCGCTTAAAGTTGAATCAGAGGGACTTCTTACGCCGTCAAGTCAGATTCCGCCTTACGTAAAGGTAAGCGTCCGCACAAAATCAGACAGTATTTCTGCCGTTTCTTCTGCCGGGATAAAAGCGTATTTGTATCTTGAAGAATACACTGAGCCGGGAATTTACAGTGTTCCGGTAAGTTTAAAGCTTTCTTCAGACCTTATGCTTGTTGAACCTCTTGAAATTTCCGTAAAGCCTGAAATTCTGCGTGTTGAACTTGATGAAAAAATACAGAAATATATTCCTGTAGAACCATCTGTTTCTGGCGAAGTTGAAAAAGGATATAAAATTTCTGCGATGGAAGTAGTGCCGTCAACGGTAAAAGTTGTAGGCCCGTCACGGATTGTGAACAAAATGAAGCGTGTTTATACCGCAAAGGTGAACGTCAAGGGTGCTGCAACAGGTTTTATGCAGGAAGTTTCTCTTGACGACGTTAACCATCTTGTCAAACCGCTCCCGGAGTCTGCCTTTAAGGTTACTGTTGTTGTAGAGCCGGAGCAGGGCGAAATGAAATTTGAAAACGTAATGCCTTCCATTGTCAATCTTAATCCGCTGTTCCTTGTGGAAAATACTGTCCCGGCCGTGACGTTTACGGTTGGCGGAACTGTTCCTGTGCTTGACAAGATAAAACCGGATGACGTTTCCGTTTGCATTGACTGCATTTCGGTAGAAGCGCCGGGGGTATATGAGCTTCCTGTTGTATATTCAGTTCAGCCTCCGCTTTCTGTAACGGAAAAAAGCCTTGAAACTGTTTCCGTAACGGTGATAGAGGCTTCCGTAATGCAGGAGGAAACTGAAGCGGAGGAAGATGGTTCTAGTGAGGCGGAAGCTGAGGGAGAAGGCGTAAAGGAAATGGAAGATGCGGCGGCGGAGCTGCACGAGGAGCGCCGGTGATTTTCGGAACAGGCGTTGATATTACGGATGTCCGGCGCTTTAAAAAGTGGGTGGAACAGCCAGAGTTGATAGACCGGTTTTTTAATCCGCTGGAAAAATCATCCGGAAAATCGATAAGCGCGCAGTGCCAGCATTATGCGGCGCGTTTTGCCGCAAAAGAAGCGTTTTCCAAGGCGCTCGGCACGGGAATACGTGATTTTGAACTTAAGGATGTGTATATACAGAATGATGAATCTGGGAAGCCTGAACTGTGCGTCTGTGCCTCTGCCCGAAAAGTGCTTATGGAAAAATGCGGTGAATGTACCGTTCATATTTCCCTGAGTCACGAAAAAGAATATGCGGTCGCTTTCGTCATAATAGAGCGGGAGCGCTAAAAAATCAGTCTGTGCGGCGAATGTACGGATTTGTGCAGGACGCTGCTTTTTACGGAGGATATATGATTGCTGGAGTAAAAAAAGCTGACGCAAAAAAGAAACCTGCAATATCATACTGGTCAAAAGAAAAATGTATTTGTCCTGTATGTAAGAAAAGTTTTGACAGGGAAGTTATGCTCAGCGGAAACGGACGTATGATTGCCGGAAACCTTTCTGATGATTTGCACCGTACGTTTGAACCGTCTGCCAGATTCGGACGCATTTATCCTCTTATTTATGAAATCGGTGCCTGTCCGAACTGCTATACTGCGCTTTTGTGGAACGATTTTAAGGAACTTAAAAACAGGGATGCCGAGGAACGGATTTTTTCCCACAAGGAAGACAGAAAGAACAAGGTAAATACGATTTTTCCGCATTTTGTGCTGAACCGAGAGCGTACGATTTTTGACGGCGCGGCAATGTATTATCTTGCAATCCTGACTTACAGCGATGCAAACCCGGAACTTCTTCCGACGATGAAGTCAGCTTTCCTTACGCTGCGCCTTGCCTGGCTTACGCGAGAACTGAATGCCGCCTGTCCGGGACATAATTATGATTACGTTTCGCAGGTGTTCTACCGTAAGGCGCTGTTTTTTTATAACCAGTCAATAATAAATGAAACTGAGCGCGTTGAAAAATGTTCTACGCTTTCAAATTTCGGACCTGATATGGACAAAAACTACGGCTGGGATGGCGTTATTTATCTTCGCGGTCTGCTTGAATATAAATACGGTCAGAAAGATGATTTGCAGCTGCGCTTGAAAAGCCTGAGTGAGTCAAAAACGGCGATTGCGCGCATATTCGGTCTTGGAAAGTCGTCTAAGGACAAGCCTGGACCTCTTCTGGAAAAGGCGCGTGATTTGTATGATATGCTCAGTAAAGAAGTAAGCGACGATGATATTTAGTTTATGAAAAATATTCTTCTTACGATTTCTTATGACGGTACGGATTTCTGCGGCTGGCAGCGACAGGACTGCGGCGATGTACGGAATGCAATGCGTACCGTGCAGGGAGAAATTGAAACTGCCCTTGAAAAACTCCTTAAGCAGCCGGTTACGCTTTACGGCTCAGGAAGGACGGATTCTGGCGTTCACGCAATGGGGCAGGCGGCGAATTTTTTTTCTCCGATTGATTCAATTCCCGAAAAAAATTATATACGCGCGCTCAACTCTTTTCTGCCCGGCGACATACGCATTGTTGACGCGGAAGAAAAGCCTGAAGATTTTAATGCCCGTTTCAGCGCGACAAGCCGGACATACCGGTATTTTATTGTTTCCGGTGAAACAGTAAGCGCGGCGCAGAACCGCTTTGTGTGGACGGTGCAGTATCAGCCGGATATAGAGCGCCTTAACAAAATGGCAGAATGTCTTTGCGGTGAGATAGACTGCGCCTCTTTTGCGGCAAGCGGCGACGAAAGCCTTTCTACATACCGTTACATTGAGGGCGCGCGTTTTTTTACTGCGCCTTTATTCCCGGACGGCAGGAAAGCCCTTGTGTTTGAAATTGAGGCAAATGCGTTTTTATGGAAAATGGTGCGCACGATAACAGGAACGCTCATCTCCCTTGACAAGGCAGGCGCAGACGTTTCTTCCTTCAAAAAAATTCTTGACGTGCACGACAGGACTAAAGCCGGTGTAACGGCGCCGCCGCAGGGACTTTTTTTGTATAAAATTAATTTTGACGGCATTCGGCGGCACGTTTAGAGCAGCGACACCGGGTCAACATCACATTCAATGTATACGGACTGCGGATGGGAATAATCGTATAAAAGGTGCGCGGCGGCTTTCTGCAAAAGCGCAATATTGTTTCCGCGCAGTAAAATCTGGTAGCGGTAGTTCCCTGAGATTTTTAGAAGAGGACATTCCGCAGGTCCGATTACTTCTGCTTTTTCAGAAAGGAATTTTGAAAGAATTTCTGCTGCCTGATCCGCATTTGCTTCCGCCTGATTTTGGAATGACGAACGGAACACGAGCCGGACAAGACGGCTGAACGGCGGAAAACCGAGTATTTTTCTCTGCTGAAGTTCGTAACTGTAAAAGGCATTGATATTGTTTTCGCAGGCAAAGCGCACCGGCTCACGAAGCGGATTGTAGCTTTGTACGATGACTTTTCCGTCTGGGAAATATCGTCCGGCTCTTCCTGCAACCTGCGTTATGAGTGCGAATGTACGTTCTGCTGCCCTGAAATCAGGAAGGTGAAGCCCTGTGTCCGCAAGAATGACTCCTACAAGCTGAAGGTTTGGAAAATTAAGCCCTTTTGCGACCATCTGCGTTCCAAGCATAATGTCGTATTCTCCGTTCCTGAATGCGTCGATTTTTTCCTGAAGTTCTCCTTTTTTAGTGAGTGAATCGCGGTCTATCCTTACAATCCTGGCATTCGGAAATTTTGCGTGCGTTTCCGTTTCTATATATTCCGTTCCAAAGCCGGAGTAACCGATGTCAAGCGAACTGCACTGCGGACACGATGCCGGAGGTTCTGTTGACCAGCCGCAATAGTGACAGCGAAGGCGGTTTTCATTTTTATGATAGGTTAGGGGAACGGAACAGTTTTTGCATACCATTTCAAAGCCGCACGAATTACAGCGGAAAAAGTGGGTGAAGCCGCGCCTGTTCAAAAAAAGAATTGCCTGTTTTTTATTCCCGACGGTTTTCCTTACTTCTTCGGCAAGTTCATCGGAGATGCATCCGCTGTTTTTTGTTTTTGAAAGATCGATGCATTTTATTTCCGGCATTGCGCCGCCTGCAAGCCGTTTTGTAAGCGTGTGGCGCGTAATTTTTCCCTGCTGCATGAGGTGATACGCTTCCACCGAAGGCGTCGCGCTTCCCATCACAAGTGAAATTCCAAGAGTGGCGCACCGGTGCATTGCCGCCTGCCGTGCGTGGTATCGAGGCGTATCTCCCGATTTATAGGAAGCATCGTGTTCTTCATCTATTATGATAAGTCCTAAATCAGGTACTGGCGCAAAAACTGCACTCCGCGCTCCGATTACAATACGCGCTTTTTTCTCCATTATTTTGCGCCATTCGGACAGTTTCTGGCTTGGCGTAAGCGCAGAATGAAGGACAGCCGCCGTATTTCCAAAGCGCGCCGTAACTGCCTTTACAACCTGAGGCGTAAGACCGATTTCAGGAACAAGATAAATGACGCCTTTTCCCTCTGCCATTACTTTTTCTGCCGCCTGAAGAAACACCTCCGTCTTTCCTGTTCCGGTCGAACCATACAGGTAGTGATAGCGGTTTTTTGTTTCAGATGTTATTTCGCTTACGGCGCGCCGCTGTTCTTCAGAAAGTTCTGCCGTCGTTTTTTCGGAAAGGTCTGTTGCAAAGGAAAACCCCGGCGCATTCGTTTCTCGTCTTCCGCCTGACGGAATCATTGCAAAAACGGCTTCGCCGATGGAGCAGAGGTAATAGCTGCTTATCCAGCGCGCCGTTTCAAACAGTTCCGGCGTAAAAAGCGGCTTTTTGTCAATTATTTTTGTTACAGGACGGATTTTTTCTGCGCCCACAGGACAGGAGGCCGGAATTTCATCCGAAACAGAGGTGATGAAACCAGTCATCCTTCTGTTTCCGAACCTGACTTCTGCGCGTTTTCCTGTTTCCGGCTTTAATTCTTCATCTTCTTTTTCCGGCGGAATGAAGGAATAGGTGAACGTCTGGTTCAGCGGAAGATTAAGGACGATTTCCAGATACTGCACAATTTACCCCCGTTCGGTAAATCCTTTTGCGTAATCCGGGCGGCATTCAAGAAGTTTTGACTTGAAAAGCTTTAAATCTTCCCAGGCATAACGCTTGTTCGCCGGCTCGCGAAGGAGCGCACTCGGGTGATATGTTGCAAGAACTGGAATTCCATTGTAGTCGTAGAAAGTTCCGCGTATCCGGGAAAGAGGCGTGTCTATATGAAGAAGGTTCTGCGCAGCCGTTCTTCCGGCGCACAAAATCATTCCCGGCTTAAGCAGGTGAATTTGCGCATCAAGGAACGGACGGCACATATTTGCTTCGTCCGGATTAGGCGTACGGTTGTACGGAGGCCGGCATTTTACGATATTTGCAATGTAGCAGTTTACGTTTCTGTCAAGCTGAATGGCGGCTAGCATTTTGTCAAGAAGCTGTCCTGCAGGACCGACAAACGGAAGTCCCTGCTTGTCCTCCTGTTCGCCAGGACCTTCTCCGATAACAAGAACGTCTGGGTGTGGAACTCCCATTCCGGGAACTGTATTTGTCCTTGTAGGTGCAAGTCCGCATCGTGTACAGTTATGGATTTTCTCCGTAATTTTTTCAAGCGTAAGCGGACTCTGCTGCGGTGCGGCATCATTAACCTGTGCCTCTTCCGCCGTCTGTACGGCATCATCAGAAAAAACTGGCTTGCCGCAGAAGTCCGGAGAAGCATATCCGTAGTAATTGTCAGAGGCTTTTTTCAATAAATTGTAAATGATGGTTTTGTCGCTTGAAGTCACGCTGTAAGAATAGCACATATCTTGTAATTCATTCAATAAAGATTTATAGTAATAATCGGGTGAAGTTGATACATTGACAATATAAAAAATAGGATTTATATGAACTGTAAAAAGTGCATTGTTTTGTGCATTCTTCTGACTTTCGGGCTGTATATGCTTTCTGCACAAGTAAGTGTTTCTCCTGATGATGATTTTTATTCTGATGCAACCGGCTGGGTCTTGAAAGGTTATGTGGAAAGACTGCCGCTGATAAAGCCGTATCCTCTGAATGTAATACGTTCCGTTCTTGACGAAGTTGCAGAAAAAGGCTCTGAAACTGATCGTTTGCGCGCGGAATTCTACCTGAAAAAATATTTTTCGCACAGTTTTCGCGTTTCTGCCGCGACTTCTGCTGACGTAAAGCTCAAGCAGGTTGACTCCGGCGGAGATGACGATACGAATGAATTTGAGGCAGATTCGCTTTTTTCTGAAAGACTTTCATTTTTCTGCGACAGGCAGATTACTCCGCTTTTTGGAATCGGCGCTGATATTGGCGCAATGGTGCGGAATAATGACATTCAGCCTAAAGACGCGCTTCCGCGCTTTACTGTTAATACAGAAACAAATCTTGTCCGTCCGCTTAAAATCGAATCGTCTGATGTGGATTTTATTCTTGACCCGAATGTAATTGCAACGTTCGGAACTCAGTCTTTGTATGCATCGTTTGGAATAAATAAATCCGGTTACGGACTTTTTCCTGATGACAGCCTGATTTTAAATCCGTCTGCCTATCAGATGCTGAATGCGGCTTTCAATTATTCCGGGGAGCATTTCAGCTACTCCCAGCTGTTCGGTCTTATGGGCGCTTCAAGCTATACTGATACGGACAGTTATTCCTGCCGCAAATTCCTTTCGTTCCATTCGCTTAAAATTCCTGTTCCAAAGACAAACGTTTCTGTTGGACTGTACGAGTCCGTCGTTTTCTCAAATCCGTTTATGCCGGCGTATTTTATGCCTGTTCCGTATTTTATCATTGCAAATGTTGCCGGCTTCAACGAGAACGTTCTGAGCGGAATTCAGCTTGAATGGAAGCCGTTTCCGTGCCTTGCTCTTTCTGCAGACCTTCTGCTTGACGATTTTGACGCAAAGCAGGTGCTGAAGCTCAAGCTTAATGACGGCGGAATACGCGCAGGTTTCAAGACAGGCTTTGTCTATTCGCCGCTTGAATCTTTCTGCGATTTCATTTCGCTAAGCTACACTCTTGTAACTCCTTATGCGTACACAAAATACAACACCCTTGACGATACGTACAATTACCTTGACTACACGAATTTCGGGCAGTCACTGGGAACTGACCTTCTGCCTGATTCTGACCGCGTTTCAATGACAATTCAGTTCAAGCCGCGTCCGAATTTCAGGCTTGGAACTATAACTTCGTTTATCCGTCATGCAAATGCGTACGAGTCGCTTGATGACGAAGATGTGCTTTCCCTGCGCGGACAGTATGCGGCAGACGGAAGCATAAATATGGACACGCAAGGCATAAGTTATGCTGCGGACACGACTGATTTTTTGAAGCAGGACAATTTGATGTATGTGATACAGGCAGCTGTATTTGGAGAGTATGAATTTGTTACTGCGCGTTGTGGAAGACTTTCTCTTTCCGTGCAGTATACGTTTGAATATATAAAGAATGATGGTGTTGACAATGCGATTTTCAGCGGATCGTATGAAACGCCGGAGGCCGTAAAGGCAGATAGGGAACGGTGGGAAAATGCCCTGCACGATTCTTATAATCATTATTTTTCACTGGGAATAAAATATACGTATTGATGTATGAGCAATAAAAAATTTCTTTTCTTTTACTTAAATACCGGAGCCGGTCATATATCTGCCGCAAAAGTGCTTGCCGCCGCAATGAAGGAGCAGGAGCCAGACGTTGAGATAAAAATGCTCAATGGTTTTTGCAGCCACAAGCTGGGACATTTTATTTTTGAAAAGGGCTATAATTATTCTACCAATTATTTTAAGGGTGCATTTCCTATTGTCTATGATTTAGGAAGGTATGAATGGTTGCAGTCAGGACTGAAGCATATTCTGGGACCGGAAACACGTCCGTATCTTCGCCGGATAATCCGTAAGGAACATCCGACTGACATTGTGTGTTTCCATTTTGCCGTTACGCCTTTTTTGAAGGACGTTCTAAAAAACATTCCCTGGAAAGTTAATTTAACGGTAATAGTTACAGATCCGTTCACCGTTCCGTATCCGTGGTTTTATGAAAAAGACGTGAATTATATGGTTTATTCCGATGAGGCAAAAGCCATTGCTGTGAACGAATGTCACGTGCCGGAAAAAAACGTTCAGGTCATTCCGTTTTTGATGAATAGCAAATTCCGCGCGTCAATTACAGAGGAAGAAAAAACTGCCCTTAGAATAAAGCACGGTTTTGCTCCCGATAAAAAAATCGTTCTTCTTGTAGGAGGAGGTGAGGGGCTTCCTGGAGCAACGGAAATCGTGAACAACTGCATTCTTCACAAGGCGAAATTTGCCGTTGCCGTTATCTGCGGACGCGACAAAGTGAAGAAAAAAAATCTTTCTCTGCTAAGGCTTGCAAATCCTCATATAGACCTGCATATTTTCGGTTTTGTTGATTTTATGGACGAACTTGTAAAAATATGCGACTGCGCCGTTATAAAGGCAGGACCGGCAACACTGATGGAAGTTCTTGCCTGCCGTAAGCCTGTAATCATCTGTAAATATATTCATAATCAGGAACTTGGAAATATGCATTTTGCAGTAAGGCACAGGGTCGGTTACTTTATCCGTAAGCCGCGTGCAATTTACCGCAAAATAAATGAACTTTTGAACGACAGCACGTTTGACGAAAAAATGAAGCATCGGTTCGATTCCGTTGTCCTTGACACCGATGCTTCTAAAGTTGCTAGACTTCTTCTTTCAAAATAACTTCTTTCCCGCAGACAAACTTTTTTATCTGCCTGTTCTCAAACGCCGTTTTTATAAGTTCATCGGCTTCCAGTGAGGCAAAAATCTTTTCTGCATCTTCTATCCGTCCGCGCAAAATTGGGTGACGCGGGCTGAAAAGTACGCAGCAGTCTTCATACGGAAGAATTGAAGTATCATAAGTACCTATGAAATGCGCGTCTGCCATTATTTCTTCCTTGTCCATACCGACTAGCGGACGCAAAAGCGGATATTCTGCAAAATGTTCGGTAACGTTCATATTTTCAAGCGTCTGGCTTGCAACCTGACCAAGGCTTTCACCAGTTACAATGCAGTCTGCGTGAACTCGGAAACCAAGCATATTAGCAGCTTTCATCATACAGACGCGGAGCATAAGCGTTGACCATTCTTCCGGCGCTTTTTCCTTTATTTTCATCTGAACGTCAGTGAACGGAATTATATTTAAATATGTCTGTATTCCGTATGCAGAAAGAGTTCTGGCAAGTTCCTCGACTTTCTGCTGTGCTTCGATTGAAGTGTACGGATAGGAATGGAAATAACAGCATTCGATTTTCATACCGCGTCGCATCATACGGTAGCCGGCAACAGGAGAATCAAGTCCGCCGGAAAGGAGAAGCAGTCCTTTGTTTGAGCAGCCTACAGGAAGTCCTCGGCAGGATTTTTCTGCAACTGAATATATAAAGCAGCGTTCCCGGACTTCTACATAGATAATTACGTCTGGATTATGAACGTTTACTTCCATAAGTCCGGAATCGTAGACAAGGCTTGCTCCCTGACAGGCGATTTCGTATGAATTCAGCGGAAATTTCTTGTCGCCACGCTTTGCTTCGATTTTAAATGATTTTGCACCTTTCTGTACGGCTTCTTTTGCCGTTTCCAGAACTGTTTTCTGAATGTCCTCTATTGTTTTTTCGGATGTTTTTGTCTGTGCCCAGCCGGTTATTCCGATAAGATGCCTGAGCGTGAATTCAACCTGTTCGCTGTCTTTTTCTTCGCAGTCAATATAAAGTCTTCCTGCGTTAAGGCTGACTTTTGCTCCTGTATCTTTCAGATACTCTTTTGTGTTTTTTAAAAGCAGTTTTTCAAATGTGTGAATGTTCGAGCCTTTAAGCGTAAGCTCGCCGATTTTTCCTAAATATGTCATCATAGGAACACTATACTATTTTTTTCCTTCTATGTCTTGCGCACGAGGACCGAACGCACGCTGCCGTTCCCTGACTTCTTCGATTATTTTGTTCCCTTTTTCAAGCTGGTTTATCAAGTCCCAGTGCCAGTCAAGTTCCTTCGGTTCAAAAAGCGGCGGCGGATCCGGCTTTCTTCTTGCGTTTGCCTGACGGACAATGTTTTCAATCTCCGCCTTTGACGTTTCGTCTGCGCGCGTAAACGCCGGTTTCCCGGATACAAGAATCGTTCCTGTCCTGTCGGTAGTTATTTCTTTTGCGTATTCCGGGAATTTTTCGATGTTTCTGATAAGCGTACGTCTTCCTGTTGCGCAGGTGTAGTTTTCTCCGCCGGAAGAAATGAATTTTTTTATGGTAAAAATGCGTTCTCCGTCCGAAAAAACTGCCTGCGCCGCTTCGTCTGCGTCCATATCTGTCTGCCAGAACGTAAGCCGGTATGCAGCATCATCTGTTATGTACCAGGAAAAAAGCTGTCCGCGGTTTTTCTCCGGCGAAATGCGTATCGTGCTTTTTGCGGTTATTCCCTGCCAGAAGCCGTTTATAAAAGGTGCGGCAGTTTCTTGCGAAAAAACGCTGTTTTCGTCCGCGTTTTCTGCCGTTCCGTTAATTCCGGCGTTACTGTCCGCTGTTACACCCGCTTCTTTTTGGTCATTGCGTATCATAAAGTCAAGGTAAAGTCCGTCGTCCAGAACGGCAACAGGGATTTTTGACATCGTTTTTTTATCGTAAATGACTGTAATTTCGTATGCAGGGGCATTTTCCGAAAGCCGTTCGAATTCTACGTGAATTTCCTGCGGTTGTACAGAAGAAGCTGCGTTTTTGCGGAACGGTTTTTCCGGCTCAGAATCTGCGGCAGAATCATAATACCAGCCGTAGTACAGTTTTAAAATGACGGAAAACTGGTTTTCGCTTCCGAAAAATACAATCCTGTCATCACCCTGCCAGATTCCCTGAAGTTCCTCCGGTGTCTTGGAAAAGCAGAATGAAAGGGAAAGTACGGTTAAAAATACGGCTGAAAAAAAATGTTTCATAATTATGTATCGGAAAAAAGAGAGGTGATTGTGATGTTTTTGTAAAAAAAAGTTAGCAAAAGGTAATAAAAATAGTTGACAATTCATTTTTGTTATATTATGCTAACACTGAAAGTTAGGTAATGCTAATTAAAAGCCTCTTTTTTATAAAAGAACAGCGCGAAAGGAGGGCAGACAGTGCCATTGTCTTTATGTACGAACGGAAGCACTTTTACCGTAAAAAAAGTCGGCGGAAATCCTGCCGTAAGACAGCATCTTTCTGAACTGGGATTTTCTGTCGGATGTCCTGTAACTGTTGTTACGGCATTGAACGGCAACATCATCGTTAAGGTGAAGGAAAGCCGCATTGCGATAGACAGAATGCTTGCAAACAGGATTTTTGTCTAGCCTGAATAATTTTTGGATTTTATACGATTTTTCTCTGTATGAAGCTGCCTTGCCAGTTCTATCTGAACTTTCGGGCAGTCGCGGGGAAATCTGCGGTTTGGAGTAATATATGAAAACATTAAGGGAAGCTTCGGTCGGTGAAACGCTTAAGGTGCGCAGGCTGAACGGAGAAGGCGCGTTGAAGCGGCGTCTTATGGATATGGGGCTGACAAACGGCTGTGAAGTTTTTGTGCGGAAAGTTGCGCCGCTTGGTGATCCTGTTGAGATTACCGTTCGTGGCTATGAACTTAGCGTGCGCCGTTCAGACGCTGAATGTATCGAGGTGGAATAGTATGACTAAAATGAAAATTGCTTTGGCAGGAAATCCGAATAGCGGAAAGACGACGATGTTCAACGCGCTTACTGGCGCAAATCAGTACGTGGGTAACTGGCCTGGAGTAACTGTTGAAAAAGTTGAAGGAAAAGTAAGGGGCAGGGACGGCGTTACCGTAACTGACCTTCCTGGAATTTACTCGCTTTCTCCGTATACGCCGGAAGAAGTTGTAAGCCGTACATATCTTTTAAGCGGCGAGCCTTCTGCCGTGCTTAATATTGTTGATGGGTCCAACATCGAGCGCAACCTTTATCTGACTACACAGCTTATGGAACTTGGAAAGCCGGTTGTCATTGCGCTGAATATGATTGACGTTGTAAACAAGAAGGGCGATAAAATCGACGTTGAAAGACTTTCTTCCCTTTTAGGCTGCAAAGTCGTGGAAACGTCTGCCCTCAAGGGAAAAGGAATTGACAAGGCGTGCGAAAAAGCCTGCCGCGAAGCGGAGAAGGGAGAATCATTTGCCGTCCGTCCGTGTTTTTCTGCGGACGTAGAAGAAGCTGTTTCTGCCGTATCAGGGCTGCTTCCGTCTGAAATAAAGCCTGTTCTTCGCCGATGGTACGCAATTAAGCTGCTTGAACGCGATTCCGCCGTCCTTAAGTCACTCAGCCTGCACGAACAGGCGGCATTAAAAATAGAGTCGATTGCAGCTGACCTTGAAAAAAAGCGCGAAGATGATACGGAATCAATTATCACTAACGAGCGCTATAATTACATTTCAAAAATCGTAAGCGAGTGCGTCGTAAAAAAGAGCGGAGGTCATGTTTCATTAACGGACAAAATTGACCGTGTTGTAACGAACCGTTTTCTTGCGCTCCCGATTTTTGCCGTCGTTATGTGGCTCGTTTACTTTGTTTCTGTAACGACAGTGGGAACTGTGTTTACCGACTGGGCGAACGACGGACTTTTCGGCGACGGCTGGCATCTTTTTACGATAGGTGCCGGTTCGTATGAAGAAGCGGCCGGGGAATACTCAGATGCCTCTGCCGTACTCGATGCGTTTGTAACTTACGCAGACAGCACCGGAACAGATACTTCTGCCGTTTTGGAAGCGCCTGAAGCCGGAGAAGATGAAACATCTTCCGAAGAAGATGTCGTTTTGCGTGAAGAGGCGCTTGTTTCCTTTGCCGCGCAGTTTGATGATGATTTAGAAGTTTCATATCAGGTTACTGATGAAGAAACGCTTGATGAAACTTGCGAAACGGCAACTGGTTCGGATTTAAAAACAGCAGTTTCTATACTTTCATCGTACGGTCTTTTAGAACCAGACCCTGCCGATTACGGAATCTGGGTTCCGGGAATTCCTGTAGTTATAGAAAACGGACTTGATGTAATCGGCTGTGCGGACTGGCTTAAGGCACTTATCCTTGACGGAATTGTTGCCGGCGTCGGCGCAGTACTCGGATTTGTTCCGCAGATGCTCATTCTGTTCTTCTTTCTTGCATGGCTTGAGTCCTGCGGATATATGTCGCGCATTGCATTCATTCTTGACCGCGTGTTCCGCCGTTTCGGACTTTCCGGAAAATCGTTCATTCCTGTTCTTGTTGGAACTGGCTGCGGTGTTCCGGGCATTATGGCAAGCCGGACTATTGAAAACCAAAACGACAGGCGTATGACGATTATGACGACTACGTTTATTCCGTGCGGCGCAAAAGTTCCGTTTATCGCGATGATTGCAGGCGCAATTTTCGGTGGAGCTGGCTGGGTTGCACCAAGCGCATACTTTTTGGGAATAGGCGCAATTCTTGTGTCAGGAATTATGCTCAAAAAGACAAAGCTGTTTGCCGGAGATCCAGCGCCGTTCTTTATGGAACTTCCTTCATATCACCTTCCGACTGTTGGAAATGTCCTTCATTCAATGTGGGAACGCGGTTGGTCATTCATAAAGAAAGCAGGAACAATCATCCTTCTTGCAACAATTCTTGTATGGTTCCTGTCGTATTTCGGCTGGACGGACGGTTCGTTCGGAATGCTTGAGGAAGACCAGATGGATTCAAGCATCCTTGCGCTGATTGGAAACGCAATTGCCTGGATTTTTGCGCCGCTCGGTTTCGGAAACTGGCAGGCGACGGTTGCTTCAATTACAGGTCTTATTGCAAAAGAAAATATTGTCGGTACACTCGGAATTCTGTACAACAGCGACACGGCTACCGTCTATCAGAATATGGGTGCGGCATTCACCGGAATTACAGGTTTTGCCTTCCTTGCGTTCAACCTTTTGTGCGCGCCGTGCTTTGCGGCAATCGGTGCAATCAAGCGCGAAATGAACGATACAAAATGGTTCTGGCGCGCAATTGCCTATCAGTGCGGATTTGCTTACGTAGTTGCGCTTATCGTAAATCAGCTTGGTATGGTAATTACGGGAACGTTTGTTCTTAATCCGCTGAACGTAATCAGTCTTGTGTTTGCAGTGGCATTCCTTGTTCTGATTGTATATATGGTTGTCCGCCCTGCAAAAAAAAGGGCATAGGAGAAAGCCAATGAATATCATTGCATCGTATGCAGGAACTGTGTTTACCGGTGCGGTGGTTTTAGCCGCCGTAATCGGAGCTGTACGTCAGATTTTAAAAGACAGGAAGAACGGAACTCTGTGCGCGGCGGGCTGTACCGGCTGTCATTGCCATGGAGGATGCTCCGGCTGCGGCGGAAAATGCGGCTCTTCTTCGCGGAAGTAAAATTCCGGCTGATGCGCTTCGGAGACTTTCCGCACGAAATCGGAATTTTTCTGGGCTATCCGCAGGAAGATGTTGTTCCATTCTTACGCTGCTTGCAAACTGGCTCAAACTAGTCTGCTATAATTTTCCGTTTGCATTCTTTACGCAGCTTTTCTTTATCCAGCCGCTTGTGCGCACGCTGTTCAAGGCGATTTTCAGGCGGAAACACGAGAAGTAAGAGAATACCGGCAAATAAAGTCGTTCGCAAGTTTTTTTAGTCAGGACGACTTTGGGCAAAGCACCTTTTTAAAGAATTTATATTTTTTTTAGTTTGTAATTAGTGCTCCGTCCGCCGGCTGATTCTTTTTCAAGAATTCCTTTTTCGATTAAATCGGTAATGTCACGCAGGGCTGTATCTGTCGAGCATTTTGCAAGTTTTGCCCATTTTGATGTATTTAAAACACCAAACCATTCTGGATCCAAAAGTTTATTCAAAACACGATGCTGCCGTTCGTTTAAGGAAATATCTTCTATCTGATGTAAAAAACTGTATTTTTTTAATACACTTTCGGCTTCTGCATAACTTTCTTTTATCGCATTTAAAAGGCAATTCAAAAACCACAAAATCCATTCGGTTATATCAAGATTTCCTTTCTGTGTATTTTCCAGAATCTCATAATATGATTTTTTCTGTTTTTCAATTTGAGAAGACATACTGTAAAATCGTAAATTTGTTTTATCACTCCGGCACAAAAGCATATCAGAAATTGCTCTTGTTATACGTCCGTTTCCATCGTCAAATGGATGAATTGTTACAAACCAAAGATGGGCGATACTGCTTTTGACAAGTGAATCTCCCGGCCAGGCGTTGAACCATTCCAGAAACTTCTGCATTTCTAAAGGAACTTGTTTTGCAGACGGCGCTTCATAATGAATTTTTTCTTTGCCGATTCCGCCGCTGACAACCTGCATTTCATTCGTGCGGTATTTTCCGACATCGATTTTATACATTCCGCTGTAGCCTGTTGGAAAAAGACAGGCATGCCAGCCGAATAATCTTTCTTCTGTAAGCGGTTTTTCATAATTTTGAGTCGCATCCAGCATCATTTCAACTACAGCGTCGATGTTTCTGTCAGCATAAACAAGTCCTGCCCTTTCAATTCCAAGCCTGCGAGCAACAGAAGAACGAACCTGCTCTTTATTCAGAATAAGACCTTCTATTTCGCTGGACTTTATAATGTCTGCTGTAATCGTAGAAAGAACTTTATCTTCTTTTTCCGCAAACCCTAGGCATTCCATTTTTGAAAGCAGTTTCCCCTGCAAAATATGACATTCTTCACTTACCACGGAAATTTTATCAGAATCAAAAGTAAAATGAGGCCAGTCTTTTTGTTCCCAAATGTACATAATTAAATAATAAAACACTTGCGGTAAATATTCAATTTATTCACCGCATTTTTGCGGTAAAAGAGCGTTTTATTTACCGCAATACGATTCCTTTTGCCAGTGTTTTACACAAATTCCACAGGCACGGCCAGAGCAGTATAAACTTTCTGAAATGGACGCTGACCACGTGACTGCCTGGAGTAAGGGTGGGGCGACTGATATTTCAAACTGTCAGATGCTTTGCAAGAGTCACAACAGGGCGAAAGGGAACAGGTAAGTGGTTTTTGCGGCGGTTGGGTTTTGTGTGCGTGGGGGCGAATTTTCCCCTGTGCTTTATTGAAGATAAAAAAGCCGCTTTCAGGGCGTGTGCCTGTTTCTGCAAAAAATATGGGAAATTCCGTCTGTTTTTACGCGCAATCGTTTATCCCAGCGCAACATCGAGCACCATCATCAGGCTGAATCCTATCATAAAAAGAATTGTTCCCCAGTTTGAATGTTCTCCCTCTGACATTTCCGGGATAAGCTCCTCGATGACTACGTAAATCATTGCTCCTGCTGCAAAACTTAAAAGGTACGGAAGCACGGGAATAATCAGCGTAGAAAGAAGAATCGTAAGAAGTCCTGCAAGTGGCTCTACAATGCCGGAAAGAACGCCATACCAGCATGCTTTTGTCCTGGAAAGACCTTTAGAGCGGAGCGGCATGGAAATAATCGCGCCCTCAGGAAAATTCTGGATTGCAATTCCAATCGCAAGTGCAAGCGCGCCTGCCTCAGTAATGTCTGCCGAACCGGAAGCCCAGCCTGCATAAAGAACGCCTACAGCCATTCCTTCAGGGATATTGTGCAGCGTTACGGCAAGAACCATCATCGTTGTTTTTTTCAGCTGACTTTTCGGACCTTCCACCGTTTCGTCAAGGTGCATATGCGGCGTTACAACGTCCAGAAGAAGCAGAAACAGCATTCCTAAACAGAAACCTGTAACGGCAGGAATAAACGCAAGACGCCCCATATCAGAAGCAGAATTCATCGACGGAATAAGAAGACTCCACACAGATGCTGCGACCATAACGCCGGCTGCAAAACCTGTAAGCATTTTCTGGATTTTTACATCCAGTTCCTTTTTCATAAAAAAAACAAGCGCAGAGCCGAGCGCAGTTCCCAAAAACGGAATTAAAAGACCTTTTGCGATAATCAGATTCATATAATTTCCCTTGTTCTGTTTTAGTATAAACTTAAGCCGGCAGTTCGTTCAAGAGAAGGACTGAATGTTACTCCGTGCAAAAATTAAATTTTTTTGATTTTTATGCATTTTTATGTTATTATATAATAAGGAATTATATTTTGTTTTTTTGCAAAAATCCGTAAACAGACTGTTTACAGGTTGTAAATAGTCTGTTTACAGGTTGTAAATAGTCTGTTTGCAACTTGCAAAAAGACTGTTCACGTCTTGCAAGCAGTGGTGCTGCTGAATTTTTGAAACAATATAAAACTTTTTTTGATCTTGATAAAATAAATTTTTGTTCTGCATTAATATTTTTTTTTGCTTTAATATAAAATGAGTTTCCTGTGCTTTTTTAATGATGATTACAGACTGTAAGATTCTTTGCGATAGGTTTTCACTGTAAGTATTCTTTTGACTGGAAGCTGACGGTCCGTCATTATTCAAGATGTACAATTGACCGCTATAAAAAATGGGTTCAACTTTTTCTTGCTCAAAATATTGCATCGAACAACAAGTGTTATAATCAGTCTGCACAGAAAGAAATAAATGAATATTTAAAGTTTCTGGCACTAAAAAAGAATGTCAGTGCATCAACGCAGAATCAGGCTCTTGCAGCACTTCTTTTTTATCATAGATTTGTAAAAAATGAGCCTATGGAAAAATTAGCGAATGTTGTCCATGCAAAGAAAAAAACAAGAATTCCTGTTGTCTTTAGCCGGCAGGAAGTTTCTAAAATCATTGGAAATCTGACAGGAACAAAAAAAACTTATAGCAAAGCTTCTTTATGGAACCGGACTGAGACTAAACGAGGCTTTGTCGCTTAGAATCTTAGATTTAGACTTTGACAGAAATGAAATAATTGTTCGTCACGGAAAAGGCGACAAAGACCGCCATATAATGATTCCCCGAACGCTCATTTGCGAATTAAAATCTCATATAGAGAATTTACGAAAAATTCACAAAGAAGATTTAAAGGCTGGTTTTGGCTCCGTAAAACTTCCCCAAGCTCTTTCTGATAAGTATCAGGGCGGAAGCAAGGAATTTAAATGGCAATGGCTTTTTCCACAAAAAAATAGATGGAAAAATATCCAGACAGGAGAGGAAGACAGATGGCATTTAGATGAATCACTTATGCAGCGTGCCGTAAAACAAGCCATTTTGGAAGCTGGCATCAATAAAAACGCAAGTTGCCACACCTTTCGTCATTCTTTTGCAACTCACTTGCTGGAAAACGGATACGATATAAGGACAATCCAGGAACTTTTGGCCACAGCGATGTGAGTACAACAAGGATTTATACCCATGTCCTAAATCGCGGAGCCGGTGGTGTAATAAGTCCTCTGGATAAAATGTAAAACTTACCAACTTACCAGTATCCGTGTAAAAATCTGTATACATTCGTGAAAGTGTTGTATATTAAGGAATAAGTAAAATGATGTAAGATTTTACACTGACACTTTTTGCAGTGTAAACTTCTTATAACTGATACGGAGAAATTATGTTAGGCGGATGGGCCACTGGCCCACTTATTGTTAATAAGAAAGTCCTCCAACATTTTTTTCAAAAATCATTATTAAAATCTTAGGAGGATTTTATCATGAAAAAAATATTTTTATTAATTGGAATCATTTCTTTTGTATTAATGGGATGTCAAACTACATCTGTAACAACATCTTCATCAGATGATTGTTTTAAAACATACTATGATGAAGTTAGAGGTGTAAGTTTTATCACTCACAAAGACCTTGAACGTGGATATTTTTATAATTTAAAAGACTCTTTGTCTGGCGAAAGAGAGAATATTTCTATATATATTACCGATAAAGATTTAGTAGCATGGGCAGACTATCAAGGAAGTGATTGGATATTTATAAATGGAATCGTTTTTCTTGATTCAAATGGAAATAGATTAGCGTTGGATTATGGTTCAAGAACGGATTCAGATGTAAAATCTGGAGCACTGAAAAATGTTTACGTTAGAGAAGATTATGGCGTTAAAATAAAAAAATCCGATATAGAAAAATTAGAAGCAATATTAAATTCTTCTAAGGTTTATGTTGCTTTTTTAGGTAAAAAATCTACAGGAAAAATGGAACTAAAATCCAAATATATAAACGCAATGAAACTTACCTTTGAGAAATGGAAATCAATTAATGAATAGAATATGAAAATCCAGCCAAGTCAAGTTTGTCTGGATTTTTTAGTTTCAGTAAATTTAATTTACACTTGACTTTGTAACAGTATATTGTTACATTTTTAATGTGAATACTGATAAGAAAGAATACGTTTTATACAAAGGCGAGAAGTTCACTGTAGAATGGTACTACACTGATAAAAACAAAAGTCAGCCTTTTGAATACTTTAATTCACTTGATTCGCAACAACAGATGAAACTCTTGTATTTGGTAAAACGTATGGCAGACTTTGGAAAAATTTCGGACAAAACGAAATTTAACTTTGAAGAGGATGGTATTTGGGCATTTAAGCCTAAACCTGATAGGTTTCTTTCATTTTTTACAAGTGGAAAGAAAATAATCATAACAAATGCATTTGAAAAGAAATGCCAGAAACTTCCGCCTGCAGAAAAAGAGAAAGCTGAAAAATGCAGAGAGGATTATGAAAACAGAGTAAAAGGAGGAACATACTATGACAACATTTGATCGACTTATGCAAGATCCAAATTTCAAGGATGAATTTGAAAAGGGATATAATGAATTTTTAATCTCAGAATTCATGATTGAAAAAATGGAAGAGGAAAATATCTCAGTAAGGGAATTGGCAAAGGAAGCAAAAGTTTCTCCCACTACTATCCAGAACTTACGCAGTGGAAATGCGGAAAGTGTAAAATATAAAACCCTTTCAACTATAATGCAAAAACTAGGATATGCATTACAGCCTGTAAAAATGGCTACATTGTAATGTATAAAGAAATATCCTTGCTTGGGAAACAAGCTGTATCTCCTAACACATATAAGGCCCCAGCTTGTCAATAAGAATCTCAAAAAAAATCAACTAAGGCTGTCTTTTTCAGGCAGTCTTCTTTTTTTTGAGAAAAATGGCGTTCCCGTTCAAAATAAAAAGCAAAGCCTGTATCGCAATTCAAAAAAAGATTCCAGGAAAAGCGTCCTGAATCAAACACATATAGTCGGTCACTGTAAATCTGAAAAAACAGATTGAAGAAGTCAAAAAAATTCACCAGAAGGATTTGGACGAAGGATTCGAAGCCGTAAGCCTTCCCAATGCCCTTGACTCAAAATATCCTTCAGGCAGTAAGGAACTCAAATGGCAGTAGCTCTTTCCGCAGAAAAACCGCTGAAAGAATGAATTGACAGGTCAGGAAGGACGCTGGCATGTAGACGAATCCCTTATGCAGCGCGCCGTAAAAAACGCCATTCTCGAAGCCGGAATCAACAAAAACGCCAGCTGCCACTCTTTCGGCATTCTTTTGTAACTCACCTGCTAGAATCAGACTACGACATCCGCATCATACAGGAACTTCTTGGCCACAGCGATGTGAGTACAACAATGATTTATACCCATGTCCTAAATCGCGGAGCCGGTGGTGTAATAAGTCCTCTGGATAAAATGTAAAGCTTACCAGTATCCGTATAAAAATCTGGATATATTCGTTAAAGTGTTGTATACTAAGGAGTTAGTAAAATGATGTAAGATTTTACACTGACACTTTTTGCAGTATAAACTTCTTACAACTGATACGGAGAAATTTTGTTAGGTGGACGCCCGCACTGGGCGCTTTTGGAAGATATGAAAGAAATACTTTTAAATCGAATGTATGTTGGCAGATTTCTGGAAAACAATATTGGGCATGAAGTCATCAACTTGTTTAAAGATGACAACGGTTCAAATTACATTTATATAAATCCTTACGGTCAGTTGGATAAAAAACACAACGAAATAGAATCTATTATTTTAGTTCGAGGAATAAACGCAACAACGGTAGAAATAATTGCAAAAGCTGTAGGCTTGATTCCGATTTTGGACAATGCTTTGCCAAGAGATACAGCTAATAAAATTCAGAGAGACTACATAAGAGAAAATAAAGTAACATACGACGGCGTTTTGTTAGATGACATTTACTATCAGAATGAATCCACAAATGAAGTCACTACTGTTTATATCAGTTTTAAAGCTGAAAACATTTTTTATCCAAAACAGAAGATATATTTAACTACAGATGAAAAAACAAATTTTGCAGAAAAGTCTTTTTTATTGTCAGAAACAACATTTCCGAAACAGGCTTTGCATTGGACTTATTCAGTTGACTCAAAAGCATACTCTGTTTTATCTTCCGTAATACAAGATTCAGCTCTCTGGGAAAATAAAAACAAAACTCAGAGAATTTCAGAAATTTCAGAAACTTCATCACAACGAGATTTCAATTTCTTAAAACTGATACGAAAAGAATATGATGAACTTTGCTATTCAAATATGTTTCACTATTTCTTATCAGAAGACAAAGAATTATTCAAAGACTTTATGTCAGATGTTCTAGGTTTAAGTACAAAAGGTAAGTATTCGATTCAAAGAGAAACAGAGCATATTGATTTGCTTATACAAGATGATAAAAATATTGTCGTTATTGAGAATAAAATCAAATCTGGCATAAACGGACTTCGACACGATATTTATGGCGACTTGGTTCAGAGTCAGCTTTTAGATTATCACAAATACGCAGATGAACACGCAAGAAACAGGAAAGAGAGTTTTTATATCTTTGTACCTAACTACAATAGAATAGACCTACGGAATTATGAAAAGTCTGAGGATTACAAAATAATCAATTACAGTGTCTTGTATGATTTTTTCAGTAAACATAAAAGTGAAAACAAATACTATGATGACTTTTTGTCTGCATTGAAAATTCATGCAAAAGAAATTGACAACTCAAATTTTGAAATAATGCAGGAAAGATTCATTGAAACGATTAATTCTGTAAAGTAGGCTTTTTATGACAAAAGAAGAAATTTTGGGAATGATAACACTGGCTGTGAAATATAAAAATCCAAACTCTTTTCTGCTAAAATTGAATCTTCTTAAATATTGTCGTCTAAGTGGAAAATTGCTGAAAAACGGAAGTTTTTTGTATTCAATAAACTTCAAGAAAAGTGGTTTAATATCAGTGAGGAAGACTTGAAAAATGGCATACCTTATATTTCATTACAGCCGTCTTGATAGCTGGATAGAAGCATCAGATGAACCTTACATTACAGGAAACATTATTTCAGTCTATGATGATGGCAAAATTATAACGGAAAATGAAAATTCGCTAGAGCAAAAAGTAAATAAAAAAATTATATGCGAGGATTTGTCTGTTACAAATAGAATTTCAAAAATCATCGATGACAATAAAGTGAAAATACGAGCAATTCCCAAAAATCTTGATTTAGGAGTTCTTGACGGTTCTTGTGATAGCGTATGGTTAAAAAATCGTCATTTTCATGGAGTTTGTTTTTTATCCCAAGAAAGACTTTCAAGAAAAGAATATAAGGAATGGAAAAAATATAAAAAAGGTTATAATTTTTGGACAAGAATCAAATACAAGCGAAGGCTCAAAGGCATTTATAAATTTAGAGATATTTATGAGCAAATTAGAGAAATTCTTGTTTCTGTTGGAATGCCTAAGGATTTTATGGCATAGTGAATTGTCAATTGAGTAAGATATCACATAACACATATAAGGCCCCAAGTTGTCAATACTAATTCTAAAAAAAATACAACTTAGGGCTGTTTTTTTAGAAAAAACAGTCTTTCTTGTGAGAAAAAAATAAAGTTCCCGTTCAAAATAAAAAAGCAAAGCCTGAATCGCAATTCAAAAAAAGATTCCAGGAAAAGCGTCCTGAATCAAACACATATAGTCGGTCACGGCAAACCTGAAAAACAGATTTCCGGCACGAAGAATTTCACCGGTACCCATGCCAAGCCTGAAGCAAAAATAAGATGGTCATCATACGATGCCGATAGTTATATGGGCAGGTCAAGGCAGGGACAGTCCGCTTATTTATTTTCAACAAAAACAAAATATAAAAAGGCGCAGTGGCAGCGTCTATTCAAGGCTCAAGAAGTCACGGCATCTGGGACAGAAAGAATGACAGGCGGTCAAAGCCGCATATAATTTTCATTTTTCAAAAGTCCCGCCGTATACGCTTCAGTTATGCGAGATGCTCGCCGCCACTGTCCTTATTTTCAATTTTCTTATCCCCGTAAAACTTATCGGGATTAAAAGCTTCTTTGCGCTTGAGCATGTAATAAACCGTACGCCCGAGTTGCTGTGCAATTATGCTCATGGTGAGTTTTGTGAACTTCTATTTATAAAATAGAGCACAAAACTCAATAGCGAAGCGTACTTTTGCTTTTCCATACCGCTGCACAAGCTTATCATGCCACCTCTGGCCACGTTCATTATTACGGAGAAAAAGAACTGCACCTTCCGAGAATGCCCACTTCAGATGCGCGTTTCCGATTTTATTATGTTGCGGTCTACGCATGGCTACGACCGAGACTCGCTCAAAATGCTCCACCGGAGCATTTTGCCGGCTTTTAGCCGTCGCTCTCTACCTTTTTCTTCTTCCCTGCTGATTCATGAGAACACTTCACAAGCCGGCAGTAAGAGATAAACTTTCCGACATCTGAAAAACGATGGATGTCATCTATCTCGTAAAGAATCGTGAGAGAAAGAATAAAACCGAGTCCAGGCACCGAATTAATGATGCTGTACGAAACCGGATCCTGCACTTCCATGCTGTCCTCAATCTGAAACTCAAGTTTTGTGATTATGTCGTTGTAAGCCTGAAACATGGCAAGATCCGCATTCACCATTTTTAGTGTCGCCGGATCTGTGAACTTCTGAGGAATTGTATTTCTGTAAACTTCACTCCTCATTCGGGATGAATGTTCTGCCCAAAGTGAACTTGGACTTTTTTATAAAAGCTAATAAGGTGGTTTAAGATGGCATGATATAAAAGGCTGGGAAAAAGTGGTACTCTGGTTTGACGGAATCAGAGAGCCGGCGGAAGGTTCTAACTACTGGTGAAGAAGCCACTGCGTGAATGGCAGCCGCTTACTTCGGGTTTAAGATTAATCAAAGCCGACCGCCGTACGCCATAATGAGGCGTGGGGGCATTCCCCACGACCTCGGATAGGAGCACGGTATACCACTACCAGCGTTTACTCCTGATTCCATTTTATCATATAAGGGGTAAAAAATGGAACAGAAGAGATTTGTAGGTATCGACCTGGGGAAAAGGACTTATGAAATTAAGTTCATTCATTCGAAC
>NZ_FUWG01000023.1 GCF_900167145.1 Treponema porcinum | reverse complement strand
ACTGATGATAAGGCCCATTCTGTCTACGAAAACCCCGGGACGTTTGTACGCGCGATTTCTATCTATTTATTAATTTGGAGGAATTTGATGAAAAAATTATTCGCTTTCATCTCCCTTTTCCTGTTGCTCGGCATCGGCAGTGCCTTTGCTGACGTAACTGTGAAAAAACTTGCCGACGGCAACGTAGAGGTTACCTTCTTCTACGGAAACCCTCGCGCTACGGAAGTTCTCCTTGCAGGAGACTTCAACAACTGGCAGAACGGTGCCGAAGCAATGACAAAGACCGACAAGGGCTTTACTATTACAAAGACTTTCAAGGCAACGGACGAACTTCGCTACAAGTTCATTTCGGACGGAAACTGGACTACCGACCTTAAGGCTCCTGATTTCGTTGACGACGGTTTCGGCGGAAAGAACAGCCACGTAGTCATCGCTGACATGATTGGTGGAGACGACGATGCCGGTACTGCTAAGGCTAAGATCAACTTCATTTCATGGTCTATGTTCGGAGTACAGGCAAACTATAAGACGCAGGGCGCTGTTGACAAGAAGGAAAAAGGTCTTGACCTAGACTCCGTAACAATCGGGGCTAAGTCTTACAACAAATTTGCAGGAAATTTCCTTCCTAACTGCCCGGTTTACATTGAAATCGCTCTGGCAGAAACAGAAATGGAAGATTATGCAGGAAATACAAGTGAAAAGCTGAACTATCTGTACCGCAAAGATGCTTATGACAATGAAACTGTTGAATGGTCAGACGGCCTTAAGAATCTTGTAAACGGAATCTTCGGAAATCCTATTGCATATCTTGCAGGAACAACGAACAATCAGGATAACGCAGGTTCATGGGGATCACTTCCTGGACCGGGATCAAATCCGTTCCTCGGACACCTTAAGTTCGGATTCAACACACCGTACATCAATTTCCTTACAGGCTTCAACTATGCAAAGCCGGATGTGCGCCAGGCAATCACATGGAAAACAATCGACGGAAACTGGGATGCAGGTTATCAGCACGTAGGCGGATTCAACGTATTCAGCCTCGGTTCAAAATCAGTTGCTGCTCTTGAAGAAGCTACGGGTCTTACATTCGACATCGGTTTTGCTCCTAACAGAACGGCTGACCGCAAAGGTACAAAATACGGTTACTGGGGATGGGCAGGCGTAAAGAAGGATGACCTTGTAATCGACTTCCAGACAAACGGTATGTACGGAAACGATTACCTGTTCTATGATCCGGTTGAGCATGATTTCATTCTTGGTGCAAAGGATACTTTTGCTGCAGGCGACGGAAAACTTAACGTTGCAGTTCAGGGCTTGATTGCTACACATCAGAAATCATCACAGGACATCAAAGACGACGGTGCTTCAAACACAACAGATTACTTCGGATATTCAACTGACGTATTCTACCGCTCAGGCGACTTTGACGGAATCAAGAACATTGCTGCAAACGTACAGGTCGGCTACAAGGCTGACCTGTTCGGTGCAAACGTAGAATACCGCTTCCGCGGTGCACAGGCATCTATGCTGTATCTTCGCGAAAACCACGATGACGGCACATTCGACCTGTCAGAAACTCTCGGTAACGTAAATACACAGCGCATTGCATTCAACGGTTTCGTAAATCCTATTGAAGCACTTTCTATCAACCTTGGCGTTGAAGCAGAAATGGCTCTTGAGAAGATTGATTGTGATGATGACTATTCCATTGGCTATTTGAATAACGTTGAGAGCTGGTACGCTAAACGCTGTTCTGATTATGTAGATCCGCACCTTGGAATTGACAGCGGTGCAGAATTTACATTCAACCCGGCAGTTTCATACAAGATTACTGACTCTATGTCTGTAAGCGTTGCAGCAACATTGAACTACAATGCATTTACATATACAAAAGGCTGGGAAAAGTATCAGAGCGAAATCAATAAGAAAGAACTTGAAAGCGATGACATTGCAAAATACGGTGCTTCAGACTCACGCTTCCGCTTTAAGAAAGCCGGACTTACGTTCAATATGACTCCGGACAGCGACATCGTTAAGGGCGTAAACGTTTACTACGGTCTTGATATGTCTAACGAAGTACGTTACTTCAACACATTGGTTGGACAGGTTATGTTCCCAGGCGACGTAACTGCAAACCTTGCATTCGGTCTTAAGACAGAAAATACAGCTTCTGCTGACGAATCATTTGATTCAGACGTAAACAATCCGTTTGCATTTGCAGTAGGTGTTTCAAAGAGATTCAAGGCTATGAAAAAGCCTACTCTTTACGCTCAGTTCGTATACAACATGGATCCGTTCAAGCACTTCGGCGACGGACAGGATCAGCTGAACATGAACGGTGCAAACGTAAACGGTTCTTGGGCTAAAGAAACGGAAAACGGAAGCATCGACCCAGTTGACTGGTACGATGGTCGTGCAGCACTTCGCTGTGGTATCCGCTGGGATATCTAATCTGATAATAATGAAAGCGAAATGAAATAAAGGTGGCAATCTTTTTATGCCACCATTTCAGTAGCTTAAGATTCGTTGAATCGATACCTAATTTAGGAGATTACAAATGAAAAAGATAGTTTCATTTTTTGCAGCGTCTGCACTCGCTCTCGGCTTAATTGGCTGTTCTGGTGACTTGCATGACGATGCATTAGCACCAGTAGATATGACTGGGTACTTTATCGCAGGTTCTATGCAGAATCCACAATGGAAAGAAACTGATAATTCAATTTCTTTTACAAAAGTGGACGGTTCTGAATATACATATGAAGCAACATTTACTGCTGATGCTGATACAATTAATTTTGCCTTCCTTCCAACAAAAGATACTTGGGCTGGTCAGATTGGCGGAGACAAAATGAAAGGCAACGAATTACCTAGCAATGTAACTTTTGAAGATACTGACAATGGTAATGGTGGAAGAAATGGTACAATTAAAGGTTTGACGGCTCAGTCACTATATAAAATGACAGTAGAGACTAGCACAGGTACTTTTAAGATTTCTCTTAAAGAAGCTAAAGAACCAAAATATTTCGAACTTGACGGATATTTTATTCGTTCTTTTGGTTATAATTGGAACGCAGAGGGAGCTTACCTCTTATGGAATCCTGTAAAAGATCCAGTTACTGGTGATGTAACATACAAAGTTCAGTTCACAGCAACTGCAGAAACACAGGAGCTTGCTCTTGCTCGTCCGAAGTGGGAAGATGGTCGTTATGAATGTGCAACAGCAACATCATTTGCAGTTGGTGCTGATCCTATAACACTTGAAAAAGGAAAGGAAAAACATCCAAAAGTTACTGGTCTTATTGTAAATCGCCCTTATAACGTTGTTGTAAAAACAACTACTGATGGAACAGTAACAATGTCTGTTGAACAGATTAAGTACATTGATGTAGTTGGATTCAAAGTAATCAATGCTGATGCTTATGAAGGAAAAACAATTTACTTCCTTGAAGGTTGGGTTCCTGAAAATGAATGGAATGATAAATCTCCAAATAAAGCAGTTGTTACATCAGGTATTGCAGAAAAAACAATTGCTTCAACACGTTTGACAGTTGATTCTATTCCTCTTCAGATGACAGCTCCAGTAGCAGGTGGTGGTTTCTGGGATGTTAAAGTTGGTGGTGGTACTAAGAATGTAGAAAATGCAAAAGATTTCAAAGTATACATTCTTCAGTACGATTGTGAAAAGGATGAACTTTCTCTTGTAAAATCTAACTAATCAAATTAGTTATTAAAAAAAAACGGATTGAGCCATTCCGGCTCAGTCCGTTTTTTTTAATTAGACCATTGAACACTGTGTTTTACGAAACTTAGTGTTGAGAGGTTTAATTAAAAGTTACTCATTTAAGGAGGAAATATATGGGGAAGATATTAAAAGGGTCTGCAATTTTTGCAGGACTTTTAGCTCTTGGATTGTCTTTACTTGGATGTTCTGGAGATGTAGGTAGTTCCGGTCCTGATGTAGAACCAGGAACAATAGGAGCTGTTGATCCTGCACTAATTGAGGCCTCAGAACTTGCAAAAACAGTAGATCCATCAAATAGTAAAGTACTTCTTTTTTATAGTCGTCCAGACACTTCTTATAGCGATTGGGGTGTATGGCTTTGGACAGGAACTGGTGACGGAGAACCTGGTTATAATGCTACAAAAGGCAAGGTAATCAAAAATGGATCCTTAGGTTACTGGGATATTACAGATTGTTCTTCATCATTAACAGACATACAAAATTCTATTTCCGAAAATGATAAACTTGGAATTATCATTCGTAATGCATCATGGCAAAAAGATCCAGGAATTGACCAAATTCTTGATTTGTCTGTTAATAAACATTTTCTTGTGATCAGTGGTGATTCAACTGTTTATGAAGTTACAGATTCTATTACTCCAACAATATCCGGTGCAGTAGCGACATCATCAACTGCTATTAAAGTTAATTTGAGCGTTTCTTATGGGCTTGATATTTCCACAGGTAATAGTGGCTTTGTGGTTGTAGATTCAGATGGAACTGAAGTTGTTATTTCTGATTCTATAAATTATGAAAATCAGACTGATAGAAATAGAAATAATGCACGTATCGTTCTTCTTAGGACCGCAACTCCACTTGATACAGGTAAAACATATTTTGTTAAGAATGAAAAGTTTAACCCTGCTGGTGGTTGCTCTGTTGTGATGATGGGAGCAGTAAAAGAGTCAGCTACTTATAATGGTGATGATCTTGGTCTTACACTTGATGGACAAAAAGCGATTTTTAAGACATGGGCTCCTATGGCTTCTAGTGTAAATGTTCTTTTGTACAGTAACGTAGAAGATATAGGAAATTTTGGAGAAGATGCTATTATGGCGAAAGCGGTTGGAGAAACAACTTCTCCATCTCTTAAAGGTTCTCCTGATAAAATTTTGTCAGCAACAAAGAATCCTGAAACAAATGTTTGGACTGCAGAAATAAATGATATATCATCATATCACTTCTATAAATATGAGATCACTAATGCAGGTGAAAAATATTATGTATCAGACATCTGGGGAAAATCTTGTACAGCAGATGCAATTGCATCTGGGATTGTAGATATCAATTCTGCTCCAGAAGCAATTCCTACATCTATTAGTCATTCTGATTATGGATCACCATCAGGATATTACAATCCGTTTAATGGATCAAAAAATAGTGACGCTGTTGTTTATGAAATGCATATTACAGATTGGTCTTATGCTGAAGATGCTAATACTAAAAATGTAGGTAAATATGAAACTATTTCTAACGGAACAAAGGTAATTAATCATATTAAATCCATGGGTGTTACTCATGTTCAGATTTTGCCTGTTTTTGAATTTGCAGAAACAAACGATAATACAGATTATAACTGGGGTTATAACCCTTATCACTACAATGTTCCAGAAGGAAGATATGCGACATCCGGCTATACAGATGCAACAACTCCTGTAAAAGAACTTCGTAAACTGATCGGAGAATTCCATGACAACGGAATAGCCGTTATTATGGATGTTGTTTATAACCATACTAGCGGAACTGGAAAAGGTTCATTGTATGATTCAACTGTTCCATATTATTTCTATCGTCTGGATGCAAGTGGAGCATATTCAAATGGATCGGGATGTGGAAATGAAGTAGATTCGGAAGCTCCAATGGTAAAAAAATATATCATTGATAGTCTGAAACACTGGATGTTGGATTATCACGTAAATGGTTTCCGTTTTGACTTGATGGGTGTTCTTTCAAAAGAAACTATGAAAGAAATTTATGATGAACTTTATAAGATTGACCCTAAAGTTATGGTTTATGGAGAGCCTTGGACAGGTGGTACAGCCCTTGTTGTAAATGGTGCAAATCAGGCTGTAAATTCAAATCCTTATGGTGCTGGTGCATTTGATGATGATTTCCGAGATGCTGTTAAGGGTGCTGAATTCGGCGGCTTCCAGATGGGACAGGTTCAAGGCACATTCAAGGATAATGAAATTATCGCTGGATTAACTGGAAAAACTGGTAAAAATAAACGTAATGAAACAGGAAAACCTAGTCTTGCAATGCATTATGTTGAATGTCACGATAACTATACTTTGTTTGATAAACTTGCTATTTCATATTGGATGAAGAAGAATAACAAGACAACAGTTACTTCGGGAGACCTGTTTACAAAAATTGGTACAGATGGTGTTGCTGAAGTCGCAAAGCAGGATACACTTTCTGCTGCATATATATTCTTAAGCCAGGGAACAGCGTTTATTAATGGTGGACAGGAATTCCTCAGATCAAAACGTGGTGACGAAAATAGTTATAAGTCTCCTATTGGAAAGAATGGTATTGATCTTAATTTTGCAAATACATATTCTGATGTATGTAATACATATAAAGGATTGATTGCACTTCGCCAGACTAATCTAAACGCTTTTGGTTCGGGAAATTCAGCAACAGCAACAACAGTTTCAACAGGCGTAACAAAATATACTACGGGTGATTTCTGTGTATATTTCAATGCTACAGATAAATCTGTGGAAATTGAATCAACTGGTTACACAAAAGTAATTGATCTTACTTCTGGAACTCCTACTGAATCAACTACATTACCTGAAAGCGTTCCTGCAAAATCTTTTGTTATTTTGAAGAAATAAATATCAAAATAACATAATAAAATAGAAGATTTTTTACTTCTTCCAAAGGACTGATTTCTTTACACAAAGGAACCAGTCCTTTTTTGCAAGAACTCTAATAGAAAAATATAACAGAATTTAAATGTATGTAGTTAAAAACCTAATAAAATGGAATCAATGTATAATCTTAAATTTTCTATACAATCATTTGCACTTATTAAAAATTGAGATTTTTTCATTGATTAGTTAATTCCACAATGTCTTAAAAAAATATTTCCATGGGAGTATTTCTATTCCATCAACAAGGCGAGGATAATCTTCGCGACAAACTACAATGTAACGCTTAAAAATATTTTCTTCACGCAGAGTTTGCAATCCTTTTAAGTGTTTTTCATTTACAGAATCAGTTGATTTTACTTCTATTGCAAGTTCATCATCAACACAAAAATCAACTTCATTTCCTGTTGTTGTTCGCCAAAAAGTAAGCGAACTTCGTGGCCTTTTATAATCTATCCAGGCTTTTAATTCCATGCAAACTAGTTGTTCAAAATAGTCTCCAAATTCTTTATTACCTTCTTGTGGGACTTGAATATTTTGCAATGTTCGTGCAACACCTATGTCAAAAAGATAAAACTTAGATGTTGCAACTGCTTTTCTTTTTGTTCCTGACTTATATGGTTCAATCATAAATCCAAGAAGAGTATCTTCAAGAATTTTATACCATTGCTTTACAGTTTGAACAGGAACTTGAGAATCTGCTGCTATATTAGCAAAATTTAGAAGTTGCCCGTTAGTGAGTGCAGCTGTCTTTAAAAATCTACTAAAAGAACCTAAATTTCTTGCTGTACCTTCAGCTGCTATTTCTTCCGTAAGATAAGTACCAACATAAGATGAAAGATCTTCTTCTATATCATTAGAAAAAAACATAGAAGGCAAAAGACCATGTTCAAAAATATAAGAAAGATTATAATTTGAACTTTCTCCAACTTCGGAATAAGTAAAAGGATGTAGATGTCGCTCCCATGCTCTGCCACCAAGTAAATTTGTTCCCAATGTACGCAATTTTCTAGCAGAAGAACCTGTAAGCATGAAACGGATATTTCTTTCTTGTATAAGAAGATGACATTCATTGAGTAATTCAGGGCAAAGCTGTATTTCATCTATAAAAATTGCACAGTCATGAAGATTGAGAAATTCAACTTGTTCAGTTAAATAACTTGGATTCCTCTGAACTTCTAAACGTAATTTTCCTTTAAGTAAATTCCACGAAAGAGCAAAAGTTTCAGATAATTCTGTGTTAATTAGTGTTGATTTACCTGTTTGACGAGGTCCGAATAAAAATACAGATTTCTTTGTAATCAAATTTGCTAAATCAAGACAACGCTTAATATTTTCAGACATAACTATCACCCCTCCTAAAAGTAAAAATTTTGGAAAAATTTTTCATTGCTCTTTGTGGATATTATAAGAGATTGTTTAAATAAAAACAATTGTTTAGTTGATTTTTAATTAAATTCAACTAAAGAGTAGTTGTTTTT
>NZ_FUWG01000025.1 GCF_900167145.1 Treponema porcinum | reverse complement strand
GTTTTTCTTTGAAATTATTGGATTTTAATCTTCGGAGTTTTGCACGGCTGATTCCGGTTCTTCTCTCAAGCTCCGAAAGGTTGACTTTTGCAAGGTCAAAACAATCCCCTTGCTCCATCTTCATATCTTGGAGCGCTTGTGTTAAACTGACTGTGAAGTCATTATCATTTTTCATATTCCTCCCTGACTGAGTTTCTGGTTACTATTCAGTTTAGAGAGTTTTATTTGATTTGATAATGGCTTTTTTAATTGAACTTATTTTTGGCGATTTCCACTGGACTTAGGTGTGGCTGAAATCGGCGAACTCTAACAAGTAAAAAAACTTTGCAAAGTTCTTACGGTCAGCGAAACAGGCTTTTACAAATGGAAAAGAAACAGGAACAAGCCAAAGGCATGGCAGATTCTGCTTCAGAAAATATATGAAATCCTGGATGCATATAAACTCTTGATAATAAAGCTCCTATATAGTATGTTTTTTTGATAAACTACTATATAGGAGCTTTTGTATGGAAATGAATGGAGGATTTCTTGTTACCAAAATAAAACAGCTTGGAGACCGGATTTTCGAGAAGATTCTCAGCGAAAAGAATATTGATGCGTTCAATGGAGCCCAGGGACGTATTCTTTATGTGCTGTGGCAGGAGGATGGTATCTCAATCAGATCACTCTCGACTAAATGCGGATTAGCGATAACATCTCTTACTACGATGCTGGAAAGAATGGAAAATCAAGGGCTGATAAGCCGTGTTCATTTGCTTATGTGTGATAAAGAAGCAATAGAAGTGTAAAAAATTTTGCCGTTCCTATCCGGCACTTGGCCATTGTGTCGGATAGGTCGGGCGTTAGGCTTCGGGCAAGTCAATTTTGCCGACAAAGCTGTAATAAATCTCAATGTCCTGCCTGCGGGTGCCGTTCTCATCATAGCTGCACTCATGCACCACAATTTTCTCGATCATTTCCCGCAAGAGAGTGGGGGTCAGTTCTTCAAAGGCAAGGTGCTTGCGGACAATGCCCATAAATTTCTCGGCGTTGACGGTAGCTGCCTGTGACTTGTCCAGTTCGGCTTGCAGGGCGGCGGCTCTCTTTTTCAGCTCCGCTTGCTCGGCTTCGTAGTCAGCCGACAGTTCCATGAAACGCTCATCGCTGATTTTGCCGTTTACATTGTCCTCATACAGCCGCTTGATAATGCGGCTGATTTCAGAAATGCGTTCCTGCGCCTGTTCAAGCTGCTTGATGGCTGCGGCGGTCTTTCGCTTGCCGCCGATCTCGTTCTGCTGGACAAGTAGTTTCACAAACCGGCTCTCATGCTTGGCTGCGTATTCGGTCACTTGCCGGAGATTTGCCAGGACACCAGCGGTCAACAGATCGGTGCGGATAAAGTGCGCCGTACAGTTGCGGGTGCGCTTCTTGTAGCTGCCGCAGATGTAGCAGTCCTGTTTGCGGTCTTTGTTCTGATACCGCTGCTGATACAGCACATGGCCGCAGTCGGCGCAGAACAAAATCCCGGAGAACAGCCCCACTTCATCGTAGCGGTTCGGGCGTTTGCGCTGTTTGCGTAACTCCTGCACCCGTTCCCATGTTTCCTTGTCGATGATCGGCTCATGGTGGTTCTCGAAAATGGCCTGCTTCTCGACGGGGTTCTCTATGCTGTGCTTGACCTTATAAGAAGGCTTTTCCGTTTTGAAGTTCACCAGACATCCGGTGTACTCTCGGTTTTCGAGGATATGAACGACGGTGTTGGTCGCCCATTTGCACTCATAGCCTGGGTGATAACGGCGGGTGCTGCCTGTCCGCTGATATTCCAGCGTCCCCGGCGTGGGGATTTGCTGCTCCGTCAGCATACGGGCAATCTTGGTCGGGCCGTTCCCGGCAAGGCAAAGCTGGTAAATCTGCTGCACCACCGGGGCGGCTTCCTCGTCTATAATAAAATTCTCGTCCTCGTCCATCACATAGCCGTAAACCGGCTTGCTGGTAACGGGCTTGCCGCTCATGCCTTTTGACCTTTTTACTGCCTTGATTTTCTTGCTCGTATCTCTCACCAGCCATTCGTTGAACAGATTTCGCAGCGGGGTAAAATCGTTGTCCATGCCGCCGTTTGCGCTGTCCACATTATCGTTGACAGCGATAAAACGCACACCCTTTTGAGGGAACAGCATTTCCGTGTAAAACCCCACTTGCAGGTAGTTTCGCCCCAGCCTTGACATATCCTTGACGATAACGGTTCCCACTTTTCCGGCTTCAATGTCTGCAAGCATAGACTGAAAGCCCGGTCTTTGGAATAATGAGGTGTGATAGCGATAGCGGCAAAAAGCTAATAAAATCAATGGTTTTGCGGACAGCGGATAGACAGGGAATGTGTTAAAAACTGAATACGCACACAAACGGCGTTACCTTAACCCCTTTGGGGGAGAAAGTAACGCCGTTTTTTTATGCCCGCAGGAAAGGAGGTGCAGCCGGAATGTATTTCTCAAAGGGCAAGCAGCGGGCGTTTGAATTGCTCATGCAGCAGAAGCCGGGATTTGACCGCTATCAATCCGGTTGTGCCGGAGATGATGAAGATTGCGGCACTTGCCGTTTCTACCGCCCCGGGTGGAAATATGAGTTTTGCGTTTTCAAAGAGTGTCCCTATTGCCCCGGCAAAAGGACGCGGAAAACGCACGCCAGCATGGACAAATAGACGGGCAAAAGCCCTTGTGCCATGCGGCTTTGCAGACGCGAAAACGGCAAAGGGCATATTGCAATACCAAAACAGCCGAAAACGGCTTTCTAATTGTCCACGCATACCAAGAGAGGAAGTGAGGAAATATGGCAGTTTTCAGAGTGGAGCGAAATACGGGATATACCGTTATGAGCAACCACCACTTGCGAAACAAGGAATTGTCCTTAAAGGCAAAGGGCTTGTTGTCGCAAATGCTTTCGCTGCCCGAAGATTGGGATTATACCCTTGCGGGCTTATCCCATATCAACCGGGAGAAGATCGACGCAATCCGCGAAGCGGTAAAGGAACTCGAAAAAGCCGGATATATCGTGCGCAGCCGGGAGCGCGACGAAAAGGGACGCTTGCGGGGCGCAGATTACGTCATATACGAGCAGCCGCAGCCGCGAGAGCCGGAAGCAGCTACCAGCGGCGGACAGCCGCCTATATTGGATTTACCTACATTGGAAAATCCAACATTGGATAATCCAACGTTGGAAAAACCTACGCAGGAAAAACCTACGTTGGAAAATCCAACGCAATTAAATAAAGATATATTAAGTAAAGAACAATCAATTACTGATTTATCAAGTACCGATTCCATTCCTTTCCATTCCCTAATATATAACTCGTCGCTTACCTTTTTGCGGCTCTCGCCGTATTCATTTCTCGCGGCTTTTATAGCTGCCCCGAAAGCCTTAAAGTCGTACAATGGTACGGGTCTTTTTGCCATTTTCATTCACCCTGTTACATTTTACAGTTCACCTTTCTTTTTGGATATGTCCACACAATTCATATCATTAGGTTAAATACTTCCTGTTGTGTATTGACAGTAGACTGATTTTCTGATAAAATAAAATTTATGTAAAAGGAGGCGGCGTTTATGTTGCATTGCATGCGTATTAGATAAGCATTGAAAAAAAGGATTTTCCCATTTTCAACATGGGCTTTTTTGTCATGCTTATTTTGCGGATGCTATACAAAAAACTAACGACGTATAGATATAGTATAGACATAGTGCAAGCTATGCCTTAGTTTTGTTGTACTGCTCTGTGCATTATAAATGCAGGTCAATGCTCATGTTGAGGATTGACCTGCATTTTTTTGTGTAAAAAGGACGAGTGAAATATAATGCTTAAAAAATATTGGATAAAATGTCCGATTTGTAACGGAAAGACGAGAGTTCAAGTATTTCATAATACTGTATTAAAAGATTTTCCTCTTTTCTGCCCTAAATGCAAATTGACGCATATCATTGATGTAGAAAAATTAGAGATTGTAATCAAAAATACAGAAAAACAAACTTTTATTATTTAGAAGAAAGGATATAAAAATGAAACGTTTACCTAAATATACGCCTGCGGAAGTACGGAATGATCCATACGGATTTACTTACAAAGAAATGTCGGAAGTTATTGGCGAGAATGAAGCAAAAGCCTTATATGAAGAATTATATAAGCAATTACCACGCAAAAAAAATCTATCAATGTTGGTAAAAAATATTTGCAAAAGCAGTGATACTGAAAAGTATGTTTACGAACTGAAAGACAACAAATACATTGAAACGGTTTTTATCAAGCGGCGAGATGGTGGAACTGTTTGCGTGAGCACACAAGTCGGTTGTCCTGTTGGTTGTATTTTTTGTGAGTCCGGGCGAAATGGCTTTGTTCGTAATCTAACATCGTCAGAAATCGTACAACAGATTATATTGTTGCGTCGAAAAGTAAACCGTATCGTTTTTATGGGTATGGGAGAGCCTTTATTCAATTATGACAACTTGATAAAAGCAATCCATATTCTCCGAGATAGATATGGGCTCAACTTTCCAACCGACGGCATTACCATATCAACAGTTGTGTTCTGCCCAAAGTGAACTTGGACTTTTTTATAAAAGCTAATAAGGTGGTTTAAGCCTGTTGAGCTAACCAATAAGCTCTTCTTTTTATATCTGCATTATGAAGCTTATTTCTCCTGTCTGCAAGTCTTTCTTCTTTTCTTCCTGCAAAATAATCTTCCGGAGTCAGATAAAGAAGCGCGCCGTGCAG
>NZ_FUWG01000026.1 GCF_900167145.1 Treponema porcinum | reverse complement strand
GCCGTTTGCATGAGAAGAAATTATTTAAGTCGCCGCTCTCGCGGCTTGCGCATAACTGAAGCGTATACGGCGGGACTTTTGACCGACTATATGTGTTTGATTCAGGACGCTTTTCCTGGAATCTTTTTTGAATTGCGATACAGGCTTTGCTTTTTATTTTGAACGGGAACTTTATTTTTCTCTCACAAGAAAGACTGTTTTTTCTAAAAAAACAGCCCTAAGTTGTATTTTTTTTAGAATTAGTATTGACAACTTGGGGCCTTATATGTGTTAGGTTGCTTTTATATTAGATTAGCATAATCTCTTTTTGCATAAAAGATTCTCATTATATATACTTCTTTTTCATTATCATCGATTAAGTATAGAGCAATATAATTTTTTTTGAAAAGAAATCTGTGATATCCTTCAGATTGCAAAACTGAATCGTTACTTAACGGATACATATAAGGATTATCAGAAATATTATTTTTTTCTTCGAGAAATTCTTCAAGTAAACTTTCGGCAGCTTTTGGATTGCAAAGTTTATCTGTAAAGTAAGTTACAATTTCAGATAAATCCTGCTCAGCCTTTTCCATAATTCGGACATTATAGGCCATGAGTTTTCCTTATTCTTGAAACTGCATCTTCAACAGAAGAATACTTTCCGTTTTTCATATCCTGTTTTGCTTCTTCAAGTTTTCCGTAGACATTTGCAAGAAAGAGATTTTTTTCATAAGTTTCCATACTCATCAAAACCATATCACCGTAACCATTTTTTGTTACGAAAATAGGTTCATCATCTTCATGGCATAGAGTTGATATAGCAGTGGTGTTTTTTAAATCTCTAATTGGAACGATTCTAGGCATAAGTATCTCCTTGTGGGATTATTTTACCACAGCTTTTTATATTTTGTCTATAAAAAAAGGCGGGCTTGACCCGCCGTTTTCTATTCGTTTGCTTCGGTAGATTTATTTTCCTCTTTATTATTTTTTTCTACAGAATATTCTGCTTCTGCTTGTATTTTTGCATCTGTTGCAGTTTTTCCTGTTGAAATTAATTCTACAATCCTTTCAGAAATCCATTTTTCTTTTTCAGCATTAGTAGAATTCTTTTTGGTAAGTTCTTTTCCACAGAAACCACAAACAGTTGCATGTATATCAATTGCTTTTTTACAGTATGGACATAATTTTTGTGTTTTGTTACTTATACAAGCAACAATAATTAACCCAATCAATGGAGAAAGGAATAAAGCTAGTAAAAAATAACCAATACCTTTATGTCCTTTGCGTTCTGCCAAAGTAGCTGTTAATGCACATAATATAATCCATAAGATTCCACCAATAATTGCGCCCATAAAAATTATCCTCCTTTTTATTTAGCATAAAATGTTGGATGATTTTACCTTGCTAACAGCAAGTAGGCCAGTGGCCTATCAACCTAACTACGCAGTTAAACAGTGGCGCGGCTTGACCGCGACATCTGTTTTGAACTGCATGTTATGTGTTATTTTCTACATCTGCATTAAAGCAGAATAATTTAACTTGTGTTCCCTTGCGTAAGCAATAAAATCTTTTTCTTCTTTTGTTACACGAATTTGAAATTTCAAAGGTAATGCAAATTTCTGTTTTCTGCCGGCGTTTTCTCTAGCACCACCATGCCCAAATTTTTTTTCATAAGAAGAAAGCCCTGAAATTTTCATGTACTCTTTTTTAGAAATTACTTTTTCATCTGGATAAACTTCATTTTCTAATTTCTTAAAAACATAACCTTCTGAATCTTTTACAAAAACATAATCCATAATCAGACCTCCTTCAAACGCTGTTTAGCAAGTTTTATCTTTTCTTTTGGAGTTTTCTTTGTCTTTTTCACAAATACAACTCCAACCACAATAATTCTACCGGCAGCATATTTGAATAATGAACGAAGTTCGTTTGTTTTTATTTCAAAAATTTCTTTTTGAATCAGCTTTACACGAACAAATTCAATTCCTTGTTCCTGTATTTTCTTGTAATCTGCCTCAAGCATATCTTTTTGAAATTGTTCCAAAGAATCAATCTCAGCTTTTGCTTGAGACAATTTTTCTACTGTGAACTTCATACTTATAATATAAGTCGATATTTTGATTATGTCAACAATTTCAAAACTATAATAAATTATTTGTAAATTATTGTTTCAATTTTCGTTCGTAATAGAGATTTTCATTTTTTACTATATAACTTACATATAAGAACGATTCGTCCATTTCTCTAAAAATATAGATATTTCCTTCAGAATCTAAGAAGAGAATATCATTATTCTTTTCTTCTAAAAAAGTCAATTTTTTGTTTTTTATGAAATTTGTTTTTTGCAAATTAATCGTTTCAGGCGAGGCTTTTACGGAAAAAGTTATTCGTGAAAGGTAACCTGCAAGAAATTCAAAGGAAACATCATTGCATTTGAACCCATAAAACATGCTATATTTGTCATCAAATTTCTCAAAATTCCATATTGCTGAAAATTTATTCTTGTTTTCCTTTATTGATTTATTTACATAGTCTAAGCCATTCATTTTTTCTTCAACAAGATTCCAGTGCTCCTTTTTCATTATTTTTATGATAGTCTCTTGTGTGTCATTAGATGAAAATATTTTTTCTTTTGCAAAGCAGCAACAAATAGAGCAAAAAATTAAGTAAATTAATAAAATCTTTTTTTTCATTTTTTCTTTTCCTCCGTCCGCTGCCCAGTGGGCAGTCCACATAACATAATTTCTCCGTATCAGTTGTAAGAAGTTTACACTGCAAAAAATGTCGGTGTAAAAGCTTTACAATTCTTACTTATTTTCTTATTTTATATCATTTTCTGTGAATTAGCACATATTTTACACGGATATTTATAAAAATCTAAATTCTGTCTAGCGGACTTACCACGCCGCCAGATCCGCGGTTTAGAACATGGGTATAAATCGTTGATTCCGGCTTCGAGAATGGCGTTTTTTACGGCGCGCTGCATAGGGGATTCGTCTACGTGCCAGCGTCCTTCCTGACCTGTCAATTCGTTCTTCCAGCGGTTTTTCTGCGGAAAGAGTCACTGCCATTTGAGTTCTTGCTGCCTAAAGGATATTTTGAGCCAAGGGCATTGGGAAGGCTTACGGCTCCGAATCCTTCGTCCAAATCCTTCTGGTGAATTTTTCTGATTTCCTCAATCTGTTTTTTCAGGTTTTACTTGACCGACTATATGTGTTTGATTCAGGACGCTTTTCCTAGAATCTTTTTTTGAATTGCGATACAGGCTTTGCTTTTTTATTTTGAACGGGAACTCTTGTTTTCTCAAAAAAGAAGACTGCCTTAAAAAGACAGCCTTAGAAAATCATTTTTTTGAGGATTCTTATTGACAAGCTGGGGCCTTATATGTGTTAGTTTTATATTATTTATTTATTCTTTGTACTTCATAGTTACATGTAGCAATCCAATTTCCGTTTTCGTCTGTTACATTTTCTATATTTTTTAGAAGCTGGCCATTATTATCGAGTAATTTAAAATATGCATTTTCTTCTAAATTTTCCCAAATGTCACCTTCAATGTTTTTACAAACTGCTTGCCATCCATCATATTTTTGTTCTGATAAAGGTGAATATGAATATTCCACATTACTGTATTTTGTTACATTTGCTGCTGTTGATGTATACATATAATTATAAAATGCAAGATTGTTTGAATTATAAAGAACTCTAGCATAACAACCTCCGCTGGAAGCATGTGGGGTTAAAATAATATAGTAGGTATTAGGTTTCCAAAGTGCATACAAATCTAGATTACCGTTATTTATGTTATTCATATTGTTAACATAAACTCTTTCTGTCATACTTGAACTCACACCTTCATTTGTATAAGACCAACCGGAAAAAGTATAACCAATTCTTGTAGGTGCGGTTAGGGTTATATATGAAGTTCCCCAAACAAAATCTGTTGGATTACTTCCTGTTGCAGTGCCACCATTTAAATGATATGTAACGGTATAGGTGGCTTCTGAAAAAATAGCTGTGTATGTTGTGTCTTCATTTGGAAAGTTTTCAGGAATTTCTGGTTCCCACCATGCTAATTCATATCCATCTATTGCAGTTACTGTTGGAAGTCCTGCAATAGGATTTCCTGCATTACCTGTAATAGTTTTAGTTCCATAAGTGTTATCCTCAAACCTTCCTTTTGAATCAATTTTAAATACCAAAGTTACTGTAGTGTCAATATATTTTGCTATGCTAACACTGATGCTTCCAGAGTTTGAAACTGATACAGATATAGTGGCGGAATGTGAATTATCTGATGCAATGACTTTTGTTGTCCCTTCAGTTTTCGATTTAATTGTAATTACTTTGTTAGCGTCAGGCGATTATAACCATTACGAGTCAGGAGAAAATCGCCAAAATTAGTCAAAAAGAAACAGCCACTATTATAATCAAACAAAAGTTCCTAAAATATGTGCTGACCAATAATGCACAGAAAAGGAGCTTATGAATGAAAATAATAGTGACAAACTAAGTTTACCACAGGCACTGGATCTTATAAAGGACAGAGAAAAAGAAAGTTTCTGTCTGGAAAAAGTTAATCTTGCAGAACTGCAAAGGCTGACAGGCATTACAAGAGCAAAATTAAGACGCCTGCATTATTGGTTATTTTTCTTTGACTAAAATTGGTTAATTCTGCCTGACTCTAAATGGCGATTTCCTCCCGACTCTAACAAC
>NZ_FUWG01000031.1 GCF_900167145.1 Treponema porcinum | reverse complement strand
TAAAATGAGTGCGTAAAACAGCACAGAAAAAGGAACAGATTTAAGGTGCAAACAGCCGATAAATTAAGCAAGGCGGTTAGCACATGGCAAAGAAACGACAGACATTCAGCAAGGAATTCAAGGCAAAGGTTGCTCTTGAAGCTTTACGAGAAGAATCTACGATTCAGGAAATTGCAGTAAAATATGGCGTTCATCCGAATCAGATTTCGCAGTGGAAGGCACAGGCAATTGCAGGTATGGCAGATCTTTTTGAGCGTCCGAACAAGAAATCTGAAGAAGTCCGCCGGCAGGAAGAAAAAGAAAGCGAATACCTGAAGACAATCGGCGAACAGAAAATTGAGCTTGATTACTTAAAAAAAAAGTACAGGCAACTTTACGGAATCGAGCCTCCTTCGTGGATAAAATAGATCCGGCTTACAAAGTCTTGAGCATTTCGCATCAGTGCAGGCTGCTCGGGATTTCTCGAAGCCAGTATTACTACGAGCCGAGCTCAGGGCATGATGAAAAAGATTTCAATCTGCTTGTGAAAATCAAGGAAGTTCAGATTGAGTATCCGTTCTACGGTTACCGCAGAATCTGGCGTGAAATAAATAAACGCTGCGGCGACACCACGGAAGCGACCGTACGCCGTGTAATGCGAAGATTCGGGATTACGGCGGTATTTCCGGGCAAGAATCTTTCAAAAGCCTGTAAATATCACAAGAAGTATCCGTATCTTCTCAGAAACAAGGTAATCAGATATCCGAATCAGGTTTGGTCAACGGATATCACTTACATAAAGCTGCCGACAGGGAATGTTTACCTGATGGCAATAATCGACTGGTTCTCAAGAAAGGTCTTGAGCTGGCGCGTGTTCAACACAATGGATGCACTGCAGTACGCAAATCTTCTGAGGGAAACAATCGAAGAATACGGCTGTCCTGCAATCTTCAACACAGACCAGGGAAGCCAGTTTACATCTGATGTTTTTATCAAAGTTCTTGTTGATTACAACATCCAGATCAGCATGGACGGAAAAGACCGGGCTCTGGACAACATCAGAATTGAGCGTCTTTGGAGAAGCCTCAAGTACGAGGACATCTATCTTAAACGCTACGAAACAATGAAGGACTTGAAGACAGGAGTTGATGCCTACTTCAACTTCTACAATACGGCGAGGTTTCATCAGTCTCTGGATTACAACGTGCCTGATGAAATGTATAAATGCTTCCAGTACAATGAACTGGAAAGGAAAAAGGCTGCATAAATTTTTACACCTTAAACCTGTAAAAATTTTGTGTTGACTAAATAGCGCATTTTA
>NZ_FUWG01000027.1 GCF_900167145.1 Treponema porcinum | reverse complement strand
TTGAAAACTCCAGAAAAATGAAGGCAAAAAACATTCCTGATGATATTATTTCAAAATGTACAGGTCTTTCCTTGCAACAGGTTCAGGAATTGTAAGGACGTTTTCCATATAAAAAAGAAAGTCGGGAAAGCCTGCAGTACATCTGTTCATACCTGAAAAAATCTTCCTGTCGCGAGCAAATTAAAACGCACCTGCCGGTTACTATGGGGGATTTGTATTGCAGCGAATTTTATAACCATTTTTTTTTAAAATTCACGCATAAACAAAAAAGGCAGTTCTGGAAGTTTTTACACAACCAGAACTGCCATTTGAGAGCTGTTATTTACTTCCTAATGTAATGCTCTAGAAGTTCCAGTGCAAACCAATACGAAGTGCTCCTGCACCATCATATCTGTCAAGACCTTCATCTTTTTTCCAATTACCAAGATTAGCACCGTTCTTTATATTAAGTTCTGCAGGACCATCTCCAAATCCTTTGTAGATGTCCATGTTCCACATAAACTGTGCATATAATTTAGGACTCTTTATTGCATTCAATTTCTTTGAAACACCGATTGCAAAACCAAATGGATTAAGTGCATCGTCGTTATAAGCATCTCCTGCATCTGTATTCTTTACAGAACGTATGCCTATACCTCCAGAAACCTCAAGGTTCTTAGGAAGGGCAACTTTTGCTATCAAAGTATTTCCAAGAAGTGCATCTTTTGAATTGTCAAGCCCGTAATATACATTCAAGCCTGTTATTACGTCGTTGATTTTTTCTGCAGAGAAAGAAATGCCGGCATATTTGAACAGGAATTTGCTGTCAGATGCTGCATATTCGTAATCGTCAGAAGCGCCCAGTACTTTATAGGCAGCAATATCCATAATGCCATAGCCATTTACAGATGATGTAAATCCTGTTACATCATCAAGTTTGTATGTAATAGACGGAGTTAATTCAAATTCACAGCCACTGTCTAAGAATATAGGAGTGTATTTACTTTCTGCATAACCAAGTGCCCAGCAATGTGCAACACCTTCAAGAATTTCACTGTCAGTATCATAATGCTTAGCTTCTGTTTCCATATAGGCGTTAAGACCTATGGAAAGGGCATCTGTTGCGTTGAAGCCCAAATCAACAGTAACCCTCTGGCTGTTTGGAGCTCCGAGCATGTCTTTAAGTCTCAGGTCTAAATCATCGTGATTGTTGCGAATGTAAAGCATAGAAGCTTCTGCACCACGAATTCGATATTCTGCTTTTGCACTAAACAATTCGTTCTTGTAGCTTGCCTGAACATTTGCAGCAATGTTCTCAATTCCATCGAAATCGCCTGAGCGGTAGAAAATATCTGTTGAATATCCGAAATAATCAGCAGCCTTCCACCAGTCTCCTGCATGCTCATAATCAGCTCCTAGCAGGTCTTCTGTACTCTTGTTGTGTACGGCTACAAGTCCCTGCGCTGCAAGAGTTACATCTCCAACCTTACCTTTTGCACCGATGATAATGTCGTTTTCTACAGGCTCATAGAACTGATAGTCTTTTCCATACATAGTATTCCATTGTGCATCGAATTTCCAGACACCAGTATCAAGAGTTGCAAATGCATAAGTTCCGTAATTCTCACCTTTTCGGTCTGCTGACTTATTCAAGTTCAAACCAAAGTTTACGGTGTAGTCGCCTATTGTCTGAAGTTTTTCTCCATTTTCAAATAATGAATAGCCACCTACATTTGAGTATCCTGCATCCCAGTTGTCTGCAATTGTTGACCATGTAATTACCTGACGCATAGGAAGTTTTGCATATTTGTAACCGCTTGTGTAATTTACATACGGAGTGTTCCATCCAAATTTGATGTGTCCTGCAAAAGGAACTGTTGCAGTAGACGATTTCTTATTTACATCTCCAGATGTATCATGTGCAAGCCATGCCTGAGGATCAGAGAATATATCAACAATTGCATGTTTTACCAAATCAACGTTGTCATCGTAACTATTCTTGCGGTCATACAGTTTTACATTTGCATCTTCATATTCCTGTTCTGCAAGAACTAGCTCAATGTAGAACGGCATGTTACCCGTAAGGTCTCCGGAAAGTTTGTTGTATGACTTAAATCCTACGGCAATATTTTCTGCACGAGTTTCCTTTGTGATGTCGCCATCATCATTGTTCATTGTGCTGAATTTTGTCTGCAAGCCAAGCATAGACCAGCTGTTAAATTTTACAGCAGGGAATTTCTTGCCCGCATCACTGTCGCCAGCGACCAATGAATCCAACTCTGCCATAGAGTTCTTTCCGCCGAAGCCGTCGTCAACGAAATCTGGAGCCTTAAGGTCTGTAGTCCAGTTTCCGTCACTGATGAACTTGTATTTTACAGTTGTTCCGGCATCAAACACTTTTGTAAGAGAGAATCCTTT
>NZ_FUWG01000028.1 GCF_900167145.1 Treponema porcinum | reverse complement strand
CTTCCGCTCCGTCCATATGCACGAGCCTGTGTGAACATGTCATTAAGCTCTGACATTTTTATGAAGTAAGTCTTAAGCTTATGCTGACAGCATTCATAACCGTAAGCCATGGCAATATGAGTTTTTCCGGTTCCCGCTGGCCCGATAAGCGCGACATTCTTGTGCGAATAAAGGGTCGAAAGTGACTGCAAGCCTTCCAGCTGGCTAACGTTCTTACCGTGAACCTGACTGAAATCAAAATTCTCGAATGTCTTCGGGGATTTCAGCGGAAGTTTGCTCAATCTGAGCATCATCTGAATTGAAGCCTCGTTGTTGCGTTTCTCAAGGAATGTAAACATCCGCATAACTGCATCAATGTCCGCATTCGAAAAATCATTATCAAGAATGAAGGTTGAAAGTTCTTCTTCTGTCATCTTTACTTTAAGGCTGTCAAAGCAGCGCATTATCAGGTTTAATTTTGTATCATCCATATATCATCACTCGAAATTAAATTTGTTGAATCCGTCAGCAGTATCATCCTCAAGAGCCTGCTGCACGATTGCCTTTACCGGTGCCGTAGGAAATTCTTCCGGCTGTTCGGGTTTTGCGTACTGGTCGTGGCAGAACGAATCCCTTCTGCTCCAGGTCACATTGTGGGTGACAAGGCATCTTGTCATGTCGTCAGAATAAATTGACAGGATTCTGTCAGTTCTGTTCACACGTACGATGCTCTGGCCATAGGAATACGGAACTCCAAACCGACGTCCTTCATATGTGACAAAGCCGTCAAAGCTGATTTTTCGTTCCGGAAACAGATAAAGCAGTATCGCCGGCTCCTTTAGAAGCGGCTGGCAGATTTTACGGCAGTTATCCTGATGGGTCACGACAGGAAATCCTTCGATTTCTTTTCTGTAAAGGCTGTTCTTGTCACTGCACCACTGCAGAGCCTGCTCGTTGAGGTCGGTGACATTCACGAACTGACGCCCTGCAATGAAATTTTCCTTGACGAACCTGACAAGACGCTCAACCTTGCCTTTCGTAAAAGGATGCCGAGGCTTGCATAATTTAGTTTCAAAGCCTACAGCCTTCATGAATGCTTCATAGTCGTGATTCCAGACAGGCCGGCCCTCAAAATCCCTTTTGATGACTACGGACTTCATGTTGTCCGTAAGGACTTTTTGAGGAATTCCCATATACTGAAACGAATGAATCATTCCTATGAAGAGATTTTCCTGTTTTGCGTTCGGAAAGAATTCAATGTATTTCATTCCGCAGTGATGACAGATCATCGCAAAACATGCCACCTGATATTCAAGCCCTGAATAATCACGAACCTTCACAAAGCCCCAGTCCATCTGGAATGCTTCCCCGGGTTTCGTGAAATATCTCAAACCCCTGCTTCCCTGCGGTTCGACAGCGTACCTTTTGGGCGGAAGCAGATTTTTATTCGCGGCGACATAGCGTTTTATGCCGCTCAGGCTTCCTTTGTAGCCGACTTCTTTCAGACGGTCATAAATAACGGATGTATTCTTCACGCCCTGGCGGAGCAGATTGTTCGCAACGGACTTATAACCTGTCATCACGGTCTTTAAAGCTTTTCTTCCCATGAGTGCATGAGGTTTTTCTTTGAAATTATTGGATTTTAATCTTCGGAGTTTTGCACGGCTGATTCCGGTTCTTCTCTCAAGCTCCGAAAGGTTGACTTTTGCAAGGTCAAAACAATCCCCTTGCTCCATCTTCATATCTTGGAGCGCTTGTGTTAAACTGACTGTGAAGTCATTATCATTTTTCATATTCCTCCCTGACTGAGTTTCTGGTTACTATTCAGTTTAGAGAGTTTTATTTGATTTGATAATGGCTTTTTTAATTGAACTTATTTTTGGCGATTTCCACTGGACTTAGGTGTGGCTGAAATCGGCGAACTCTAACA
>NZ_FUWG01000032.1 GCF_900167145.1 Treponema porcinum | reverse complement strand
CTCCTATGATATTTGTCAATAGCAAGGAACTCCTGATTCCATAATTTTACGATGCTTTTGATAAAGCTTCAACTGCAAGTTGTGATATTGAAGTTGAAGGTCTGTTTTCATATGATGTTCCTGTCTTCAGCAACGTGTACATCAACTCTGCAAGTTTTCTTGCTACAGCCACAATTGCAATTTTTTTTCCTTTGCTTTGAACCTGCGTCATATATAGATATTTTTCCCTTAATGCTCCGCTTCCTTTTGACCTTACATGTGACCATGCCGCCAGTATAAGGAGAGAGCGTAAGTTTCTGTTCCCGCATTTTGTTATATGACCAAGCCTGCAAATTGTACTGGACATATCAAGCCGGGGAACAAGTCCCGTCGCTGCTCCTATTGCACCGACATTCGGAAATCTGGATCCGTCGCCTAAAAAAGCAACAAATGCCGAAGCAAGCTGCTTTCCGACTCCAGGAATTTCTTCGAGTTTTTCTATATTCCTGTCGCCCTCAATTTCCTTGTCTAATAGACCTTCAACTTCTTCTATCTGCTTTTCTATAAGCTCCAGTTTTTTTATATTCCGTTCTGCCTGCAGAAGAAAAAGTCCATTCAACATCTTCACACATTCTTTTCTGTTATTGTTATTATCAAGATCTTTCTTCGTAATTTCTGTGATTCCGCTTTCGAGGAATATAGCGTGCATTCTGTTGATTTCTTTCGTTCTGTCGTGCTTGAGCTGTCGCATTTCAGTAAGAATCTGCCTTAAATTTTCTTCATGCTCTGATGGAAGTTCAACTGAAGGCAGTTCTTCATTTGAAAACTTCTGGACAAGTCTTGCAAGTTTTAATGCGTCTTCCTTGTCATTCTTTTTTACGGAGCGGTAAATTAAGGCTATCTGGCTGGGATTAAGGAGGACTACTTCGCATCCGACTTCTTTGCGTATTTCCTTTACCATAACCATAGCCAGTGAGCAGACTTCTATGGCTACTCTGTCTGTCTGATTGAGCTTTTTGTAAAGTTCTTTCCGGCCCTTTGGGCTTGTCAGCCCGTTTGTTCCTGTTACTTTCCCGTTCGAATGAATGAACTTAATTTCATAAGTCCTTTTCCCCAGGTCGATACCTACAAATCTCTTCTGTTCCATTTTTTACCCCTTATATGATAAAATGGAATCAGGAGTAAACGCTGGTAGTGGTATACCGTGCTCCTATCCGAGGTCGTGGGGAATGCCCCCACGCCTCATTATGG